>JAFYHS010000020.1 GCA_017539045.1 Bacteroidales bacterium
GTGCCCCGAACAGGAGTCGAACCTGCACACCTCTCGATATACGCACCTGAAACGTACGCGTCTACCAATTCCGCCATCGGGGCTTGGTGATTGTGCCCAGGACAAGAGTCGAACTTGCATGCCGTAATCGGCACCACCCCCTCAAAGTGGCGTGTCTACCAATTTCACCACCTGGGCTCAAAATCGGCTGCAAAGATACAACTTTTTTCAATGCTGTAACCACTTTGAGAACTTTTTTGATATTTTTTTTCTTTGCATTACTTAATTTCTTATTTTTGAAGCGTTTAAAAACCACAATTATGCTTACAGAAAAAGACCTTCAACAGCTTTCAGAAAGAAACATCGCTGAAAATCAAGTAATAAACCAAGTTGCACAGCTGAAAAGAGGCACACAATATGTCCAACTCATGCGCCCTGCCACCCTCGGCGACGGCATCCTGCGCCTCAACGAGGAACAAGTGAACATGATGACCGCCGTCTTCGACGCCGACAAGGAGTTTTACCAATTCACGAAGTTCGTCCCCGCCTCAGGCGCCGCCTCACGTATGTTCAAGGACCTATTCGCCTTCATCGAGACCGGCGAGGACAGCAAATTCACGGAGATCTTCTTCGCCCATATCCATAGCTTCGCCTTCTTCGACGACCTCAACGCCGCCGCGAAACGCCTCTATGGCGCCGACATCGACAGCCTCCTGAAAGAAGGCCGCAAGGTGGACGTCGTGAAAGCCCTGCTCTTGGACGACGGACTGAACTACGGCAAGCTGCCCAAGGCCCTGCTGAAGTTCCACCACTACCCCACTTTCAACCGCCTGGCATTTGAAGAGCACCTCGTGGAAGCCACACACTACGCCACCGACAACGAAGGCGTGGCCAAACTCCACTTCACCGTCTCGCCCGAGCATGAAGAACCTTTCAAGAAGACCGTCAACGCGCTGAAAGCCGACTACGAGAAGAAATACGGCGTGCGCTACGACATCACCTACTCCTGCCAAAAGCCGTCCACCGACACGGTGGCCATCGACGCCAACGGCGAGCTGTTCCGCGAGGCTAACGGCAAGATCCTGTTCCGCCCCGGCGGTCACGGCGCACTCATCGAGAACCTCAACGACCTCGGCGAGGAGATCGTCTTCATCAAGAACATCGACAACATCGTGCCTGAGACCAAGTCACAGACGACCATCACCTATAAAAAGGTGTTGGCGGGCCTGCTCCTCCACCTGCAGCAGCGCGCTTTCGATTACCTCGAGATGCTCGACCAAGGCGCCGTCAGCGCCGAAGAGCTCGAAGAAGCCCTCAGATTCGCCAAGGACGACTTGATGATGGAGATCCCCGACTTCGTCAACGATTATAACGACATCGAAAAGATTGACTACCTCTACAACAAACTCAACCGCCCGATGCGCATCTGCGGCATGGTGAAAAACGAAGGTGAGCCTGGCGGTGGCCCCTTCTGGGTGAAGAACCTTGACGACGAGGTGTCGCTGCAGATCATCGAGTCCTCACAAATCAACCACAAGAACGAGGGCCAAGAAGCCATCTTCCAAGGCTCCACCCACTTCAACCCCGTCGACCTGGTGTGCGGCTGCTGGAACTATAAGGGCGAGGCCTTCTGTCTGACCGACTATGTCGACGCCAACACGGGCTTCATCTCCAACAAGTCGAAAGACGGCCGCGAGCTGAAAGCCCTCGAGCTGCCCGGTCTCTGGAACGGCGCCATGGCCGACTGGATCACCATCTTCGTCGAAGTGCCCATCGAGACCTTCAACCCGGTGAAGACCGTGAACGACCTGTTGAAACCTATGCATAATTGAAAACAACAACAACAATAATAGAAAACAATAAAACACAAGAAAGCCATGACACTAAGTAAAGATGAATTTAAGGTAATGGTGATGCTGTATGCAGCAAATATCGACGGAAACGTCCAATCGGAAGAAGTGAAAGTGATGCTCAAGAAAACCGACTTCGAAACGGTGGACAAAGTCGAAAGCATGTTTGACAAGATGAACGACGCCGAAGTCATTGAATGCATCCGAGAAAACAAACCCCTTTATGTCACCTCCGAAAGCGACCGCTTGGAAATCCTCGCTGACCTTTGTGCCATCATTGAAGCAGACGAAAATTGCACCGTGATGGAAGAATATATGGTTAGGTCGCTGAGAAGAATTCTTGAATAATACAAATATGGGTAATAAGAGTAGAAACTCCGAACCGAGAAGCTTGAATCTCCAAATTTGGCATAAGTCGATAATCTTGTTCACCCTTGTGCTTGCAGCGCTTCTGGTGCCATTATTCTTAGGGGAGTTCCCGACAATTATCGGCAAGCCTTGGTTCCAGATGTTGGTCGCGACCTTGGTCATGTGCCTTGTCGTCTCGATATGCACCAAATTGACTGACATCTTCTGCCTTCGCAGGAAAGAGAGCGGCATAACCTGGTGCCAAATCGCCATTCTCGTCGTAATCGGGTTGTGGGTCATTGGCCTGCTAGTCGTCTTCGACATCAAGAAAGACTCACGCTATTTTTTGGCCATTGGAATTGTGGGCACCGTGCTCAGTTGGATTTTCCAAGAGACCTTGAAGGGCGTGGTAGCTTTCCTCCATGTGCGACTGAACCATTTGCTTAGCATCGACGACTGGATCCAAGTGCCCAAATACAATGTGGATGGCGTGGTGAAACGCATCACGCTGACGACGGTCACCGTATACAACTGGGACACTACCACATCATCCATCCCCACCAGCGTGCTCCATTCCGACCATTTCATCAACTTACAAAAAATGGCCGAAGACAAGACCTTCGGCAGGTTGATGAAGAAGATATTCCTTCTCGATACCAGCCAGTTCCACCCCATCAATTCAGAGGAGGTGGAACGTCTGAAAAACAAGGAAGAACTCCAGCATTACCTGCCCACGGAAGAGATTCATGAAGGTGCCATCAATGCAAACCTTTATAGGTTGTATATCTATCATTGGCTGATGAACGATCCCGTTGTCTCACAGATGCCCCGTTTGATGGTAAGTTGGCAAGAGCAGAAAGAGGCTGGCATGCCTCTGCAAGTATATGTCCACGTCATGAAGGGCGGCTATTCCGCTTTCGAATGGCACCAATCAAGGATCACGGAGCATATCGTTGAAGCCTTGGCATGGTTTGGACTGCGTCTATACCAGAGCCCGACAAGTCATGACGTCAGCAATTGCATCAACCGCCTATCCAACATAGATGCAACCAACAGGAAGGAGGCCTTATCATGAGCAATCTTATGTGCAAAGAAAAACCTTTTGAGTATTTGACTCGAAAAAACGGCGACAAGTTTTCGGCCGATACAATCCATAATTGGTATGTCGCTAGAGCCTATGTACTTGAAAAACTAAAAGACGTCGTAATTGGACAAGGGTCGAAGCAAAGGCTTCAAGTGGTCATAACCAACGACAGCCCGTTGATGTTGAGCGTAGTCCGACAAGTGGCACTTTCGGCTCATTATGCCAATTTCGACGAGACGCATCAAAACGGGACCCTCATCACCATAGTGAGCAAGAACAAAGAAATCGTTGAAGAGCTGAAGAAAGAGGAATACCTATGCAACCTCCCCTCCTATTGCAAACTCTCAGTCAACGGTTCGGAACCGACGAATGCCAACACCTTCGCCGACATTGAGATTTGCGTGGTAGAAGAATGGAGCGGAAACGCTCCTGAGAGCGCCATCATCATGACGGAAGACGAGGTGAATTCCTTCCTCGGCACAAAAAAGGAGGATGACATCTTTTGCATCGACACCCGAAAAGCGGTCATGACCCATAGGATGTATTCTTTGGGGTCGTGGATTGACAACCTACCCGCAGAAGACATCCACGACGCACAACGCTACGCCACGGCGCTCAACGTCTTTCAACGCACCCTCTTGAGAAAGCCTTTGACCCAATTAGTCGACGATAAGAAATGGACATCAGACTTGACTACGGTTAAAAACGCGCTGTCAAATGTGTATTGCGCCGACTGCTTTGAATCGAGGGCTGCTGGAGTGGCTCAATATGCCAAGACTCAAGGCATCACCGAAGAAGAAGCATGGGCGGAATGCGTGGAGGCCTTGTCAAAAAGCGAACATTCACGTTGGGTGGTCGAAAAACTCATCATGGGCTTCCGACCCCTCAGCGAAAAAGAACGCATGGATATTGAGTGCTTGTTTGGCAAGGAGAGGATTCAATACCGCAACCAATTGAAGAAAAACGCCCAGGACCCCGTCCATGTCGACCTTTGTTCCTTCGCAAATCTGCGCCGCATCAACCCATTCGACATGAAATACGACAGTTTTTTGATGTTGGCCATACCAGGAATTCTCGAAAGGCTGAATATTAACAAATAAACAACCTAATGGAATGATCCCTCCTGATTATACGCCCCAGCCCATCGACACCTCCGACATCCAGCTTTCGGAAGAGTTGAAACAACTCATCGAGTTGATTGCCCGCAATGTACACGACACATGGGCACAAAGCCGCTTAAAAGAAGGTTGGACTTGGGGGCCAACCCTCGATGGTGAGTGCAAGCACCACCCTTGTCTCATCGAATATGACGAGCTGCCCGAGGCCGATAAGGACTATGACCGCAACACCTCCATCGCGACCTTGAAGACCATCCTCAAACTAGGCTGGACCATCGAAAAGCAATAGGAAGAACCCATCCATACGTTATGAAGAGACCTCTACTTTCCTTAGTCCTCACATTGCTGTTTGGTCTTTCGGTATCAGCCCAAACCCAAGTGGGCTACGTAAAGACCAAAGGTCGCATGGAGAATGGCAAACTGATCCCAGGGCAAGGCCTGAAAGGGGCAAGGGTCTCATTGCAGGGTCGCACTACCGTTTTGGTGAATTCGGAGAATGGAGCCTTCTCTTTCCCCACACCGAACCAGCAGTTCCAAATCGACTCGGTGAACAAAAAAGGTTATCAATTGGTCGACGCCACTTCTTGTCCGAGAAAATACGAGCAATCCTCCAATCCAATCTACATTGTGATGGAAACGCCCGAGCAGCAGCTTCGGGACAAGCTTTCGGCAGAGCGAAAAATCAGACGCAACCTGCAAAAGCAACTGCAAGAAAAAGAAGACGAGATCGAAGCATTGAAAGCCCAACAGATAATTAGCGAAGAGGAATACCGGGCGAATCTGAAAAAACTCTACGAGGACCAAGAAAGCAACGAACGGCTCATTGCCGATATGGCAAAACGCTATTCAGAATTGGATTATGACCAGCTGGACGAGTTCTACCGCCAAGTGTCCTACTACATCGAGAACAGCGAATTGGTAAAAGCGGATTCTTTGCTGAACACCCGAGGCGATATTACAGAACAAGTGGCGAGCATCAAAAGGCGCGAGGGGGCCTTGCAGAAAGAGAAGGAACTACTACAAACCGCCGAAGCCTTCCAGAAAGCGGAAATCGAGGAAGCCGCACGAAGGTGTTACAGTTACTATCAATCATTCAAGTCGAAGCATTTGAATGATACGGCTGCCTATTATTTGGAACTGAGGACAAGCCTTGATACGACTAACGCAGAATGGCTTGACGAAACAGCAGAGTTTGCTACAGGATATCTTGCCGATTATGGAAAAGCTATAGAACTCCTCAACAAAGCTCTGAAAATCAGGTTGTCTTCTCTTGGCATGAATAATCCTGCCGTTGCCACAAGCTACAGCAACATCGGCTATGTGTACAAAAACCTAGGTGACTATGAAAAGGCGATGGAATACAACGACAAGGCTTTGGAAATAAGAATGTCCGTGCTTGGCGAGAACCATCCCGACGTTGCCGTATGTTATAATAACCTAGGCACATTGTATGCCGACCGGGGCTACCTTGACAAGGCTTTGACATACTTTGAAAAGGCATTGGGAATCTGGAAGTCTGTCTATGGGGAGCATCATCCTGAAGTCGCAACAAGCTATAGCAATATCGGCGTGTTATACTCAAAACAAGGTAAAGATGAAAAGGCGCTGGAATACTATATGAAATCTTTAGGGATCAGACTGCCCCTCCTTGGCGAGAACCACCCCAACGTGGCTGTAAGCTACAACAACATCGGGTTTATATATGGAAAAAAAGGAGATTATGAGAAGGCTTTAGAGTACTTCGAAAAAGCTTTAAGGATTAGATTGTCCCTCCTTGGCGAGAACCATCCCGACGTGGCTGTAAGCTACAACAATTTCGGCTTTGTATATGGCAAACAAGGCGACCTTGAGAAGGCTCTAGAAAACCATAACAAAGCCTTGAAAATCAGTTTATCGGTCTTTGGCGAGAATCATCCCGAGGTGGGTACCAATTATAACAACGTAGGAGTTATTTATTTTAAACAAGGCAACACAGAGAAGGCTTTGGAATACCTCAACAATGCTTTGAAAAACAAGTTATCCGTCTATGGCGAGAACCATCTCGAGGTGGCAACCAGCTACAATAACATCGGTGCTGTATACATGAATCAAGGTGATTACGATAATGCTTTGAAAGCCTTTAACAAGGCCTTGAATATCTATGAGTCCATCGCAGGCAAGAGACATCCGTTCACTGTCAGGCAAAAAGAGAGAATCGCCGAAATCCAAGCAAAAATGAAAGAGCAGGAAAATGAAACAAAAGAATGACATAAAAAAACTGCTATTGCTCACAGCAACCATGCTGATGTGCGTTTGGGCCTCCGCCCAAACCCAACAGGGCTACGTGAAGACCAAAGGTCGTATGGTGAAAGGCAAACTGGTGCCAGGCCAAGGCCTGAAAGGCGCCACGGTGTCGGTGCAAGGCCGTACCTCCGTGCTGGTCAATAGCGACGACGGAGCCTTCTCCTTCCCCGTCGCCGAGCCACAGTTCCGCTTGGACTCGGTAAGGAAGAAAGGCTACCAACTGGTCGACATGGACGCTTGCCCTAAGACTTACAAACGCTCAGGCAACCCGCTCTACATCGTCATGGAGACCCCTGAACAACAGCTCCAAGACAAGCTCAACGCAGAGAAGAAGATACGCCGCAACCTACAGAAACAGCTGCAAGACAAGGAGGACGAGATAGAAGCCCTCAAGGAAGAGAACAAAATCACGCTGGAGGAATACCAGAAGTCGCTGCAGCAGCTCTATGCCGAGCAGGAAAGCAACGAACAGCTCATCGCCGACATGGCGAAACGCTACTCCGAGTTGGACTACGACCAGCTGGATGAATTCTACCGCCAGGTGTCATACTGCATCGAGAACGGCGAACTGGTGAAGGCCGACTCACTCCTCAACACCCGTGGCGACCTCAGCAAGCAGGTGGAGGAACAGCTGCAAAAAGGCCAAGCCATCAAGGCGCAAGAAGAACAACTGGGCAAAGCCAAGGCCGTCCATGCCGCCGACCAGGAAGAGCTGGCCCGCCGCTGCTATAGCTTCTACGAGACCTTCGCCGCACAGCACATGAACGACACGGCCGCCTATTATCTGGAGCTCCGCGCCGCCTTGGACACAACGAGAATAGAATGGCAGAACGACGCTGGCACCTTCATCGACGACTACCTTGCCGACTACGACAAAGCCCTCTCCTATTACACTAGGATCTTGGGCATCTCCATGGCACAGCCCGAAATCAACACCATGAATCTCATCTCCTCGCTCAACAACATCGGCTACATCCATGCTGAGTTGGGTGACTATGCGAACGCTTCACAATACTACCTCCAAGCCAAGGATATGTCAGAGGCCGCTTTGGGACACCTCCACCCCCAAACGGCCAACATCTATCTGAACCTGGGCTCCAACTACTCCGCCATGGGCGATTATGACAAAGCGCTGGACTATACCAACAACGCCATCGAAATCTACGAACAGACCATGGACCCCAGCGATCCCATCTTGGCCTCCGCCTACAACAACCTAGGCCACTGCTATTCCGAGAAAGACGAGATAGAGAAGGCATTGGAATACTATTTCAAGTCCTTGGCCATCCGCGTCAAAGCCTATGGGGCAAAGCATCCCGAAGTTTCGTTGAGCTACAACAACATAGGCTACTGCTATCTTCAGCTTCTCGATTACACCACTGGTTTGAATTACCTTGAAAAGTCATTGGGAATCAGTGAGGAGGTCCTTGGGAGCAGCCATCCTACTACGACCTATATGTACAACAACATAGGGTTTTTGTATACCCGTATCGGCGAAAACGAGAAGGGGCTCGAATACTATGAGAAAGCCTTGGAAGCAAGGAAAAAAGTATTGGGCGAAAACAACGACCATACCGCCGTTTGCTACGACAACATCGGCAATGTATACACTAAGATGGGCGAATACGACAAAGCCTTGGAAAACAACAGAAAGGCGCTCGAGATCCGTAAGAAGACCCTTGGCGAAGACCATCCCGACCTGGGTTATTCCTATTACAACATCGGCTTCGCCTACGCCAACCAAGGCAAATACATGGAAGCCCTCGAATATTACAACATGGCATATGAGCTGTTGAAGAAAGGCCTGGGCGAGGAACACAGCGACACGCAATACGCCAAGCAAAGCATAGAACAAATACAACAGAAGCTAAAAGAAGAGAAACAATGAACCCACAGTTCAAATACTACGCCTTTATCAGCTACAATGCCAAAGACACGGCATGGGGTAAAAAACTACAGAAAAAGCTGGAGCACTACAAGTTGCCGACCCAACTTTGCAACGAGCACAACTGGCCAAGGAAACCCATCAAGCCCGTGTTCTTCGCCCCTACCGACATTCAGCCCGGAGGCCTCTCCAACGAGCTTCAAGAGCGGCTGAAAGCCTCAGAGCATCTCATTGTCATCTGTTCACCCAACTCGGCCAAGTCGGAATGGGTGGGGCGCGAGATAGAGTATTTCCACAGCCTCGGACGTCCCAACAACATCCATTTCTTTATCGTGGATGGCACGCCTCACAGCGGCGACCCGGAAACGGAATGCTTCAACCCCGTCATCGACAAGCTTGGGTTGCCTGAGATCCTCGGCGCCAACGTCAACGAGAAGATCTACCGCTGGCAATGGCTCAATAGGGAACGCGCCTATGCACAGCTCGTGTCAAAGCTCCTCGGCGTGGAGTTCGACGCCATCTGGCAACGACACAAAAGGCAACTCATCCGAAAGATGGCTTTATGGGCCATAGGCATCATCGCCGTCATCGCCACCCTGCTTGGTGTGCGCAAAGCCAACCAACCCTTCGACGCCGAAATACGCCTGAGCGAAGCCTCCATCAACAACCCCATGCTGCCGCCTATCCAAGACGCCATAGTCACGCTGACCCTCGACAATGAAACGAAGAAAGACACCCTGTCGTCGCCCGACGCAGGCCTGACCTTCAAGAACATCCCCCACCGTTATCTCGACCAACCCATCCATATCACCGTGACCTGTAAGGACTTCCTTGACACTGACACCACCGCCACCTTGACGAGAAACACGCTGCTGCAGATCAGACGCGACCCCTCAGTCTATGGCGACATCCATTTCAAACTATGGAACATCAACACCGAAGAGAGCGTCAACTCCACCATAGTGAGCATCCAAGGACAGCAAGCACTCTCCGACACCAATGGCATGGTAAAGCTGATGATTCCTTTGGAAAAACAACGCAAGGCCTATAAAATCGAAACCGAACTGAATCTGGTCAACGACTCCATCTTCATGCCTTGTGGCGAAGATGATGTGATTCTGGTGCAATGATCACCTTTCTTCCTTAAAACGTACTATGGCATCGATAATCTCATCGTTATCGTCAGATATGGTGAGAATCATGTTCTTGAAGATGCCACGGTCGCTTAAGTCCTTAAGCAACGTATAGGCAGGCATATAGTGCGTGTAGTACTCCTTGCCCATGAAAATCATAGGGCTGGCATAGCCCACGCTCTCATAATGGTTCTGCCCAGCGTCTTGGAAGATCTCCTGCATGGTACCCGCACTTCCTGGCGTATAGATGATGCCGCCCTTGGCGATGGTGACGATGCCGTCCTCACGCACGCTGTTATCGAAATACTTGGCGATGTCGGTGGCAAAAGGTGCTGTCGGCTCGTGACCATAATACCATGTCGGGATAGCCAAGCTACGGTATTCGGATTGCAATGGGAAGCGCTCCATCACCTCGAAGGAACGACGCAGCCAACCTTCGTCTTTGTAGGTAGCCGAAGGAATGAGCATATCCACAGCCTCGTTCACCTCATCCTCGCTCCTACCCGCCATCCAAGACCCGAGATGCGTGGCTTCCATGGCTCCTGGGCCACCGCCTGTCACCATCAGCTTCCCCATTTCAGTGAGCTTCTTGCTCAAGAAGACAATCTGGCGATAGCCTGGCTCAGTACGACTTAAGGCATGGCCACCCATGATGCCGATGACATCCTTCTCGTCGTAAAGGCTCAGCATATTGTATAAGGCATGGCTGATGAAATGGTCGTGTAATGAGCGTGCCAAGGTCTCACGGACAGCATGGCCTTGTTTACCCTGGTCGATGTAATGCTTATACACCTTGGTATCATAACACGTCTCATAGGTCGAATCATCATGATAGTCATAGCCATTATATAGGACCTTGTACGTATATAGACCCTTTGGATAGGTTGAAAACGGCTTGCCTAGCTTAGGAATGAATAGGCTAAGGTCGTCCTTGCCCACCTCTTTCAGCACACGATTGACGATGCCAGCGGCGTCAAGCCCGAACTTGTGCATCAGCGCCGATGCCTGTCCCGACTCACCAAAGCAGTCGTCCATGCCGATTCGGTACACCCTGATCGGGTGGTTCTCACAGAAAAACTCGGCCACCGCACTACCCAAGCCACCCGCTATCTGATGCTCCTCAACGGTGAAAATCAAACGTGTGTCATCGGCGGCCTTTTTCAGCATCTCGCCATCCAACGGTTTGATGGTATGCATATTGATGACTCTTGTAGAGATACCCATATGCTCAAGCATATGAGCGGCTTCGAGCGACTCCCACACCTCGTGTCCCGTAGCCACCAACGTGATGTCGGTGCCCTCACGCATCAGCTGGGCCTTTCCTATCTCAAAGTCTTGGTTCTCATCCGTGAAGTCAGGCACCGCCTCACGACCGAAACGGATGTAGACTGGGCCGTCACACTCGAGGATGGCTTTCTCTGTGGCAATCTTGGCCTGCGTGGCGTCACAAGGCGAGATGACCGTCATGTTAGGCAACACCCGCATGGTAGCAACGTCTTCCAACGCCTGATGCGTGGCTCCGTCGGGACCCACAGAAACGCCTGCATGGGCGCCACCGATGACAACGTGGACATTGTTGTAGCATACCGAGATACGAATCTGATCGTTGGCGCGATGCGCAGCAAACACGCCATAAGTGCTAAATACGGGCATCTTGCCACTCAGGGCCAGTCCTGCAGCCGTAGCCACGGCATCCTGTTCGGCAATGCCCATGGAGAAGAAACGCTCAGGAAATGCGTCAGCGAAGAGGTTCATCCCCACCGAGTTGGTGATGTCGGCCCCCATGCCAACCACCCTTTTGTCTTTCTGAGCCGCAGCAAGGACACCCTCGCCGAAGCCTGTCTTTGTGGCTTTGTTGCCTTTATTTGTATAGTTCATTCAAAAACTCCTTTACTTGTTCTTTGCTCGGCACCTTCCCATGCCATTGGTTGTTGTCTTCGATGCTCTTCACGCCCTTACCCATGATGGTATCGGCAATGATGACGGTAGGCTTGCTTTTCTCTTGGTCGGCCATGTCAAGGGCCATCTTGATTTGTCCCATATCGTGACCGTCAATCTCTATCGTATGCCACCCGAAAGCGGCCCATTTGTCGCGCAAGGGATCGATGGCCATCACCTTCTCGGTGCCGCCATCAATCTGCAAACGGTTGCGGTCGATGATGACACAGAGGTTGTCGACCAGATGGTGAGCCGCCGCCATAGCCGTCTCCCACACACTTCCCTCCTGCTGCTCGCCATCACCCATGATGCAGAACACACGATTAGACTTGCCGTCCATCTTGGCCGACAAAGCCATGCCCAACGCTACGCCAATCCCTTGTCCTAAGCTGCCCGAGCAAGTCTCCAAACCAGGCAGGCAGAACACATAACTCGGATGCCCTTGCAAGCGGCTTCCCAACTTACGCAGCGTCAGCATCTCCTCTTCCGGGAAATAGCCTGCCGCCGCCAAGGTGGCATATAAAACGGGAGCCGTATGCCCTATGGAAAGCACCACCTTATCGCGGTCCTCCCAATCGGGGTGCTTGGGGTCGTGACGCATATGGTTGAAATACAAAACGGTGAAGATGTCCGCCAAATCGAGGGAGCCGCCCGTATGTCCCGAGCCAGCCTCCGCCAAGGCGGTCAATATCAATTCGCGGATATGCCGCGCTTTTGCTTCCAAATCTATCATAAAATGGCTATTAACTCTTTAACGATGTAATAAATGCACACACAAGCATAAATCACTTTGATGCCCGTGCCACATATGAATCCGATAAACGACCCGATGGCCGAACGCCATGCCTTATGGTCGTCGGTACCCGCATTTTTCTCGCCGATATAGGCACCGATAAAGGGGCCCAACAAGATGGCGATAAAGCCGATGGGCATGGCTAAAGTAACCAACAAACCCAGGAAGAGGCCTATGGTACTGCCCCGAACACCCGCCTTGGTGCCACCGAAATGCTTCGTTCCCCACACGGGGACGACATAATCCACAGTAAAGACAATAGCACCTATCACACCCATAATGATCAAGAACTTGGGCGAGAAACTGACACCTTCGGCAAAAGAAAGCGCCAACAAAGCTAGAAAACTGAACGGTGTTCCGGCAATGCCTGGAACAACCGCTCCGACAATACCAATCAAGGCCAAGATTATGGACAATGCGATGAGAAAATACAGCATGACTTCGTTGATGGATAGTGAGTTTTAACGTCAATTTGCCTGCGAAGATAGTAAAAATTTTGTTTTCTGAAAAATCAGCATTACATTTGCACCATAAAACACTTTAACATGAAGAAAACTCTACTCCTCATAACCCTAATCCTTTCAACCTCAACCCTTTTCGCCTACGACCTCATCCATCCTATCGGGGGTCGCGCCGCCGCCATGGGAGGCTCGTCGGTGGCCTCGCAAGGGTTGTGGGCCATGCAGAACAATCCTGCTGGGATGGCCAATTTGGAGAAGATCAGCCTCGGCTTGTATTACGAAAACCGCTGGATGCTCCCCGAGACGGCATACAAATGCGGCGCCTTCGCCCTACCCACCAAATTTGGCACTTTGGGACTTAGCTTCAACCAATTCGGCTCCTCAAAATACAACGAGAACAAATTAGGCCTCGCCTATGCCAAAGACTTCGGGCGCTACCTTCAAATCGGGCTCCAACTTGACTACCTCATGCTCAAGATTGGCAACGACTACGGCAAATTCAGCGCGCTTACCTTCGAACTGGGCATCCAGTCGCATGTCACCGACAAACTGACCTTGGGCACCTACGTCTTCAACCCCGTCAGCTTCAGCTTCGAGCAGACCCTCAACCATGAGAAATTACCCATCGTGATGCGTTTCGGACTGGCCTACCAGTTCACCAAAGACTTCGTCGGACAATGCGAGATCGAGAAAGACACTGAACGCGAAGGTGTCAGCCTGCGGGGCGGCTTGGAATACGAGGCCGTCAGGAACTTTTACATCCGCGCTGGCGTCCAGACCAACCCGGGCATCCTCAGCTTCGGACTGGGTTATGCCATCAGTTTCGCACAGATCAACGTGGCAGCGCAGCTGCACAACGAACTGGGTGCCTCCGTACAAATCGGCATGATCTTCAGCATAGGTAAGTGACATGAAACGTTGGGTCTTCATCATATTAGCCTTATCGTTCACCTGGTTTGCCAAGGCGCAAATCGCCATCGATACGCTCAGCGCCGATGCCTTGAACAGTATGCTCATCGAACAGGTGGAACGCCTGGCCGAAGACGTTGACGATGATGCCGATTACGAAGACCTCTTGGAGAACTATATATTCCTCAGCGAGAATCCCGTCAACCTCAACAGCGACGAGGTCATGCGTCTGGTGGAACTGCGCCTGCTCAGCGTGTTCCAATACGAAGAACTGCAAAAATACCGCCGTTTCTATGGTGACTTCATGTTCCTCGATGAGTTGGAGATGGTGGAGGGCTTTGACGAGCAAACGGTGGCCATCATCCGTCCCGTGGTGTGCATCGAGAAAGACCAAAGCAAGGACAAAATCACCTTCAACAAGATGGCACGTTATGGCAAGCACCAATTGGTAGGCCGTTACGAGCAAGTCCTAGAAAAGCAACAAGGCTACCTACCCATTGACGACTCCTCCCTCCTTGCCAAACCCAATTCGCGTTACCTCGGCAGTCCTCAGAAATACCAGCTGAAATACACCTATAACTATAGGAACAAGATCAGGGCGGGATTCGTCTTGGAGAAAGACGCGGGCGAGATGTTCTTCACCGACAAGGTCAGCGACACCATACAGAAACTCTTGGGCAGCCAATACCGTCGAGGCTTCGATTTTGCCGGTTTTCACCTCTTTGCCAAAGACTTGGGCATCGTGAAAACCGCGGCCTTAGGCGACTACCAAATTGCCTTCGGTCAAGGTTTGACGCTATGGTCGGGAAAGAGCTTTGGCAAGGCAGGTGCAGGCAGCAGCGTGATGAAACAAGGACGTGGCCTAACAGCGAAAGCCTCGGCTAGTGAGTATGCCTTCATGCGCGGTGCAGCCGTCACATTAGGTAAAGGACCCTTTGAGGGGACCGTGTTCTACTCCAACCGCATGATTGACGCCAACGTCAGCGCAGCCGACACCTTGGATAACGAAGCCGAACTCGTCAGCAGCCTGCAAGAGACAGGCTACCACCGCACCATCGGCGAGCTACAAGACCGCCACGCCATACGACAACAGGTCATCGGCGGACATCTAGCCTACGCCATCGCCCATTTCGAGGTAGGCTATACAGCCCATCACACCTGGCTCAGCGTACCCCTCGAACTCAAGCCTAGCCATTACAACCAGTTCTACTTCCAAGGACAACGCCTCACCAACCAAGGCCTTGACTTCAAATATGTGAAAGGCAAATATGCTGTCTTTGGAGAGGCTTCGATGAGCTATAACAACGACAGCACGGCCCTTCGACAGGCTCAGGGACCGTTGGCTTTTGCAGGCTTGGTCGGCTTAACCGTCAAGCCGGCTGGCTATCTTAACTTCACCATCCTCTATCGCGACTATGGCAAGGCCTACCAAAACCTGTTGGGCAACGCCTTCGGCGAAGGCAGCCGCAACCAAGGGCAACGCGGCATCTATCTCGGCCTGGAGGCCGCTCCTGCACCCTACTGGAACATCCTCGCCTACGCCGACCAGTTCCAATTCACCTGGCTGACCTCGCAAGTCAACGCACCAAGCCGTGGCCACGACTACTACCTGCGCATCAGCCATAGCTTCAACCGCCGCACGCAAGCCTATCTGCAGTTCCGCTCCAAGACCAAGATGAAGAACTCCACCGACGGCATGGTGTTCAGCCACTACCCCATCCTCTACACCAAAAACACCGTTCGTTTCAACATAAACTATCAGATTGGTTGGGATTTACATTGCGCCAACAAGGCTGAATACGCCCACTATCGCAATGAGGACGGCAACAACGAACATGGTTATTTCCTCTGCCAAGACATCGCCTACAAGCCCGAAAACAAGCCTTTCAGCCTTGCCTTCCGCTATGCCATCTTCGACGCACAGGACTATAACGCACGCATCTACGCTTACGAAAGCGATGTGCTATACTCATTCAGCGTGCCAGCCCTTTACGGCAAAGGCATGAGGGTGTATCTCTTAGGGAAGGTGAAACTGTTCAACGCTTTGACCCTCTACGCCCGCATCGGACGCACCATCTACAGCGACCGCAACGAAATCGGCAGCGGCTTGACGATGATTGAGGGAAACCACAAGACGGATTTGAAAGTCGAGGCGATTTGGAAACTCTAAGGTTATTCCACCACCACCCTATCCACCTGCTGTTGTCCATCCACATGGGTCACCAAAGTGTAAACGCCATGGCTCAGACCTTGCGTGGAAATGACAAAAGCTTGGGTTGTAGCCGCATTGGAATAGACCTGTCTGCCCGTCATGTCATACAACTTAACTGAAGCCTCACAAGGCTCAGCAAAACGGATGTTGATACGGTCTTTGGCAGGGTTCGGGAAGACTTCAACCATTCGAGCCGGCTCTTCGACAGGCTCAGGTTCCTCGATGCCCCAAGTGCCACAGCCTGCATTGATTTCACCGTCCAAATAGTTGAAGCGGTTGTCCAACCAGTCGCGCATATAGTCCAATTGGCTTTCGTCGACGCTAAAAGCAGGCCATGCCTCATGCTCGCGCTCGTAGGCACCGCTTTCCACCAAGGCTTCGAATTGGTTTTGGACCATCTCCATGATATGCTCCGTGGTCAGGATGTCGTTACGCAAGGCGTTGTATCTGTCTTTCGCCAAAGCCACAAAGCCATTGTCGTAGCAGTCCTGCGTCAAACGGTCGTAGAAGCCGTTGCTCTTCAAACCCGCCGTGTTGTTGGTATGACTACCATCGGTGTCCAAACCCCAGATGGCATCCAGATCCCAAGGCAGGTACATATAGGTGCTCGACTTCTTGTAACGGGCCAAAAACAGGTTGCGGCCCATATTGTCCATGGCCATAATGCTATTGATAAACAAATAGTAATCAATGGCATTGGCTTGGTCAAACTGCGCGGAATACTGCGAATAGAACACATTGTCGGAGGCATTCATCACAAAGTTGGTGAAATTGTAAAGATGGCTCCAGTTGATGGCCGTGTCGCTCTCGTTGGGATAAACCCATTCGTAGTTGTCCCAAGTGTCAAGCGTATTGTCGAAACCGGGCAGGCTATCGAACGTTGGAGCACCAGGGCCATTGCCTTTATAGAGCAGTCCCCTCAATTCGCCATTGTATTTGCGCAGCCCGAGTTGTTTGCGGTCCATACGCTCCGTCAAGGCATAAACGCCCATATACTCGTCATTGATGAACACATCGGCATAGACCATACGAATGCCTGGCAAGGCATCGGGTTCGTTCTCGGCATAAGGCAGTTGGTACATCTCCATCCACAACTCGTTGGCCACCTTGTCGCGTAGGCGAAGCGGTTGTGCCCACATGGCCTCAAGGTTCCAGTCGTCGTCGCTACGAAGTCCAAGGAAGGTGGTATCAGCCATCTCGACACCCGTCTCGTCGGCCCAAAGCTCCACACGATAGGATTTCTTGTCGTATTGCTGCGACGAGGTGCCACGGATCTTGAATCCAGCGTGCATCGTAACGACATTGCCATCGGCATCTGCCACATTGATAATGCCATGCACAGCAGGCGAGTTGACGATCGGGCCATCGGTGGTGATGGTAATCAAAGGCATCTCGCTACGATAATAAGTATAGGTTTCTCCTCTGACTTCCAAAGTCTTTTTGTCTGTCTTCTCCAACGACCTTCCAGTAGACACGACAAGTTTTTTCTCGTGGTCAATGCCAAACCTATTCTTGGCCGTTTGCATATCCTGAGCCAATATCGATCCCGAGAAAAGCCCCAGGAGCATCGCCATAACGAATCTTCTCAAATCCTTTTTCATTTCAATCGATTCTAACTACTTCCATAATGCCCTCGATGGCCTTCAGCCTGACAATGAGTTGCTCCAAGGCCTCCACATCAGAGATCTGAAGCACAATCCTGCCTTCAAAAAAGCCTTCCTTGTCGGAGTTGAGGGCGATATTCTTCATGTTCACCTCCAAGTCTTCGGAGATGACCTTGGTGATTTTTCCGAGCAATCCCATCACATCACGGCCATAGATACGGATGGTGGCCTGCGACCCTTGATTCTCAATGCCGTTCCATTTCACGTTGATGATGCGGTAGCCATAACGCTGCTGCATGCTCTTGGCGTTGGGGCAATTGGTGCGGTGTATGCTGATGGTGCCATCGCTGGTGACAAATCCAAAGACGCGGTCACCAGGAATGGGGTTGCAGCATTTGGCCAATTTGTAGGTCACGTTGTCGATGTCCTCGCCGATAGAGAGCGACTCTTCCGCATCGGCAGACTGCTCTTTCTTTGTTGACTCAATCTGCTCAGGCACAGGCCTTTCCGATTTCTCGGCGCTCTCCCCAAACTTTGAGCTCAAAAAGCGCTTGACGTCAGCAATATCGATTTTCTCAGTGGAGATCTGATGATAGAGCTGTAGCGAGTTCTCCAGTTTGAACTCCTTCACCAACATGTCGATCACGGTCTCGGAGAACGGCAGCTTCCAGTTCTTCAGTCGGCGCTGCAACATGCCCTTGCCCAGCTCCGATTCCTTCAGCTCCTCCTCTTTCAGGTAACGCCTGATCTTGTTTTTGGCCTTCTCGGTAACCACCACATTGAGCCAGTCGGCGCGAGGCGACTGTTTCTTACTCGTGATGATCTCCACCTTGTCACCATTGGTCAACACATGACGGATGGGCACCATATGCCCGTTGACACGAGCGCCATTGCATGTCTCACCCACCTTCGTATGCACTTCGTATGCAAAGTCGAGCACGGTGGAACCGATGGGCAGCTGCTTCAGGTCACCTTCGGGCGTAAAGATGAATATCTTATCAGATTTATAGATCTTTCTGTATGAGTTCTCAAATGACACCAGACCTGGATTCTCCAACACCTCGCGCACGTTGAGGAGCCATTCCTCAGAAGTCTGTTTCTCCCCTTTATAGAGATAGTGGGCCGCCTGACCCGTCTCAGCGATGTCGTCCATACGGGTGGTGCGTATCTGCACCTCAAACCACAACTTATCGTCGTATTTCACCGTGGTGTGCAGCGACTCATAACCCGATGCTTTGGGCTTGGTGATCCAGTCGCGAAGACGTTCCGGCATAGGGTCATAGATATTGGTAATGGCTGAATACACACTCCAGCAGCACTCCTGCTCGTCTTTCAAGGCGCAGCGGATGATGACACGCGCCGCCATCAGGTCGTAGACTTCCTCAAACGGCACATTCTGGGCACGCATCTTGGCATAAATGGAAGGAATGGATTTCAAACGCCACTTCACAGTATAGGCAAACTTAGGTTTACCGTTTCTCTTCGTGCGTTCCAACTCAGCATCGATACCCTCCGAGATGCGGGCGATGAACTTTTCGGCGGTCTGCCTACGGGCCTCCTTACTGGCCTCGATCTTGGCCTCAATCTCATGGAAAATCTCAGGGTTCTCATACAGCATCAGCTTCTCTTCCAGCTCTGCCTTCAGCTTATACAAGCCCAGTCGATGAACGATAGGAATATAGATGTATTTGATCTCATGGAAATACTTCGACAACCGGTCGGCATCCACATCGTGTTGGTTGCGCACGTCATACACACGGTGCACAATCTTCAGCAACACCGACCGCATGTCGTCGATCAACGAGAGGAACAACACCTGGAAGTTATCGGAGTTGTAGGCCACTTTCTCCGTATCCAGCCTCGATATCTCACTGAAATCCTCAAGGATGATAGCCACGGTCTTACCGAACTGCTGTTCCAGTTCCTTGAGGCTCACCCCTTCTTTGTAATCAATGCCATGAAGGAACGACGCCACCACGGAGATATAGCCCAAGCCCACCTCGATCACGGCGCTGCGGCCCATCTCGATGAGGTGATACATATAAGCCTTGCCCGAAAGCAAATAACGTCCGTCATATTTCTCCAAGCAGAAGCGGAAAGCCTTGTCAATCAAGGCCAAATGCTCGGGCGCGTTGACGAAAGGATGGATATCGTCAAGCATGCTCTCATAGGCCTGCTGAATGGCCAAAATCTCCAAAGAAGTGTAACCCGCCATTAGTCCGTTATTTTCACAGTAAGTTGATGGCCAAGGAGGATGTCGTAATAAGGTTTCAACTCCTCGAAACTGCCATGCATGACGGCGCATTTGCCTTTGTAATGCGTAATCCAAGCGCAGGTCTCGGCCTGCTCGCGGGTATGATGGCACACCTTCATCAAGGTGTCGATGACATATTCAAACGTGTTTACGTCGTCGTTGATGAGCAGGAGACTCTTCTCATTCTCTATCAATTCCTCTTCCAGGACATCAACGTTTTCCTGTTCCTTGTTCATTTCAAAACTAAATTCGGGGGTAAAAATACACATAATTTCCCAATTGGTGACCGAAAAAGGACACCTTAGTGTTTTTTTTCCTACTTTTGCCCTCCGAACAATGATGTCGTAATGCAGAACCGTTTCATCAAGAATATCATCTTCCTACTGTTTCTCAACCTGTTGGTGAAGCCTTTCTGGATTCTCGGCATCGACCGCGAGGTGCAAAACCTGCTCGGCGACGCCTCTTACGGCACCTACCAGGCCCTGTTCAACTTCTCCTATCTCTTCTATATCCTACTCGACCTCGGCATCACCAACTTCAACAGCCGTGCCGTGGCCCAAGACCCAAAGAACCTTTCAAAACACTTCGGAGGGCTCACCGAAATCAAGCTCCTGCTCGGACTGCTCTATGCTGTGGTCATCTTCGTCGTCGGCTATTTCTGCGGCTACAACGAAGGATTGAAACTCAAGCTGTTGTTCTGGTGCGGCCTTAATCAAGTCCTACTGTCGTTCATCCTCTTTCTCAGGTCAAACATACAAGGACTGCTGCTGTTCAAGCAAGACAGCATCTTGAGTGTCTTCGACCGCGTGCTGGCCATCGTCATCATGTGTCTCGTGCTGTGGAGCGGCTGGTTTCCAAGGGAGAAGTTCAACGCCATCTGGTACTTG
The DNA here is from genome assembly GCA_017539045.1 of Bacteroidales bacterium. Taxonomy (GTDB): domain Bacteria; phylum Bacteroidota; class Bacteroidia; order Bacteroidales; family F082; genus Limimorpha. Next base: position 20,739 of record JAFYHS010000020.1, read on the forward strand.
CAAGCTCAGACTTTGGCTTATTTCTGCACACTCATTTTCGCCCTCACCGTCGTGCTTCGCCATGCCGAAAGCATCAGCTTCAAGATCAACACCCAGTTTTTCAAGGAAATCCTCAAGCAAAGCCTGCCTTTTGCCTTGCTGGTCCTCCTGATGAGTGTCTACAGCCGCATCGAGCCTGTCCTTCTTGAGCGACTCCTCGACGACAAGGGCGTACAAGCCGGCATCTACAGCCGTGCCTACCGCCTCTTCGACGCGGGCAACAATATCTCCAACCTCTTCGCCATCATGCTGCTGCCCATGTTCACGGCCACGTTGAGAAACAAACCGGAGCTGAACAACCTCATCAAGACTTCGTTCAACGTCATTGTGGCTATGGCCGGCATCGTATTGATCATGTGCGTCTTCTACAACCGCGAAATCATGCAGATGATGTATAGCCCCGAAGAAGCCGAGACCGAAGCCGCCTACCTGCTGCGCATCGGCCAATATGCCAAGGTGTTCCCGCTATTGATGGGTAGCTTCTTCTGCCTGTCAACGACCTACGTCTTCGGCACATTGCTTACCGCCAACGGCAGCCTCAAGCAACTCAACCTCGTGGCAGCGGCTGGCGTGGTCATCAACATCCTGCTCAACCTGATTGTCATCCCACGTTTCAAGTCGGTAGGCGCCGCCACCACGAGCCTCTGCGTACAAGCCTTGACGGCATTTTTGCAATATCTCCTTGCCAGACGCATCCTCAAGTTCAATATGGGTGGCCGCTACTGGTTCCACATCATTCTTTTCATGGTTACGGTCGCATTGGTCACATACTTAGTCAAGTTGCTGAATATCAACTGGATCATCGGTTTTATCATCGCTTTCGCCGTCAACTGCGGCGCCATTTTCTTCACCCGTCTGGTCAGCCTCAAGGAAATCGTCAGCCTCGTCCTTCCTAAGGAAAAAAAGGGCTAATTTGACTTTTTTCATTGCCATTTCAAGGGAAATCCCTATTTTTGGCAACTTATTCTACACATAAATATGGACGAACAGACACATAACACCTACAGTTCCAAATACTTATGCAGACTTTTGGTGGAATATAGGAAGCCCATCCTCATCATTCTTGCGTTGGCCGCCCTCTGTGCCATCGTTTTCAGTGCCCCTTTTTTCATCACGCCTCTGTATAAGTCCACCACGATCATCTACCCCACCTCCAGCAACTCCATCTCCAAGGTTCTCATCAGCACTACGTATCAGTCGGAGAAAGACATCATGAACTTCGGCGAGGACGAGCAGACCGAACAGATGCTGCAAGTGTTAAACTCGAATCGTGTGCGCGACAAAGTCATCAGCCGCTTCAACCTGATGGAACACTACAACATCAAGGCCAACAGCAAATATCCTATCACTAGGCTGAACAAACTCTACGACGCCCGCATCAAGTTCCGCCGCACGGAATATAACGCAGTGAAGATCACCGTCTTGGACTCCGACGCCGCACTCTCGGCACGTATCGCCAATGAGATCGCCGAAATCTTCGACAGCACCATGAACCAGATGCAAAAGGAAGTCGCCACCGAGGCCTTCCGCATCGTTGAGCAGGAATATGGCACCCTCGTCGCCGAGATGAACATGCTGGAAGACTCGTTGAACACCTTGCGTAAACTGGGTGTGTTCGACTATGAGTCGCAAGTGGAGATGCTCAGCCAGCAGTTGGCTGTCGAATTGGGCAAAGGCAACACGCAAGGCGTCAAGAACATACAAGAACAACTCGACGTGTTGGCAGATTATGGCGGCGCCTCCTACGCCATCAACGAGCGTTTGGATAACGACCGCTTGCAACTCTCATTGGTCAAGTCGAAATACGAGGAAGCCAAGGTCGACGCCACCGAGTTCATCCCGCACAAGTTCGTCGTCACCTCCGCCTTCCAGGCCGAACGCAAGAGCTATCCCGTGCGTTGGATCATCGTGGTGATTACCGTGTTGAGCACGTTGCTGCTGCTCATCTTCTGCCTCGTGTTCTACGACCGTTCCAATGGCTTTTTTCGCCGCCAGGCCGACAAGGAAGCGGCCTCCAAGGAAAAAAAGAACCATCTTGGAAAAGAATGAGACTATAACTGCACCTAATATTACATCAACTACTCCGACAACAACAAAACAAATCATGGATAACAATTTCAACAACCTTTCACTTGTCCAACTCGTGCTGAAATGGAAATGGCACATCTTGATCATCACAGTGGCGGCAGCCATCTTAGGTGCCATCTTCTCCAGCTCACTGTTCATTACCCCGCTCTACAAGTCAGAGGCCGTGGCCTATCCCGCCAACATCAGCCCCTACTCCGATGAGAGCGAGACCGAACAGATGCTGCAGATCATCAACTCGCAGTCCATCATGGACTCCATCATTGAGAAGTATGACCTGTGGTCGGACTACAAAATCGACAAGAACTACAAGTTCGCCAAGACTTACATGCTCAACGAGTACCGCAGTAAGATCAAGATCAGCAAGACTCCTTACGAGGCCGTCAGCATCTCGGTGATGGACAAGGACCCCTTTGTGGCCTGCGACATCGCCAAGGACATCCTCAACTTCTACGACCAAAAGGTGCATAAACTGCACACCCAGAAAGTCGGTGAAGTGGTAGCCATGTATGAAAGACAGTTGAACGAGAAGCAACGTAACATCGACTCGCTGAAACAGCTTCTTACCGACTACGGCACGGAATACGGAGTGACCGACTATACCAGCCAAGCACGTGAGGTGACCAAAGGCTACCTGAGTGGTTCGGCAAAGGCCACCGAGTTGAAAAGCAACTTAGAGCAATACGGTGCCGAGGTGCTCGACCTCCGCACGAAAATCGAAGCCGAGGCCACCACGTATGTCAACACCAAGGTTGACTACGAACAGAACTTGCGTTTCTACAACTCCGATCTTACCTATTCCAACATCGTCACCGAGCCTTTCCCGGCCGACAAGAAAGCCTTCCCGGTGCGTTGGGTAGTCGTGGCCCTCTCCGCCTTAGGCGCCATGCTGCTCTCCATCCTGGTGATCTTCATCATCGAAAACCGCAAGCGTTTCGTGGCTGAAAGCAAATAAGTCGTGGAGAAAAGAGCAAAAATAGCTTGGCTATATGTCGTCGCGGCCCTTTTCTTGGCCGTGGGACTGTTCCTCGTGGTGAAGAAGAACACCTACCTCTTCTTTGCCTTGCCCGTCGTTTTGGGCGTGCTCCTGCTCTACATCTTCTCCCTCGACAAGGTTCTATTGCTCACGGCATTCACCGTGCCGCTTTCAATCAACCTGAAAGCCCTCGAAGCGGGTCTGGCCATCTCCCTGCCCGCCGAGCCTCTGCTGATAGGCATTATGGTGCTTTTCTTCGCCAAAATGCTATATGACGGCAAATACGACAAACGCATCTCACACCATCCCATCGCCATCGTCATCTATTGCATGTTCGCCTGGATGCTGGTCACCACCATCACCAGCGAGATGCCCGTAGTGTCGCTTAAATTCATATTGTCGCGACTCTGGTTTGTCGTCCCTGCCTTCTTCCTCTGTGCCATCCTTTTCAAGAACCCCAAAAACATCCACTGGTTCATCTGGCTCTATATCGCAGCCCTGTGCATCGTATGTGTTTATACCATCATCCACCATGCGCAGTTTGGCTTCGATGGCGACTCGGCACACTGGGTGATGACACCTTTCTATAACGACCACACGGCCTATGGCGCTGCCTTGGCCATCTATCTCATCCTGGCATTGACCTATGTCTTCCTGCCTGGAATAAAGACCTCACGACGCCTTATTATCATCGGTGTGGTAGCGCTCCTGAGTGTCGCCCTGGTATTCTCCAACTGCCGTGCTGCTTGGCTGAGTGTGATCGCCGCCTTGGCAGTGTTGATTTGCGTGTTGCTGAAGATCAAATTCCGTTGGATCGCCACCGTGGTGGTGGTTTTAGTAGGCCTCTTCTTCGCCTTCCAAAACCAAATCATCGACGCTTTGGAGAAGAACAACCAAGACGCCTCTGGCGACCTGGTGGAAAACATACAATCCATCACCAACATCTCCACCGATGCTTCCAACCTGGAACGCATCAACCGCTGGCAGTCGGCCTTCCGCCTGTTCAACGAACGTCCTGTGTTTGGTTGGGGCCCCGGCACCTACCAGTTCGTGTATGCCCCCTACCAGATGTCGAAGGAAAAGACCATCATCAGCACCAACGCCGGCGACGGTGGCAACGCCCACTCCGAATACTTCGGTCCCCTTGCCGAACAAGGCATTGTGGGTTCTATCCTTGTGTTGATCCTGGTCATCGTCACGGTTTATCATGGCATGAAAGCCTATAAACGTTGCAAAAACAGGCAAGCTAAAACGTTGGTGCTGGGCGCCACCCTCGCCTTTATCAGCTATTTCGTCCATGGACTCCTCAACAACTTTATGGACACCGACAAACTGGCCGTCCCCGTGTGGAGTCTCGCCGCTATGATTGCCGCCGTCGACGTGTATTATGCCGACAAGGAAACGTTTGACGAGGTGAAAGAATAAAAGCCATCAACAACAAACAAAAAACGCCGTCCAAACTTGGATGGCGTTTTTTGTTTTCACCGAAAACCTAATGCTTACTTGATTTCCACAAGTTCAAGATCGATCTTCAGCGGAGAATAGGCAGGTAAGAGGTCCTCGTCGATGACGAAGTCGCCAAAAGCCAATGCTGAAGGCGACACCAGCGAGACCTTTGAGCCCTTTGACATGGTCATCACAGCCTCCTCAATGGCGGGCAACATCTCGTTGTTACCGATCTTAAAGGTCACAGGATGTTCATACTCATAGCTCGACTCCAGCAACTCGCCTTTCAAATTGCTCATCACGTAATGCACCGTCACCTCATCACCCCATTGGGCAACAGGACCGATACCTTCCTCTTTCCTAATGATGACAAGGCCTGACTCAGTAGGTTGCTCAGTGATGCCATTGGCCTTGAGGTAATCCTCCATGGTCTTTTGCTCAAGCGACATGAGACGTTTCGCCTCAGCCTCTTTTTGGACTTGCAGCGCCTCCATCTTCTTGTCGTAAGCGGCTTTGTCCATCACGCTGTTCATCTTCAGCAACACGACCAAAGGGGTATAAGGATCGATGTGACTCTCATAGCCCACGCTATCGAAGGCGAGCTCAGAGGGCAGCACAAAACGCATCGTACCGCCTTCGGGCACCATGCCCAAGGCCTCGTTGAAACCAGCGCTGATGAACTCCTCGCCATATTGCATCTCAACAGGCTCGATGCCGAACGAATGCATGATGGTATCGCCCTTGGGACCGCACATGGTGAAGTCGAAATTGACGTACTCACCCATTTGTGCCGTCCTGCCCTTACCAAGTTGCTCAAGAACAATCAAGCCCGATTCCGTCACCGTATTCTTCGCGTCTTCACGAAGCGGTGCCAAAAAGTCAAGCTCAGCCTGTCGCAAGCTGTCGAGCAAGACCTTACGCTCGGCTTCAAGGATTTCATAAGGCTTCACGGAGAGCAGCTTCAGCTCGTAATAGATGGGCTTGCCCGCATATTCCTCAGGCACGTCCATCTGCAGCATGGTCATAAACACCGAGTCGGACAAGACCGCCAGTTGGGCCGAGTCACCCACATGCATCATCAGCAGACCGTCGACGACGTCGCCTTTGAAATCGGCCTCTCTGAGCACAAGTGTCATAGGCTCAGTGCCAGCAGTGGTAAACAGCAGCGTGTCGTTGAAGTACTGCGCCATCTCGAAGGTCACCTCGTCCTTCAGGCGGGGCATGACCTCTTTGTCGTTCTTGTTATAGAACTTCATATAGGCGCCATTCTTCATCTGCTTCAAGCCCGGATAGGGGGACTTGCTGCCACAGGCAACGAAGAGCAGGCACGAAACGCCGATGAGGACCGACTTAAGAAGTCTTTTCATCTTATTCAAAGTCAACAAGTTCTACATCAAAGACCAAGTTGGAGAAAGGCATAATCTTTTCGCCAGCCTGTCTGTCGCCATAAGCGAGATAGTAAGGGATGTAAAGCACGCCCTTCTCGCCTTTCGACATCATCTGGATGCCTTCGTCCCAACCCGGGATAACCTGACCGACACCGATCGGGATGCTGATGGGTTCACCTCTCTCGACGGAGGAGTCAAACACGGTACCGTCAAGCAACTTGCCAGTGTAATGCACCTTCACCATCTTACCCACTTCGGGCTTCTCGCCATTGCCTTCCTGGGTCATCACATAGATGAGGCCCGACTCGGTAGGCTCGGCCGTAATCTTGTTCTTTGCGAGATATTCAGCCAGTTGCTCGGCAGCGGCAGCCGTCTCTTCAGCATGCTCTTCCTTCATCTTGGCGATTCTCTCATCGGTGGTCTTCTTCACCTTGGCAGCCAAATGCTGGGCATACTCGCTCTCAGGATAAAAGTCGTCCAAACGCACATTGAAACGCATCACATCGGTCGATGCAAAGCCTTCAGGCAACGTGGGCTGACCCATCAGCTTCATGAAGGTAGAGTCGATGTTGACAATGAAGGAGGCGGAGTCGCCTTTGTGCATCATGGCCAGACCCTCGAAGAGGTCGCCAGCAAACTGCGATTCCATGAGTTGCATCACATTGTCGGTAACAGGAATGACAACAGCCGTGTCGTTCACAGTGCAGCTGATGCCCACTTCCATCAAGTCTTGTGGTTGAGGAAGTTCGCCAGCGTTCTGGTTGTAGAACTGATAGTACAATCCGTTCTGAGTCTTTTCATAACCCGGATAAGGGTTCTTCTCGCCACAGGCAGTCATGCCGGCAGCAATCATGGCCACAACAGCCATCATCAAGATACTTTTTTTCATTTTTAGTGGTATTAGATTTAGTTATGATTCTTATTGTTTGTCTATAACATCCAGTAATTCAACGTCGAAAACGAGGTTGGAATAAGGAGGAATATTGCCATAGGTCTCTGTGCCATAGGCCAAGGTGTAGGGCAACACAAAACGTGCCTTCTCTCCCACTCTCATCATGCCTACGCCTTCTTCCAAACCTTTCAACACCTTGCCTTTGCCATATTCAAATTCATAATAATCACCCAACTGTTCAGAGTCACCCAGAGGCGAACCGTCAATATAAGTGGCTACAAACTTGATGCGGGCGGTCTGACCCTCCTTGGGCTGAGCGCCTTCCGTGGCCACCGACTTATTGAAGAACAGGCCCGAAGCCGTATAGTCAGTGATGTTGTTAGCCTTCAAATACTCGAAGAAAGCCTTCTCCGATTCGGCTTTCATAGCCTGCTTGGCACGTTCTTTCTCAGCCTGAAGCTCAGCTGCAGTGGTGATATGCAACAGTTTGATGTCATACACCAGGTTGGAATAAGCCGGGATGGAACCCACCGAGTGTTCGCCGTAAGCCATTTCACAAGGAATGATTGCCTTCACACGCTCGCCAAGATGCATATGTGGCACAATCGCCTCCCAACCAGGGATGGTATAGCCTTCACCCAAAACGAAGGAGAACTTGTTAGGGCTGTCGTAAGTGGAACCCACCGACGTACCATCGAGCAACGAAGCAGAAAAATCAAGCTCCACCTTCTCGCCTTTCTCGGGACAACGGCCCGTTCCTTTCTCCAAAGGGATGATATAGACACCTGATTCGGAAGGGGCTACACTAATGCCGTTCGCAGCAATATAGTCAGCCAAACTCTTTTTCGAAGCCTCCATCATGCTCTCCTTCATCTTTTCGATGTTGGCTTGGAACTCCTCCTGCGACTGATAGCCCAACAGCTTCACCTCGTAACGGAAATAATCGTCAGCCTTCAATCCCACAGAGTCAGGATTCTGGTCATAATAATGAATGGCGATGGAATCTGCCTTGATATAGAATGAGGCCGAATCTCCAACATGCATCATGGCATAGGCCTCTTGAAGGTCGCCAGCGAAATACTGTGCTTGCAGCTGAGCGAACACCTCTTTGGCCGACTCCTGCCAATCAAAATACAAGGAATCGTTCAGATAGCAAGCCATCTGCACTTTGAGGAAGTCCGTCAGCTTGGGCTGTTCGGCCTTGGGATCTTGGTTGTAGAATTTGTAGTACAGGCCATCAGCTGTTTTCTTGTAACCAGGAAAACGCTGGGTACAGGCCGTCATCAATAGCATTGCCGAAAGGCAAACCATAGCGAAAAATAAAGATTTTCTCTTCATAACTTATTGTATTTCTGTTATTTTTATCGTATATACCAAAGTTGCATATTCAGGGATGCGATTGTCATCGCCATGCAGTCCATAAGCGAGATGATAAGGGATGATGAGTTTGGCCACATCGCCCTTGTGCAGATAGGTCATGGCTTCGTCGAGGCCCGACTCCACGCCGCCTTCGCCCACCACAAACACCTTGGGACCTTCGTTCTCTGACGAATAAATAAGGTCTCCAGCAATGGAATGCAGTTCATAGTCCAAAGCTACTCGCTGACCTTTTTGTATCTGTTGCTCCGTACCCTGTTTGAGGATCTGGTAGCGTAATCCCGTCCCTGTCTTCGTCATCTCCAAACCATGACGTCTCACATAATTCTCAATGTCCTCCTCTTCCTCATTCAACAGGTAACGGTTGGCCGTCTCCATGCTACTCTTCATATCGCTTTTCGACACGGCGCCAGCAGGTTTCGACGGCTTCTCATTGCAGGAGAAGGTCAAGGCCAACAGCAATAGTATCAGATATTTACAGTAACTTTTCATTCCGCCTCATTCAACAGTTTTTGGTATTCAGGCAAAACCGATTTCAGCTTTTCCACCGCTTCTTCAAACGAGCACGTCAAGGTGCCACCTGCAGCATTAGTGTGGCCGCCTCCCTTAAAGTGTTTGTTGGCCAGTTCGTGCACCGAGAAAGAACCCTTCGACCTGAAGGAGAACCTAATCTGGTCTTGACGTTCGGTGATAAGCACCGACATCTTGATTTTCTGCATCGAAAGCGGATAATTCACCACGCCTTCGGTATCGCCTGCTTGATAGTTAAACTTATCCAAATCACTCTTACTCAATGCGATAATAGCAGTAGAATAGGCATCCAACACCTCCATCCTATGGTCAATGGAGAAGCCCAGCAGACGAAGACGGTTCTCCGACATGGTGTCGTAGACCAACTGGTGTATCATCGTGTAGGGCATGGACTTGCCAACGAGGATGCTACACAACTCCATGGTGCGCGGATGATAGATGGAATGGGAAAAAGAGCCAGTGTCCGTCATAATGCCCACGAGCAGGTTGGTAGCGATCGACTTCGTAAGATATTCCATGCCATAATGCAGAATAATCTCAGCCACAATCTCGGAAGCGCTTGACACACAGGTCTCTGAATAAGCGCAATAGAACTGGTCCAATTCAGGATCGCGGTGATGGTCAACCAAGATACGGGGACAACGGGTTTTACCGATCTCGTTGTGCAAGATGCCACCTCGCGACAAGTTGTTGAAATCCAACATCATGATGCAATCCGCCGCAGCAATGGCGTCCTTGGTGCCTTCTGCATCCTGTTCGAAAACCAAGAAATCCTCGGCGCCCGGCATCCAATGCAAGAAACCAGGGAAGTCATTGGCAACCACCATTTTAACCTTATGGCCTTTGGCCTTCAAAAACTCCGACATGGCCAATACCGACCCAATGGCATCGCCATCAGGATTGACATGGCAGGCCAAGACAAAAAGCTTAGGCTCCATAAGGATGGCATCAAAGCGATCATAAAAAAGGTTCTGTTGCATAACTTCCATAAAAGTTTGCAAAAGTACACAATTTTCTGATTCCACACCTAATTAATATAAAGGAAAAGAATCAACGAGGCGAGAGGACTTCGAAAGTATTGTCCTTATACACCAGAATCATCTGCTTTATTTCATCTGAATGAGGTAGTGAAACAGTAGAAATTGCAGCATGATCCTGGTTAAAAATGATGCTGTCAGTTAATTCGGGTTCGTTTTTCTCCTCCTGAGAAGGGAGGGGTGCAGGTTGATCTACTGGATGGAGAGGAGCGAAAGGCTCGGAAACCGTCATAGGGCCTCTGCCAAAAATGATCCAATCCAAGGTATACTCAGGAAACGTCTCTTTGAGTTTTTTGACGAAGTCGAGACTCGGGTTGTTGCGTCCCGATAAGAGGTGAGAAATATTTGAAGGTTGGATGCCTAGTCGGAGAGCAAACTCGGCAGCGGTCAAATTTTGCGCTCGGATAATGTGGGCAATTCTGTCTTTCATTTCTGTGTTTTCCATCTTAGTGTCTCCTTAAAAATTCAGTTTTTACATCAGTTTCGGTTCACAAAAGTAAACATTTTCTGATTACAAAACACAAAGCGAAGAAATTTATTTCTGTAAACTCATCAAACAATGCTAACATTTTGAAGTCTTTATTGAATAATGCAAATCTATTTATCTATTTTTCAATATTTTGAATTAACATATAAAGCAGTACTATAATTATAGCATAAAACGGCATTCATTTAATATTTTAATTCAAATTATATAGTATAATATGCTGATTATTTATTATTTGTATCAAATAATTGACGATTTGTCAAACAAGTAACTTCTTTCAATTATTCACTTGTGTAAAGCGACAAATTGTATATATGTAAACTATATTGTATATGCTTGATTTATATGTATTTAATAAAACTATGTTTATTTATGTAAATTCAGCAACTACTCAAGATTCACAAATCAAAACATCGTGAATTTGGCGTTTTTCCGGCCAAAACGACCCGAAGTTCATTTCAAAAACAAACGCGCTCTAGAGGCCTAAAAAAGCCCTCCTACCCTCACACGAGAATATCCAGTTCATCATAAAAAAAGTCACTTCTATTTCCCTGTTTTTTTGTCGTGATTTTTACACCTTATTAATATAGTGCTTTCTCGGCTTCAAAAAAAGCCCTATCTTTGCCGCCTCGATGAAGAAGAAAGACAACCATATCCAGAACCTCATCTCAGAGGGCGAACACCAGATGCTCGATTTCAAGTTTGAGATCTCGGACAGCAAACGCATTGCCCGATCGCTCGCCGCGTTCGCCAACACCGATGGTGGACGTCTATTGGTAGGCGTGAAGGACAATGGCGCCATTGCGGGTGTACGTTCCGACGAGGAGATTCACATGATACAGGCGGCTGCCGAGATGTATTGCCAGCCAAAGGTTGAGTATTCTACAGAAGAATGGGAAATCAACGGGAAGACTGTGCTCGAGGTCATCATCCCAAAAGACAAGCACAACAAGCACAAGGCACCTGACAACCAAGGCAATTACAAGATCTTCGTCAGGGTCAAAGACGAGAACCTCGTCGCCGATAGCGTATTATTGAAGGTGTGGAAGTCCGCCAAATTCGCAAGACCCGCCAAGATTGCCTTCACCGATACCGAGGAACTGCTTCTCCGTCATCTCTCTGAAAACGGTGAGATCACCCTGGCAGAATTCCAGGAAATCGCACATATTAATAAAAGGAGAGCTGAAAAAATCCTCGCCGATTTCATCATTGTGGGCACTATTGAGCTCATTCAGACCAGCAAAAACACCGTTTTTAGGCTTTCCGAACCCGAAAAAGCCGAATAAAACCATCGTTTTTTGGCTCAAAATACTAAGATTTGAAAATTATATTTTACTGATTATCAAATAAAAATTACATTTTATCAAAAATAATTGAAATTTTTGATTGCCAGTATCTAAAAAGGTCGTACCTTTGCAATCCGCTTCCTCAAAAAAGAGGGGTTAGACTGAAGGGATACGGAAGCGATAAGTTCTTTGAAAGCTTGAGGCCAGCACAAAAAAAGTGTCCGAGGCGCCGTTGAGGCGAGCGTCGGACACGGGAATAAGGAACCAAGAGAACGAAAGCGGAACCCGAGATTCAGAATAAGAATTTGAGTACAACAATATTACAACGAAGAGTTTGATCCTGGCTCAGGATGAACGCTAGCGGCAGGCCTAATACATGCAAGTCGGACGGTAAATGCCCCTTCGGGGGCATGAGAGTG
>JAFYHS010000040.1 GCA_017539045.1 Bacteroidales bacterium
GGGGGTGGTGCCGATTACGGCATGCAAGTTCGACTCTTGTCCTGGGCACAATCACCAAGCCCCGATGGCGGAATTGGTAGACGCGTACGTTTCAGGTGCGTATATCGAGAGGTGTGCAGGTTCGACTCCTGTTCGGGGCACCATAAAAACAAAAGCCGACTTTTGGTCGGCTTTTTTCGTTTTTATTCCCTCCCCATCCCCGGGAACGGCTTCGCAAAGACTTTCGGGAAGGGCGTCTCAAACTCCATGTCTTCGTCCTTGATAGGGTGGTGGAAGCAGAGCTTATAGGCGTGTAGGCACAAACGGCCCAGCGAGTTGTCGAAGGCGTCTGATTCGGGCGAACGGCCGTATTTCGGGTCGCCCACCACAGGGTGACCGATGTCGGCCATGTGGACGCGGATCTGGTTTTTGCGGCCCGTCTCCAACTGTAACTCCACCAACGAATACCTTGAGTTGGAATACAAGGTCTCATAGTAGGTCTCGGCATACTTTCCTCCATTGTCGGTGGGGCTGGAGTAGGTGATGAAGGCCTTGTTGTCCTTCAGCCACGACTTCACCACGCCTTCCTTCTTTTCCATGCAGCCACATACCACGGCCACATAGCGGCGGTCATAGACGGTGTTTTTCCAGTCTTCCTCAAACATCAGAGCGACTTCCTTGCTCTTGGCAAAAAGCATAAGGCCACTGGTGTCGCGGTCGAGGCGGTGTATGGTGTGGGCACGGCAGCGTTGCTGGGTGTAGATGAAATAGTCGTTCAAGATGCCTTGCGCCGTGTCTTTCTCTTTGGTGGGGCTGTTGGTGAGCAGACCTTCCTTCTTGTCAATGACCAGGAGATATTTGTCCTCGTAAACGATGCTCAGCCAAGGGCTGCGGAAGCGCTCCCTGGCCGTGGGCTTGCCGATTTCGACGACCATGCCGGGCTCAAGGGCGAAGTCAAACTGGGTGGTGCGTTTTCCGTCGACCGAAACGACCTTGTTGGCCAACATGCGCTTGGCTTTGTTGCGGCTGATGCCGTCCAGTTTCTTCATTAGGAAATCCATCAGCTGCGTTGGCTCCGACACGTTGAATTTCAGCGGGTTGCTTTTCGAATGTGGGACTTTCTTGTTGTCATTCTTCATAGCTCAATCGTTTAGAAGGGGGTGGTTTCATCGGTAGTGATGGAAGGGTTATAGGATTCTATACTGTTGTCGTTGTTCATCTTTGAACTGTATACCTGTGGCTGGTTGAACTGGCTGTTTGGGCTGACGCCGCTATAATAGTTGCTTTCGGAACCATGTTCCAACTCTTCGAAACGGGTATATTGGCCAATGAATCTCAGCTCCACCTCGCCCAGCTTACCGTTACGGTGCTTGGCAATGTCGATGATGGTGTAGCCTGGGACCTTGGTTTCGTCATCCATACCCTCTTTGTAGTAATCGGGACGATAGATGAACATCACCATGTCGGCATCTTGTTCGATGGCGCCTGACTCACGCAAGTCGGAGAGGATGGGCTTCTTGGAGCCGGGACGTTGCTCCACGCTACGGCTCAATTGGGAAAGTGCCAATACGGGGATCTCCAACTCCTTGGCCAAGCTTTTCAGCGAACGCGAGATGGTGCTGATTTCCTGCTCACGGTTGAGGCCCTTGTCGCCTTTTGCGGTCATGAGTTGCAGGTAGTCGATGAAGACCATCTGAATGTCATGCTGTTGTTTCAGGCGTCGGCATTTGGCGCGCAACTCGAACACAGAGAGCTGGGGCGTGTCGTCGATGAAGATGGGAGCGTCGGTCAGCGGGGTGACCTTGGTGTTCAGCTGCTGCCACTCGTATTCGGCCAGGTCGCCTTTACGCAACTTTTCGGAGGTGATTGAGGTCTCGGTTGAGATCAGACGGGTGACCAGCTGCACTGACGACATCTCCAATGAGAAGAAAGCGATGGGCTTGTTGAATTGGACGGCGGCGTTGCGCGCCAGGTTCAGGGCAAAAGCGGTCTTACCCATACTGGGACGGGCAGCCAGGATGATGAGGTCCGACTTCTGCCAGCCTTGGGTGATCTCGTCGAGGGCGGTGTAGCCCGAAGGCACGCCTCTCAGCTTGTTGTCGGCATCCTTGGCGTTTTGTATTTCATGGATGGCCCTGCTCACCAGGTCCTGCATCGAGTCGTAGCTGCGGCGCAGGTTGTTCTCGCTGATCTGGAAGAGGTTGTTCTCTGCCTTGTCCAACAGGTCGAACACGTCAGAGGTGTCTTCAAACGCATCATGGATCATCTCGGATGAAAGCAGGATCAGCTGACGCTGGATGTGCTTCTGCATGATGATACGGGCGTGGTATTCGATGTTGGCCGCCGACACGACGCGGTTGGTGAGCTTCGAGATGTAATAGGCTCCTCCAACCATCTCCAACTCGCCACGTTGCTTGAGCTCGTTTGTGACGGTAAGGATATCGACGGGTTCTGATTTTCCAAATAAGGCTTTGATGGCCGCGAAGATCTTCTGGTGCTTGTCGAGATAGAAGGCTTCGGGCGTCAAAATGTCAATCACTTCGTTGACGGCATCTTTTTCCAACATGAGGGCACCGAGCACGACTTCTTCGAGGTCGGTGGCCTGTGGAGGGATGCGGCCTTGGTTGGCAAAAATTTGTTCAGCGGTCATCAAATTGCGCTTGGCGGTGTCGCCAAAAGGACGGCGTGTAGTAATATCGTTAGGCATAAAAAAGGATTTCTTTGTTCGTTTTGACTTCGTCTAATCTACGATTTCAAAGGGCAAAAATACGGATTATTCCGCGACCCCATTTGAAGTAGTAAGGGAAGTTATCAACTACTTGAAAAAATGTTGATAAGTATTTGCAACGACTTCATTCTCAGTGATTAAGTCTTCGCGTGCTTGTTGATAACCTATGAGGTCGTTGCTGGTGGCTTCGAGGAGAATTCGGCTGTGTTCGAAGAGCTTAGCTTCGTCAAAAAGCGCCGTCTCAAGACGTTGCAAGGTGAGCCCCCGTTTGATGGCCGGATGGTAGAAATGGGCCTCTTGCAGCACCTCGTAGAGGTTGAAGATCTTGTAGCCTACGTTTTGGTTCTGGATGATCTCGTGACGAAGCAGGGTGGTGGTGAGGTTTTGGGGCGTGAAGCAGACGATGAACTCGTAACGTGCGAGTTTCTCGATGAGCAAACCGATGGCTTCTTTCCAGCGGCTGTGGTTGTCGAAGCAGTCCCAAACGAAACAATCGTCAGCAGCCATGTCATCCCCGCGTAGGCTTGTGCGAAGGCTGGGATCTATGGCTGCGTCCTGCTCGTGCTTGCCTTGCAAAGCAAAAGCCAATATCATCTCCTCGTATGGCCTTGTTCCGTCCAATTCGGGTACGGCGGGACGGTCGAGCAGCAGGTTCAAGAAAGCCACCGACTTGGGTTTGGGTTGTGGCGCTAACGAGTAAAGTGTTTTATAATCAATGTAATACGAGTTGGTCTCCAAGGCCTCTATCTGATGGGCTTCCTCGGAATCAGGATCCAGCGTTTGAAGCATCTTGGCGTTGGTGTTCACCCCGTTGAAATAGCTTTTGAACAAGGCTTCGTCGTCCATCGCGGTGGTGAAGAGGAAGCTGTTTTTCGGGATGAGTTTCCAGCAATGACCTTGGAAGTCACAAGGGTAGGGGTTATGGCATTGTGTCCCGATGTTGACGACGGGGGAATGGGGCAGCGCCACCACGGCTTTCAAGCGCTCCACGTTTTGCGCCACAAAGGCCTCTCGTTCAACGACATATTCCATCACCGACTCCATCTTGAACAGCTGTTTCACGTCGATGGGGCCGTCTTTCACGTAGTCGCCATTGAGATACATGAGGCGGAAGTCGCTGAGCGGCACCCCGCAACCGTGCAGCACATAATACTGCAGCGCGGCATCATTGTAATAGGTGTCGCTGAGCCGCATGGAACTCTTCACCTCCACCGCCAACCAACGGTCGCCGTCGCGGACCAGTATGTCGAGCATAATGAGTGTGTCGTTATACTGAAACACGGCCTCATACATCACGTTGACTTCGGGGTTGCCGAGGTTATCCATCGTCTCTTGCGCCTTCTTGGGGAACTGCGAGGGCGAGTTGGGCGACATGTCGATGCCGCCAGGGAAGACCTCGTGAGCCAGCACGCCAACGTCGGTGCCGCGTTGGAACTTGGCCCTTTGCTCGATGCTGAGTTTGTCGCGCAGATAAGGGTGTTTCTTCTGCATGTACAATGCCTTCTCGCATTGTAAGCCTTTGATATAGGTGGATTTGGAGAGGATGTGCATGCTTAGTTGGTGTAGTCCACGCAGTCGTCGGTAATGAGGGGCAGGTAGTTGAAGCGGCGCATGAGTTGGGCGATGGCCAGCACGTCCTTCTGGCAATAGGTCTTGATGCGTTCGAGGTCGTTATCTTGCCAGTAGACGCGTCCCACCTCGCTACCGTTGATGTCGTCCTTCGGCGTGGGGATGTCGAGGATGGCGCAGAGCAGGTCCAAGGAGGTGTAGTTCTTAAAGTCGCCGAATTTCCATAGCTCCATGGTGTCGATGAAGTTGGTCTCCCAAGGCTTCTTGCCTGCCACCTGTAGTACTTTGGGAATCTGAATGCCGTTGATGAGCATTCTGCGGGCGATGTAGGGGAAGTCGAATTCCTTTCCGTTGTGGGCGCAGAGCTGGGCATCGGGGTAGTCGTAGTAACGGTTCAGCATATAGGCGAAGTCGTCGAGCAGGGCTTTCTCGTCGTTGCCGTAGAACGACTTCAGGCGGAAACGGTTGCCGTTGAAGAATCCCACCGAGATGCATACGATCTTGCCGAATTCAGCGTAGATGGCGGCACGGTCATAGATGTCGGAAGGCTTGAGTTCGGGATTGTCGCGGTTGAGTTGTTCGGCCTTCTTGTCCCACAGTTTCTGCATCCGCTCGTTGAGTTGGTCGTATGCCTTCTCTTGCGAGGTGGTCTCGATGTCGAGGAAGAGGATTTTGGAGAAGTCTATCATAATATTCAGTTTAGAGTTTAGAGTTGGTTTGTAGGGGCGAACCTATGTGTTCGCCCTGTATAATCATCGTATTTCCATAAAATCATCGTATTTCCCCGTCGGCGCCACCGCCTCAATCTTCATGTCGGTGATAAATGAATAAGGTGTGCCTTCGCCGCAGAGCAAGGTGAAGCGGTCGAGGTCTTTTTCATCGCCTTCGGCCTCGATGTGGACACAGTCGTCGGCGAGGTCGTTCTCCACATAGCCCGTCACGTTGCATTGTAGCCCGTAGCGGTGCACGTAACGGCGGAAGCCCACGTTGAACACACGACCGTAGATTCTTATGGAATAGGCTTTTGTCATAGGGCGAATTTGAGTCCAGGTATGGTCCTGAGCAGGGCATAGGTGCGCTCGAGGTGCTCCTTGCTTTCGATGTCGATGTTGTAGCAATAGCTGATGTAGTTGCCTTTGCCGCTGCTTCTCATGTTGACGAAGCTGTGCACGGTCTGGCTCTCGCTGAGGGCCCGGCTGATGTTGCGCTTGGCTTCTTCCATGGCGATCTCAGCGGCGATGATCAGCTTGATGTCGAAGTTCTGGGGATAGTCGACTTTTTTCTCTGTCATAATCTACGTTTATGGATGCAAAGATAAGAAATTTACAATGAAATGGCACCATTTTGACTGGAATCATGAAATCTTCCTTTGGATACAATTTTTGTCGTATTTTTGTGTTTTGAAATAAATTGCATTGGCGATGCTGAAAATGTGGCTTTCGATAAAGGATTTCATCAAAGGCATGATCATGGGCGCAGTAAATGTGTTTCCCGTGTCGAGTGGTACGGCTTCGCTGATACTTGGCGTTTTTGAACGCTTTGTCAATTCCATCAAGGCGTTGAATCACAAGAACTTCAAGTTCTTAAACAAAGGGCAATTCGGTGAGTTTGCGCGTCGTACTGATTTCAAGTTTTTGATGACCATCGTGTTGGGACTCTTGGTGGGAATGGTGTTGACGTCTATCTTCTTAAAGCAAACCCTTATTTCTTATGAGGTATACACTTGGTCGTTTTTCATCGGGCTGATTATTGCGTCGGTGGTGTATGTGATGAAGCGTATCGAGAAGGTGAATTTCAAGAATATAGTGTTGCTTTTGTTGGGCTTTGTGGTTTCATTTGTCTTGTCCATCAAGTCGAATCCCTATTCAAACGATAATTTCTTCTACCTTTTCCTTTGTGGTATTGTCGGAGCTACGGGCATGGTGGTGCCTGGGGTTTCGGGTTCGCATCTCATGTTGCTTATGGGCAACTACGAACTGATTGTCACTGAGGCGATTCCTGCCTTGACCAAGGCTTCGACTTTCTTGCATGGTGCCAGGATTCTATTGCCGTTCTTGTTAGGCTCGATCGTGAGTATTGTATCGTTTTCCCACTTGCTCTCGTGGCTCATGCGCGACTACCGCGATTCCACTTTGTCGGTGTTGGCTGGCTTCATGCTGGGCAGTCTGCCTGTGGTCTATCCGTGGAAGGAACCCGCTGCCGACATGATGGATTATGTGTTTCACCTTCCGAATTGGAACACCGAGTTGCTCATTGCTGTTGTGATGGCGGTTTTGGGTGGCCTGACGGTGTATCTGTTGGAACTGATGGCAAGGCATACCGAGAGGAAGCAGGCTGAACGATTGCAAATCCCTAAATCAAATTGATATGGCAAAAAAGCTCAACAGAATCCTCTTCACGCTTCGTGAAGGTGAGGACTTCATCCCTTTGATTTCGTTGCTGAAGGCCTGCGATGTGGTATATTCGGGCGCCGAGGCCCAAGAGGTCGTCACGGCGGGCATGGTGCTTCGCAACGGCGAGGTGGAGACCCGCAAGCGGGCGAAGATCACCCCGGGGGAAGTCATCATCTTTGAGAATTACGAAATCCTCGTCGAAGGATGGAATGATTGAAACAAAAAAATCGCAACCCGAAGGCTGCGATTTTTTTTTCATTTGGCGCGTTCTGCGTGAACCCAATTATTCAGCAGAGAACTTGCAGACCAAGTTACGATCGCCGTAGGCATCGTCGACGCGGGTGACGTGCGGGAAGTACTTGTCCTGAACGTCACTCTTCATCGGGAAGCCGGCTTCTTGACGGCTGAAGGGGAACTCCCACTTGTCGGCCATCAGCATCTCGGCGGTGTAAGGCGCGTGGCTGATGATGTTGTTGCCCTTCTCGGCCTTGCCGTCCTCGATGTCCTTGATCTCCTTGCGGATTTGGATCATGGCTTCAACGAAGCGGTCGAGCTCGGCGATAGGCTCGCTCTCGGTGGGTTCCACCATCAGGGTCTCGTGCACTGGGAAGGCCACGGTAGGAGCGTGGAAGCCGAAGTCCATCAGACGCTTGGCGATGTCGATGGCGGCCACACCAACGGTCTTATTGATGCCGTTGATGTCGAGGATCATCTCGTGGGCCACGTGGCCGTGGTTGCCGGTATACAGGATCGGGTAGTAGTCCTTCAGTCTTTCCTTCAGGTAGTTGGCATTCATGATGGCGCCCATAGTGGCTTTCTTCAGGCCTTCACCGCCCAACATCTTGATGTAGCAGTAGGTGATGGTGAGGATCTGAGCGCTACCGAACGGAGCAGCCGAAACAGCGCCTTCCTGTTTGTCGCCACCGCAGTGGAACAGGATGTGCGAAGGCAGGTAGGGCTTCAGGTGTTCGGCCACGCCGATGGGGCCTACGCCAGGACCGCCACCGCCGTGCGGGATGGCGAAGGTCTTGTGCAGGTTGAGGTGGCAGACGTCGGCACCGATGTAACCGGGGCTGGTCAGACCGACCTGGGCGTTCATGTTGGCGCCGTCCATATAGACTTGACCGCCGTTGTCGTGGACGATCTTCACGAGGGTGCGGATGCCGTCCTCGTAGATGCCGTGGGTCGAAGGATAGGTGACCATGAAGGCGGCCAGGTTATCCTTGTATTGTTCGGCCTTGGCCTTGGCATCTTCTAGGTTGATGTTGCCGTGCTCGTCGCAGGCGACCACGACCACCTGCATGCCAGCCATGGCGGCAGAGGCGGGGTTGGTGCCGTGGGCAGAGGCAGGGATCAAGCAGATGTTGCGGTGACCCTGACAGTTGGCCTCTTGGTAACGACGGATGGTGAGCAGACCGGCATATTCGCCGCTGGCACCCGAGTTAGGCATGAAGCTCATGCCCTTGAAGCCCGTGATCTCGCAGAGGTCTTTCTCCATCTCGGCGATGAGTTCGAGGTAGCCTTCCGCTTGGTCGGCGGGGACGAAGGGGTGGATGTTGCCGAACTCAGGCCAGCTGAGTGCATACATCGAGGTGGCGGGGTTCAGCTTCATGGTGCAGGAACCGAGCGGGATCATGCAGCGGTTGAGGCTGAGGTCGCGGTTCTCGAGTTTCTTCATGTAACGCATCATGTCGGTCTCGCTGCGATACTTGAAGAACATCGGGGCCTGCATGAACTTGGAGGTGCGCTGCATCTCGGCAGGGATGCCGCTGAACTTCTGGCAGTTCGGGTCGCAGACGAGCTCCTCGTGTTGCTTGCCGAGGGCTT
This sequence comes from Bacteroidales bacterium, assembly GCA_017539045.1. GTDB lineage: Bacteria > Bacteroidota > Bacteroidia > Bacteroidales > F082 > Limimorpha. The sequence goes on from JAFYHS010000040.1 coordinate 8,497, forward strand.
CGGCGACGACTTGGCCGATCTCGTTGATGTCCTCACGAGCGGTGGTCTCGTCGATGCTGATGCCGAAGTGCTGCTTGTCGATGATGCGGAAGTTCATGCCGTGTTTCTCGGCGGCTTCCTTCACCTTGCAGGTGCAAGCGCCTTCGGGCAGTTCGAACAACAGCGTGTCGAAGAAGTATTTGTTGAGCTGCTTCACGCCGAGCTTGGCCAAC
>JAFYHS010000021.1 GCA_017539045.1 Bacteroidales bacterium
ACCTCTTCCCATTCCGAACAGAGAAGTTAAGCCCCGCCGCGACGATGATACTGCGGGAGACCGTGGAAAAGTAGTTCGCCGCCCACCCATAGCGGAAAGCCCGTCAGCAATAGCTGGCGGGCTTATCTGTTTTTATACGTCTACATTTCCTATTACTCTTCCGAGTCGAAAAACTCGTCTTTGAAATTCACGAAATATACCTTGTCCTGTGCCCTTGTGATGGCTGTGTATAGCCATCTCAAGTCTTCTAGCTCCAAGGTCTCTTTCTGGTTGAACGAAGAATCAATGTAAATGCTATTCCATTGCCCGCCTTGGGTCTTGTGGCAGGTGAGGGCATAAGCGAATTTGACCTGTAAAGCGTTGAACCAATGATTTTTCTTCATCTCTTTGTAACGCTCTCTTCTGTTTGGGATGTCCATATAGTCCTCTTCGATAGCTGTAAACAGCCTCTGGCTTTCCTCTTCTGTCAACGAGGGGCTGTTGCTGTTTAATGTATCGAGCAGAATCTTTACTTCAACATTTGGTGCATCGGGATAGTCTGTGAAACTGAGCTCCACATCGGCGAATCGGAATCCGTACATCTCCTCATAATGTTTGATCTTCCTGATTTCTGCCATATCGCCATTGGCAATGAAGTTGATACTGGTATGGCCCTCGGTCCAATAATAGTTGTTTTTAACCACCATCAGTTTGTCGCTCGTCGCAATCTCTCCTTCAATGTTTAGGATGCGTCCTCGTATGGCTTGATTGAACATGTTGGCTCGTTTGTTCGACTTGCAAATGATCACAGCTTCATTGTCTGAAGTGTTGGCGAAGGCACGATGCAAGAGCTCTTCAAAAGTCTCAGGCTCAATCTTTTGTATGTCATTGAAACCAGCCAAATGGAAAAGCGGCAGTTGGTATTCGTAGAGGTTTTGGCTGAGAAGCTGCCTTATGTCCGTGGCATTGTAAAGGATACCTGATTCCAAGGCTTGTCGCTTCACTTCAGTCAACTCATAGGTGGCGGCAGTGATGGGGAATTGTGATTTCAAATACTCGCAGTCAAGAGCAGGACTTTCAGGATTGCCTACTGGAGGTAACTGGGCTGTGTCGCCAATCAGCAACAGGCGGCAGTTTTCTCCACTGAAGACATAGCCCAATAGGTCATCCAACAGACTTGAACCGCCAAACTCCTTCTGCTCTCCGATCATGGAGGCTTCGTCGACAATGAAAAGGGCGTTTTTGAACTTGTTTTCGGCTCGGGCAATTCGTATGCTGCCATCAGGGAAGGTCATGGCCTGATAGATGCGGCGATGAATGGTGCTGGCAGGTTGTCCCGTGTAGTTACTAAGCACTTTGGCAGCACGTCCTGTTGGCGCCATCAGCACATATTTCGTCCCTATCGAAGGTAAGGTCTTCACCAAAGCACGCACCAAAGAAGTCTTGCCCGTTCCTGCATAGCCTCTCAGAATGTAGGTGGGATTCTCTTTCTGTGAAAGCAGGAAAGCGGATAGGTGATACATGACGATGGCTTGTCCCTCGGTGGGCTCGAAGCCGAAAGATTGTGTCATTTTCCCGTATAATTCGCTGCGGCTCAACATGATGCTGTTTTCATCAGAAAGGATAGCCGATGCCAACTTGTAATCTTAAGTTGTCTTCTTTTTTGAAGCGCCAGTAACTACCTGTTTCGTCTTTATAGGGATTACGCATGGCATAGGCCAAGTCTAGTCGGAGAATCAGGAAGGAGACGTCGATACGCAGACCAAAACCGGCATCCATGGCCAGCTGGTTATAGAAGGTGTTGAATCTGAATTCGCTGTTGGGCATGGATTCGTTAGGATAGTAGGTCCACACATTGCCGACATCCATAAAGAGGGCTCCATTGAAAATGTTGTAGATGGGGAAACGATACTCGGCGTTCAATTCCAGTTGAAGGTCACCGGTTTTTTCTATGTCGTCGGAGGTAGGTACATAGCCTCCAGGTCCGACACTGCGGTAGATCCATCCACGAAGGCCGTTGGAACCTCCACCGTAGAAGCTTCGTTCAAAAGGTAGGTCGCGGGAGTTTCCATAGGGAAGGCCCAAACCGACGAACTGCCTGAAAACTAACCATGAATTGCTGCCCAAGTCGAGGTGCTGACGGATGTCGACGCTACCTCTTACATATTGTGCATAGCGTATACCAAACAGCTCATGGTGCCCCTCGCTCTCAGTGACAAGCTTTGTCTTGTTGAATAGAGAGAGCAGGTTGCCACTCGACTCAAGGTCGGTACGAAGGTAGATGAAACTGCCCGACTTGTTGATGGTTTGGCTGTTGTAGGTAAAGGAATAACGTGAACCTAAAATCAGGTGGCTCGTGTATTGGTCTTTCTTTCTCTGACTGGTCTCGGCATCAAGGTAGGTTTGGAACAGCGGGTTGATGTTGGTGATTTTTACGCTATTGAGGTTGATGGGGGTAAAGACATGGCTAGTGCGGTAGTTGCTCTTCCAGTCGTAGCTGAATGTGGCTGTCGAGATGTAGCGTGAATAATAATACCTTACTTGTGAATTGAAGCCCAAATTGATGGCAGTGGTGGGTTGATAGTCACGAGAGAAGGTAAGGAAAGAGAAGGGCCCCAGGAACTTGGGAAACACCAATCCAGTAGTGATGCCGAATTCAGTAGTGTTGAACACTTTCTTTCCGCTTTCCAGTTGTTCCGTTCCCAACAGTTTTTGGGCTTCAAAACCAGCTTTTATTCCGAGTTGGAAGGTCTCGGCACCATGGAAAATGTTCTTGTTGGAGTAGGAGAGGCTTCCTTTGACGCCGAGGTCACCATCCGAATTAGTGCCTTCGGTTTGGACCGTGAAGGAGTGCTTGTCGGTGGGTTGCATCGTGATGCGACAATCGAGGCGGTTGACGGAATCGTTTCCCAAAGGTACGGTGTCGAATTCGATGTTGATGTTTCTGAACATACGGTAATTGCTCAGAGCCTTGTAAGTGTTGGTGACACTTCTCAAGTTATAAGGAAGGCCTTCGATGATAAAGATGGAGCGAGAAAAGGTTTGTGGCTTGATTTGTGGCTTGTCGAAATAGTAGAAATCCCAATAGTTGGGTCGCTTTCTTGTCCCGGTTTCAACATAGAGTGTCGTCGAGTCGATGGGCTTACTATTCATCTTTAATACCGAGTAGTCGGGATAGATGTTGATGTCGCGGACATAGTATTTCTTATAGGCCAGGTCGTTTTCTTTCAGCCGCATCGTAATCTCCATGGTGTGGTTCATGAAATTACTGTCGACTTCATAATAGATGTTGTCGCGATTGAAATAGAAGTAGCCCGAGTTCTTCATCCTTTCAGTGATGATCTCACGTTCATTGTTCAGCGAGTAGGCATTGTAGATGTCGCCTTCTTTGAGTGGGAACTTGGCGCTGTCGCGCATGATGTAACTGTTGATGAGACTATCCTCGATGACGTAAGTCATCTCGCTGACTGTGTATGGCTCAGTGGGCATGACGTGATAGGTGACACTCGCCTTCTTCCGTCGTGTTTTTACTGTATGGGTTACCTTCGATCCGAAATAGCCGATGTTGTCGAGGTGCCGCATCATCTGGTTGGATGAGTTGTTGGCACCAGCACGGTCGTAATATACAGGCTCTCTGCCAAACGTTTTGTTGAGCCATCGCCATGTCTTACTGTTAGGATTTCTCTCGGCTTTATAATAGATCCAGGTGGGGACGTTGGAGCTAAAACTCTCTTTATAAGGCTTCAGGCTGATGTAGGACGACAGTTTGGACTTTTCAATCTTAGTGCCTTTCTTCTCGATAGAGACATTGTTTTTCTTGACGAGGTATTTCCCCTCAGGCACAAACTTATTGATGTTGCACGAAGAAATCGTCAACGATAGGAGGAGTCCAATCAATATATGAAGCCTTCTGCCTTTCATGTGTGCATATTTGGCGCAAAGGTAAGAAAATTGCTATTGCGGCAGAAGAGGGTTGCCCTATTTTTTTCAAACCACCTCGGCAACGGTGAAATTGCTGCCTCCGATGAAGACTATGTCGTCGAAATGGGCGTTGTTGACGGCTGAACGGTAGGCGTGGCTGACGGACTCGTAGACCTGGCCGCGCAAGCCCATGTCGAACGCTTTTTGGGCGAGTACATTGGCGTCAAGCCCTCTGGGTATGTCGGCCTTGCAGAAATAGTATTCTGCACCGTGAGGCAAAAGTTGCAGGACGCTGTCGATGTCTTTGTCGTTGACCATGCCTAAAACGAAATGCAGCCTTTCATAGTTCATCTCGGCCAATTGTTGCACCACTTCCGTAATACCGGCCACATTGTGTCCTGTGTCGGCGATGATGAGGGGCTCTTTGCCTAGAATCTGCCAACGGCCCATCAGATGGGTGTTGTTGACGACCTTGGCAATGCCACTGCGGATATCGTCTTCCGAGAGATGGAATTTGTCGCGTAGCAAGTCAAGGGCGCACATCACCGTGGTCAGGTTCTTTTGCTGGTAGTTGCCCATCAAAGGAATCTCAAGTGCTTCCATGTAGAGTTCGCTTTGCTTCCACACGTCGAATTGCTGTTTGGTGTTGGATTCGATATGAATCTTGTCGCAGTCAAAGATCTGGTCGGCAAAAAAGATGGGGCTGTTGCATTCCTGGGCTTTGTCGATGAAGACCTGCTGGGTCTCGGGATGGGTCTCGCCGATGACGACGGGGATGCCAGGCTTGATGATGCCTGCCTTTTCGTATGCGATTTTGGCTCTTGTGTCACCCAAAAACTTCATGTGGTCGAAGTCGATGTTGGTGATGATGCTCAATTCAGGAGTGATCAAGTTGGTGGAGTCGAGACGTCCGCCCATGCCTACCTCTATGATGGCGATGTCGACCTGCTCTTTCGAGAAATAGTCGAAAGCCATACCCACAGTCATCTCGAAGAAGGAGAGCTCCATGGCCTCGAACTTTTCTTTGTAGATGTCGATGAACTGCACAACGTTCTCTTCAGGGATCATCTCTCCGTTGATGCGAATACGCTCACGGAAGTCGATGAGGTGGGGCGAGGTGTAGAGTCCAGTCTTATAGCCTGCCTCCTGAAACACAGAGGCCAGCATATGGGAGGTGGAGCCTTTGCCGTTGGTGCCGGCAACATGCACTGACTTGAAGTTACGATGCGGGTTGTCCAGCATCTGAAGGAGTTGTATGGTGTTGTTTAGGTCGGCCTTGTAGGCGGCAGCGCCGATGCGTTGGTACATCGGGAGCTTGTTGAACATCCATTCGAGAGTCTCTTGGTAGGTCATAGTTATCTGTTGATGACAAAAGTATAGGTGATGGTGCCGTGCTGTTCTTCAGGGGCGTTGGGGTCAGATGCAAAGGTGGAGCGCAAGGCAGCTTGGATGGCTTTTTGGCGCATATCGTTGTTGATCAAGGTGGTGCCTTTTCTTGCGACTTCCGCTCGCGTTACCTTGCCGGCTCGGTCGACCCAGATGTCGACCACCACAACGCCTTCTTCAGTGAAGTCGTCGCTGGGACGGTGTAGGCTTTTGGCGCCACGACCGCCAAGGTCATAGCCTGTGCCGTTGCCCTTGCCGCCTTGCCCATCATACTGTTTGATACCCGCCAATCCGTTGGGTTTGCCTTGGTCGCCGGGCTGACCGGTGATGCCTTCCGAACCACCTGCCTGTGGGTTGTTGCTGCCTTTGAACAAGGCTCTTTGGTTGACCGTGGGCTTAGGCGTTTCAGTCGGCTGTTCCTGTTTGGGTTTGGTAGTTTTAGGTTTCTCCAAGGCGGGAGCCTCGTCGTCATTTTGTGTGACGATGTCTTCCTCGTTCTTACTGGTTTCTTGTTGCGGTTGTGCAGCCATAGGTATGGCAGGCGTCTCAGGCTGTAGGTTGCCCATGCCTTGGTCCATCATGCCCAGGTCGACTTCTACGCCTTCCTCACCAGGTAAAGGCAGTGGCGTCTTGAAAGCCATCAGAAACAGGACAAGCACGGCCAAGGCGTGAAACACGATGGTGCCCACTATGGCTATGCCTTTGTCTTTTTTCTCTTTGTCGTTCATATGCAGCCCTCCTATTTCTTTTGCGATGTGGCGAGGATGACCTTGTGGTTGTTATTGGTGGCGTTATTGATTTCGTTGACGGCATCAATCACATTGACGATGTATTGTACGGGTACGGTCTTGTCGGAACGCAATACTACTGTGGCTTGGCTGTCGTTGCCTATCTTGGCGTTGATGAGGTCGGTAAGTTGGGTTTCGTCAGCTTGGTCTTCGTCAACGAAATACTGGAATTGGTCATTGATATACACTGTGACCGTCTGTTTGGCCATGGTCTTGCTGCTGCTTGAGGGTAGCATAAGCTTGATGGCGTTTGGGGCGACCAAGGTCGAAGTCAGCATGAAGAAAATCAGCAAGAGGAACACCAGGTCCGACATGGACGAGGAGTTGAAAGTGGGTTCGACCTTATTTCTGGATCTAATGGCCATGATGCTCAGGTTTTAAGCAGGTTCGTTCAACACGTCCATAAACTCGGTAGCCTTGCCTTCGAGCAGGTTGACGACCTTTTGGATCTTGGTGGTGATGATGGCGTGGAAGAAATAGGCGATGATACCGACAATCAGACCGCCGACGGTGGTCACCATGGCTTCGTAGATGCCTGATGAGAGCAACTCGATGTCAATGTTGTTACCAGCCATTGACATGTTGTAGAAGGCGCGGATCATACCGGTAACGGTGCCCAAGAAACCAATCATGGGGGCGGCACTGGCAATCATGGCAAGGATGCTGACACCTCTCTCAAGTTTGGCGACTTCCAGGTTGCCCACATTCTCGATGGCAGAGTTGATGTCACCGAGCGGACGGCCGATACGGGAGAGACCTTTTTCGATCATCCTCGAAATGGGGGTGGAGTTGCTGCGGCACAAGGCCTTGGCCGAATCCAACTTGCCGTCTTTCATATACTCGCGGATGCGGTCCATAAAGCTATTGTCGTATTTCGTGGCACGCGAAACGGCGATGTATCTTTCGATGAAAATGTAGACCGCGATGATGGACAACACGGCCAATAAAATCATGATCCAGCCGCCTTTGGTGGCCAGGTCAAGGATGGAGAGTTTAATTTCAGTAGGCTGGGTTACAGCCTCTGGTGTAGCAGCAGCGATAGTGTCGTTGACTGCCTGTGTGATTTGCAAAAGATTCATATGGTTTTGTTATGTTTTTCTGTATAAAAACTGAAAATCAGATATATTATTGTTAACGCATGTCGATCACGTCCACTTCGGGATGCTTTGCTTCGTCGAAGGTGAAGAATTTGTCGTCCAATTCCTGGTCGAATTTCATTTCTTTGATGGTAACGACGACCTTACTGCCATCTTCTATATAAATGTCTGCGCTATCAATATTGGGTCTTGATTTTTTCGTATTGATTTTCATGGTCACGCGCTTGTATTGACCATTGGGATTCGCCAGTTCGATGGTGGCGATGCCTTTGGCGTCAATTCCAGAGAGGGTGGCTACGTAGCTCTCGTCCAAAGAGGTGAGGAGCTTAAGGGGCGTGTTGTCAGTGCCTTCGCTGGCATTGCTGACCATGACTTCCTCGTCATCGATGAGATACGACCATATGGTCTTGCCGTCGGAGATGGTCTGTTGGTCGGTCATTTCGATTTTGTAGGCCTCGCCTTGCAGCCAGGCATGACCTTTTTCGGATTCCCCTAAAGTTTTTCCATCGGGGCTGATTTGATAATTGAAAGCCATCTCCACGTTCTTGTGACTTCTCATTTGGTCGACCATGACGCGGATGATCTTCTCGGCGTTGTTTTGTGCGCTAACTGCTTGTGCTGCAAATACTAATGCGATGCAGGCGATGATGTTCTTGATCTTCATTTTCAAATTCCGTTGTCTTTGTTGTAGATATCCCGCAAAATCTGTTCCAAAGCCATTTCGGAACTGACTTTCACTTCGCGGGACTTGCTACCGGAGAACGGTCCGACGATGCCTGCGGCCTCAAGTTGGTCGATGATGCGGCCTGCGCGGTTGTAGCCGAGTTTCAGTTTGCGCTGGATCATCGAGGTAGAGCCTTGTTGGGTCTGCACCACGATGCGAGCGGCCTCTTCGAAGAGGCTGTCGCGTTCGCCCTCGTCTTCGATGTCGGCGCCTTCGCCTTCGTCCTCGGGTACCTCAGGCAGCAGGAAAGGCTCGGCAAAGCCGCGTTGGTTGCCGATGAACTCGGTGACGGCTTCCACTTCGGGCGTGTCGATGAAGGCGCACTGCAAACGCACGAGGTCGTTACCCGTGGAGAGCAGCATGTCGCCGCGGCCGATGAGTTGGTTGGCACCACTTTGGTCGAGGATGGTCTTGGAGTCGACTTGCGAGATGACGCGGAAGGCGATACGGGCTGGGAAGTTGGCTTTGATGGAACCCGTGATGATATTGACCGAAGGACGCTGCGTGGCGATGATCAGGTGGATGCCGACGGCACGGGCCAGCTGTGCGATACGCGCTATCGGAGCTTCCACGTCACGGCCTGCGGTCATGATAAGGTCGGCGAACTCGTCGACGACCAGGACGATATAAGGCAGGTAACGGTGACCCTCGGTGGGCAGCAGCCTGCGCGACTTGAATTTCTCATTGTATTCGATGATGTTGCGGCACTCGGCGGCTTTCAAGAGGTCGTAGCGCTGGTCCATCTCAATGCATAAGGAGTTGAGTGTGCGTACCACTTTCTTCACATCGGTGATGATGGCGTCTTCTGAATCCGGCAACTTGGCCAAATAATGGCGTTCGATGCGGTTGTAGAGCGTCAACTCCACCTTCTTCGGGTCGACCATGACGAACTTCAACTCCGAGGGATGCTTGCTGTAGAGCAGGGAAGCGATGATGGCGTTCAGGCCTACCGACTTACCTTGACCAGTGGCACCGGCCATAAGGATGTGTGGCATCTTGGCGAGGTCGAAGACGTAGGTCTCGTTCGAGATGGTCTTGCCGATGGCGCAAGGTAGGGCGTATTTCGAGTTTTGGAACTTCTCAGAGCTCAGTACGCTTCGCATCGAGACCGTCTCGGGTTTGCTATTCGGCACTTCGATACCGATGGTGCCTTTGCCAGGGATGGGTGCTATGATACGGATGCCTAAGGCAGCCAGACTCAGGGCGATGTCGTCTTCCAGGTTCTTGATTTTGGAGATGCGGACACCTGCAGCCGGGACGATTTCGTACAAAGTGACCGTTGGGCCGATGGTGGCCTTGATCTTGTCGATGGCGATGCCGTAGTTGCCTAAGGTTGCGACGATCTTGTCTTTGTTGGCATTCAATTCCGCTTCGTCAATCTCCGATTTCCCTCCGCCATAGTCGTTGAGCATGTCCAAGGTGGGGAACTTATAGTCGCTCAGCTCGTAACGTGGGTCGAAAGGCGTGTCGATGGTGAAGTGCTCGTTGCCTTTGGGGGCTTCGATGGTCTCTTCCTTGGTGGTCTCGGCGATTTCCAAAGTCACATCATTTTCAGGCTCATCCTGCTTTTCTATGACGGCCTCTTGTGGCTTGGCCTCGTTGAGGTCTGTTACCAAAGGAATCTCTTCGACGGGATGGGTGAAGACGTTCTCTTTGGGCTTGTTGTCATCAGAAGACACGACCTCAAAATCGGGGTCTTTGGTGTAGGAGGTGACAGGGGGCAAATCCGAACCGTCATCTTCCTTATCATCATTGTAATTGGTGTAGGGCTCTTCATTATGATTGTTGAAGATGCTGTTTTCCCGCTCCAGTTCATCTTTGATACGCTGCTCAGCGATGAGTGCGGCTTGTCTGCGGCGTTCTTCTTCCTTCTTCTCTCTCCGTTGTTTGAAATAGTTAAGCGTGAGGTTGAACTGGTAAACGGCAAAGACGAGGAACAGGAAAATGAGAATGAGCAATACACCTATCCATCCTGTGTAGTCCATGAGTAGGTTGTTAAGCCATCGACCGACAGCGCCGCCTAGGACTGAACACTTCGGCGCAGAAACGGAGAGGAAGGCAAAGAACAGAGGAATCCAAACCAAACACATGAGGGCGTATTTCCATATGTTCCAGAGGTTGATTTTCCTATCGGTGGTCAGCTTTAGTCCTATGATTACGAGCAGGTAGATGAAGAAGAAGGCTCCGAGGCCGAAGGATTCCTTGATCAGCGTTTGCGCCAGGAAAAAGCCGGTGCTACCCGTTTGTGAATCAATCTCTGCACTCTTTTCGAAGACCTTGTTTCCGTATTCCTGATGACTGCCGCTGTAGAAACTGAAGAGATAAGAAACCAAAGCAATGGTTAAGAAGACGGCAAGGCAAAGAAACAGTATGCCGATGATGCGTTTCACACGACCATCCGATTCTTGCTCCTTATCGGCCTTTTTGGGCTTGGCTTCCTTGCTTTTTGGTGCCTTCTTGGTGGGTTCCTTTTTGGGTTTCTCTTCAATAATCGGCTCTTCCGTCACGATCAGCGGACTCTCAACAAGTTCGGTTTCTGGTTGGGCTTTAGGCCTGAATGTGTTCTCTTTGCGGTTATTTCCTGTAGCCATTTTTCTGTCTTCGTTATTAGTTTGCAAAAATAAACAAAATAGTTGTTTTAGCCATTGGCTTTTTTGCGTTTTTGGGCAAAAAAAATAGGCTGCCTGGGCAGCCTATAACTATTTGCCTTTGACTCACTTGGGAATCCTAAACATCCTGTTCCAGCGGATGCCGCCGTTCTCCTTGTCGAGGGAGAGCCAAACAAGCACAGGCTTGCCCACAATGTGGTTTTCAGGAACGAAGCCCCAATAGCGCGAGTCAGCGGAGTTGTGGCGGTTGTCGCCCATCATCCAATAGTAATCCATCTCGAAGGTATAGCTGTCGGCGGGTTTTCCATCAATGAGGATTTGGTTGCCCTGTACCTTCAAGTCATGGAGCTCATAGGCATGGATGATGCGCTCATAAAGCGGCAAGGTGTAGATGTTCAGTGGCACGGTTACGCCCTTCTTGGGGATGTAAAGCGGCCCAAAGTTGTCCACATTCCAAGGATAGAGGTCGGGACGGTTGGGGAACAGGCTCGTGCTGGTTTCTTGTCCTGGTGCACGGACGACACGCATCACTGAGGTGATGTAAGGCAACTTGATGAGTTCGTCTGCCACTTTTGCACTGATATTAAGGACGAAAGTGTTGGGGTCGTCGGTGCGGTAGCCTTCAGAGATGTGGTACTTGTCCAAGGTTTGCTTATTGATGCCGCCGTTGGTGGTTACCACGGTGTAGTTGTGCTGCATGTTCTCGGGTTCGAAGGCTTTCTCGCCGTTGATATAAACGACGCCGTCAACAATCTTCAGGGTGTCGCCAGGCATACCGATGAGGCGTTTCACATAATTCTCGCGTTTGTCGACGGGATGGGCGATGACCTTGCCGAAGTTTTGGTGGTCGTTCCAAACGCGGTTGCGACCATATTCGCGAACGAGGTCATAGTAGTTGATGCTGCTTTGGAAGATGTCGCAGACCGTGTCGCCGGCAGGATAGTTGAACACGATGGGATCGTAGCGCTTCATGGTGGAGACGCCTGGATAGCGGTGATACGGCAATTTGATCCATTCCAGATAGGATTTCTTGGTCTTGCTTCCCGGCAAGGTGTTGTGCACAAAGGGGAAGGATAGAGGCGTATTAGGTCTTTTTGGACCATAGTGTATTTTGCTTACAATCAGATAGTCGCCAACGCAAAGCGATTTCTCCATACTCGAAGTAGGGATGGTAAAGGCTTCGAAGACGTAAGTCCTGATGATCAAGGCGGCGACAACGGCAAAGATGATGGCATCGAACCACTCGCGTGCAGTCGATTTTTTGGGCCGCTGGGTCGTGAGCGGGTCTTGGTATTTGTCGTCCTTGGCGATGATGGGAAAGAAAATGCAAGGCAAGATGGCGGCCATGCCTTCCTCCCAGATCTTGAACCTGCCGAAGCACTTGCCCAACTCGACGAGCATGAGCAACAGCATGAAGATGTTGATGTAAGGGAAGACGATGAAGAACCACCACCAGAATTTCTTGTGTTTGCCGATGATTTTCAGCAGTACATAAATGTTGTAATACGGGATGAGGCTGTACCAGCCTTTTTGTCCGGCAGCTTCAAACTGCTTCCAGCAGAACGCAATCGGGATAGTGAACAGCGCCGGGACGATTAAAATGAAAAGTATCAGTGACATTTGATGATATTTATTGCCTTTATAACGAAAGTTGTTGCAAAATATTATGAAGGTTTATGCTTGAAACAAATCCTCCATGTCGAACACGCCTATTTTCCCGATAAGGAACTCTGCAGCGGCGATGGCGCCTAAGGCAAAGCCCTGACGGTTGAAGGCTTCGTGGGTGAGGGTGATCTTGTCGGCGGACGACTCGGCCTTCACGCTGTGGATGCCGTTGACTTCGCCTTCGCGGGTTACTTTAATAAACAAGGTGCGGTCGGATGGGTTGTCGATGCTCCATTGGTTGTAGTCATGGTTGACGGCGATGATGTCGTTGGCCAGCTTCACGGCGGTGCCGCTAGGTTTGTCCAGTTTGTGTATGTGGTGCGTCTCGGCCATAGAGAGTTGGTAGCCATACTTTTCAGCGTATTTTGCCAACTGCTTGTTGAGCAAGAACATAATGTTCATCCCTATGCTGAAGTTGGGCGCATGGAAAAGGCTCTGTTTCTCTTCGAGGCAGCGTTTCTTGATTTCCTCAAAATGGTCTTGCCATGCCGTGGTGCCTACCACAACAGGCAGATGCAGGTCGAAGCAGCGGTGGATGTTGCCCACCACTTGGTCGGGTTGGCTGAAGTCGATGGCGACATCGGCTTGTTTGAGCATTTCAATTCGATCCTCCCATTCCTTGGGGTTGTCGATGGTGACGACGATATTATGCTGTCGGGCGATGGCGGCTTTCTCCACCTCGTGACCCATCTTTCCGTATCCTATCAGTGCAATATTCATGGTTTAGAAATTAAGTTGGAACGACAATCCCACATGCGCGTATTGTGGCATCTTAACGGGCGACTCCATGGGCCGCAGGTAAGGGTCGACGCTGAGGCTGAGGTCGTCGCTGATGTCGTAGGAATAAAGGTGTCCGTCGACGCAGGCATCGAGGATGTTGAGACCGTACCAGGCAGCGGTGAGGATGCAAAAGAACTCAAAGTCGCGTCGGTACGATTCCTTATAGGTCTGCAGCTGCCCTTCGGCGTATTTGTTGGCCAAATCAGACTCGTGTTCGTTGAGCGTTACGCCTTCGGGCAGGTCGCCAGTCTTGAATTCGTAGGCATGCAAGTATGACTTGTACTCGTAATAGTTGTTATAGGCCATGTAGCCGAGACCGCCCAGTCCGGCATAAACAATAGGCACCTTCCACCATTTTCGGTTGTAGACCTGTCCCAATCCAGGGAGGCAGGCCGACATGATGGTGGCTTTCTTGGGGCTGTGAGGTTTCTTGACTTTTGCGGTCTTGGTCGGCTCTTGTTGTTTGACAACGGTGTCGGCGGTGATGAGGGCGTTGCCCACAGTGTCGAACACCACATTCTGCGCTTCCGTTTGCTGAGAGGCGAAAAGAAGGATGATGCCTAATAGAAACAGGAAACGGCGCAGCATGGCAATCACTTGTTGTTGAACAGTTCCATGATGCGGTCAAACTCGGCTTCGTCCTTGAAGTCGATGACGACGCTGCCTTGGCCTTTCACGTTGCGCTTCACCTTGACCTTGGTGTTGAGGGTCTGCGACAGTTTCTTGATGCTGCTCTTGAAGTGCTCGGGGATGTAGTTGGTCTGCTTACGCTCCTTGTCGGCCTTGCCTTTGGCTTTATCGGCCATCTCTTCGGTCTGACGCACATTCATCTCATCCATGATAATTTGCTGGAGGAGTCTTAGTTGCTCTTCCTTGTCGTTGATGTTGATGAGGGCGCGTGCGTGGCCCATACTGATGTGGCCGTCGCGGATGGCGATTTGCACTTCTGCAGGCAATTTCAACAGTCTCAAAAAGTTGGCAACGGCACTCCGGCTCTTGCCGACTTTCTCGCTCACTTCTTCTTGGGTCATGTTGCACTCGTCGATGAGGCGTTGGTAGGAGATGGCCACCTCGATGGCGTTGAGGTTCTCACGGTGGATGTTTTCAATAAGGGCCAGTTCAAGCATCTGTTCGTCGTTGGCCACGCGGATGAAGACAGGGATGGTCTTCAGCCCTGCCATCTTGGAGGCGCGCAGACGGCGCTCGCCCGAGATGAGTTGGTATTTGTTGTAGCCAAGCTTCCTGACGGTTACGGGCTGAATCACGCCTTGTTCCTTGATGGATTGGGCCAACTCTCTCAGTGCAGTCTCGTCAAATTCAGTGCGGGGTTGGAAGGGGTTGGTCTCGATGAGGTCGATGTCGATTTCGGCAACGGCACCTGCCACGAAATCGCCGCTGATGTCTTTGCTGGTGATGTCGGTTTCGGGGCTTTGCATGATGGCATCGAGGCCGCGGCCCAAGGCTCTTCTGTTCTTGTCAGGCATGGTATTCAGTCGTTTTTGGTGGATAAGTTGTTCTTTTCGAGGATCTCGCGTGCCAGGTTGAGGTAGTTGATGGCACCAGTGCTGTTGGCGTCGTACATGACGATGGTCTTGCCGAAGCTGGGTGCCTCGCTCAAGCGCGTATTGCGGTTGATGATAGTGTTGAACACCATGTCTTGGAAGTGCATCTTGACCTCTTCGACCACTTGTTTCGACAGACGTAAACGAGTGTCAAACATGGTGAGCAGTATGCCTTCGATGTCGAGGTCGGGGTTGAGACGCGTTTGGACGATTTTAATGGTGTTCAACAGTTTGCCGAGACCTTCAAGGGCAAAGTATTCGCATTGCACGGGGATGATGACCGAATCGGAGGCGGTGAGTGAGTTGACCGTGACCAAACCCAACGACGGCGAGCAGTCGATGATGACGAAATCGTATTCATCGCGGATGGGGGCGAGCAGTTTCTTCATCATCAGCTCGCGTTCCGGCAGGTTGATCATCTCGATTTCGGCACCCACAAGGTCGATATGTGCAGGGATCAGGTAGAGGTTAGGCGTCTCGGTCTCAGCGATGACGGTCTTGGGGTCCACTTGGTCGATGATGCATTCGTAAATGCTGGTCTCCACGGTTCTTGGGTCGATGCCCACGCCCGAGGTTGCATTGGCCTGCGGGTCGGCGTCGATGAGGAGGGTCTTGTATTCAAGAACGGCCAGGCTGGCCGCGAGGTTGATGGCGGTGGTAGTCTTGCCTACGCCGCCTTTCTGATTGGCAATTGCAATGATCTTACCCATGTCGTTTCGGTCTCTTATTTTAGGCTACAAAAGTACGCATTTCGGTGCATTTTATTGTTTCGGTTTATGGAAAGTTATCAACATCCGTGCGTTTTGTTGATAAGTTTTTATAGCCTTGAGGGTTTGCAACAAAAAAGGCCGCAAATGTGCGGCCTTTGTGCTTTTTTTATGTGCTGGATAATTACTTGTCCAGGCTGTCAAACCATTTGTCGATGGCGCTGTCGATCTCGCCATGGCTTTCGCCATCCGGGTTGTCGAAGTGACGGGGCTCCGGCTGGTCGTAATAATCGGCAGGATATTCGCCCGTTTCGATGTAGTTGATGGCATCATTCAGGCCCTTCGTGACTTTCTCAAAGTCTTCCTTGTAGAGGAAAATCTTGTGTTTCTCGTAGAAGAAACGGTTGAGACCCTCATCAAAACGGCGCTTGCTTTCGGTTATGGTGATGTACTTTTCGTCGTTCTTTGTGGATTTGACATCAAAAAAGTAAGTTCTCTTTCCTGCTTTCACTGCCTTGGAGAACAACTCCTCTTTTCCTTTCATTTCATTTTCTTCCATCATGTCTTTCAATAATTTGATTCTTTCTTACTTGTTCTTTTGTGTTTGAAAAGTGGGGCAAAAGTAGGAAAAAAATGAATATCGGAGCGTTTTATGTGTTATTTTTGCAGTCAAATACGTTTTCTATGGAACTGAATCTGAAACGCCCCATAGCCTTTTTTGACTTGGAGACGACGGGCTTGAACACCTCGCACGACCGCATCGTGGAGATGAGTGTTTTGAAAATCAATGTGAACAGCGATGAGGAGCAGCGCGTGTGGCTGTTCAACCCTGAGATGCCCATCTCTCCAGAGTCCACTTCTGTACATGGCTATACCGACGCAATGGTGGCCGATAAGCCCACTTTCCGCGAGAAGGCAAAAGAGATAGCCTTGTTCATCGGCAACGCCGACTTGGCGGGATATAACATATTGAAATTCGACCTCCCTATGCTGGTGGAGGAGTTTCTCCGCGTGGACTACGACTTTGACCTTAAAGACCGTGATTTCATTGATGTGATGAACATTTACATGAAAATGGAACCACGTAACCTAAAGAGCGCCTACCGTTATTTCTGTCATGCCGAGTTGGAAGGTGCCCATGGCGCCATGGCCGACACCAAGGCCACTTACGACGTGCTTCGGGCTATGCTTGACAAGTATCAAGGCGTTGACTATGAGGATGGAAAAGGAAACAAGTCGCAAGGCCCAACCAACGACATGAAGCAACTCTCCGAGTTCTCGGCCCACCATAAGAACGCCGACCTCTCAGGGCAAATCATCTTTGATGAGGAGGGCAAGGAGGTCTTCATGTTCGGCAAGCACAAAGGCAAGAGGGTGGAGGATGTGTTCCGTATGGAGCCGCCTTATTATGATTGGATCATGAAAAACGACTTCCCACGCTATACGAAAAAGGTGGTGACCTCCATAAAGTTGCGCATGGGTGGTAAAAACGTAAAATAATGAAGCCATGAAAATCATCTGTATAGGACGCAACTATCTGGCACATGTCAAGGAGTTGGACAACGACTTGCCAACGAAGCCCATGTTTTTCATGAAACCCGACACGGCATTGCTGCCCGCCGGCGAGCCTTTCCCTTATCCTGATTTCAGCAAGAAGGTGCATTATGAGACCGAATTGGTGTTGCGCATTTGCAAAACTGGGAGGTCGATTGACATGGAAAAGGCCTCGGAGTATTATGATGCCATCACCGTGGGTATTGATTTCACCGCCCGTGACCTGCAAAGCGAATGCAAGGCCAAGGGGCATCCTTGGGAGATTGCCAAGTCGTTTGACTATTCTGCCCCCACCGGTGAGTTTAAGGCAATCTGCACATTGAAGCATCCCGAGGACATTGCTTTTGGTATGAAACTCAACGGCGAGTGGGCGCAGCAAGGCCACAGCCGCGACATGATTTTCAGTTTTGATCGAATTGTTTCACATGTCTCCCGTTTTGTCACCTTGAATGAAGGCGATTGCATTTTTACTGGTACGCCACAAGGCGTGGGAGAGGTGCACGTCGGGGATAAGTTGCAGTTGTTCTTGGAAGATGAGCCCATGTTTGAATTTGAAATAAGATAATGATAATCAATAAAATAAAGCTATGAAAAAGCTATTCCTAATCGCCATGCTTGCAGTGGCATTCCAACTCTCAGCCCAACCCTTGTGGATGCGCCACAATGTGATTTCGCCTCAAGGCGACAAGATTGCCTTTTGCTATAAAGGCGACATCTATGTGGTGAACGCCAACGGCGGCAAAGCCTTGCAAATCACTACAAATGCTGCTTATGATGCCGACCCAATTTGGTCGCCCGACGGCAAACAAATAGCCTTCGCCACCGACCGAAACGGTAATTTCGACATCTATCTTGTCTCAGCAGAAGGCGGTGTGGCCAAACGCATTACGACGAACTCTGCCACTGAGATTCCGCTGGCTTTCTCGCCTGACGACAAGGAAATCTATTTTTCCGCCCAAATCCAAAAAGCGGCAGAGAATGTGCAGTTTGCCTCTGGGTGGATTACCGAGTTATATAAGGTGAGCACGGAAGGCGGTCGCCCCGAACAAGTGGTGGCAGTGCCGGTGAGCAGCATGTCATTCGACAAGGATGGCAAGTCTTTCCTTTACTACGACCGCAAAGGCAGCGAGAACATTTGGCGAAAGCACCATGTGTCCTCTGTGGCGCGTGATGTGGTATACTACAACGCGAAGAAAAAGACGCATACCATCCTCACGACCAACGTGGGTGAAGACAGGGATCCGAGATACTTGCCTGGCTATAAGGATGTTGTGTTTTTGAGCGAGCGCAACAATGGAAGTTTCAATGTCTATAAAGCTCCTGCCAACAACCTTGAACAGGTGGAGGCGGTAACCCACTTCAAGACACATCCGGTGCGCTTCTTGAGTGTGGCTAACGATGGATTGTTGTGCTATGGCTATATGGGTGAAATCTATACCCAACGCATTGGAAGTGAGCCTCAAAGGGTAAATATTGAAATTGTTAATGACCAGTCTCAAGAGCAGTTGGTCAAGCAGGATTTCAAAGGTATCGGCGACTTTGATTTGAGTCAGGATGGTAAGTTGATTGCTTTCATCTCGCGTGGTGAGCTCTTCGTGACAGGTGTGGATGAATATGCCACCACCAAGCAAATCACGCATACCGCACAGGCCGAGCGTAACCCCTCGTTCTCGAAGGATGGACGCTCCATCGTTTATGCTTCGGAGCGCGAAGGTTACTGGAACCTGTACCAAGCCACCATTGAGCGGAAGGACGACTACAACTTTGCATACGCCACCTTGGTGGAGGAGAAGCCTCTGTTTGACAATGACGGCATCGAACGCATTGCCCCGTCCTATTCGCCTGATGGCAAGGAAATCGCCTTTATTGAGAACCGTAGCGTGCTGAAAGTCTATAATGTGGCTTCAAAAGCGGTGCGCCAGATTACCGATGGTTGCCAGCATTACGAAACCGACGATTATGGCTTCTCCTACGAGTGGTCGCCCGACGGACAATGGTTTGCCCTGACTTTGATTTCCCACATGCGCGATCCTTATTCCGACATCGGCATCGTGAAGGCCGATGGTTCAAAGACCATTTACAACATTACCGAGAGCGCTTATATCGACGGCAGCCCGCAGTGGGTGCTGGATGGCAATGCCATTATCTATCGCTCCAACCGTTACGGTATGCGTTCCCATGCCTCATGGGGTAGCCAAAACGACGCTTTCATTGCTTTTATGAACCAGGATGCCTACGACAAATTCCGCCTCAACAAGGAAGAATATGCATTGCTGAAGGAGCAGGAGAAAGGCAAGAAAGATGACAAGAAAGACGACTCGAAGAAGGAGGAAAAGAGCGATAAGAAAAAGGACAAGAAGGACGATAAAAAAGATGGCTCAGGGACCGAAAAAGACGAAAAACCTAAGGAAGTCAAAAAGATAGAGGTGGACTTGGAACACTTGCAAGACCGTGTTATCCGTTTGACGCCCATGTCATCGAGTTTGAGTGGTATGGCTCTTTCAAAAGATGGCGAGAAGTTCTATTTCATGACTTCCTTCGAGAAGGGCTACGACCTTTGGGAGATGGATGTGCGCGAAAAGTCGATGAAGATCACGAAGAAGTTGGGACAAGGTGGTGCCCAGTTGAGGATGAATGGCGACAACCTCTTTGTGCTCTCGGGCAATAACTTGCAGAAATTGGACAAGGGCGGCAAGTCGACGTCGATCAAATATGACGCTACCATGGAACTTAATCTTGCCGAGGAACGTGAATACATGTTTGAACATGTCTTCCTGCAAATCGAGAAGCGTTTCTTCATGAAAGACCATCATGGCGTGGATCTGGCGCTGATGAAAGAGGCCTATCAGCCCTTCCTGCCTCATATCAACAACAACTATGACTTCAGTGAGATGCTGAGCGAAATTCTCGGTGAGCTGAATGTTTCTCACACGGGTTCGGGATACCGTCCAGGGAGCAAAGGCGATGCCACAGCTGAGTTTGGTGTGCTGCTTGACCTCGATTACAAGGGTGACGGCCTGAAGATTGCCGAGGTCGTGGAAGGTGGTCCCTTCGATAAGGGCAAGTCGAAAGTGAAGGCGGGTTGCATCATCGAAAAGATTGATGGTGTGGAGATTACCAAAGGTATGGACTACTATCCCTTGCTCAATGGCAAGCGGGGCAAGACCGTTTTGGTGACCCTTAAAGACGGTGGCAAGACTTGGGATGAGACGGTGAAGCCTATCAGCCATGGTGCGATGAACGAGTTGCTTTACAACCGTTGGGTGAAACACAACGAGGAGACGGTGAAGAAGCTGTCCAATGGCCGATTGGGCTATGTCCACATCAAGAGCATGGGCGATGCTAGCTACCGCGATGTGTACTCGCAAATCCTTGGCAAATACAACCTTTGTGACGGCATCGTCATCGATACGCGCTTTAACGGCGGCGGTCGTCTTCACGAGGACATCGAAATCCTCTTCAGTGGCGAGAAATACCTGGAGCAAGTCATCAACGACAGCGTGGCCTGCGTGATGCCTTCGCGTCGTTACAACAAGCCTTCGGTGATGATTATTGGTGAGGCCAACTACAGCAATGCACACGGTACGCCATGGGTTTACAAATACAAGAAGATGGGCAGCCTTGTCGGTATGCCCGTGCCTGGCACCATGTCGAGCGTGACTTGGGAAACCTTGCAAGATCCTTCCTTGTATTTTGGCTTGCCTGTCGTCGGTTATCGCACCGAGCAGGGCAACTGGCTGGAAAACACACAGTTGGGACCCGATATTAAGGTGCGCAACACGCCTGAGAAGATGGCTGAAGGCGTCGATGAACAGCTGGAGGCTGCCGTGAATGAACTGTTGAAAGAGGTGAAGGATTTCCATTATTGGGGGAAATAAAAAATGCGTTGAAGGCCTCAACAGGTATGTCATCCCGACCCAGGCATGTGGGCAAAGGCATGGGATCTATACCTGCTGAGGCCGTGCATTAGCGCACCATTTTTTAACCGCCTTCTATAGATTCCTTTGTCTGCCCGCGAACCAGCCCGCGGAATGACATAGAAGGCTGACTCTTTTACAATTTTAGCACGGTTTTTGCGTTAACATGGGAAAAACAGCCCATGCGTTTCCGTTTGCACCTTATATTATTGTTTGCTGTTGCGAGTCTCACAGTCTCGGCACATTCCATAATGGAATGGGACGACTATTTTGAAGTGGAGCATTCGTGGAAGTATAAGGGTAAGGACTGTTCTATTACATTGAATATCAGTAAGAATCTGTACAATTATTATCGTAATGACCGTGAGCATTTGGCCTATGTCTACCAATTCAACAATGGTGAAATGCCACCAAATTACTATAGTTTCATGCTGTCGGAGTTCGACCGTCCCGTGATGCAATCTATAGCGAAAGAGTTTAGTCGTTATGCGCATTCCGAAAAAGACCGTATCGAATTAGCACTCACTTTTGTCCAGTCATTGCGATATGCCTTTGATACCGACTCGAAGGGCAAGGATGAGTATGTGCGTTATCCCGTTGAGACGCTAGTGGATGGCTGTGGTGACTGCGAAGACAAGGTGGCCTTGCTCGTGGCTATACTTTATGAGATGGATGCTGACATTTTGTTGCTGGTATTGCCCGAACACATGGCTGTGGGTGTGCATTGCGATGAAGTTGAAGCCAGTCGCTATCTGCTTTTCCATGATAAGAAATACTATTACATGGAAACCACCATGTCAAGATGGGAGATTGGTGACATCCCTGGCGATTATTATCAGGCAGAGATGGAAGCTGTGCCTGTGAATGATACGCCAACCATGCTTGTCAAGGGAGTGCGTTTCGAGTCGCAGACGACTTTCGCCTATGAGAAGGCCCGTTGTGAACTGCAAATAGATCTGGACAATTTGGGTCCAGGCAAGGTGACGGATCTGCGACTTCATGTGCGAGTTGTCGAGCTGGGCAATCGTAACCGGTTGTTGGCTGAAGAATACTATCAGCTCGAAGATCTTCAGGAGGGTGTGTCGCGAACCGACAAGCTCTCTTTGAAGAGCCTTATCAAGAAAAATTGCATATTGCAGATGGAGTTGTATGGGAATGAAATCGAGCCCCAGTACAATGAGTTGAAGCTAGAGTATAGCAGGACCCGGAGATAAGTGTCACTCCACCATCACCTCATCCATAAAAATCCAAGAATCGTATCCCTTTCCGGGAAGACCTTCTGGCAGTTTTCCGGGATTCTTCACCACGATGCGCAGGTAACGCGTTGAAAGATTAGGCAATTCGAAACGCTCACGGAAAGTATGGTTGCCTGTCAAGGGTATCTCAGTTTTGAGGTTGTAAGTCTTGAAAGGTTTGTAGTTCTTACCATCATTGGAGGTAAAGACTACAACTTCATCGGGGCGAAGGATCCAATCGTGGGCATTCACCAAGAAGCCTATATTCAGTGCGTTCACTTTTTGGACTTTGCCGAAGTCAATCTCAAGGTCGGCGTCAATGCCATAGAAGCCTTGCCAGTGGCCGTCGGTGTAGTCGTCGCTACCGAGACTACCATCGAGTAAGGCATTGTCACCGCCGCCTGAGTACTCGGGACGGTAGTTGCCCGCTGGGCTGTTTAGCTGCTTCAGCCGCCCCATGCCTTTGTGGTAGCAGAAATAACGCTCTGTGCGCACGGCTTCGCCCACCTCGTTGAAGCAAGCCGCCTTCACGAGGCAGGGCCGCTCCAAAACAATGGGTTTGTTATAGACGGAATCGTTTGGCGAGACGTCTTTTCCATCAATGGTATAGTGGATGCTCTTGTCGTTGAAAACCGTCTTGAGTTCCACGGCCGCACGTCCTTTATTGTCAGTGGTGGCTTCAATAAACGGCAGATAGTCAATCAGTTGTAGTCCTTCGGCGATGTCATCGTATTGCTCCATGTTGACATCCAACCAATAAGGTCGGCTTTCGATGTTCCAAACCTTGACGTATTCTGCTTTCAAGTTGTGAAGTGAAACCATTAACTCTTGGATCAGTTTTTTGCTTTCCGCAATGTTGGCTTTCGTTGGGTCGTTGTAGGTGCGATAGAGTTGGATTCGGGTTGCGTTGCGTTTAGTGCACCACTGCATGCGGTGCACGGCGTAGAGCGCGTTGTCGAAGAGGTCGGCGTTGCGTTTCACTTTTTTTTTGTCATTTTTCAAATCCTTCTCCAACGTGGATAGTGCTATGGAGGCTCTTTGGTTCAAGGCTTTGATGGAGTCGTTGACAATGGCAGGGTAGAAGGGCACCATATGCTCCGCCATGGCGGTGAACTTGCCGATGCCATCGATTTTCGTCCATTCAGAAAGTGCGTCGAGATGCTCTAAGATAACGCTGGAGAGGCTGCCCAAGAAATGGATGGTGAAGTCGGTCTCAGTGCTTCGCTCTTGTTGGGAAGCAGCGTTCCAACTCCTTTCGGCACCCAATGCAAGGCCATATAATGCACTATTGATCAGTGATTCACCGAAGTCATCCCAACAGGTGTTGATGACGCCGAGCGCACCGTTTTTGTGGCCGTCGCGACATAGGTTGGCGATGTTCTTCTTGAACTCGTAATGCTTAGGCCAAACCCTTTCGGAAAGGCTCACGCCTGGGGCAACAAAGAAGTTGCGTCCCGACTTGACATAGGGTTGTAGGAAGTCGTCGAAGCTGTCGATACCCACATAACTCCATGCGATAAGGAAGATGTCTTTGTCTAGATTATCAAGGATTTCAGGATGTTGATCGGCGATGTCGCCCCACATCATCACGCGCTTGCGATAGGGGCGTAGCATGCGGTTGACGCGGTTGACGTGCTGATAGTACACGGTTTCTGCTCCCAACGAATCGACATAGGCTTTGGCGGCACCTTGACCAAGGCTCTCCGTCTCGTCGCAATTGATGTTGAAATACGGCGACTTGTAGGCTCTAGCCACCTCGCGGAGATGGTCTTCAAGGAATCTGTAGGTCTCCTCTTTGGCGGGGTTGAGGTTCCATTTTGTGTCGGCCAAATGACTATAGAACGGATTGCTCAAAATCTCCTCGAAATGTCCGAAACATTGCTGGTTACCAATGATTTGGATGTGATACGGCCTGCAAAAATCCTCCAACTCCTTGATTTCCTCGGCGGTGAAGGCATCGGTAGGCGCAATGTCAGGATGGCACTTGGTCTTGAAGGTGTGTTCGGTATAGAGCGAGAACGCGTTGAGTTTACACTCTGCCAGTTGAGGGATGAGGCGTTTCAGGTAGTCCATGCTGACGATGGGACCCCGGCTGATGTCGTCTTGCCAAGCGCGTACTTTGAAGTTGGGCCAGTCGGTAATGGTCATGCTGGGAATGACGATGGTGCTGCTTGGACTTTTCAGATAGGCATAACGATAGAGTTGTTTCAGACTCTGGGTGGCATAAAAGAGTCCGGTGTTGGTGGTGGCCTCCAGGCGGATGAAATTGTTGTTGACCGTCAAGCGGTAGGCTTGGTCCTCGTTTTCGCTGACGCCGAGGTGGTCGGTCTTGGTGAGTTCGATGAAATGCATGCCCTTGATGACACCGCGCGAAAACTGCACTTTCCTGCCGCTGATTTGGTCCAAGTCAGTACGAAACATCGTGACAATCTGGTTGATTTCGGCATCGGAGGCATCGTAGGTGAGGACGACGTTTTCGTCCCATGTGAAATATCCCTCGGTGAATTCAACTTGTTGCGGGGTGGGGAGGATATGGGTGTTTTGCGCGAATGCACATAGACTGAAAAAGCAAAGGATAATAAGAAGTCGGACTCTCATAGTCGTAAAATTTCTGCAAAGATAAGAACAAAACTGCTATATTTGCCACAAAATTAACTTCGTTGAATTAGACATTTCTAGGACTATGATTAGATTGGAAATCTGTGCCAACGGCATCAAGTCGTTGCAGAACGCAATGGACGGCTGCGCCCAGTGCGTGGAGCTGTGCGAATGCCTCGAAGTGGGCGGTGTGACACCCTCATTTGGTACCTTGGCGAAGGCCATCGACATTTCGTTTATCCCGATGCGAGTCCTCATCCGTCCACGACCGGGCAACTACATCTACGATGCCGAGGAGGTGGAGATGATGAAGACCGACATCATGCTTTGCAAGAAGCTTGGCTTCGAGGGTGTGGTCATCGGTGCCTTGAACGACAAAGGCGAACTCGATGTGGAGACCATTAAGGCTTTGATGGAGGCTGGCGAGGGGCTGAAATTCACCTTCCATCGTGCCATCGATGCCTGTGTGAAGCCTTTCGAGGCGGTTGAACAACTGATCGACCTCGGTTTCGACAAAATCCTGACCTCGGGCGGCAAGCCCACGGCATTGGAAGGCGTCCCGATGATTGCCGAGATGCAATTGCGCTATGGCGACAAGATCGGCATCATGCCGGGCGGCGGCATCAACCTCGGCAATGTGAAGGAAATCCTCGACATGACGGGTGCTGTGCATTGCCATGCCTCGCTGGCGCATTGGGTGCCACGCTTCAATGAGAAACTCTATCCCAACCAAAAGGACAACACGGGCGCGACGATGGTGTGGACTGAGTCGAACCGAGATTTGATTTACGAGATGGAAAAGATACTGAATCCGTTTTGATTCATCACAAAACCCACAAAACAAGCAAAACTTCTAGTAATGTGTTGGCGGCGCGCAACCGCGTTGCCGCCGGAAAGGAGCCGGTTGGCGATTTTCCATTGAAAAATGTTTTGAGGGTTTTGCAGGTTTTGTGAAAAAAGAAATTGTAGCAATGAAAAAAGTATTGTATTGTTTGATTGCGCTGACGGTATTTGTTGGTTGCCAACAAGTTGAAAAGCCCAATGTCGTCGTTCAAAGCCTCAACCAAGGCTGGACGCTTACGGGCGACACCTTAGATATTAATATGCGGGCCGATGTGCCCTCGGTGGTGCAGCAGAGCCTGTATGAAAACGGCCTGATTCCGCATCCCTATCTCGGCACGGTGGAAAATGACCTTTTATGGATTTCTGACCATCCGTGGGACTACACCTTGCATTTTGACGCAGATAAGGATTTGTTTGAAAAAGAAAATATTGAGCTTGCCTTTGAAGGCCTTGACACTTACGCCGAAGTCAAATTGAACGGTGAAAAACTCTTCTTCGCCGATAACCAATTCCGCGCATGGAAGCATGAAGTGAAAGACTTGCTGAAAGAGAAAGATAACTTTTTGGAAGTGCATTTCATCCGTTACGACAGCACCCAATTGGCTTTGTATGAGCAGACCTTGCCGCGTTTGCCTGAAAAATATGCCGTCACGCGCAAGGCTCCCTATCAGCACGGTTGGGATTGGGCACCGAAGTACAAGAATGTGGGCATTTGGAAGCCGGTGAAGTTGGTTGGATGGGATGAGGATCGATTGGAAAATGCTTATGTAGTTACGCAAACCGCCAATGCCGACAGCGCCAACCTTTTGCTGCATTTGGATTTGAATGTTGGTGTGCCAGAGTCGATGCTGCATTCGGACTATAAGGGCGATGGTAAAGTAGACACGGAGATTGTTGTCGAGGTCAGCCCTTCGAAAGGTTCGGGAGCCGCAGCTCTTACGACCAAAGACAACAAACTCTTGATTACAGAGCATGTCAAAGTGTCGATAGATCGCGTTCATAAGATATTGCCCATTACTATTGCCCATCCACGATTATGGTGGCCCAACGAAATGGGCGAACAGCCTTTGTATGACTTTGAGGTTTTCTTAAAAAAGGATGGTAAAATATTGGATTCCAAATCATTCCGCACAGGAGTCCGTGCCTTTGAGATGGTTGATGAACCTGACAGTATCGGTCGCGCCTTCTATTTCAAGGTGAACGGGGTGCCGATGTATGCCAAAGGTGCCAATTACGTTCCCGAAGAGATGATTGAGACTTGGATAAAACCAGAGAATACTTTGCGCTTGTTGCAATCCGCTAAAGACGCACATTTCAATATGTTGCGGGTATGGGGCGGCGGTATCTATCCCTCCGACGACTTCTTCAATATCTGTGATTCGTTGGGCATTTTGGTTTGGGAAGACCTTATGTATGCTGGCACGATGTATCCTTACGAGCACCTTTTCTGTGACAACGTTAGCATTGAAACGGAGGAGCAGGTGAAACGTTTGGCTTCGCATCCATCGTTAGCTTTGTGGTGCGGCGGAAACGAGGTTTCGGAAGGCTACTATAACTGGGGCTGGCAGCAGTCCTTGGGTTGGAGCGAGGAAGACGACAAGGCCATCAAGGATGGCTATGACCACATGTTTGATTCGGATGAAGGCTGGCTACCTTATATCATTGCCACCAACGACGGCACGCGACCTTATTGGCCTAGCTCTCCCTCGAAAGGCTGGGGCCGTCCCGAAAGCCTGACCGAAGGCGATGTGCATTATTGGGGCGTTTGGTGGGGCGAGCAGCCCTATGAGATGTATCGCGAGAAGGTGGGTCGCTTCAACAGCGAGTATGGCTACCAAAGTTATCCCGATTATTCTACTTTGCTGAAGATAGCAGAAGGTGAGGAACTAAGCAAGGATGCCAAGGTGATTGCGGCGCACCAGAAACATGCTCGTGGCACACGCCAAATTGATGATTTCATCCAACGCTATTATCCCGATGCTCAGCCGAAGGACTTTGAGGAGTATGTGCATTTGAGCCAACTTTCGCAAGCCTACGGAATGGAGATTGCCATCGAGGCGCACCGCACGGCGAAGCCCTACAACATGGGCACGCTCTATTGGCAACTCAACGACGCTTGGCCTGTGACGTCGTGGTCATCCATCGACTATTACGGTAATCCTAAGGTGTTCCACGAAAGACTCAAGACGCTCTATGCGCCTGTGCTTTTAAGTCTCGACAAGAATGATTATGGCGTTTTCGTCACTTCCGACTTGCTTCGCAACATCGATGGCACAGTGAGCGTCAAGGTGTGCGACCTTGAAGACCACCCACTGTTTGAGCAAAAAATGAAAGTAGAGTTGGAGGCTAACGAAAATCGTAAATTCACCGTTGAAGGCTTAAGCGAATGTCTGTCTAAAATGGACTTGCAAAAGGTTTACGTGAAACTTGAACTGACCGAAGGCGACACCCTTACCGCTGAACGCAAGTGCTATTTTCACGCTTTTTTTGAGTGAAGTCTGTAACTTTTTTGTTGTTTCTCCGTATTACGTTTGTTGATAAGAAAAACAACAAACATTAAAATACTAACACAATGAAAACAAGATTATTTTTTGCAGCCTTGCTGCTGCTGGCCTTCGGAACGATGAAGGCACAAAACGAAGCCGATCAAATCAATATTATCAGAGTCCTTGGCTCGGGCGATGTGTGTGTCAGCCAGACTCCAGGCCAATTATCATTGAAGAAAGATGGCAAATTGGTCACTGACTACAATAGGACGTCAGACATGCTCATTCTCTCCGGCTCTGACGATTATGAAGTCACCATTTCGCAACTTAAAAACATCCAGTTGCTTTCGTCAGCTGATGTCGTCTGCAAGAGCACAATTAATGGTGACTATATCAATGTCTATAGCAGTGGATCGGGTGATATGGTGATGAAGTTGGATTACGACACCGTACATGTTGTTCTGAATGGATCGGGCGACATCATCCTTGAGGGCAGATGCAATGTGTTGCAAGCCACACTGCTTGGTAGCGGTGACTTGGTGACCGACGGTATGAAAGCTGGCGATACGTATATCGATTTAAGAGGATCGGGCGAGGCCAAAGGTGGGGACGATGTGTCGCTTTCCGAACTTATGGCTGAACTGGGTGCCAATCTCGAACGTCTTTCCGACTCTGTGGATTGGAAGAATGTCGAAAAAGGAATGGAACAATGGGGCAAAGACATGGAAGAGTGGGGCCGTAAGATGGAGAAATGGGGTGAGCGTTTCGAGCACAATCAGGGTAGGAATTATGATCGTCCTAGAAGCAACGGCAGCCCGGCTCCTGACCAGAATAGACGTCCTGAAAAGAAGAACCTCCTTTTCGATGGCAACTGGAACGGCTTCGAAGCCGGCTTGAATATGCTGCTGGGTCCAGGCTCCACGGCTAATTTTGAAGGAGATTATAGCTTTTTGGAGCTGCGTCCCTTGAGAAGCTGGGTGTTCAATTTCAACATTGCTGACGTGGGCATCGCCTTCGACCGCCGTCACATCGCAGGCCTCTATACGGGTATTGGCTTGGGATGGAACAACTACAGCTTCAATAATCCTATCAAGGTGATTAAAGGTGAGGACGAGCTTGAGTATGAACCTTTGGATGCTTCAACTTGGAAGAAGAGCAAGCTGGGAGTCCTTTATGCCCAGGCCCCTCTGATGATTGAGGTGCGTCCTACCCGCCGTCTCTATATCGCTGCCGGTGTCACTGGAGGCTTACGTATCGACGGCTGGACCAAGGTCAAATACCAGAATGGAGATAAAACCAAGGTTCATGGCGACTATTATTTGAACCGTTTCAAACTCGACGCTTCGCTGCGTATCGGCAAGAATGACGGCTGGGGCTTCTTCGCCAACTTTAACCTGCTGCCCACCTTCGACGAGGCTCACGCCCCGACTTGCCACACGACTAGCTTCGGCTTCAGCCTGAATTTCTAAAGCAAAGTCAAATCATCAACCCATAACAAGAAAGGCCGCCTCGATTGAGGCGGCCTTTAATTGTTTGTCGTAATATTGTTGTTACTCTTGCTCGTGGCGTTTCTCCCAGCGCTCCTTTGCCTCTTCGATGCGGTCGTCGACACGGTAGAAGGTCTTCACGGCGAGGTCGGCGGCGGCCAGGTTGATTTCCTCCTTGGCGAGTTGCAGCCCTTCTTGGATCATGCCGCCTATACTCTCGTAATTGCCATCCGTGATTTTCAGGATGCCCTTGCCCCAAAGCGAGGGCTCTTCATAGTCGTCATCCGTATATGACGCCAGGGCATTGTTGTCAGGCATGAAATATGGAGCATAGTCGGGTTCCGTTGTTTGGGCAAGTAGGAGCTGACTTGTGATGGAGGCGGGTGCTTCGATGGTTTGCATCTCTGCCAGCATCGGCATGACATCCCTCTCAGAGGCTACTTGTTTTTTGTTCGAGACTTTTGGGGTCGAAGTTGGTTTGTTTGCCTTGGCCCATGTTGTGGTTGTCGGGTTTTCTGTAGCCCGTCTAGGTATCAAGGCTATGGGTTCGTTGGTGTTGATCCGACTGACTTCGATGGGTTTTAAGTTGGCGATGGGCTCCAATTTCGGCAACGACTTATCGGGCCACAATCCGACGGTGAGCAGCAAACCGGCGGCAGCAGCGGCCGAGGCAATCTTGACATATAGCGGCACAACAGCTGCTTTTTTCTTCAGGCCTTCCTTGTTTTCATAAGCAAGGACAGGAGCCTCCAAATGCGGAAGTTCCTCGGTGAGTTCGTCCCAATCCAAGCCTTGGGCCGCGACGAAGGCTTTCAGCTGCTCTGCCTCGTCGGGGCTGAGGTTACCTTCCATATAGTCAAGGAGGTAAGCCTCGTAGTTGTCGGTGGTGATGTTTGTCTTCATGGCTCTATGTCAATGAGGTTATCGATGCTTTTCAGTCTGTTTTTCAGTGCGGTGCGTGCACGGAAGATGTTAATCTTCACCTGTGCCTCGCTCATCCCTGTGATGTCGCCGATCTCCTGGTAGCTGTAGCCTTCGTAGTCACGAAGCATCACCGCAGTGCGTTGCGCTTCGGGCAGTAGGGTCAGGGCCTTTTGTAGGATTTCGTTGACGTCGGGGTAGGCGTTTTGCGTAGTCTTCGCGTTGGCCGGTAATGGCTCTTCAACGTTAGCGAAGCGTTGCTGGTGCCTGACTTCGTCAATCATGGCGTGGTGGGCGGTGGTGAAGAGGTAGGATTTCGCCTTTGCAAAGTCAATCGTCTTGACCTTCTCCCAAACGCGTGCGAAGCTTTCCTGCACCACGTCCTCGGCCTGCTCGCGGTTGCGGAGGCTCGAGAACGCGAAGCGGAAAAGCCTGTCGGCATATTGCTCCACGCACTGGTTGTACTGACTTCTGTCCATCTTTTGTGTAGGTAATACGGAGATTTGGCGAAAAAGTTACATCAAACGGCAAAAATATCTATTTTTGCGCTCAAAATAATAAAACATGTTGTTAAACTACATCACTTGGAATGTCGATCCCGTGCTGTTTTCCATAGGCAGCATTCATGTCCGTTGGTACGGCCTTATGTGGGCCTTGGGCTTTTTGTTGGGCTATTTCATCATGCGAAAGATCTATCGTCGTGAGAAGATGCCTGACGAGTCATTGGATAAACTCCTGGTTTATATGCTTCTCTTCACTGTCGTAGGCGCCCGTCTCGGACATTGTTTGTTCTACGAACCTGAGTATTATCTTTCCCATCCTTTGAAGATGCTTGCCGTTTGGGAAGGCGGTCTCGCCAGCCATGGTGGCGCCATCGGCATCCTGCTTGGCCTTTGGATTTATGTGAGGAGATACAACAAGTCCACGAAAAAGAAAGAGGAAAAACAGCATATCACGTTTATCTGGATCATGGACCGTATCGTCATCCCCGTGTGCCTTGTCGGTGCTTTGATCCGCTGCGGCAATGTGTTCAACCACGAGATATACGGCACTCCGACTTCATTGCCTTGGGGTTTCGTGTTCCTTCGCGGTGCTGAGCAGTTTTGCGGTACGGTCGACAGTTACACGGCTTGCACGGCATGGGACGCTCCATGTCCGCCAAGCGAGTGGCTGCCATGCCATCCGACGGGTCTTTATGAGGCTTTCTTCTGCTTAGTGGCTATGGTCATCCTGCTGTGGATGTACTACAAACGCGACCTTGGCGACAGACAGCCAGGCTTGATGTTCGGCACCTTCCTCGTCATCATCTTTGGTTCGCGCATCGCCATCGAATTCTTGAAGAATGTGCAAGTGGAATTTGAGAAAAACATGACCTTCGACATGGGTCAATGGCTCAGCGTCCCCTTTGTGCTCATAGGAATAGGGATGATAGTATGGAGCTTCATACATAAAAAAGAAAAGCAGCTCTGAGGCTGCTTTTCTTTTTTTTGTTTACTCTGCGTAATACAAATTGAGGTATTCCATCATGCGGTCTGAAATCTCTTGCGCCAGCTCGGTGCGCCCGTATTTCTTGGCCACACCTCCGAAGTGCTTGAGCAGGCTCATGCCTTCACCGATTTCGTCTTCGTAGTATTCCACAAGTTTGGGCTTCATACTGCCGTAGTAGCGAATCTTGTCGCAATAGTTGTTGACCAACTGCATGAGGTAATTGTCGCCTTTCACACTGTCGCCGCAAACGTAGTACATCTCGGGGAACTGATAGGTGCGGATGTCGGCAGGGAACTTCTTGTTGGGGAAGAACTCTTGGTACTTGTCCATCACGATGATGGCCGAGTCGAATTCTTGGTGGTTGACCAAAGCCTGGGCTAAACGGGAATAGGCCTGCTGAGCGTAGGCGGTGTTGCGCACGCTTTCGCGGTCGGGGACGACGCCTTCTTGGTTCATGCTGCCCCAGTTAACGATGCCTTCATTGGCCTTGGTGACCAAAAGATCGTAGCTACCATCACGATACACGCCGCCGACACCTTTATAATAGTCTTCGGCTTCGACGGGGATAAACCTATAGGCCAAGCCTTCCATATGCAGGTATTTGTCAATGCCAAGCACCTTAGACATGTCGCTGAACGAGGTGAAGTACACCGGGCGCTCCCAGTTGTTGGTAGCCATAAAGTCAAGGAGCATAATAGCATTCTTGTAGATCCAGGTCTCCTTGATGTCCCAAGTGATTTCGTCCACAATCTGGTCTTTCATGCTTTCGGGAACGATGCCGTTCTTGATGCAGGCTTCTTTGTCGACGGTGAGTTTCACGCTGCGGCAAGGCACGTAGTTGTAGGTGGTACCCATATAGCGTTTCACGGCCTTGGGATTATGGATGAAGTCGATGACTTGCTTCAGCTCGACTTGCTTGCCTTTGAAGTATTCTTCTTCTTCGACAGGAATCTGCTCGTTGACGCCGTTGTCGTATTCCTTTTGCGTCAGCGTGAGCGGGAGTTTCTCGGACTCATACACCTTACGGCCCATCTGGTGGACATACCAGTAGCCGCTCGACAGCATGTAGTTGCACACGCGCACGTCGGTGCGGAAGCCTTCCACTTCTTGCACGTACCACAAGGGGAAGGTGTCGTTGTCGCCACGGGTAAAGATGACGGAGTTGGGCGGTAACTGCGCGAGGTAGTTGCGAGCCCAGTCGCGGGCCGAGGTCTTACCTGCACGGTTGTGCTCTTCCCAGCCGTTGGCGGCCAACACGCAAGGCACTGCCAAGAAGCAGATCAGGCCGACGGCCGCGACGGTGATCATGCTCTCCTTTTTCAGGAGTTTGTTGATCCAGTCGATGAGGGCAATCACGCCGAAGCCGATCCAGATGGCAAAGGCATAGAACGAGCCAGCATAGGAGTAGTCACGTTCACGAGGCTGGTTAGGCGTCTGGTTCAGGTAGATGATGATGGCCAGACCCGTCAGGAAGAAGAGCAGGAAGACGATCCAGCTCTGCTTCAAGTCTTTCTTCAGCAGCCAGATCAAGCCGATGAGGCCTAGGATGAGCGGCAGGAAGTAATAGGTGGTACGCCCCGGGTTCTGCATGCATTCAGGGATGTTGTCCTGGTCGCCGAGACGGGCGTTGTCGATGAAGCTGATGCCGCTGAGCCAGTTGCCGTGGTTGAGTTCGCCTTGGCTCTCAATGTCGTTTTGACGGCCTACGAAGTTCCACATAAAGTAACGCCAATACATCCAGTTGCATTGGTATTGGATGAAGAACTTGAGGTTTTGCCCGAAGGTGGGTTTGTTGACGGTGATGACCTCACCGCGGTAGTTCCTCACACGGACGGGTGTGCCTTTGACCACGCCATTAGCGTCTTTACGGTAACTGTCATACATGTCCGAGTGCGAACCTCTTTGCGTACTCCACATACGCGGGAAGAAGGTCTTCAGCTCAGAAGGATAGTCGGGCTTGCTCTGCTTGTTGTCGTCGGTGACCACATAGCGATGGGCCTCCTTGTCTTTCACGTAGATCGGGTTGCCGTCCTTGAGTCCACTGACCGGGGCATTGTAATATGCTCCATAGAGTAGGGGCCAGCTGCCGTATTGCTCACGGTTGAGGTACGATAGCATCGAAAGGGCATCCTTAGGTTCGTTTTCATTGATAGGCGTGTTGGTGTTGGCACGGATGACCAGCATGAAGAACGACGAATAGCCGATCAGGATGAACATAAAGGAAAGGATGGCGGTATTCCATAACACTTTCTTGCGTCTTGTCGTAGCGATGAGACCCCAGACGATGAGGCCGATGATCACGGCGAAATAGACGATGGTGCCTAGGTTGAACGGAGCACCGAGCGTGTTGACGAAGAACAACTCCATCTTGCCGGCCAGATTGACGATTTGAGGCACGAGGAACATATTGATGAGCCACAGCAGCGCCACCGAAATCAAGCCTGCCAAGACAAACCCCCAGAAGGTGGTCTTTTTCCATTTCTTGAAATAGATAACATAAACGAATGCGGGGATACAAAGCAGGTTAAGCAGGTGAACACCGATGGAGAGGCCGATGAGGAAAGCGATGAAAATGATCCATCGGGTGCTCTTCGGGTCGTCGGCCACCCGCTCCCATTTCAGGATGGCCCAGAAAGTCACAGCAGTGAACAGCGATGACATGGCATAGACTTCGCCTTCGACGGCATTGAACCAGAACGACTCGGTGAAGGTGTAGGCCACTGCGCCGACAAAGCCAGCCAGCAGCACGCCGATCTTGTTGGTCCAAGGTGCGTCTTCTCCTTCCTTCATCCACACTTTACGGGCGAGCATGGTGATGGTCCAGAACAGGAAGACGATGGTGAGACCGCTGCAAATGGCCGACATGACGTTGACCATCAATGCCACCTTGGTGACGTCGCCACCTGCAAAAAGTGAGAAGAATCGGCCCAGCATCTGGAACAGAGGTGCCCCAGGCGGGTGACCCACTTGGAGTTTGTATGCCGTTGAAATGTACTCGCCGCAGTCCCACCAACTCACGGTAGGCTCAAGCGTGAGGAAATACACGACGGTGGCAATCAAGCCTGCCAGCCATCCTGTAATGTTGTTTAACCTTTTGAAAGTCATAATGATATAAAAGTGTTTGTTGTTTGTCGAAACAAATTCGGCCTGTGCCAAACTGCAAAAATACGGTTTTTTGGCTTATCTCTAAACGTATTAACGGCAAAAACGCTTTTTGTAGTGCCATAAAAGCAATTTTTTTCAAAAAAATCGCAAAAATCTCTTGCGCGTAACGAAATTAGTTGTACTTTTGCAGCCGCATTCGGAAACGAATGATGTCGAGTGGTGTAATGGCAGCACTGCAGATTTTGGTTCTGCCTGTCAAGGTTCGAATCCTTGCTCGACAACTTGAGGTGGAAGAAAAGACCTGCTACTTTGAGTAACAGGTTTTTTTATTGTTAAAGCTAAGGTCCCTGAGCCTGTCGAAGGGCCGATTTAAAAGATTGAAGATTAAAATGATAGTCAAAGAACAAGTTGCAACCCTCTGTGAAGAAGCCCTGGCTGGCACCGACCGCTTCCTGGTGGAAGTGAAGGTGAAGCCCAACAACGTGATTGAGGTCTACGTTGACGCCGACACGGCTGTCAACATAGACCACTGCGCCGAGTTGAGCCGTTACATCAACGAGAAACTCGACCGCGATGTGGAAGACTACGAGCTGAGCGTGTTCTCATGGGGTCTCTCAGGCGCCTTGAAGCTTGACCGACAGCTGCAGAAGTATGTGGGCAAGGACGTGGAAGTGAAGACGAAGGAGACAGGCAAGATGCAAGGAAAGCTTGTAGGCTTCGACGCCGAGAAGGTGGAGTTTGCACCCGCCCCCAAGAAAGCCTCGAAGAAGAAACCCGTCGAGGAACCTACCAACCTGTTTTTTGAACGTAAGAAAGTGGAGGTTAAACCTGCTATAATTTTCTGATAATCAATAAATAATCATATATAAAATGGATAACTACAAATTAGTAGAAACTTTCTCGGAATTCAAGGAATTCAAGAACATTGACCGTGAGGCCATGATGCGCATCATCGAAGATGTGTTCAGAGGTATGTTGAACAAGAAGTTCGAAACCGAAACCGACGACTTCATCGATATCATCGTGAACGTCGACAAGGGCGACTTCGAGATTTACCACAACCGCACCGTGGTGGAAGACGATGAGTTGACCGACCCACTGCGCGAGATCAAGTTGTCAGACGCCATCAAGATTGAGCCCGACTTCGAAGTGGGCGAAGAGGTGAACGAAGAGCTGCGTATCGAAAACTTCGGTCGTCGCGACATCCTCGCTTTGCGCCAGAACCTGCAGACCAAGGTGGCCGAATACGAGAAGGAAAACATCTTCCAGAAGTATAAGGAGAAAGTCGGCGAGATCATCACTGCCGAAGTGGCCCATGTGTGGAAACGCGAGATTGTGGTCATCGACGATGAGAACATCGAGCTGATCCTGCCCAAGATGGAACAGATTCCTGCCGACATATATAAGAAAGGTGACACCATCCGCGCCATCGTGAAGAGCGTGGAGAGCGTCAACGGTTCGCCCGTGGTTACGCTTTCGCGTACCTCCGAGATCTTCCTGCAGCGTCTGCTCGAAGCTGAGGTGCCTGAGATCTACGACGGCCTCATCACCATCAAGAAGATCGTCCGTGAACCTGGCCAACGCGCCAAGGTGGCTGTGGAGTCGTACGACGACCGTATCGACCCCGTTGGTGCCTGCGTCGGTATGAAGGGTTCGCGTATCCACGGCATCGTCCGCGAGTTGCGCAACGAGAACATCGACGTCATCAACTGGACCACCAACCCGCAACTGCTCATCACCCGTGCCTTGAGCCCTGCTAAGATCACCAATATCGTGCTGAGCAGCGACAACACCATGGCCAATGTGTATATGGAGAACGATCAGATCAGCCTGGCTATCGGTAAGGGCGGCTACAACATCAAACTCGCCGGTAAGCTTACTGGCTACGAGATTGACGTCTACCGTAATAGCGAGGCCAACAGCGTCGAAGAGGATGTCGACCTGCAGGAGTTTGCCGATGAGATCGACCAGTGGGTTATCGACTCACTCATCAAGATGGGTTGCGACACGGCTAAGAACGTGCTTTCCTATACGCCCGAGGAAGTGGCTTCGCGTGCCGACCTCGAGATTGAGACCGTCAAGGAAGTGTTCCGCATCCTGAAAGCTGAATTTGAACAAGATGCCGAATGATGCTTAGGCATATAAAACAAACGAGAAACAAAAGAAGAAACTATGTCCGAAGAAACTAATTTTTCAATTCGATTGTCGAAAGCGGCAAAAGAATTCAATGTGGGAAAGGATACCATCGTAGAATTCCTTGGTAAGAAGGGATTCCAGGTGGACCCGTCTCCCAACACGAAGCTCACATCTGAGATGTATGAGCTGCTCGTGAAGGAATATCAGGGCGAGAAGGAAGTGAAGAATGAGGCCAAGAAATTGGGTAACCTCTCTTATAAGGGTGGAAGTGTTTCCGTTGATTCGGCATTGCAATCGCAAAAGTCAGTTGAGGAAGAGGATCATGATGAAGTCATCATCCGCACCAACACGATATCTACGCCAGTGAAGAAATCGGGCAAGAGCCACGCTGCCTCTGAACCTGCCAAGGAGAAAGAGACGCCCAAGGAAGAAAAACCTGTGGCGAAGGAGCCTGCCGCTCAGCCTAAAAAGGAAGTGGAGAAAGAAGAACAAGGCGTACCCGGTATCTCGCTGAAGATTGTCGGTCAGATCGACTTGGAGAAAAAGCCCAAACAGGAAAAGAAGCCTAAGAGTGAAGCCGAGAAACCGGCCAAGCCTCAGGAGAAACAACCTGAAGCTGAAGCAAAAAAGCCTGAGGTGACAAAGGAGACTCCCGCCGAAGAAGTTCCCGCACAACAGGAACAAACGGCTGAAGAAAAGCTCGTTGAGCCTCGCCATATCAAATTGGAAGCGCCTAAGCTGACGGGTCCCACCGTTTTGGGTACCTTGGAATTGCCTGTTGAGAAGAAAAACGGCAAAGCCGAAACGAAGAAGAAAAAGCGTAAGCGCATCATGGGCAAGCCCGAGGGCTCCTCAGAAGATCCCACCGGTGTCAACGTGAATAACGGTGGCAAGAAACAGGAAGGACAGAAGCCCGGTAAGGGCCCGCGTCCTGCCGACCAAGGTGGCAAGAAAGGTCCTAAGGACAGCCCGAAACTTGGCAAGAAAGACAAGAAAGGCAAACGCGAAGAGAAGCCTGAGCTGAGCGAAGAGGAAATCTCGAAGCAGATCAAGGACACCTTGGCACGTCTCGCCCCCATGGGTAAGTCGAAGACCTCCAAGCACCGCCGCGAGAAGCGTCAGCAGGTGGCGGGCAGCATGATGGAGGAGATGATGCGCCAGGAAGAGGACAAGAAGGTGCTGAAGGTGACCGAGTTCGTCACCGCCAACGAATTGGCGACGATGATGAACGTGCCTGTGGTGAAGGTCATCGGCACCTGCATGAGCCTCGGTATGCCTGTGTCCATCAACCAGCGTCTCGACGCTGAAGCCCTAACTGTGGTGGCCGAGGAGTTCGGCTTCCAAGTCGACTTCGTCAGCGCCGACGTGCAAGAGGCCATCGCCGAGACCGAGGAGGTCGACCGCGAAGAGGACCTTGTGCCTCGTTCGCCTGTCGTCACCGTCATGGGTCACGTCGACCATGGTAAGACCAAGCTCTTGGACTATATCCGTAACACCAACGTGGTGGCCGGTGAGGCAGGTGGTATCACCCAGCACATCGGTGCCTACGAGGTGACCACCGAGAGTGGCAAGAAGATTACCTTCTTGGATACGCCTGGTCACGAAGCCTTCACGGCTATGCGTGCCCGTGGTGCCAAGATTACCGATGTCGCCATCATCGTCATCGCTACCGACGACAGCGTGATGCCGCAGACTGTCGAGGCTATCAACCACGCCCAAGCTGCTGGCGTGCCTATCGTCTTCGCTCTGAATAAGATCGATAAGCCCACCGCCAATCCCGACAAGATTCGTGAGCAACTGGCCAATATGAACATACTCGTCGAAAGTTGGGGCGGTAAGTACCAAGACCAGGAAATCGCCGCTAAGATCGGTCTTAACGTCGATGCACTGCTCGAAAAGGTGTTGCTTGAGGCCGAGCTCCTCGACCTGAAGGCTAACCCTAACCGTCTTGCCAAGGGTACGGTCATTGAGTCCGCTTTGGACAAGGGCCGTGGTTATGTGGCCAAGATCCTGGTGCAGAACGGCACCTTGAAGATTGGTGACATGGTTCTTGCTGGTACCACCTATGGTAAGGTGAAGGCCATGTTCGACGACCACAACCGTCCCGTCAAGGAGGCAGGTCCTTCCACTCCGGTGCTGTTGCTGGGTCTGAACGGCGCCCCCATGCCGGGTGATGCCTTCAACGTGATGACTGACGAGCGCGAGGTGAAAGCCATCGCCAACCGCCGTGAGCAGCTGCAGCGCGAACAGACACGCCGTACCAGCCCGCACATCACCTTGGACGAGATCGGCCGTCGTATCGCCATCGGCGACTTCAAGGAGCTCAACATCATCGTCAAGGCTGACGTGGATGGCTCCGTGGAGGCTCTGGCCGACAGCTTGCTGAAGCTTTCCACCGAGGAGGTGCAGGTCAACGTCATCCACAAGTCGGTGGGTGCCATCAGCGAGTCAGATGTTATGTTGGCTTCTGCATCCAACGCCATCATCGTGGGCTTCAACGTGCGTCCTACGGCGCAAGCGCGTAAGATGGCTGAAAACGAGAAGATTGACATCCGTCTCTACTCCATCATCTACACAGCCATTGAAGAGATCAAGGCCGCTATCGAAGGCATGTTGGCCCCCGAAATCGAAGAGGTGGTCACCTGCAACCTCGAGATCCGTGAGACCTTCAAGATCAGCAAGGTCGGCACCATCGCCGGTTGTATGGTCTTGGATGGCAAGGTCACCCGCAACACCAAGGTCCGTGT
The DNA here is from genome assembly GCA_017539045.1 of Bacteroidales bacterium. Lineage (GTDB taxonomy): Bacteria > Bacteroidota > Bacteroidia > Bacteroidales > F082 > Limimorpha. The sequence continues at coordinate 39,736 of JAFYHS010000021.1, forward strand.
CATCCGCGATGGCATCGTGATCTACACGGGTGTGCTCGGCTCCTTGAAGCGTTACAAGGACGACGTCAAGGAAGTCAGTGCCGGTATGGACTGTGGCTTGAACATCGAAAACTTCAACGACATCAAAGTCGGCGACATCATCGAGGGTTACACCGAGAAGGAAGTCGCGAGGAAGTTGTAAAAAAAGACCGGCAACGCTGGTCTTTTTTTACAACTTTGCCATTACCTTCAGCAACTGCTCGCCCAAACCGATGGTATACCCCTGCTTCATAAACACCACCTCGCTGTTGGCGTTGGCGATGAGGAAGATGGGGCGGCTCTCGGTGTTGAGGTGGAGCCCGTCAGCGATCTCGTCACGGATGATACCTTCGTCGAGGCCGTAGACGATGCCTTCGGGTAGTTCACTGAAGTTCTTTAGCTTGAACTTATCGTATTCTTCTTTACTGCTGAAGACAAAGATCATCGGCAGGTTGCTGGCTTCAAAGTCCTTGCGGAAGGCGGCGATGTCCTGCATGGCATGGGTGGTGGGCTCGCTGCCCTGGTCCAAGAGGCCGAGGATGAAATACTCGTCTTGGATGAGTTGTTTGGCGTTGCCCACTTCGCCCGTCTCGGGGTCGGTGAACTTGCTGTCGGCATAGAAGCTGCCGACAACTTGAAGCTCGTCGTTGGGCTGACGCAACACGAGGTTCACCTGCGTGGTCTCGCCTGCCTTGATAGTGAAGAGTTGGCTATGGGTCAAAGCGGTGCCGTCGTCCAAACGAGTGCCTGCCGTGAGGATGTAATAGCCCTCGTCCAAAGGCGTGGGACGCTCGAAAGAGGAGAGCATCATGCCGTCGTCGATGCCGGGGTCTTTGGCGTCGTAGGCCAAGAGGTGGAAACTGTTGCCGTCGAACTTCTTGATGCTGAAATGCGTGTAGTATTTCGGGTCGGCAACGGATGCGATGGGATAGTATTGGATGTCCAAGTATCCCACGGCAGCATTGGTGGGTTCAGCAGCTTCAAAGTCCACATTGGTCCATTCCTTGCCGAAATATTGCACGTTGCCATTCACGGGGTTGATTTGTGCGGCGATACCCAAGCTGCGTGCCATGCTGACGAAGAAGATGTCGCGCGAATGGCGGTCGGCCTTGCGGGCTTTCAATACGCCCAAAGGCGAGATGGGATAACGCTGAGGATTTAGGTTGTCATCGGTATTGATGTTGTTTTTCACCCATTCCACCAAAAGGGCGGGGTTGTCGTGGTATTGCTGACGTTCCACTTCAGGGAAGAACTCGGAGAGGGCCTTGCGGTAAGGCACCAGCATTTCGTTGCTCACACGCGGGCTGAGGATGTATTGCGCATAGAGTTCGGGAGGCATGGAGATGATGGATTGCTCGAGACCAGGCGTGTTATCGAGATGGTCTTTCAGCACTTCGAGGCTGACATCGCGCAGGTCCTTGTCGGAGATGTTACTGAGCAGCTCCACGGCCTTGATCTCTTGGCTCTTGTCTTGGGCATACTTCACGAAGTCGGCGATGGTCTGCCAGTTGCCCCAAGTCTTTTCAAGAATGCTGCAGAGTTTTTTGTTGCCTGTATTCATGATGACATCCATCTGGGCTTTCTTGCAGTCGGCGATGTAGGCGTTGCGCAACGAGTCTTCATAGGCTATGCGGCGGTCGTTCTCCGTACGCATCTCGGCCGTCACCTCGGGCAAGACGCTGGTCGGGGCGGGAGGCACCATGTCGAACTCAAAGACTTCTTCGGTGCCTTCCTCATGGTTGAGGGTGATGGTGACATTCTCCTGTTCGCCCGACTTGAACACTTGGAAGCCGAATTTGCCGTCTTTGGCGGCATAGGCCATCATGCAGCCCAAGCCAGAGGTGAGCCAGGTTTGGCCGTTCTCATCGGTGGTCTTCGTGACGACGGTGCAGAACTCGGCATAGTTGTAGATCTTGAACTCCACGGGCAGATTGGCTTGCGGCTGACCATTCTCGTCAACGACAGTGAAAGTGGTCTTGGCGGTCTTTCCGTAGTTGTCCACTACATTGATCTCCGTGTAGTTGGCGCTGCGGCTGATGATTTCTTCTGGACCGTCATAGTCGCCGAAGACACGGGTGTGTAATAATAAGGTGCGTGAGGCGGGTTCGTTGAACCAACCCAAGTCGAGCACGGGCTCGGGCTCGCAGGCACCGAGGAAGTGCCATTGTCCGTCCACCCAGGCCTCCACCCAGGCGTGGTTGTCGTCGCAATGGGCCCAGCGAGGAGTGTAGACTTGTCTTGCAGGGATGCCCACGGTACGCAAGGCGGTCACCAGCAGCGTCGACTCTTCGCCGCAACGTCCCCACGAGGTCTTGATGGTCGCCATCGGGGCGCTGGTGCGGCTGTCGCTGCCTTTATAGTTGACATGCTCGTGGCACCAGTGGTTCACTTCGAGGACAGCATCGTATAAAGAAAGGTCTTTCACACGGTCTTTCAACTCCTCATAATAAGTAGCGCGGAAGCGGTCAAGGTTCTCGTTGTTGACGCGCACAGGCACCACAAAATGCTTGAACTCGCGCTCGGAGATGCTATTGCCCCAGGGCATCTCTTCCTTGGCGAGGAAGGCATAGTGGACGCATTCGCGGTAATAGTCCTCGGTGTAGTCCACGCTGTCGCCAAGCGGCATGTATTGGTAAAGGAATTCCAAGGCTTCTTTTTCGCCGAAAGCCATTTCCTTTTCTGACGAACAGGCGGAAAAGAATAAGGCAAAGGCAGTAATGAGTGTGAAAAAGGTGTTTTTCATGGTACAATTGTTTGCTGCAAAGATAGTGTTTATTTCAATCCTTCCATCAGGAACTTCCTTAAATGGAGGTGGGTAATGCCGTTGTCATCGTTGCGGGTGACAAGAGGTGTCATAGAAATGACATATTTCGGATAGTTGTCCTTGATGGCACGGAGGTTGCCAAATTCACGTTCGCGGGTGGATTCGTCAGCAATGATGAATGCGGCTTGCACATATTTTCGTTGTCCGCCTTTCGCTGTGCAGACAAAATCGATTTCTCCGGCTTGTAGTTGGCCGACGGTCACTGTGTAGCCCAAATAGATAAGGTGCTGATGAATGATGTTTTCAATCACTTTTTCAATGTCGCCTTCACGACTTCCTCCTGCCAATGCATTGCGGATGCCATGATCCTCAAAATAATACTTGTCATTGTTTTCGAACAGCCGTTTGCCGTGGATATCGAATCGGTTCACTTGATGAATCATGTATGCCTCGGTCAGGTACTTGATGTAGTTGGAGACAACGGTCGAGGTCACGTTCTCGCCTTGTGACTTCATGAACTTTGCAATGCTGTTGGCTGAAATGAGTTTGCCGGCATTGTCGGCAAGAAAACGCACTAAGTTTTCCAAGAAGGTCACGTTGCGGATTTGATTACGCATGACAACGTCTTTCAAAAGTACGGTATGGTAAATGTCCATTTGGTATTCATGTGCATCATCTTCGTCAAGGCCGATTTTTACGAGGCCAGGCAAACCTCCGAATTGGATGTATTGTGACAAGGCATCGTCGCTGTCGCTAAGGTTGTGGAAAGTGAGGAACTCTTGGTAGCTGAGTGATTGGATGTAAATCTCTTTGTAACGACCTCCGATGAGTGTGCTCAATTCGTTGCTCAGCATTTTGGCGTTGCTTCCTGTGATGACGATTTCTGCGTCGGGTTCTGTATGGTAGCTTCTAACACTGCGCTCAAATTCCTCAATGTCTTGAATTTCATCAATAAAGATGTAGTTTTTCTTCCCTTTTTGATAATGGTGTTCTATGTGGTCGTTTAGCTCCCGATACGTTTGGATGGAATCGAACTCCCGTTTTTCCTTGTCGATATAAATCACGTTGCTGTCGGCCTCGTTCCGCTTTTGGTCGCGCAATTGCTTCAATAGATAGCTCTTCCCAACCCGTCTTTGCCCTGTCAGGACGATAATCGTGTTCTTTCCGAAATACCTTTCCACCTTGTTGAGGTAGTGTTGCCGAATGATGTTTTCCATGATTTTTTCTTTTATAGAAGAAATTTTCTGCAAAAATAGGAAATATTTCTTTTATAGAAGAAGTTTTATTGAAAAAGTTGAAATTCTTCTTTTATGGAAGAAATAGTATTGATGGAAAGAATGGTTTTCTGAATTTGTAATGCAATTATCAGAAAAATACGCTATCTTTGCGCCATATAAATATCAAACGTATCGTAGAGATAAAAATAGAGAATAAATAACATAGTATAAACCAAAGCATTAGCTATTATTTCGCGTTTACCGAAGCCCACCAAATTTATCGGAAATAAAACACAGAAATAATTAGTGAAGGATTAGCCGTAAATGGATGATTCTTTTACCCAGTTGTAATAAGTAATGCTCATGCCTACGGGTGTGAGTACTTATTTGGGTAAAAGGTTTCCGTGGTGGGCAACCTTGGTAAGCGCAATAAGGAAAGCACCTTTTCTTTATGCGCTGTGATTGATGGCAATGCAAAAACTATCAATCATAATGGCAGGAAACATCAATCTTCATGCTGCAAATAAAGCCAAAAAAGACGAGTTTTATACTCAACTTGTTGATATTGAGAACGAGTTGAGACATTATAAAGAGCATTTTAAAGGTAAAACGGTGCTTTGTAATTGCGACGACCCGCGTGTGAGCAACTTTTTCCACTATTTCAGCTTCAACTTTGAGCAACTTGGACTGAAAAAGTTGATCACGACTTGTTACAAAAACCAAAACCGCGACTTGTTCAGTCAAAACGATGCCGAGCAAGCCATTTGGTTGGAGTATTTCGGCGACCGCAACGGCAACCGTGTGCCTGACCCAGAAGAAATAGGCATCCATTATTTCAAAGGCGATGGGGATTTTCGTTCCCAAGAGTGCATCGACTTGCTGAAAGAAGCCGATATTGTGGTGACCAATCCGCCATTTTCCTTGTTTCGTGAGTATGTGGCGCAGTTAATAAAGTATGAGAAGAAGTTTGTGATTATTGGGAACCAAAATGCAATTACGAACAAGGATTTCTTCCCGCTAATCAGAGATAACAAGTTGTGGCTTGGTTATGGCTTTAAGGGTGGAGCCGGTCATTTTTATAGTAAATACGAGGATGTTGCAACCGCTGGCGACCACCGCAAAGGTATGATTCGTGTTTCTGGCGTTAATTGGTTCACAAATTTGGAAATACAAAAACGACACGAAGATATCATTTTATTCAAAACATATAATCCCGAGGAGTATCCAAAATATGATAACTATGATGCAATTAACATAGATAAAACTTCTGACATTCCGATGGATTATAATGGTTTTATGGGTGTGCCGATTACATTTATGGATAAGTACAATCCTGAGCAATTCGAGATATTGGGCATTTGCGCAGGAAACAGTAGATTAAATAAATTCTATGGTATTGTGCCATATTCGCCACATCCCGAAGACAGGGGAGGATGCGCTGTGTTGAATAATAAAAGAGTATATAGCCGTATCCTCATCCGTCGCAAGCAAAAGCCAATAGACTACGCTTCGATAGAACCGACGGTCTCGATGGCGGCAGAAGGAACTGAATAGCAGTAGTAGGCCCGTCCCGGAGGGACGATAAGCGAGTAACCGTAGGTCGTGACTACGGTAGCACCCCGGCAGGACAACAAAACAACGATACAATATGAACATAGAACTACACAAAATCACCGTCCGCGAGCTGACCAAAGGCTACGTGGACAACAACGAAAACGGCGTCCGCGCCTACGGTGGTCGCCTCGACGTGCGCCCGCCCTACCAGCGCGAGTTCGTCTATAAGGAAAAACAGCGCGATGCCGTCATCGACACGCTCACCCAAGGCTTCCCGCTCAATGTGATGTATTGGGCCGTGCGCGACGACGACACCTTCGAGATCATCGACGGGCAGCAGCGCACCATCAGCATCTGCCAATACGTCAACGGCGACTTCGCCTTCAACTTCCGCTATTTCCACAACCTCCAGCCTGATGAGCAGGAGCAAATCCTCAACTACGAACTGCAAATCTACATCTGTAGTGGCACCGACAGCGAGAAGCTGAAATGGTTTCGCACCATCAACATCGCGGGTGAGGCGCTTACCGAGCAGGAGCTGCGCAACGCGGTGTACGCAGGCAGTTGGGTGAGCGACGCCAAACGCTATTTCAGCAAGAACGGTGCACCTGCCGCAAAAATCGGTAGCGACTACCTCAACGGCTCTGCCATCCGTCAGGACTACCTCGAAACCGCCATCGACTGGATTTCCGATGGCAACATCGAGGTTTACATGTCGAACCACCAGCATGATGCCAGTGCCGCACCGCTGTGGCAGTTCTTCCAGTCGGTCATCACGTGGATTGAGACTTCGTTCCGACCAACCAAGGAACGCAAGAAGATCATGAAAGGCGTGGAGTGGGGGATGCTCTACAAGCAATACAAAGACCAAGTGTTTGACTACAAAGCCATTGATGAAGAAGTGAAACGCCTCATCCTCGACGACGATGTAACCAAAAAGACGGGCATCTATCCCTATATCCTCACGCGCAAGGAGAAATACTTGTCAATTCGAGCTTTCACCGATGCGCAGAAACTGTCGGCCTACGAAAGGCAGATGGGTTTTTGCGCCGATTGCGGTCAACACTTCGAGCTATCGCAAATGGAAGCCGATCATATCACGCCGTGGCATTTGGGCGGGAAGACCATCGCGGAGAATTGTCAGATGCTCTGCAAGGATTGTAATAGACGGAAGAGTGGGAAATAAACTGCCAAAAGTCGGTTTACCACCCAAAATAGTGGTAAGCTTACCACCTTTTTTAGAAAAATAATGCGCTAATCCCATGCAATTCAGCAAAAATTTGTATTTTTGTCGCCAAAATGGTGGTAATGTTACCACCAAATTTGGTGGTAAATGTAAATCTTTGTACTGATGGAAGCGAAAAAACTGCAAGCAGCATTGGAGAAATGGAACGCCATTCAACCCTTGTCGGAGAAAGACCGAGAAAGGTTGAGTCGGAAGTTTTCCGTTGATTTCAACTATAACAGCAATCATATTGAAGGCAATACTCTGACATACGGTCAAACCGAATTGCTTTTGTTGTTTGGGAAGGTCATCGGTGAGGCTGATTTTCGGGAATATGAGGAGATGAAAGCGAGCAATGTGGGACTGAAAATGATGACCGTTGAGGCTGTCGACCAAGACAAGCCACTCACTCAAAACTTTATTCGGACTCTGCATCGTACGTTGCTACGTGAGGATTACACAGTATATAGAACGCTCCCTGGGGGCGTGCAGACCAGTTATGTCATTCATGCGGGGCAGTACAAAACCCGTCCTAACAGTGTAATTACTCGCTATGGTGACCGTTTCGACTATGCTTCTCCCGAAGAGACGCCCGCGTTGATGGCTGAGTTGGTGGATTGGTATAATCAAACGGAACAAAGCGGTACTTTGTCGCCTGCCGATTTGGCCATTTTATTTCACTATCGCTACATACGTATTCACCCGTTTGAGGATGGCAACGGACGCATAGCCCGACTTCTGATGAATTTCATCCTTTCAAGGCATGGTTATCCGATGATTGTGGTGCGAAGTCGACAAAAGCAGCAATATCTTGAAGCCTTGCATCGCTCGGATTTGAAGGTGGGAAGTGGGCCGTCGGTGGGCGCCAAAGCCACTATTCAGCAAATCAAGCCTTTCCAAAAGCACATGACAGACCTCATGGCGCATGAGATAGAGATGGATACGCTTTTCGTGACGGAGAAATCGGAGGATTTGTGGTGGTATGACGGACAAAGAATCATGTTCCGTACGCCTACCTACGGAAAAATCCTAAACGAATTGCTAACTGATAGTCATCCTACATACGCAACTTTGCAGGAAGCGACTGGGGTCAACCGCTCGGCTCTTCAGAAAATGATACAAACCATGATTGAAAAGGGATATATCGAACGTGATGATGAGGGTGGCTGGCGCGTGTTCATCACCTCATCTATGTAAAATGTTGGCTAAATAGTGGTAATCTTACCACCTTTTAGCCAACATTTTGTTCGGAACGTCTCGCGTCCCTTGTCTGATAGTCCCGCGTCTATTATACCATAAACTCTTCCAAAGAAGAGAACAGGATTTCTTTCAATTCCTCTTTGTGCTCGGGCGTGGTCTGTGTGAACAGGAATCCCCAGATGCTCATGGCGGGGTTCATGATGTCGCGGGTCTCCAAAACGCCGTGGAAGTGTCGCTTGATGCGCTCAAAGTCCAAGGCACGGTTGGTGTCGTAGGGCTTGTCCAGGACGATGAAGCTGAACACGTCGTTCTCGATGCCGTTCCACATGGTGGCATAGTTGGGATGTGTGCCTTCGAAGTAAGCCTGCACGGGCAGCAGGTGGCAGGTGTGACGCGTCAAGTCGTTGAGGCACATGCCGGCAAAACGTAGCGGGTTGACTTCGATAGGGATGGCGCGACCCGTATGCTTGTCGACGCGGAACTCCACATGCATTGGGAAGTTCTTCAGTCCGAGCACGCCGTTCAAGTCGATGCAGAATTGGTTGAAGGCCGGATAGTTGGCCTCGAAGATCTGCTTGCTCATACAATAGAGGCGGTCGCTGACGTCGGTCTCGTTCTTGAAGATGTGGTGGAAGATGTTGATGATGTTGGGCTTGCCCTCGGCGTCATAGTAGGCATCCACGGCATATTCCTCACCTTCGATGAACTGCTCCAGCACAAACATCTCGCTGCGCACCACGGTCTCAGGGAACACGGCGCATTGCTTGGCGAAGTTTTGGTCGATGTCGTCCAATGCGGCTTGCCATTCGGTCTTATTGCGGACGATATACACGCCCACGCTGAGGAAGCCGACAGCTGGCTTCAGCACCAATGGCAACGGCAACTCGTCAGGGTTGAGGCTGCGCAAGGCTTTCATCTCCACCTCTTTATAATAGAAGTCGGGATAGATCTGCTGGCAGATGCGACGGAAAGCGGCCTTGTCCTTCAGGATCTTGACCTTTTTCACCAGCTCCGACTCAGGCAGCTGGGCATAGAGCCACACCAAGGCGTTCTCGGAGACGGCATACAACTGATGGCTTTGCTCGTATTTCTCAACGAAAGCCTTGTCGTCCAAAAGATTTAGGTGATGGCCTTGGCTTTTCAGCACCTCGGCCATGTCGTTATTCAAAACGGGGATTTGTTTCTCTTCCAAATACGCCACCAACGGGGCGGAAACGTATGGTTTTTCTAAAATGATCATCTCAAAATGTTTTGTGTCCTGTCGGGACCGTATGAAACGAATTTAATCGGCACGCCGACGTAATTCTCAATGAATTTGATGTAGTCTTCCAACTTCTGTGGAATCTTGCCCTCTATCTTCTGTTGCCAGCCAGGAATCTCGGTGTAGACGGGTTCCATGGTCTCAGTGCAGGCAGCAAAAGGCAGGTGCTTGGTCTCTTGTCCGTTGTAGCGGTAAGCAGTGGCGACTTTCAGGGTGGCGAAGTCGTCCATCACGTCGGACTTCATCATCATCAGGTCAGTGACGCCACTGAGCATGACGGCATATTTCAGCGCAGGTAGGTCGAGCCAGCCGCAACGGCGCGGACGACCCGTGGTGGCACCGAACTCGTGTCCGTTTTGGCGGAGCATCTCGCCTGTCTCGTCAAACAACTCGGTGGGGAAGGGACCTGTACCCACGCGGGTGCAGTAGGCCTTGAAGATGCCGTACACCTTGCCCACACGACTTGGGGCGACGCCCAAACCAGAGCAGACGCCAGCGGCGATGACATTCGATGAGGTCACGAAAGGATAGCTGCCGAAGTCCACGTCGAGCATGGAACCTTGGGCGCCTTCGGCCAGCACTTTCTTACCGTTGTCAAGGGCTTCGTTGATGAAGTACTCGCCATCGACAAACTGATATTGCTTCAGGTATTCGATGCCTTCGAACCATAGCTTCTCGTACTCAGCGAAATCGAGGCCGTCGAGTTGGAAGCCCTGCATCTCGAAGCCCAAGCCAGCGATTTGTTGGAGATGGGCTTTCTTGAGGTTTTCGTATTTCTCGCGGAAGTCGGGCGAGTTGATGTCGCCGATACGGAGGCCTCTGCGGGCGGTCTTGTCGGTGTAGGTCGGGCCGATGCCTTTCAAGGTGGTGCCTACTTTCATCTTGCCCAAAGCCTTCTCGTTGGCGGCGTCCATGGCGCGGTGGGTGGGCAGGATGAGATGGGCACGGTTGGCGATCATCAAAGTCTTACGCAGGTCGAATCCGGCTTCGCGCAGGCCTTCGATCTCACCTTTTAATATATGCGGCTCGATGATGACGCCGTTGCCGATGAGGTTGATGCAACCTGGGGTGAGCACGCCCGATGGGATGTTGTGCAACACGAATTTCTTGCCTTCAAACTCAATGGTATGACCAGCATTGGGTCCGCCTTGGAAGCGGCAAACGATGTCATAATTCGGGGTGAGGGCATCGACCACCTTGCCTTTGCCTTCATCGCCCCATTGTAAACCTAAAAGAATGTCTATTTTGTTCATTATAAATATATTATCTATTAAACTTTCAACTCTTCTTGTGTCCATAAAAAATAAGTGAATGATGGGTGATCTCCACTCCAAGCTGCTCCTCAATCGATCTTTGGATCTCAAGCAAACGCGGGTCGCAAAACTCCATGACGGTCTCCGTCTCCAAGTCGATGAAATGATCGTGTTGGCGGAATTTGTAGGAGCGCTCGTATTGTGCGCAGTTGTGCCCAAACTGGTGCTTGATGACAAGCCCGCAGTCTAAGAGGAGGTCGATAGTGTTGTATAGTGTGGCCCTACTGACGCGGTACTTGTTGTCTTTCATCTGATTATACAGCGAGTCGATGTCGAAGTGCCCGTTAGTCGAGTAAATCTCCTTCAGTATGGCAAAGCGCTCGGGGGTCTTGCGCAACTTCCTCCGCTGTAGGTAATCGATGAATAACTTCTTGACAGCCAGATAGGTATTGTCAAATGAGTCTTTCATTTTTCTAGTCGTGATGTTGGCGCAAAGATAAGTATTTTTTCAGAACAATTCTAAATAATACCCATTATTTTTAATTGTTCTTACGCACCACTTTCTGTATCTCCTTCAGCTGGTTCAGTTTGGCCATCAGGTCGTCGAGTTCTTTGGTGTTGTGCACATAGATGGAGATGGTGGCTTCCACCACGTCTTGTTTGGCTTCCATGTGGAGCATGTGCAGGTTGAGTTTCATCTCGTTGGAGAGCAGGTTGGTCATGCGGTGGAGCAGTCCAGCCGAGTCTAAAGCGGTGATTTTCAGGTCGGCAAGGAAGGCAATCTCACTCTTGGGTTGCCATTTGGCTTTCACGATGTTGTTGCCGTAGCGGGATGACAGTTGTATGGCCTTGGGGCAGTTGCTGCGGTGGATTTGTAGTGGCTCGCCAGGGAAGTTGAAGGCGATGACGTCGTCACCGGGGATGGGGTTGCAGCAGGTCGACACGTTGAAGTCGAACTCGCCCGAGGTGGTGATGGACGGTGTCGTGTCTTTGTCTTTGCTGCTGTTGCCCAAGAGGCCGAAGGTGAGGTAACGCACGAAGCTGCCGTTCGACTGAGGCTTCAGCACGCTGCGGATGAGGCGTTCGTCGATTTTGTCGGTGGCAACGTTATAATAGAAGTCGATGGAGCTGGTGAGGTTCTCGGCCGTCATCACTTGGTTGCGGTTGGCTTTCGAAGGCTCCATGTCGAGTTTTTTCATGATGGCCTCAAACTTCTGCTCGCCTTCTTCGCGGAAGCCGCGGCGGTATTCCTTGATGCCGCTCTTAAGTCTTGATTTGGCGGTAGCAGTGGCCAGAAACTCGAACCATTTCTCCTGCGGGTGTTGCGACTCGGAGGTGATGATCTCCACCTGGTCGCCCTTGATAAGCTTGCGGTCGAGTTGCGCCAGTTGGTTGTTGACGTTGGCTGCGATGCTGTGGTCGCCAATCTCACTGTGGATGTTGTAGGCGAAGTCGAGCACGGTGGAGCCCTTCGGCAGTGTGATCATCTTGCCTTGCGGGGTGAAGACATAGATCTCGTCAGAGAAGAGGTCGAGCTTGAAGTTGTCGACAAACTCGATGGCGTTGTCGGAGTCGCCTCCGATGAGGTCCTGGGCCTTCTTCAGCCATTCATCGAAGCCGCTCTCGGTCGTATCGTTGTCGGTCTTGTATTTCCAGTAAGCGGAGAAGCCCTTCTCGGCAATTTCCTCCATACGTTGGCTGCGAATTTGCACCTCCACCCAGTTGCCTGTCTGGCCCATCACCACGGCATGAAGGCTCTCGTAACCATTGGCTTTCGGGAACGAGATCCAGTCCTTCAGCTTCTTGGTGTAAGGGCGGTAGCAGTTGGTCAACACGGCGTAGATCTTCCAGCACTCCATGCGTTCTTGCTCTTTCGGGCAGTCGGTGATGAGGCGGACGATGAAGGAGCCATAGAGGTCCTCAAAGGCCAACTCCTTGTCCATCATGCGTTTCCAAACCGAATTAACTGAACGTTCCTTGATTTCCGCTCTTGCCTTGATGCCGTTTTTCGCCAATTCAGCCTCGATGGGGGCGATGAAGTCGCGCAACTCACCCATGCGTTTTCCCCGCACGTCGTCCATGCGCTTCCGGATGTTGTTGTAGATGGTGGGGTTGGTGTATTTGAAGGACAGGTCTTCCAACTCGATTTCGATGGCATGCAGACCGAGACGATAGGCGAGTGGGGCATAGATATAGGTGGTCTCCGAGGCGATCTTCAGCTGCTTGTGCTTGGGCATCGAGTCCAAGGTGCGCATGTTGTGCAGACGGTCGGAGAGTTTGATGAGCACCACGCGGATGTCGTACGACAGCGAGGAGATGACCTTCTTGAAGTTCTCGGCTTGAGCGCTCTCGGCACCTTCCAGGTTGGCGAACTTGGTGAGCCCGTCCACCACACGCGACACCTTCTCGCCAAACATCTCACGGATGTCGTCGAGGGTGTATTTCGTGTCTTCCACCACGTCGTGGAGCAGGGCGCAGATGATGGAGGTTCGGCCCAATCCGATGTCGTGGGCGGCGATGGTGGCCACTTCGATGGGATGGTAGATATAGGGCTCGCCTGAGCGTCGACGTTGGTCCTTGTGAGCCTCCACGGCGAAATAAAACGCCTTGTCGACTTCGGCCAAGTCCTGGGCTTCCTTTCGTGTCTGCCAAGCGTCAATCAGGCGCTGGTGTCGTCGCTCGATTTCTTCTTTCTCTTCTTTGGAATAGGTGTCGGGTAAAATGGGCGTCATAGGCAATCTTCTTTTTCAGACTGCAAAATTATGCATAATCCTTTTTTATGCGTCAAGGAACGAGGATTTTTTTTGTATTTTTGCGCCCATAATGAAAAACATCCGAAATTTTTGCATCATAGCCCATATCGACCACGGCAAATCGACCTTGGCCGATAGGCTTTTGGAACTAACACATACACTCAACTCCAAGGAATTGGTCGACCAAGTGCTCGACGATATGGACCTCGAGCGTGAGCGCGGCATCACCATCAAGAGCCATGCCATTCAGATGAAATACAACTACAAGGGCGAGGAGTATACTCTCAACCTTATTGATACTCCTGGCCACGTCGACTTCTCCTACGAGGTGTCGCGCAGCATCGCGGCATGCGAAGGTGCCTTGCTGGTGGTAGATGCCACGCAAGGTATTCAGGCCCAGACGATTGCCAATCTCTATTCCGCTCTCGAACACGACCTCGAAATCATCCCCGTGATGAACAAGATCGACATGGACAGCGCCATGGTCGACATCGTGGAAGACCAGATGGTGGACCTCCTGGGCTGCGACCCGAGCGAGATTCTGAAGGTCAGTGCCCGAACAGGCGAAGGTGTGCCTGCTGTGCTCGACGCCATCGTGGAGCGCATCCCCTGCCCGAAGGGCGACCCCGAAGCACCGTTGCAAGCCCTTATCTTCGACTCGGTGTTCAACTCGTTCCGCGGCATCATCGCCTATTTCCGCATTATGAACGGCACCATGCATACCAACGACTTGGTGAAGTTCTTCGCCACGGGTAAGGAATACAACGCCGACGAGATTGGTGTACTGCAGTTGAAGCAAGTGCCTAAGCAGGAACTCTCTGCAGGCGATGTGGGCTATATCATCTCGGGCATCAAGACCTCAAAGGAGGTCAAGGTGGGCGACACCATCACGCATGTCGAACGCCCCTGCGCCGAGCCTGTGGAAGGTTTCGAGAATGTGAAACCTATGCTGTTTGCGGGTATCTATCCTGTCGACGCGGACGACTACGAGGAGCTGCGTGCTTCGTTGGAGAAGCTGCAACTCAACGATGCTTCCTTGGTTTGGGAACCAGAGTCGTCGGCCGCACTGGGCTTCGGCTTCCGTTGCGGCTTCTTGGGCCTCTTGCACATGGAGATCGTGCAGGAACGCCTCGACCGCGAGTTCGACATGGATGTCATCACCACGGTGCCCAACGTCTCGTTCAAGTGCTTCAAGACCGATGGCGAGATGATCGAGGTGCACAACCCCAGCGGCTTGCCCGAGGTGACGAAGATTGACCATATCGAGGAACCATACATCCTTGCGCAAATCATCTCGAAGAACGAGTTCACCGGACCCATCATGACGCTCTGCATCGACCGTCGAGGCGTGCTGAAGAACCAGGTCTACCTCTCCACCGACCGTGTGGAGCTGACCTTCCAGATGCCGCTGAGCGAAATCGTCTTCGACTTCTACGACAAACTGAAATCCATCTCGAAGGGCTATGCCTCCTTCGACTATCATATTGCTGGCTATCAAGATGCCGACTTGGTGAAATTGGACATTATGCTCAACGGCGAGTCTGTCGACGCCTTGTCGACTTTGATTCACCGCGGCCATGCCTACGACTTTGGTCGTCGCATGTGCGAGAAGCTGAAGGAATTGATTCCTCGTCACCAGTTCGATATCGCTATCCAAGCGGCCATCGGCGCGAAGATCATCGCCCGTGAGACGGTGCGGCAGGTGCGTAAGGACGTGACGGCGAAGTGTTACGGCGGCGACGTTTCCCGTAAACGCAAACTGCTCGAGAAACAGAAGGCCGGTAAGAAACGCATGCGTCAGATCGGCAACGTCGAGGTGCCGCAGTCAGCGTTCCTTGCTGTCCTGAAACTGGATTGACCATTCTTTCAACTCTAAACTCTAAACTCTAAACTGAATGCCTCCCCTGCAGTATCAAATCGCTCTAACCCTCCTACCTGGTATCGGTGATATCAGCGGGAAGAAGTTCGTGCAGTATTGCGGCAGCGCCGAGGCCATCTTCAAGGAGAAACGCAAGTCGTTGGAGAAGATCTCGGGCATGCGTGAGGCCTCCATCGACGCTATCTGCAAGCCCAAGGAATACTTGAAAAGGGCAGAGGAGGAGATTGAGTTCGTCGAACAAAACGGAATACAGCCTTTATTTTTTCTTGATTCGGACTATCCGCGCCGACTGTCGCAATGCGACGACGCCCCGATGATGCTGTATTACAAAGGCAAGGCCAACCTCAACGCCAACCGCGTGGTGGCCATCGTCGGCACTCGCAACATCACGGAATACGGCAAGGAAAACTGCAACCAGTTGGTGGAGGATTTGAAGGATGACAATGTGCTGATCGTAAGCGGATTGGCATACGGTGTAGACACCTGTGCACACAAGGCCTCTGTGAAGCATGGCATCCCTACTGTAGGTGTGATGGGCAGCGGCATGCAGCAGATCTATCCTGCGCCGAACAAGAAGCTGGCTACCGACATGGTTGAGCAGGGAGGTGGCTTACTTACGGAGTGCATGAGCGGCACCTTGCCCGACCGCGAGAATTTCCCACGCCGTAACCGTATCATCGCGGGTATGGCCGACGCCGTGGTGGTCATCGAGTCGGCGATGAAAGGCGGCTCGTTGATTACGGCCGACTTGGCCAACTCTTATAGCCGTGATGTGTTTGCCTATCCCGGTCGTGTGATGGACATCTACAGTCAAGGCTGCAACTACCTCATCCGCACCAACAGGGCCCACCTCATGGAGAGCGTGCTCAACCTGCGTTATATCATGCGCTGGGACTCTGAGTCGAAGGCGGAGAAACAAACGGCTTTGTTCCGTGAGTTCAGCGAGGAGGAAAAGCTAATCATGGACTGCTTCGGCACAAATGCCGTCATCAGTCTTGACGACATCATCGTGAAGTCGGAACTACCGACCACTAAGATAGCAGCTTTGTTATTGAATTTGGAATTCGACGGCGTGCTGATGGCATTGCCGGGAAAGCGATATCAGAAATGCTAGGCAAGGTCATCAAATCGACGGGCAGCTGGTATATCGTCCTCGACGAACAGGGACGGCAGTGGGAGTGTCGTCTGCGCGGCAAGATCCGTTTGGACGGCATACGTTCCACCAATCCTGTAGCCGTGGGTGACAACGTGGAGTTTGAGCAGGAACCCGGCAAGGACACAGGTGTCATCAAGAAGATCGAGCCGCGCGATAACGTGATTGTCCGTCAGTCAGTCAACTTGAGCAAGGCCTCGCACATCATTGCCGCCAATGTCGACTTGGCCATCGTGGTGGCCACCATCGCCCAGCCACGCACCTCCACTGGCTTCATCGACCGTTTTCTGGTAACCGCCGAAGCCTACCATATCCCCGCTGCCTTGATCTTCAACAAGTGTGACCTCTACACCGACGAGCAGATAGGGGAGATGTGCGTGCTGATGGAATACTACCAAAGCCTTGGTTACACCTCGTTTGGCGTTTCGGCTAAGACGGGCTTCCAGATCGATCAACTGAAAGCTTTAATGCAGGACAAGATATGCCTGTTCTCGGGCCATTCCGGCGTGGGCAAGTCGGCCCTCGTGAATGCCCTCGACCCTGCGTTGAATGTCCGCATTGGAGCCATCTCCGACTACCACGAAAAAGGCAAGCACACCACCACCTTTGCCGAGATGCATCATCTCGATTTCGGTGCATGGATTGTGGACACGCCTGGCATCAAGGAGTTTGTACTGTACGACCTCGAGAAAGAGACCTTGGCTCAGCGTTTCCCCGAAATGCGCAACTTGATGAGCGAGTGCCGTTTCGCCAACTGCACCCATACCCACGAGCCTGGCTGCGCGGTAAAGGAAGCCGTCAAAAACGGCGATATCGCCGACTGGCGTTATGTGAATTACATCCGCATGATGACTGGCGAGAGCCATGATTCAGTAAAAGAAGAAGGATCGTAGGGACGCATCGCATGCGTCCTGTAAAAATGACGCATCGCATGCGTCCGGTAATAATGACGCATCGCATGCATCCGAAAAACGAACGAATATGAAAACCATCGCCCTATTTGGAAAGACCATCGCCCCGGAGAATGGGGAATTTATGCGACAATTGTTCAAGGAACTGGCTGACAACCATCTTGAAATTGTTGTCTACAAGCCATTTGCCGACATCGTCGCCGCCTATGTCCCCGTAGGCGTGCACTACACAACCTTCAACTCGCATGAAGACTTGAAAGCCGACCTGTTGTTCTCCATCGGCGGCGACGGCACCATTCTCGACACGGTGCCCTTCGTCCTCGACTCGGGCATTCCCGTGGCGGGCATTAACATGGGCCGCCTGGGCTTCCTCTCCAGCACCTCCAAAAACGAGATCGCCATGGCGGTGCACAGTGTGGTCACTGGTGACTATACCGTCGAGCAGCGCACCCTCTTGGAGCTGGTCTCACCAGAGAAGGTCTTCGACAATGTGAAATATGCCCTTAACGAGCTGAATGTCATCCGTAACCCTGAGCATAGCCTTCTGGCTATCAAGGTGTTTGTCGATGATGTCTATCTCAATACCTATTGGGGCGACGGCATCCTGCTGGCCACCCCGACGGGCTCCACTGCCTACTCGCTGAGCGCTGGCGGCCCCATCATCGCACCCAATGCGAAGAACTTCGTCATCACGCCTATCGCCACACACAATCTGACGGTGCGTCCCGTGGTCATCCCCGACGACAGCACCATCCGCATCCAGGTGGAGGGACGCGAGAAGAAATTCGTCTTCAGTATGGACTCAAGGAGCTGTACGTTAGATACTTCCGTGCAACTGGAGGTGCGTAAGGCAGGCTTCTGCCTCAACTTGATCAGGATGCGCGGCGAGGACTTTTTCGGCACCATCCGCAACAAGTTGATGTGGGGAAAAGACAATAGAAATTGATTTCTGACGTTTTCATTAGAAAATTTCATACCTTTGCACGATAAAATTATGTGGAGAAAACTTCGTTTATTATTGATAGTCAGCTGTTTGGCTATTGTTTTTAATGCCAATGCCCAGTTTGACGACCCCAAAACACTGGAAATCGGTCCCCATGGTGGCGTGAGTTATTATATGGGCGACCTTAATCCTTTGTTGCCTTTTGCCATGGCTGACCTGCAGTATGGTGGTATAGTGCGTTTCAATGAGAACAGCCGTTGGACCTATCGTTTGGATTACACCCACGCCACTGTCAAGGCATCGGATGAGCAGATCAAATGGCGTCCTGAGCGTGGCTTGAATTTCCTGACCAAGATCAACGACGTGAGTTTGGTCGTTGAGTTCAACTTCTTGGAGTATTATACGGGTAATCCCAAACGTAACGTGTCGCCTTATATCTTCGGCGGCATCTCCGTGTTCCAGTACACACCGTTTATGCAGGTGGGCGACACCTTGGTGAATCTGCGTAATCTTGCCACCGAGGGTCCTGAGGGCGAGGTCAAATGGTATGACAAACTCTCTGTGAAGTCGAGCCCAGTGGGTCTCTCCATCCCCTTCGGCTTTGGCGTCAAGTTGGCCTTGTCGCGTCACATCGCAGCCACGATGGAGTGGAGGATGCAGAAGACCTTCACCGACTATCTTGACGATGTGGCCACGGTTTATCCTGAAGAGCATGCCACCGTTGAAATCGGTGAGACGACATACGACTTAAGCGACCCCTCGGGTAATTATTTAGCTGGACAACAGCGCGGCAACTCTGCCTTCAACGATTGGTTTGGCATGGCACGCGTGTCGTTGACCTGGAAAATCAACCTCCCCGACGGAAGGGGCTGCAACCTTAGCAAATTCTGAACATGGAACTCAAGGAACAGTTGAAGCAACAAATCGACATGGCGCGCCTGCCGCAGCACATTGCCATCATCATGGACGGCAACGGACGTTGGGCCAAGGAACGCGGCAAGCAACGTATCTTCGGCCATCAGAGCGCCATCCAATCGGTGCGTGAGGTGTCCGAAGCCTGCGCCGAACTCGGTGTGTCGTACCTGACTTTGTATGCTTTCTCCACCGAGAACTGGAACAGGCCGCTCGCCGAAGTCACGGGACTGATGACGCTGCTGGCCCAGACCATCAAGGCTGAGACTGCCACCTTGAACAAGAACAACATACGCCTCAACGCCATCGGCGATTTGGGGAGCCTGCCCAAAGCCAACTATGAACAGCTGATGCAAGCCATCGACGGCACCAGCCATAACACCCGCATGACCTTGACCTTGGCGTTGAGCTATTCGGGCCGTTGGGACCTCACCCAGGCCTCGCGCCGCATGGCACAGGAAGTGGCCGCAGGCCGTCTAGTCCCAGAGGCCATCACGGATGCCACCTTGGCGTCCTACCTCTCTACGGCAGGCATGCCTGACCCCGAGCTGCTGGTACGCACCAGCGGTGAGGAGCGCATCAGCAACTTCCTGTTGTGGCAGCTGGCTTATTCCGAACTCTATTTTACCCCTAAATACTGGCCTGACTTCCGCAAGGCGGACCTTTATGAGGCCATCCTCAACTACCAACACCGCGAACGCCGGTTTGGCAAGACTAGCGAACAAGTAACCAAACAATGATTGAAAGATAGAACTATGCGATTGAGATATATTCCTTTACTACTGCTTACAGCACTGCTGGGATTTGGGAGTGTTGCCTTTGCCCAGATTCAAATTGGCGACGACCTCTCGGAGATCGATTATTCCAGCCCTCGCGAATATGAGATTGGCGGTATTGTCGTTGATGGCGCCAAATATGTCGACGGCTCCATGCTGAGCATGATTGCCGACTTGAGGGTGGGCAACACCATCAAGATTCCGGGCGACGACATCAGCCGTGCCATCCGCAAGATTTGGGAGCAGGGCCTGTTTGAGGATGTGTCAATCAATGCCACAAATTTTGTGGGCAACAAGGTGTTTCTGCAGATTTGTATCAAAGAGCGTCCCCGTGTCTCGAAGTTCTCTTTCAAAGGCATCAAAAAGAGCGAGGCCGATGACATCCGCAATAAGATCAACCTGTCGCGTGGCGACATTGCCACCGACCACCTCCTGACGAAGACCACCCGCATTATCGAAGGCTATTATTTCGAGAAAGGCTATAACAACGTTGATATCGATATCCAGCAAGTGGCCGACACCGCTCGCGAGAATTATATCGATATGCAGATCTATATCAACAAAGGGCCGAAAGTGAAGATTGGGAAGATCAACGTGATGGGCAACGAACATCTCGCTGACGGGCAGATCCTGGCAGCCATGAAAGACACCAAGCAACGTGGTCATTTCGATCCGCTGTCGCCTCTGGGTCCCCTCGTGGTGAACACGGTGGCCGATGTGATCACGCTGAAGCCGCTGAGGGCCATCACGGGCGTGGAAGAATACTTCTACGACAACTATCGTCCGCGTATCTTCAAGGCTTCGAAGTTCCTCGAGAGCAATTACGTTGACGACAAGCAGCATATCATCGAGAAATACAATGCGAAAGGCTATCGTGATGCACGTATCGTCAGAGATTCGGTCTACCGCATTGACGACAAGAACTTGGGTATCGACCTCGTCATCGACGAAGGCAACCGCTACCATTACCGCAACATCAACTGGACGGGCAACACCAAATACTCCGCCGAGACCCTCAATTCCATCTTGGGTATCAAGCCGGGCGACGTTTATAATAAGGAGCTGCTCGACAAGAACCTGAACTATAGCGAGACCAACCTCGACATCAGTTCGCTGTATATGGACGACGGTTACCTCTTCTTCCGTGTCGACCCCGTGGAGGTGGCTGTGGATAACGACTCCATCGACCTGGAGATACGTCTTACCGAAGGCAAGCAGGCCCGTATCAACAACGTGACGCTTATCGGTAATACCAAGACCTACGACCATGTGGTGCTGCGCGAACTGTACACCCGTCCGGGACAGCTCTACAGCCGTAGCGACGTCGTCCGTTCCATCCGCGAGCTGGCCACGTTGGGCTTCTTCAACCAGGAGAGCATCAAGCCCGATGTGCAGCCCAATTTCACCGACAACACTGTCGACATCATCTATTCCGTTGAGGAAGCCGCTGCCGACCAGATCCGTTTTTCGGCGGGTTATGGTGCTGGTTTCTTAATGTTGGAGGCAGGATTGCAGTTCTCCAACTTCTCGATGCGCAACATCTTCAACAAGAAGGCCTGGAGGCCTCTGCCCATGGGCGACGGCCAGAAGCTCTCACTCAACGTCACCACTTATGGCACGCATTATATCTCCTATGGCCTCTCGTTCACGGAGCCTTGGCTGGGCGGCCGTAAGCCCAATGCTTTGACGGTTTCGCTCTACCAGTCCTATTACTCAAAATTTGTTGAAAGAACCTCCCCTGACTGGGGTTGGTTCAAGATGACGGGTGGCACCATCGGTTTGGGACGTCGTTTGACCTGGCCTGACGACTACTTCAGCCTGTATCAGGGCATCAATCTGAAACGTTATAATCTGAACAACTACCAAACCGGTTATCTGAATGTCGGCGACGGCAATGGCCAGTTCAACCTCATCAGCTACAACTTCGTCCTGTCGCGCAACTCGGTGAGCCAGCCCATCTATCCGCGCAACGGCTCCGAGTTCCAGCTGGGACTTGAGATCACACCGCCTTATTCCCTCCTTTCCAGTAAGGATTACAGCAGCCTCGAAGAGAACGAAAAATACAAGTGGATCGAGATGCACCGCTGGAGCTTCAAGGCAGCATGGTATACCGAACTCTACGACAAGCTCGTGATGATGACCCGTGTGCGCTTTGGCTATCTGGGCCACTTCAACAGTCAGATCGGTCCCACGCCGTTCCACCGTTACTATCTCGGTGGCGATGGCTTGAACAACATCTCCATGGACAGCCGTGAGTTGGTGGGTATGCGTGGTTACGGCAACAACGCCCTCACCCCGGGCTATTATAACAACTCCAGCTCGGGAGGCACGGGCGGTAACCTCATGACCAAGTACACCTTGGAGATGCGTTATCCGCTCTCGTTGAATCCGCAGGCCACCATCTATGCCTTGACCTTCCTCGAGGCAGGTAACTGCTGGCTTGGCTTCGAAAACTTCAACCCCTTCGAAGTGAAACGCTCCGCAGGTCTCGGCGTACGTATCTTCCTGCCTATGTTCGGCCTGTTGGGTCTCGACTGGGGCTATGGCTTCGACGACGTCTATGGTACCACGGGTGAGAACCACAGCCAGTTCCACTTCTCCATCGGCGGATCTATCGACTAAAGGCGAAGGTCCCTGAGCCCGTCGAAGGGCCGACTTATTATAGGCCGTTCTAATTTTGGAACGATTATTGATATAGCAAACAAGAAAGCAATTAGAAATACTATAAGACAATGAAAACATTTAAAGCTTTGATTTTGACCGCTGCCTTGGTGTGTGGCGGTATCATGACTGCCAACGCACAGCTTGGCGGTGGACAGAAGATCGTCTATGTGGATTCGGAATACATCATGGAAAACATTCCGGAATACGGCGACGCTCAGGAAGAGTTGAATTCCCTCTCGACGAAATGGCAGAACGAGGTGAAGGCCTTGTATGACAAGGTGTCGGAGATGTACAGCAAGTATCAGACCGAGATGCTCCTGCTTTCTGAGGACCAGAAGCGCGCCCGCGAGCAGGCCATCATCGACAAGGAACAGGAAGCCAAGAACCTGCAGATGCAGTATTTCGGCGCCGAAGGCCAGCTCTATCAAAAACGCACTGAGTTGATCCAGCCTATCCAAGAGAAGATCTACACTGCCATGAAGGAAGTGGCTCAGTCAAAGAATTACGCCTTCGTGCTCGACCTGGCCTCAGGCACCTCGGTGCTCTATGCCAACGACAAGAACGACATCAGCGACGACGTGCTCGACCAGCTTGGTAACGTGATGCAGACCGTGCGCCGTGAAGACCGCCGCAAGGCTACCAACGCTATGGGTGGCTCAACGGGTGGCAGCACCGGTGGCAGATCCGGCAACGTGAAACCTAGGAAATAATGCCGCTTAAGGCAATGGAATGCAAAAAAAACCGTATCTTTGCAGCTTGATTCGCATAAAAAAGAGAGTTAAATTATTAAAATTCAATAAAATGAACAAATTATTCAAAGTTATGTTCTTGGGTGTGGCCCTCTTCGTGATGAGTGGTATTGCCAATGCTCAAGTGAAGATCGCACACGTCAACACGGCTGAAATCCTCGATGCCATGCCTGACAAAGCCAAGGCTGAGAAGAGCTTGGAGAAGTACTATGGTGAGTTGCAGAGCCAACTCGAGACCATGGCCAAGGAATATCAGACCAAGATGCAAGACTACGAGGCCAACCAAGCCACTATGTCGAACCTGGTGAAGCAGTCGAAGGAAAAGGAAATCGTCGACCTGCAGACTCGTATCACCCAGTTCCAGGCTAACGCTGAGAACGAATTCGAAAACAAGCGCGCCGAGCTTCTGAAGCCTATCCTCGATAAGATCCAGAACGCCATCAACGCCGTGGGTAAGGAGAAGGGTTACACCTATATGCTTGACCTCGCGACGGGCGCTGCCGTTTATGTTGGCGACAATGCCATTGATGCCACCAAGGATGTGAAGTCCAAACTCGGTATCAAATAATAACGGTTAAACAATGAAAAAAAGCCGACTCATTTGAGCCGGCTTTTTTTGTTATTTGATGCTCTCGCGCTTGACTTTCGCGAAGCGTAGCAGCTTCAGTATGCCCAAAGGCTTGTAGTCGTCTTTGTTGGCCAGGTTGAGATAGAGCCCGAACTTCTTCGCGATCGGGATCTTGAAGGTCTCGACGAACTCAATGAGGGTGCCGTCGGGGTCTTCCACGTAAGTGAAATGGCCGTTGGCATCGCCCATGTCGAAATCAACGCCACTATCGCAAACGAAAGGATGTCCCATGAGCTCGGCTTCCTCTTGCACGGCGCTCATGTTGCGCACGTCGAAGCAGAGGTGGATGAAGCCGGGGTCGCCCCAATAACGGCCTTCATAGAGCTTTTTGCCGGGGCCATCGACGCTTTGGATGAGCTCGAGGTGCGACGTGCCCATGATGCGGCTCAACGGTCCTTCGATGGGCTTGCTGCGTTGGAGGATGACACGGCGCAACCTTCCTTCACCGCCAGGGAGACATTTCAGGTCGTCGAAGACGCCGGTCTGGTCGAAGACCACCTTGTCGTATTCCAACAGCTGCGTATAGAAGGGGAGGGAGCGCTCGATGTCGCTCACGCCGATGACGGCACCGTTGGCACCGCCCGTGGTCTTCTTCTCGTTGATGAAGACGTAGTCGTCTTGCTCAAGCTGGAAGAGGTTGCCATAGGGGTCTTTCATGAAGAACTCTTTCTGTCCGGCCGGCGAGGTCGTGACAGGGCTGATGACGTCAAGGCCTTTATTAATGAAGGTGTTGTAGGCCGTTTCGATGTCGGGGGTCTTCACCTTGGCGATGAGGATGCCGAGGTCGCCCAAACGAACAGGCTCTTTCAGGTAGTTGAGTTCACGCCCTTTGGGTTGCCATATCTCGAAGCCGCCGCCGCCACGGATGTTGACGGCGATGCCCGAACGACGCGGCTGGGGCTTGCCGCCTGTGTAGGGGAGCATACGCTCCGCCACGCCTTCGTCGTCGACGATCTTGACCTCGAAGCCGAAGTTGTCGTAATACCATTTCCAGGCCTCCACGAAGTCGTTGACTCCGATGCCCACTTGCTGTATGCCGCAGATAACTTTTTCTTTCATGGGTGTTCTTTTTATGTCGGCGTTTCGACAGGCTCAACGACCTTAGCTTATGCAGGTCCCTGAGCCTGTCGAAGGGCCGTCCTTAATTTATGTCGCTGAAATTTTTCTCGATAGTTTATAATACAAAGGTAAGCAATACTTATGGATGTACGCCATCAGTAGTTCGGTGCGACCGATGAGTTTACGGTGCTTCTGCCGCTTGATGGCACGTACGGCGATGGCACCACATTTGTCGACATCTAGGCCGTTGGCTTGTCCCGCGTCCATCTTGGCGTGGGCCGTGCCATCGCCCATCAGCGCGCTCTTGCTGATTTGCGTGTTGATACGGCCGGGGATGAGGAAGGTGACGTTGATGTTGTCATATTCCAATTCCAACGACTCGTAGAAGCCGAACAAGGCGTGTTTGGCGGCGCAATAGGCCGAACGCAACGGGAAACCGAACAGACCCGACAGGGAAGTGGTCACGCTGAACTGCACGTGCTCCTTGGCCTTGATCATCTCCTTGAATTTCTTCACGAGATAGACACCGCTCATGAAGTCGATTTTCAGGATTTTCTCGTCGACGCTGAAATCGGTGTCCAAGGCCTTCTCGCGCTGTGAGATGCCTGCGTTGAGCACGAAGAGGTCGATGCTCAGGCCTTGCCCTATGACGTAGTCGTAAAGGCGGTCGATGGAGGCGTAGTCGTCTAACTGCGTCTCGATGGCATAGGCCCTCACGCCCAGCTGCTCGCAGAGTCCCTTGGTCTTGTTGAGGTCGTCAATGCCCAAGCCTGTCAGCACGAGGTGGCAGCCTTCCTGCGCCAGATGAAGCGCGATGCTCTGCCCGATGCCTGTGCCTCCTCCAGTGACGAGGGCGGTTTTGTCTTTGAGGTTTAACATAAGATTTGTTTCTACGCTGCAAAGATAAAAATAATTCCTTCATGTTGGGATAATCAATATATTTACTAATTTTGTGGCATCAATCATCATGGTTGAAAGGGCAGACATTGTCTGCCCCAACTCTAAACTCTAAACTTTAAACTCTAAACTAAATATGGACATTTTCGAAAGAATATCAAAGGATTCCGGTGGCCCGATTGGGCAATACCGCGAACGCGCCGACGGTTATTTTGCATTCCCTCGTCTGGAAGGCGAACTGGGACCGCGCATGACCTTCAACGGCAGGGAGGTGCTCTGCTGGAGCTTGAACAACTATCTGGGTCTGGCCAACCACCCCGAGATTCGTCGCGTGGATGCCGAAGCCGCTGCCAAATACGGCCTCGCCGCCCCCATGGGCGCTCGTATGATGACGGGCCACACCCGCATGCACGAGCATTTCGAGCATGAACTGGCCGACTTCGAGAAGAAGGAAGCCGCCTACCTCTTCAATTTCGGCTACCAAGGCATTGTGTCGACCATCGACACGCTGACCAGCCCCCACGATGTGATCGTCTACGACAACGAAGCCCATGCCTGTCTGCTCGATGGTATCCGCCTGCACATCGGCAACAAATACAAATATCGTCACAACGATATGACCGACCTCGAGAAGAAGCTGAAGGTCGCCACTGAGGTGGTGGCCAAGACGGGTGGCGGCATCCTCGTCATCACCGAGGGCGTGTATGGCATGACGGGCGCCTTGGGCGACCTCGCCGGCATCGTGGCCCTGAAGAAGAAATACAGCTTCCGTATCCTCATCGACGACGCCCACGGTTTCGGCGTGATGGGTCCCAGCGGCCGCGGTACCTCCGAGCACTTCGGCGTGATGGACGACATCGACATCTACATCGGTGCCTATGCCAAGGCCATGGCCATCATCGGCGGCTTCGTGGCTGGCCCGAAATACGTGATTGAATATTTGCGCTACAACATGCGTTCGCAGATGTATGCCAAGAGCCTGCCGCTGGCCATCGTCGAAGGCTGCGAGAAGCGTCTCGAGATCATCCGCAGCGCCGAGGGCGATGCCCTTCGTGCCCAGCTGTGGAAGGTGACCCGTGCCTTGCAGAAGGGTTTCCGCGACCTGGGCTTCGACATCGGTCCCGCCGAGGCATGCGTGACGCCGGTGCACGTGCAGGGCGACGTGGTTCAGGCCACCAATATCGCCATGGACCTGCGCGAGAACTACAAGATCTTCTGCTCGGTCATCACCTATCCCGTCATCCCCAAGGGCATGATCATCTTCCGCATCATCCCGACGGCAGCCCACACCATGGACGACGTCAACTACACGTTGAACGCCTTCGCCGAGGTGCGGCAGAAGCTCGACAAGGGCTACTACGACGGCACTGAGGTCCCGAATATGAGGATCGAATAATCGTCACCAATAGCAAGTAAAAGAGCGGCATAGCCGCTCTTTTTTTGCATCATCCAAATATTATCCCTATATTTGCACTTTCATAAAGCAAGATAATCCCAAAAACTGGATAATATGATACTCGTAAAACAAGCAGGTGTTTATGTCAACATCTTGAATTGCAAGCTTAAGAAGTACCTTGCAGAAGTCTTCAAGAAGAACAATGTCAACCTGACGGCGGAGCAATACCTCGTCATGGATACCCTGTGGAACGAAGGCACGCTTACTCAACAAGAGATCGCTTTCATCATCCAAAAGGACAAGAACTCGGTCACCCAGTTTATCGACAACCTGGAGAAGAAAGGCCTCGTCGCCCGCTCCGTGTCGAAAGAAGACCGCCGTGTGAACAACATTGTCGTGACCAAAGAAGGCATGGCACTCAAGGACTCCACCAAGCAGCTGGCCATCGAAACGATGAACAAGGCGCTCGAGGGCATACCGGAAAAGGATGTGCTCGTCTTTGTGGACGTGCTGAAGAAAGTCTGTGCCAATATTTGACAGTTTTCAAGGTTCTTATGGCATTTGGTATGATAATTGGTTGAAAAACCACGTAAAAAAAGTGAAATACATATTTTTGTTCCTCAATTTTTCAATGAAATGAATAGAATGACAAGATTATTGATGGCTTTGCTCGCGCTGGCTTTGCTCATGCCTTCGTGCAACAAAGGTCCAGGTGAAGGCGGCACGGGAACGGTGCAAGGCATGGTGAAGCTTGTGCATCATCCCGACGATGACTATACCTTGACTCCCGATACCATGGTGGCTGCCAAGACTGATGTCTTCATCATCTACGGTGATGAGGCCTATTTCGGCAACGATGTGGAGACCAATGCCGATGGCTTGTATAGGTTTGAGTATCTGCTGCCCGGCAGCTATACCGTGTTTTCCTATTCCACGCTGCCTTCGGGCGAGAAGGTGGCGGTGAGCGAGACGGTCGAGCTGCAGCGCGGCGCGGTGGCCCAAGTGCCTACGCTCTATATCCACGATGGTAAGGCCTATGGCACTTCCGTGGTGAAAGGCCGTGTGCATGCGTCCTACTACCATAACGGCAGCTGGCGTGGCGAAGGCTGGGCCTACGAGCACCGTGTCTACATCCGCAGAGCAGGCGACGACATCCCCTTCGACGACACCCGCGTGGGTCCCGATGGCTACTTTGCCTTCCAGAAGCTTCAACCTGGCGAATACGAAGTCTTTACGGCATCCGACGACATCGCAACGGAGATTCCCGACTTTGTCTTCCAATCCATCGTAGTGGATGAAGCAGGACAGGTCTATGAGCTTCTTGAACAATTTGAAGTGATTATAAATGTGTAAACAAATGAATATGAAAAAGTTAGTTTTGGCTTTGACGTTTCTTGCCATAAGCGTTGCAAGCTTCGCTCAATCGGTATCCGACGCCACTATTGCCAAGCGTGATAACCGCAGGGGCATGGTGCTGAAGGAATGGAACACAGCGGCGGGCGACAAGCGCGCCTTCCTCGACCGTGTGACGACCTACGATGAATTGGGCCGTAAGATTGAGGAGATCGAATATGCCAGCTATGGCCAGAAGTGGCGTGTGGTGTTTGAGTATCCTGAGAACAGCGACATCACGGCCAAGGTGTTGCGTGAGATCGAGTACAACGACCGTGATAGGGTGACCCGAATCAAGAAGTACGAGTACAACGAAGACGGCTCCAAGAAATGCCAGAAGAACTATTATCCGAACGGCAAGCTGGAGTCAGTGAAGACCTACGAGTACGTCCCAAAATAAGGCCAGCGTGGAAGAGATCCTCGGCATAGTGCAAGGCATGAAGCCTATCACGCTCGACGAGATGAGCGGCGTGAAGCTGATGAACCGCATCGACACCAAATATGTCGTGACGGAGGCGCAGCTCAAGGCCATTTTGTCGGCGATTTGCGACCATTACTATGCCCAGGAGGTGGAAGGCCATCGCTTCTCGCCCTACAGCACGGTGTATTACGACACGCCCGAGCTGACGATGTACCTCATCCACCACGACCGTCATCTGGTGCGCGACAAGGTGCGGGTGCGTACCTATGTCGACTCCCACCTGACCTTCTGCGAGGTGAAGCATAAGAACAACAAGGGCCGGACCAAGAAGAAGCGCATCGCCGTGGAACCCATCCCCAACATCATCGACAACCCCGAGGCAGCGGCGTTTTTGGCGGAGAAGCAACCCTACGAGGTAAGCACTTTGAGCCCGCATCTCGTCACCGCTTTCGATAGGATTACCTTGGTGAACTACGACAAGACGGAACGCCTCACCATCGACTGCAACCTGCGCTTCGAGAACCTGCGCAGCGGCAACAAGGCCGCGATGACGCCCCTCGTCGTGATGGAGTTGAAGCAGGACGGACGTGCCCATTCATTGCTGAAGGACGTGCTCTTTGAAATGCGTATCAGACCCTTTAAGGTCAGCAAATACTGCATCGGCACCTGCCTGACCCGCCCCGAGGTGAAACAGAACCGGTTTAAGAAAAAGTTGAGAAGAATTGAAAAGCTTAAAACTATGGCCTATGGCTAATGGCCTATGGCTGCCTCGACGTGAGGGCAAGCCATTGGCCATTGACTATTGGCCATAAGCCTAGTAAACAACAATTAAACAATCAATAAAACGACAATATGAACCTATTACAAATCAACATGCAGGACTTTGATCCTGACATCGCGCGCGAGTTTGGTGGCGACGTCTCGGCGATGGACTTCCTCGGTGTGCCGCTTTTCGACGCCCATAGCCTGTGGACGACGCTGATCCGCTTTGTGTTCAACTTCCTCGTCTGCTGGATTATCATCCATTGCTTCTACTACAAGAAGGCCAACCGCAAGGACTATTACTTCACCTTCCTCATGTTTGCCGTGGTCATCTTCCTTATCATCTCGCTGATGGAGAACATGAAGATGAACATCGCCTATGCCTTGGGCCTCTTCGCCATCTTCGGCATGATACGTTACCGAACGGAGACCATCAAGATACGTGAGATGACTTACCTCTTTGTGGTGATGGGTCTGAGCATCGTCAACGGTATGGCTCTCTCGACGAGTTATGCGGAGCTCGTCTTGGTCAACCTGCTGACCATACTGATTGTGTGGCTGCTTGACGGCACGAAACTGTTGAAACACACTGCCACGAAGATCATCCTCTACGACCGCATCGAGAACACCAAGCACGGCAGGGAAGAGGAGCTGAAGGCCGACCTCGTGGAACGCACGGGCCTCGACATCTCTAAAGTGGAGGTGGGGCATATCGACTACTTGCGCGACGTGGCCTACGTGAAGGTGTACTACAAGCCTATTGACGGCGAGGTGAATACGATCGATACGGTGACCAAACTGAAAGATTTTGATGTTTAATGTCACAAAACCGACAAAACCTTCAAAACTCTTTTGGTTGAGGATAGCGGCGCGCAACCGCGTCGCCGCTGGAAAGCGTGCCGGTTGGCCGCTTTCCAACCGAGCATTGAAAGTTTTGTGAGTTTTGTAGGTTTTGTGAGAAAAAGGATATGAAGAGGCTATTACTCATATTATTGTTGTTGGTTTCGGTTAGCATCTTCGCGCAGAGCGAACGTACGACCGACTTCGGCGGCATCGTCTCGGCTGAGGCTGAGGTGGGCTTGGGTGGACCTTGGGGTCTTTCGGCAGAGGAGGAGCTGCGCTTCGACCACGACTTCACGCAGTTCGACCGATGGCTCAACTCGGTGGGGGTGAACTATAACTGCCTGCACAATAGGATGAACATCGGTCTCTTGGCCGACTACATCCGTCGCCACAACGACAGAGGTTACTATGAAAACCGTGGCCGTTTGGGCGTGCAGGTCACCTATGTTGAGGAGTGGCGCCGCTTCAAGTTCCAGGTGCGTAGCAAGGCCATCGGCACCTTCTACGACGAGCGCACGGGCGAGCATCGTGTCAATCCCAAGTTGTATTGGCGCAACCGTTTGAAGGTGACCTACCAGCCGATGAACAGCCGGTGGAAATATGCCCTTTCCACCGAATTGTTCTGGCTCACCAACGACCCCAAGAAAGGCGGCCTCGACAACCTGCGCACCGTGCTCTCGGTTGACTATCGCCTTTCGAGACGCTATTACCTCTCCGCCTTTGCGCGCATGGACAATGACCTCTGGGTGAACGAACCTGTAGACAGATTCTATTTTGGCTTGACGTTTAAGGCGAAGTATTGATTTTATTCGTACCTTTGCAGGTATGAAGCGCATTGTCCCGATAGTATTATGGGTCCTCGTAGCCTTGTTGGCTGCTTGCACTCCGTCAGTTGAGGCTTCACGATGCCTCGAAGGACCGACCCAAAGATTGTCGGCCATCGACAGCCTGATGTGGCAGCGCCCCGACAGTGCGTTGACCCTATTGTTGCCCTGGTTTGACGACTGTAGAGACGTTGCGTGCAACGTCTACACGGAAAACGACAACGGTAATTCGGAAGACGTAGCACGCTACGTCTCTGCTGACGCAGAATACGACCGCCATTACGCCAACCTGTTATTGTCAGAGTTGTTGTACAAAAACGATTCCGCCCAGACCAATCGCCAAGAATTGTTGCAGGCTGTGGCCTATTTCGATTCGTTGTCGGCGGGCACACGCGGTGCGTCCCTACAGGTATTCTGCCGTAGGGACGCACCGCGTGTGTCCGCCAATAGGCCATCCATCGCCTTCCTCTCCGCCCGTTCCCACTACATGAACGGCGTAGGCTACTACGAAAACGACAGCGTGGTGCCTGCCTGCCAGGAATACATGAAGGCCTTGGATATCATGCAAGACCATTTTGAGGAAAAGGAGCTGGTGGGACATAAGGCGCAGTTTATGGCATTAGTCTACACAAGATTAACCGATCTTTTTTCCAGACTTTACCTTCATGAACAAACCGTTTATTTTTCAAGACAATCATTGTCGTATTACAAAAAACAAAATGTTCCAATATGGTATTTGTCTCGGATGTTATGTGAGATAGGTGCTCAATATGACATGTTGGAGCAGTTGGATAGTGCTGACATCTATTATCAAAAAGCGGTTTCCTTATTAAATGACACAAATTGCTTATTATACAAAGACCTTGCAGCGAGGCAGTCTTTTTTATCATATAAAAAAAGGAACACTACAGAGAATTCCTTGAAACAATTATACAAACTGATTGGATTGGCAAATAGCGAAATGGAGTATTTGTCAAGATGTTTAACTATCGGTGGAGTATTCTATTATGAAAAGCGGTATGATTCTGCCTTTTTATATTTGGACAAGGTGTTTCATGAGACTACAAATGATGCTTCAAAAAAACAAGCAACAGAGTGGTTGGTTGAAATCTGTAAGATAGAAGGTCGAGGTGAACAGGCATTCGAATATGCTGAATACTTGGCTCCTTTTGCCAATCAGGAAGAGAATCAAAGTGCGATAAAATCACAATTAACGGAACTCTATAAAAACTATAGTCAGAATAATCTAGAGCAGATCCATAAACAAGAGAAAAAGAAAAGCCAAAAATGGGCTGTTCCAATTGTCGGAGGACTCCTTACTTTGATATTGATTTTAATACTCTTTCTTCATAAGAACAAAAAAAGGAAAAAGCGTCTTGAAGTTCAAATCAAGGAAGAACAATATACTCATGACGTTCAACAGAAAGCCCTGTCTGGTAGGCTAAAAAAGAGCAATGAGACGCTGCGAGAGGCCTTAAAACAGATTGAGAAGCATGAGGATAGACTGGAAAACAATAAGCATAGTCAAGAGGCATGTATAGGCAGAGAGCAGTATGCCGCTTTTATAGAGGCCCCCATTTGCCAAGAGATTCTAGGCCGAGTTGATCAGCTGCATTCAGACAAAAGAACAGCGATTAAGACCGACTCGGACATTTCGGAGTATAAGGCTTTTGCCCTATCAGCAACGCAACTGGTTGTTCTTTCTAAAACTGTTGATGAGTTTTTCCCTTGTCTATACCCTTCGTTAAAGAAAAAACACCCAGACATAAACCAAAAAGATTGGAGATTCTGCCTCTTATATCTTTTGCAGCTGGATAAAATGAGTATTAGTATAATGCTACAGGAATCATACCATACCTGCCGGCGTTATACTTTGAAGTTGGAACGGGTCTTCCAATGCAAGCATGGCTTGACTGCTTTTCTTCTTGAAGAAGCGAAAGCTCTTTAAGTGCTGGTTTTCAAATTATTGTATAAATAACTATAAAAATTGCAAAAGCAATTTTTCACTTTGTTGTAATTAAATGCCATATTATTGCAACAAATTACAACACAAAACTTATGCGACACATAAAAAACAAACTACTCGTTTTGCTGTTGGGTATCATTTCCCCAACAGTATGGTGTGGTGCCAATGTTATTACTCAATTTGATGGTTATAGTCATATAATAATCAAGGAGGGGATATTGCAGGGTTTTCCCAAAGGTTCCACCATCAATGCCACTATCAGTGGCCATCTTCTCACAGTATCGTTCACACAAAACATCGGCCAAGTAGAGGTGGAAATCACCACAGACACTGGAGCCACGGTGGATTGCGTCAACACAAGTACTCCAACGGGCTTTCAGTGCTACATTCTCGATGCAGGAGATTATGTTGTCACCTTTACCTTGTCTAATGGTGATGAGTATTATGGTGAATTTACAGTTACAGATTAATTTGTCATTTATCTATTAATCATTATTACAAACAATTTAAAAACACAATCATCATGACGAAAAAAAGATTTACCCTGTTTGCCATCGTTATGGCAGCATTTGTCCTTTTTGTAGGATGCAAGAAAGAAAAAGAGCTGTCTACTTTGCGCCCAAAACAACAAATGCTCAAATTTGAGTCTTTTGAAGAGATTTTTCGGTATTTAAATGATAATACTAGATCATTTGATACAGGATTTACTTCATATGGTTCCTTTATGGATAGCATATACTACTCCCTAAATATTGAAAACCGATTCAAAACCATAGAAGAAATAACAAAGTTTGTCAATGAAAACGACAGTTTGTTTCAATTGATACTATGTGATGATGGCTATTATATGTTT
Organism: Bacteroidales bacterium; assembly: GCA_017539045.1. Taxonomy (GTDB): domain Bacteria; phylum Bacteroidota; class Bacteroidia; order Bacteroidales; family F082; genus Limimorpha. Next base: position 74,009 of record JAFYHS010000021.1, read on the forward strand.
GAAACAATTCTTTTTGATCATCCATTTCGTAATGTTGCTAATAAAGATGGTATTTTTCAAGTCCGAGATTCTGTTTATAAGATAATTCAAGATGGGTTGATTTCAACATCAGCTGATAATATAGAAAGTTTATATACAGACAATGTGTATTCCATTGATAATAATGAATTATTTAGAATCCACAAATTTGAAACAAAACAAACAAGTATAAATGAGTGTAAATCCTATATGTGTGGATGCACAATTCTCTATGGTCTACCTAAAGAAAATGAGAGTATTAATGGTAATAATAAAACTTATGTAAAACTTACATTTTATTATAATCAGAACTATACAACTTTGGATCTCGGAGCCACTTTCTTTGCCAAACCATATAAACGTACCGGGTTTTGGTTTGGCTGTTTTCGTACAATTTATGTTGAGTTTGATGCAAATATCCATTATTATTCATATAATTGGGATCAATGCTATCATAGATTGCCATGTGATGGGGTCACATATGTTTCTACTTCGGGTGCGTCAACTACACGCTCAATTTATCAAACAATCTATTCAGATCCTGAAAAAATAGGAGCAAAGCATATTGGGGCAGTTTTCGGGAGAGCAAGAACACCAGATACTGATTGGGCAACAATATCTTGGCGAGAAGAATATATTGAAGACTCTGGTGTTCAGTATCCCATACCTCATCCTCAGCCACCTGCGATACTACCCGCCTTCTAATTATATGCCAAGTTACAATAATACAACAGCCATACAATGGAAATACAATAATGCTCATGGCTTGTCGTTTATTTTTGATTTGTATTAACAACAAATAAAACCATACACAATTATTATGAACATTAGGATTTTTCTATTAGTAGTTCTTTTCTTGCCTCACGTTGCTTTTGCACAGGGCCAGTCAAAGCCTTTCAACAAAGGCAATTTCAAAATCGATGTGAGCTATTCCAGTTTGATGGAAAAAAACCTTAGTCGCACTTATCCTGATTTTTGTTTGAGTGTTAATTATGGCCTTACCGAATGGTTAGTTGCAGGTGTTTTCGGTAGCTATGGTAAGCTATCTTATTTATTAAGTGGCGGTAGAACGTCATGCATCGTTAGCATTCCTAATCCACAACCCGTCAAATATGATGGAGAAGTGGCGGAACGTTACTTTCACTATGGCTTCAATGTGGAGCTACATCCTCTTTCCATTTGGATGCCAAGCTTCCATTTAATAGATCCATACTGCCGCGGCGAATTGGGCCTGAGAACCATTACAAAGCAATATGTTCCAGAAATAGAGGATTCTTATGCCGAACGTGTCCACAACAGTTTTCTCTATGGCGGAAGCATCGGCTTGGCCGTCAATCCTTCAAGGTATTTCGGTGCATTCTATGAGTTGGCTTATAATAACTTAAACAAGGAGATGATAGACTTTTTTGCAAATGAAATAAGAATGAAGCCCATCCAGCGTTTCGGTCTCAACATCCGTTTCGGTGGACCGAAGAAATGGCAACGATAAACACTTGTAGGGCTGTCACACCGTGGCAGCCCTACAGCATTGATGCAATAAAACTATTTGGCTTTCGTTATGCCTTCAGTTCTGGAATACAAACATCACCATTAACAATCGTCATGAGGAAAAGACGTTTTCTTTTTGTTTTACTACTATTGCCCTGCATGATTTTTGCGCAGGGCCAAGCAAAGCCTTTCAACAAAGGCAAAATTGTCCTGAATTTTGGATATGAGAAGCAGCCAGGAAGCGGCTTGAGAGGTGAAGCACCTAAAATTTGCTTCAGCGCTGGATATGGGTTCACGGACTGGTGTGTGGCAGGCCTCTATGCCAATTATGGGAGTGACTTTATGGGTTATCATGCATATTCAATCAGTGGAAAAGATGAAAACGGGGCACCCATAAGCTTATATTGGCTAGAATTCAATAGCAACTATCTTGAATATGGAACCCATGCCGAATTTCATCCTGTCAATCTGATGTTGCCGCAGTTTTATTTCGTGGATGTCTATGCTATTGTCCGTGTTGGGATGCATCATTTTATTTGCGATATCATAAGCGAGACAGGCTATGATGAAGTTCATGAAACTGAGTCTGGCTCATTGAAAAACTCCGCCACGCCCTACCTTGTCGGGGGATGGGGTGTGGCAATCAACCCGTCCAGATATTTTGGCTTTTTCTATGAAAGGACACATAACACACTCACTGACTTTTATGAAGTGTCGACTCCCTCTCTTAAACATCATTTGTACCACCGCTTCGGCATCAACGTCCGTTTCGGCGGGCCGAAGAAATGGCAAAAACAATAAATCATGAATAAACCCCTTTTTGTTTTCTTTTTGGCGGCGATAGCCTTCAGCGGCTGCCGCAAACAGGTCGGCGGCTACGACCGACCCGATTTCGATCCCCAACCCACTTTGAACGCCGTGCTGCAGCAAGGCCAACCGGTGTGGGCACAGGTCTCCTTTGCCCGGTGCCTTGACTCGGTGCACCCTGCACCTTGCACCGATGCCGAAGTGCTGCTTTATGTGGACGGACAGCTTGCCGAAAGGCTGCAACACGAAGGCGACGGCATCTACATGGGCGAAACCCACGCCGAAGCCTTGCACGAATACGCCTGCAAGGTCGTCATCCCTGGCTACGACACGCTCTTTGCCCAAACCGAGATGCCTGGGACGCCCGTGGTGACGGGCGTTGAAATCATGGAAAACGCCACCGTTGACGACGAAGGCCGCCCTTGTCCCGCCTTCATGATTACCTTCAAGACCGACCCGCGTCAGGACTTGTATTATTGCTCCAATATATACGCGACTTTCCTCAATGAGTACTATGATACTGAGACCCATGCCTACCTTGGCCACTCCATCGAATCAGGCACTATGAGTGGGTCCATCAACACCGACGACCCCGTGCTGCTCAACGAAGGCTCCGACCGCCTGCTGTTCAGCAACGAGATCATCAACGATACGACCTACACCATGAAGGTGAACGCCTGGTTCAGCAGCCACGGATGGGGAGGACAACACACGGGCGGCGTCATAGTGCGTACAGGTGAGGTGGTGGTCCGTTTGCATGGCCTCTCCGAGTCGGCCTACCGTTACCTGAAGAGCAAAAAAGAAGCCTACGAAGAGCTGGATGCCTACACCAATCTTTTTCTCGGCGTCATCACCCCCGTCAGCCTATACAGCAATGTGGAGAACGGCAAGGGTGTTTTTGCCGCCATCGCCCCCATGACTTGCGACACCATTTTCATCAACCCCGAAGACTAAGCGTCATGAAAAAGATCGTTTTACTAATCTGCCTCTTCACTTCTCTCTTTGCCCAAGCCCAACAAACCCGTATCACGGGCTTCGTCAGCGATGCCAACGACGGCGAACGCATCATCGGGGCCAACGTCTTCTTGCACGACCGCTCGAAAGGCGTGGCCACCGACCAAAAGGGCTATTTCAACCTCGCGGTCGAGTTGCCTGCCACACTTTGCGTTTCATGCGTCGGCTACGAAGAAACCTGCCTCAAGGTGGACCATGCCGACCAACCGCTGCAAATCCGTTTACAACCTTTGACCGAGACCCTTCAATCCGTCGATGTCAGTGCCAGCCGCATTGAACGAAAGACCAACTTCAACACCTTGACCCTCAATGCCAAGAGCATCGACCAACTGCCCACTCTCGGCAGTCGCCCCGACATCATCAAGGCAGCACAGCAACTGCCCGGCATCGAGGCTGCCACCGAGGCCTCCAGCCTGATGATTGTGCGCGGCGGCAACCCAGGTGAAAACCTCTATTTGCTCGACAACGTTCCGCTCATCTATGTCAACCATCTCGGCGGCTTCATGTCGGTGTTCAACTCCGAGATGATCAACACGATGGACATCTACAAAGGCGGCTTCCCTGCCCGCTTTGGCGGCAAGCTGTCGTCAATCGTCGACCTCACCACAAAGAAAGGCGACCCCTCACGACTGAAAGGCTCGCTCAGCGCAGGGCTCACCGACTTGGCCTTTGCCGTGGAAGGCCCAGGCGGACTGAAAAACTCCAGCTTTATCGTCACTGGTCGCAAGACCCTTACCGAGGCATTGCTCTTTGCTGCAAGTAAAGTCAGCCAGGAAATGGGAGGACAAGACTACAATATGGCCTACGGCTTCCACGACATCAACGCCAAATACACATGGGCTCCCGATGCCAAAAACAGCTTCGCTTTCAATGTGTATGAGGGTGACGACTACATGCGCATCTGGAAAAACAATGAGGAAAACGGCGACATCGAGCGCAACAGCGTCGGCAACATCTGGGGCAACCTGCTCGTCTCGGGGCAATGGAACAGCGCGGTTAGCTCACGATTGTTTATGGCTAATACGCTGTCGTTCACCCAATACCGCTTGAAGAACAACATGAAGGCTTACCTAAGAAACAGCATTGACACGACCGATTTCTTCGTCAAGACATCCTCACGCGTCAGTGACCTCTCGCTTCGCTCCGACTGGAAGCTCTTTGTCGGTAATGCCTACACCTTGGAATACGGCCTGCAAGGCTCCTACCTCACGTATCGCCCCAACCACTTCACCAGTAGCTTCTCGGAGGCCAGCCTACCTGACATTTCGAGCGTGCTCGACAACGCGTTTTATTTGGACAACAAGCTGAAGTTAGGCAGTTGGTTCATTGGTTCCATTGGACTAAGGTTGAATAGCTTCGTGAACAGCGGTTACCATCATCTTGCTTGGGAGCCGAGGATGAATCTCAGTTTCGGGATAGGTGGTAGTACCATCAACCTGACCGCCATGCGTGTCACGCAGAACGCTCACCTGATGATGACGCCAGGCTCCATCATGAACAACGAGGTTTGGATTCCTGCCGATGCCCGCATCAAGCCCGCCACCTCCGACCAAGCCTCGGTGGGCTGGCAGCGCAGTTTTTGGCAAGGCCATGTCGACGTTGAAATCGATGCCTACTACAAGCTGCTCCGCGACTTGGCCACCTACCGCGAGGGCTACAGCACCCTCCTCGGCGACTCCGACTGGCGCAGCAAGGTTGAAACAGGTGGCAAAGGCAAGTCGTATGGCATCGAGATGATGACCCGTTTCAACTTCAACCGCTTCGACGGCTATGTGGGCTACACTTGGTCGCACACGACGCGACAGTTCAACCAAATCAACAACGGCAAGGAATACGTTTACGAATACGACCGCCCCCATTCCGTCAACATCAATGTGAATTATCAGCTAACGGAGCGTTGGTCGCTGAGCGCTTTGTGGACCTATCAGACCGGCTTGCCTTACACGCCCGTCATCGGGGTGCAGACTACACCTGTCATCACGCCCGAAGGCGATGTGGATTTTGAGCAAACCAACATCTACGGTGAGCGCAACAGTGCCAGGATGCGCGACTACCACCGCCTCGACTTGGCCGCCAAGTTCAAGACCAAGACCGAAAAAGGCCGCAAAGCAGAGTGGACCTTCTCCATCTACAATGTGTATTGCCGACAGAACCCGTTCTATTACTACTACGGCGACCCGAAAGGCGACCCGTTGTATTGGAACCAGTTCCCCGACGAACCGCAACAGCTCTGGCAGCGTTGTTTCTTCCCAATCATACCCTCGTTCTCTTATAAGGTGTGGTTCTAATTCCAAATTAGCCCTTTTTCCATAGAATATTTGGGGAAGGGCTTTTTTGTTTCAAGTAGGTTTTCTATTTTTGCTTTTTGAAAATAACTCAAAAAGCTATGATATGAAAACCATGCATTATTTGAAAAGAATCAGCGGCATCAGCCTGGTTATGGGCTTGTTGCTGCTTGCCTTGTTGCCCTCGTGCGGCAAGAAGGGGAAGGACAACAATGTGTTTGTGGAACGCATCAGCCAGTTGGATGAGTCCATGCTGGCCATGCTCGACAGCTACACCTCGGGCGTCATCGCCGCAGGCGAGCCCGTCGTGGTGCGCTTCAGCAACCCCGAAGACCTGAAGGTGAAATTCGGCGAGCCCATCCCCGCCAAGGCCTTCGAGTTCGCACCCGCCCTGAAGGGTAAGGCCATGTGGATCGACGAAAACACCGTCGGCTTCCAGTACGACAACATCGACAAGGACCAGAACTATGTCTGTCGGTTCAAGATGGCCGACTTCGTTGACGTCGCTCCCGACAAGGTGCTGGAGTTCGGCTTCGGCGTACGCCGCCAAAACTTCAGCCTCGTCACCATGCAGCCCATCTGCACCTCCAACGAGGAAATGAACTACAACATCCGTCTGGCGTTTGCCACACCCATCGACCAGGCCGAGGCCGTCAAACTGTTCGACGAGTCCTTCCGCAAGGACCATCCCGTGGAGGTGAGTTACGTCGGAAACAATGTCTTCGATTTCCTCGTGCAAGGCCTGAAACGCGAGGCCTCCGACTATCAGTTGCCCCTGACGCTCGACGGCAAACCCATCGACTGCAAAGCCAAGATGCAACGCGAGCTGACGGTCTATGCCAAGGACGGCTTCAAGCCCTTGCTGTTCGATGTCGACAAGGTCGCCAACAAAGCCTCCCTGTTCTTCTCGCAACCACTGAAAGAAGACCAGAACCTCGACGGCTTCGTCACCTTCAACAAGGCACTGGGCTACAAGGCCGATATCAAAGGCAACCAGATCGATTTCTATTTCGACAAGAGCTCACTCAACAACTATGAATTGTCGGAGCTGAACATGACCGTGGGCAGCGGCATCCGTGCCGCCAACGGCATGCTCATGCAAAGCGACTATCCCTTCGACTTCGACCTTACCGACAACCTGCCTAAGGTGCGTTGGACCGACGACGGCGTCATCATCCCTAAGGTGGAGGAGACCACGGTGTATTTTGACGCCATCTGCCTCAACGCGGTGACGCTGAGAATCGTGCGTGTCTTCGACGACAATATCCTCTCTTTCATGCAGGACAACGAGTTGAGCGAGACCTACGGCATCCGTAAGGCAGGCCGTCTCGAGAAGAAGGTGAGGCTGGCCATCGACAATCCCTATGCCAACCAGTGGAAGACGTTCCCCATCGTCCTTTCCGACTACGTCAAGGTGGAGCCAGGCGCCATGTACCAACTCAGCCTTAACTTCGGTCCCGCCGACTACACCTTCGCCTCTGAAGAGATGAAACAAGCCGTGGTTGAGAACGAAAAGCGTGAGGCCGAGTATTGGGACGGCAACCGCTACGACTACAAGGAATACCGCTACGACGGCGAATGGAACGACCCCAACGGCTACTACTATTATAACTATGTGGAGCAGAAGAAGAACATCGTCGTCAGCGACCTCGCAGTGACGGCCAAGATGGGCCGCGACGACCTCGTCGACGTGTATGTCTACCGCATCTCCGATGCCAAGCCCGCCACGGGCGCTCAGGTGACGGCCTACAACTACCAGAAGCAGGAGCTGGCCAAAGGCAACGTCGACGGCATGGGCCACGTGCAGCTGCAATGTGCCAACCGCCCCGCTTTCGTGGTGGCCTACAATAAGAAAGACGGCAAGTCAGTCATCAAGTTGAACGACGGCAATGCCTTGTCGTACAGCCGCTTCGATATCGCTGGCGAGCCCGTCGAAAAGGGCGTTTCCGCCTTCGCCTACAGTAATCGCGGCGTATGGCGCCCGGGCGATGAGTTGCAACTCAACCTCATGCTCAACGATTTGGATGCGGCCATCCCCGCTGACTACCCCGTCGTACTCGAGGTGATGGATGCCACAGGTCGCCTCTATGCCAAGCAGGTGAACAGCAAGCCTGTGAACGACATCTACTGCTTCACCGTGCCGACCAATGTGGCCGATGAGACCGGCGTGTGGCAAGCCCGTTTCAAGGTGGGCACAAGCACCATCACACAGTATCTGCGCGTGGAGACGGTGAAACCCAACCGCTTGGAAATCAAGATGGACCTGCCTGAGGTGGTTAGCCTGAAGCATAACGACCGCGTCAACCTGACTTCAAGATGGCTCAACGGTATGAAAGCCAATGGCTTGAAGACCGAAGTGGATGTGAAGCTCCGCGGCGGTGAGACCACCTTCAAGGCGTATCCCAACTACACCTTCGTGAACGAGACCCAGAGCTTTGTCCCGCAAGAGTTGGCCCTCTATAGCGGCAACCTCAACGCTGAAGGCGTGGTCAATGTGGGCTTCGGTCCGCTGAAGGATATCTATGCCGCCCAGATGATGAACGGCACCTTCACGGTGAAGGTCTTCGAACAGGGTGGCGACTTCAGCATCGCTTCCTTCAAGTCGAAGCTCTCGCCATACGAGCGTTATGTGGGCGTCGACCTGCCTGAGACCGCCTCGAAATATGGCAGCTACTACGACACCGAGAAAGACTGGACCTTCAATATCGCCATAGTCAACGAGGACGGCACGGCCTGCAAGGCTTCCGTTGCCCTCGACTATGCCCTCTATAAGCTGGATTCCTACTGGTGGTGGTCGAGCGAGGACCAATACTCGTTGCAACGTTATGCCTCGGGTACCTATAAGGCCCCTGTGCAAAACGGCTCCTTGACCTGCAATGGCACCACCTCGGTGACCTTCAACATCCCGAACGACAAATGGGGCTGCTATCTCTTCGTCGTCGACGACAAGCAGGGTGGCAACACCTTTGCCAAGGTCATCAGCTTCGACTGGGGCTATGGCCATGCCTCGTCGGCCGCGGGCGCTCCTGCCCAACTCTCCATGAAGACTACGGCCGAAAGCTATCAGGTGCGTGAGAAGATCGTCGTCACCTTCCCGGCCAACGAAAAAGCCAAGGCACTGGTGACCGTGGAAGCCAACGACAAGGTGCTGCAAAACATGCTGGTGGAGAACCTCGGCCAGGAGGGTAAGGTGGAGATCACCGCTACCGAAGAGATGATTCCGAATGTCTACGTCTATGTGGCCTTGATACAGCCGCACGATGTCGCCAACGATATGCCTATCCGTCTCTATGGCGTGGTGCCCGTGAAGGTGGAAGACAAGAAGCTGCAGCTGCAGCCTGTCATCCAAGTGCCCGAAACGGCCAACACAAAGAAAAAGGTGGAAGTGAAGGTGGCCGAAGCCAACAAGCAAGGCATGACCTACACCTTGGCCGTCGTCGACGAAGGCATCCTCGGCTTGACCAACTACAAGACGCCCAATCCTTACGGTTACTTCAACAGCAAGCAGGCTTTGAGCGTGCGCACTTGGGACAACTACGCCAACATCGTCGATGCCTTCAGCGGCGAGCTGGGCTCCGTCTATGCCATCGGCGGCGACGGTATCCTCAACCAGGAGATCACCCTCGACAAGCGCTTCAAGGCCTTCGCGGTGACCTATGGTCCCTTTGAGTTGAAGGCTGGCGCTTCCAACACCCATACGATAGAAGTGCCGCAATGCTCTGGTGCCCTCCGCTTCATGGTGGTGGCCAAAGGCGACGGCAAGGCCTTCGGCTCGGCTGAGAAACAGATGAAGGTCTTCGACCCGATCAACCTCTATGCCTCGGCACCTCGTGTGGTGGCTCCCGGCGACGAGCTCAACCTCAAGGTGCAGGTGCAGGCTCCCACGATGAAGAACAAGACACTGGAGGTGAAGTTCGACAATAAGAACCTTGATGTCGTCGGCGCTCTACCCACCTCGGTGCAGATCGACGGCAACGGCGAGGGCCTCATCGTCGTCAAGACGAACATCCCCAAGACCATGGGCAACGCCGAAATGAACGTCAAGGTGACGGGCGAGGGCTATACCGCTGAATCGTCGACGGCCATGCCCATCCGTATGCCATACGCCGAACGTCGCAACACCATCACCAAGGAAATCGAAGCCGGACAGACGGTCAGCGTGCCGTTTGACCTGGCAGGCATGACGGGCACACAACAGGGCAACGTCACCATCTCTAACCTGCTTCCTGTCGATCTCTTCGGCCGCATCGACTATCTGACCGAGTATCCGCACGGCTGCCTCGAACAGGTGACGTCAAAAGCCTTCCCGCAGCTCTATCTGAACTACTTCGTCCAACTCGACGACAAGGCCAAGGAAGAGATGAGAGGTAACATCGATATGGCCATCAACAACCTGAAGGCCTACCGCAAGTCCGACAACTCGATGACCAACTGGATCGGTGGCCGTTACACCGACCCGTGGACCGAGATCTATGCCTTGCATTTCCTGGTTGAAGCCCGCAAGCAAGGCTACAACGTGCACCAATATTTCATCGACGGCCTGCTGAGATACCAAAGCGACCGAGCCAAGCAATGGCGCAACAACCCCGACTACAAGCAGGGTGAGACCATACAGGCCTACCGTCTCTTCGTGTTGGCTTTGGCCGACAAGGCTGAGATGGGCGCCATGAACCGCTTCAAGGAAATAGAGATGAAGTATGACCTCACCAAAGCTTTGGCAGCCGCTGCCTTTGCCCAAACGGGTAAGACCAGCATCGCCCAGAGCCTGCTACCTACTTTGGAAGATGGTAAGATGATGTCGGACTACTACACCTCCTTCGGCTCCCGCACCCGCGACCTCGCTTTCCTGACCTACGTGCAGATGCTCTGCGACGTGGACAAGCAGACGGTGCAAAACAACATCAACTCGGTGTGCGGCGTGCTGAGCGGCGACGATTGGCTCGACACCCAAACTACAGCCTTCTCGCTCTTCGTGCTTGGCAAGTATGCCGAGAAGATGGGCCTCAACAATAGCAACCTCTCGGCCACCGTCAAGGTGAACGGCGAGGAACGTACTTTGAACACCAATATGGCCTCCGTCGGATACGGCTTCACGCCTAAACTGGGCGGCAACACCATCGAAATCAAGAACAACACCAACCAGAAGATGGTGGCCCATGTCTTCACCAAGACTGCTGTGGCCGAATACGACATGAACGAGAGCGGCAACTTCATCAACATGACGGTGAACTATACCGACAAGAATGGCAACCCGGTCAACTTGACCAACCTCACCGCTGGCACCGACCTCAAAGTGGAGATGACGGTGACCAACCCGAGTGAGTATCAAGTTACGGAGCTGGCCTTGTCGTACTACCTGCCTTCGGGTTGGGAGCTCGTCAACGACCGTCTGAACGGCGGCATGGCCGAGAACGAAGGCGCCAAGCACATCGACTTGCGCGATGACCGTGCTTACTTCTACTTCGACCTGATGCCGCGCTCGAAGAAGACCTTCACGCTGAAGGCCAACGCCACCTACGAAGGCAACTACATGATTCCTGCCGTACGCTGCGAGGACATGTACAATAACGAGATTTTCTATCAGGTGCCGGCACGTGGGTGTGTGGTGAAATGATTAGTAACGAAATGAACATCGTAGGGGCGGGCATGGATGTCCGCCCCTGTTGTTTTGGAAAAAGCGAGTTTTATAATTTGCCAAGATTTCGGGGTCAACAAGCATTTTGATGAAATAAATTTCGGGGTCAGCATGATTTTTCTTTGAAAAAAATTGCGGGATAGAAATATTAATACTACTTTTGCGTCGGATTTTCAATGGATTATATTATGGATAAAGTGTTTAAGAGAAAAGTATACCATCAATTGTTGGAATGGAAAGAAACCGAAAATGGTCGTACAGCCATTTTGGTGGAAGGGGCACGGCGCGTGGGGAAGTCCACGATTGTGGAACTGTTCGCGAAACAAGAGTACGAGACCTATATCCTTATTGATTTCAATAAAGCAAGTAAGGCAATTGTCGCATTATGGGATGACTTGAATGATTTGAATGTGATTTTCCTCAAATTGCAACAAGAATATCGGGTGACACTTCATGAGCGCAAGTCTGTCATCGTTTTTGATGAGGTGCAGCATTGCCCGAAAGCACGCCAGGCCATCAAATATTTGGTGCAAGACGGCCGTTACGATTATATCGAAACAGGCTCGCTAATCAGCATTCACAAGAACACAAAGGATATTACCATCCCGAGCGAGGAGGATAGCATAACGATGTATCCGATGGATTATGAGGAGTTTCGTTGGGCAATGGGTGATACGGCCTCCATCCCGTTGCTGAAGCAGCAGTTTGAGAAACGCATTTCATTGGGCGATGACATCGCTCGCTCCAAGATGCGCGACCTTCGTTTGTATATGTTGGTAGGTGGTATGCCGCAAGCAGTAAATACTTATTTGGACACGAATAATCTGGGCTTGGTAGATAAAACCAAACGAGGAATTATAAAGTTGTATCTTCAGGATTTTCAAAAAATCGACGCTACTGGAAATGCAGAACGTCTGTTTAAGAATATCCCTGCGCAATTAAGCAATAATGCTTCGCGGTATCAGCCATATACCGTGATTGGTCAACAGACGGAGAGCAAGATGGCGGAGTTGTTGCAGGACTTGGAAGAGAGTAAAACGGTGTTGTTTTGCCATCATTGCACAGACCCGAATGTGGGAATGTCATTGAATAAAGATTTGAGCCGATACAAAATGTTTGTGGCCGATACAGGCTTGTTCGTTACACTTGCGTTTTGGGACAAACGTTACACCGACAATATCATTTATGATAAGCTGTTGAGCGACAAGCTGGAGGCTAATTTGGGCTATGTGTACGAGAATTTAGTGGCGCAAATGTTGGCCTCGGCTGGAAATGAATTGTATTACTACACTTTCGCCAAGGATGCGAAACATAATTACGAGATAGACTTTATATTGTCTCGGGGCAATAAGATTTGTCCGATAGAAGTTAAGTCGTCGGGATATAAAACCCACAAGTCCTTGGATGCTTTTTCTGAGAAATTTTCCTCGCGTGTAGGTGAGCGTTATCTTGTTTATACCAAAGACTTGCGCAAGGATGGTGAAACAACGCTGTTGCCGGTTTATATGACAGGGTTGATATAAGGATTGCTTAGGGAAAGAAGTTGAAGGATTTTCCGGATGGTTTGTTATCAAGGGTCAAAAAGACGGGTTGGTATTATATTGTAAACCCAGTTTGGGCGAATCCTTTGCATTGACGACACAGTTTATCATATTGGCGCATCGCTGAAGGATTTGGGGAAGAAATGGTTTGCGTTTGGACGCATGGAGATTGGAACTGATGCGCTGTTGCAGAAAATGTAGCAAAAGGAAAGAAACAAAGCCCCCTGATTTTTATTTGATGATTATTTGATTGGAAGTACAAAAACAGGAAATTCTTCTAATGGGTTTATGCAGTTTTTGATTGCACAAAACGTTATCCTTTAATTTGATTTCTGAATGATTTTCCAATATCCATAATTAGTTCATCATATTTGTCTTTTGTCGCTTTGTTTTGTTGAATTGTGCTCTTTGTGTCTTCTACTGTAATTGTTTGAACAGATTCGCCATCTTCAAGTTGAGTTCTTATGTCAATTAGTTTTAATTTGCCAAATTGGAATTGCTCAAATTGTTCTATCAACTGAATTAGTTTGTTGTAATGCTCCTCTTCTATTAACAAAAGATTATCATTTATTGCTTTTCTTGTAAGCCTAATTTGTTCACTAAATGAAGGTATTTTAGAGGGATCTGCTTTTTGCCATAGCATGTCTGCCTGTTGTTTGGTATATAACAGGACTCTCCATAGATCATTATATAATTCAAATTGTTTTTCTGAATACCTTTCAAATTGCAATTTTGCTTTTTCCAATTCATTTTTTGTTTTTTCTAATTCATTAGCATATCTGTTTTTTAATGTTTCTAATTCATTTTCATGTTTGTTATTATAGGAATCAAGTAAACGATTAGACAAAAAGCCGCCAAACCATTTTGCTAATGCAACGATAATAACGCCAGAACCACCAACTGAAAGAAAAAACGCTGACGCCAACTTAAAATACTCAATCCATTTCATAATCAATAATATAGATTGTTAAACTTCATCCATTCACTTATTTGGTTTGGATTGACACTTATATAAAGGAATTGATTTACTGTTAAATAACCGAATTTGTTTCCTCGCAAATAAATGGTAGGTGGTGTTGATGTATATGGATTAAAAGGACTTAATGAGGAATATTGACTTCCATATAAGGAAAACTTGTTGTTAATCGAAGTAGAAGAGTATGGATTTCCATATAAACCATAGGTATTCATTATAGATTCTGGATCATAAATGTTCAAGCAAAGTTTCCCCAAAAATTGTCCATCGTTTGCAACGATGAAAGACTCACCTCTACTTGTTCTTAATCCCAATTCGTTTTTTGTCATATCAAATTCATTTTGTAATTCCTCATCAATCATCGGCATTATCTCCTTTCAAAAACAAATTAAAAGGCCTCAATTGCTGATACTATTTCAAATGACAAAGATAACAAAAATATTTTGATTACTATTTTCCTAACACAATAATACTTATTTTTGTGCCAATAAAGCTGACATTATGTCTGAAAAATCAAATATCACCATCCGATTGTCAAAAGCGGCAAAAGAATTTAATATAGGGAAGGATGCCATTGTGGAATTCCTTGCCAAGAAGGGTTTTCAGATTGATTCTGCACCCAATACAAAGCTTACGGCAGATATGTATGGACTACTTGCAAAAGAATTTCAAGGCGAGAAGGAAGTGAAAGAAGAGGCCAAGAGATTGGGCAACCTATCCTACAAGGGTGGTAGTGTTTCCGTTGATTCGGCCATAAAGACTCAAAAAGATATCATAGATAATCGTATCAAAGAAAAAACGAATACTATTTCTAAAAAGAAAAGAAAAGAACAAAAGGTTGTCGAAATTGTCGAAAGAAAAGAAGAGATAAAAGAGAAAAGCCAAGAGAACATAGAACAAACAAAGATTGAGTATAATGCTACTTTTTCTGAACTAAAATTTGAGCAAGGTTATATCTCTTTAATTTACGATAAGAAGTATTGCATTTATAGAGACTATAGAATAAGGGATTATGGTAAAACCTTAGAGCAGATATTCGGCAAGCTCTCTAAAAAGGGTAAGGAAGCCATTCAAGCCTCAATTATCAAGGTTGTAATTGATATTGAAACGGAAACTTTTGTTTTTAAGGACATAGACATCCTTATATTTGTCAACCGGCTAAAGGATATTTATTTGCCTGAAAATAATTCAGGGGAAACTAGCAATAAAAATGTCGAAAGAAAAAATGAACAAAATGAGAGTGGCAATGAAAATGAAGAGAAAGAGAAAACAAATAAATTGTTCAAAACAAAGATTGAGCGTAAAGTTCTATTTAATACAATAAGATTTGGTCATGGCTTTGCCTCAATAACATACAAAAGGAGGAACTATTATTATAAAGACCCTAAAATCAGAAATTTCGACAAAACCATAAAACAGATATTTAGCAGGCTTTCAAAAGCAAGAAGGCACTCCCTTAACACCTTCTTTATTGAGGTGATAATTGATATTCCTGCGGGAACTTTCACATTCAAAAACGTAGACATCTGCGAATATGTCAACGAACTAAAAGAAAGTAGTCTACCAGAAAACAATAAGACAGAAAACCGTAACAGAATTCGACTGAATAAAGCGGCAAGAATGTTCAATGTTAGTAAAGATGCCATTGTAGGATTCCTTGCCAAGAATGGATTCATAATCGTTAATCCACAGCCCAATACCAAACTCTCTGAGGAAATGTATAAGCTACTTGTGAAAGAGTATCAGGGAGGAATGGATGTGCCGCAAAAACCACCGACAATATATGAGAAAATGAGTCTTGGGACTGGCAACATTCAATTTTTCAATGGATATTACTTGATTTTCCAAACAACCAATGGGAAGGTTGATAATTCTGTTACTCCTTACAGAGTCAATGACCCAAATTCGCTTGAGATACTTAATCTTGTTCACAGTTATTTTGAGCGAAAGCTTGAGCAACTGAATATCATTGTCAAGATTGACAAGACAGCCATACTTGAGCCATCAAAAATTGACCAATTTCAACTTAGTAATTATGTTAGATTCTTAAACCAGAATTTGAATGAAAAAGGTGGATGGTGGGAAGAAGTACAGAATTATCGCAAACCATCCTTGAAACAATGTCGTAGCGTTTCTGCAGAAGTCGCTAAAAAGAAGGTTTCGTTGAAAAATGGTTATCTTGATAGCCTTGTTAGTATGCAAAGCGAGATAAAACTGATTCCTGTCTATGAAGTAAACCTAAACCACGGAAAAGAAGAAGATGCTTTCATCTTTACAATCAACATGTCTAATGACAGATGTGCGGTTATCTTTGAGAATGCGTCAAATGATGCTTCAACAACGACATGGGTTTTTGTGACAAAGAAGGAGAATTACGAGCCATGTATAAACTTAGTATTTGATTATTTCACGGATTATACTATTGCTAAGAAACGTTTAACCCTGAGGAATAAAACTGTTAATCTTCCAAAAAAGTTCAAGGCTGAGAGCTATACATTCATTGACCATGATGATTTAGGACAATGGCTAAAAAAGTTGAACAAGATTCTGGAGCAATCATCCGAGCCTTCTGATATTGCGTTTGTTCCAGGCCTCCACATTCCTGAAAGTTCCGAGTCTCGCACTGGTCATGACGACACAATCACCACAAAACACCTTCACAACCAACTTATGCGCAAACTATATGACAGACTTTGCATTGAACACGGAAAAGATAATGTTGGTACAGAGATTCGAACAGGGACAAAAAGAATCGATTGCGTTGTTAAAGGTGATGACCATTACGACATCTATGAAATCAAGACCGCTGAAAATCCTTTTGATTGTGTCACCGAGGCATTAGGCCAGTTATGCCGATATACCTATCTATACTGTCGTGACAAAATTGGCAAGATGGTCATAGTAGGTGCATCTGAGACGAACAAAGAAGTTGAGCAATATCTGTCATGGTTTCGCAAGAACTATTCTCTACAGTTGTTTTATATGAAGGTATAGTATTTATCAAATAATGCCAATCGAATTGACACAAATACAAATGACATTGTTTCGGGAATAATTGAGGGAATAAATGCGACCATCACAAAACCATAAAAAACTGAAAATCACCCTGCTAATCATAGCGGTCCTTTTCATTGTCTTTTTGTGCATCCCCGTACCAAGGTTCGACAAGCCCTATTCCACGGTGTTGACAGCCGAGAATGGCGAGTTGCTTGGCGCTAAGATTGCCGACGACGGGCAGTGGCGTTTCCCGGCCACGAACGACTATTCGCCGAAGTATGTCGCCTGCCTCTTGGAATACGAAGACCGTTGGTTTTTCTTCCATCCAGGCTTCAACCCTGTGGCTTTCGTGAAGTCGTTCATTGACAACATGAAGGCAGGCGAGGTGGTGCGTGGCGGCAGCACCCTTTCCATGCAGGTGGTGCGTCTGTCGCGCGACAACCCGCCGCGAACCTATGCCGAGAAGCTCTGGGAGGTGATCCTGGCCATGCGGTTGGAGCTTCGCTATTCCAAGCGTTCCATCCTCAATATGTATGCCGCCAACGCACCCTTCGGAGGCAACGTAGTCGGCATCGACGCGGCGGCATGGCGCTATTTCCACACCACACCCAACGAGCTCTCGTGGGCCGAGGCTGCGACGCTTGCCGTGTTGCCCAATTCACCTGCTTTGATCCATCCAGGCCGCTCTCGCGACCGCTTGCAGCGGAAACGCGACGGCTTGCTCCAACGTCTGCCCGATTCCAGAACCTTTATCCCGAGACGTTTTGCCGTACCTGAATTGTCGGTTGAGGACTGCGAGCTGGCCATGATGGAAAGCATCCCTGAAAGGCCCTACGATATGCCTATGTTGGCCTACCACTACCTCAGCGACCAGGACAAGCAGCATCATGGAGAACAGATCGCGTCCCATATTGACTATGATTTGCAACGTTCCGTGTTGGACATCATGCATCGGCACCATGAAAACAATGTGATGAATAGCATCGATAACGCGGCAGTCTATGTGGTGGATTACCTGAAGGATGAGATTGTGGCCTATGTGGGCAACAACAGCGATGCCACTGATGCCGCCATGGTCGACATGGTGAAGGCACAACGCTCCACGGGCAGCATCTTGAAGCCTTTCCTCTTTGCCGCCATGCTCGACGAGGGCACGCTGTTGCCCGAGATGGTCCTGCCCGATGTCCCAATGAGCCTCTCGGGCTTTACGCCTAAGAATTACAGTGGCGAGTATTGGGGTGCGGTGCCAGCCGACAAGGCCCTGCAGAACTCGTTGAATGCGCCTTTCGTGCATCTGCTGCGCGAATATGGGCAGCAGCGTTTCCATGGCTTGTTGAAACAGTTGCCTTTGAGAGGTGTCGTCTTCGATGCGGAGCATTACGGTCTGTCGCTCATTGTGGGTGGAGCCGAGGCCTCGCTATTCGACATCACGAATGCCTATGTCAAGATGGGAAGGAAGCTCGCCTCTTATGTCAATGAACGTTTTGATGAGAAAGTAGACGCAAAAGAGACGCCATTCTCTGCCGAAGCCATCGCCGAGACCTTCCATGTGATGAAGGGCTTGGCGCGGCCAGTGAACCAGATAGGGTGGGGAGGCTTCTCCTCATCGGTTCAGGTGGCATGGAAGACGGGTACCAGCCACGGTTTCAAGGACGCTTGGGCGGTGGGCTTGACCGACCGTTATGCCGTGGGCGTCTGGGTGGGCAATGCCGATGGCGAGGGCCGCCCCGGACTGACGGGCGTGGCCGTGGCAGCGCCGATACTCTTCGATGTGGTGGGCAAGTTGAACGACAGCTACCGCTATCCTGCCAATACCATGGAGAGTCTTGAGATAGAGGTCTGTGCCGAGTCGGGCTATCCCAAGTCGGAGTATTGTCCGCATACCAAGAAGATTCGTGTGCCGCGGGTGGAGAACAAAACGGGTGTGTGCCCTTACCATAAGAAGGTGTTTTTGGATTCGACACGGCAATATCAGGTGCTTCCCGACTGCTATCCCGTCGACCAGAAGAATTATGAGGTGTATTATGTGTTGCCACCTGTGATGGAGTGGTTCTACAAGAAACACTCGCCTTTGTTCCGGCCTTTGCCAGCCTTCTATCCTGGGTGTGGCACTGCCCATCCCGATGAGGTGATGGCCTTCGTCTATCCCAAGAGCGACGCCAAGGTCAGCATCCCCATCGGCATCCGTGGCGACCGACAGCAGGTCATCTTCGAGATCGCCCACCGCAACCCGCAGAAGACCATCTATTGGTCCCTGAATGACGAGTTCTTAGGCCAGACGCGCCTCAACCACCAGATGCCTATTGATGTGGCGAAAGGCACCTACCGTCTCCGTTGTGTTGACGAGGACGGGGTTGAATTGAATAGAAGGATTGTGGTGCAATAAACCGGCCCTTCAACAGGCTCAGGGACCTCGCTTTTACCAGGCATACGCCTCAGCCGTCATCCATTTTCCATGCACTTTGAGGGTCTGCTCGATGAGGTCGCGCACAGCGCCCTTGCCGCCGTTTCGCTCGCTGACGAACTTGCTGATGGCCTTGACCTCGGGCACGGCATCGGCAGGGCAGGCGGGGATGCCTACGCATTGCATCACGCGCAGGTCGGGGATGTCGTCGCCCATGAAGACAATCTCTTCGGGTTTCAGTCCCTTCTCTTGCATGTATTCCTTGAGCTTCAGCACCTTGTCGGGGATGCCAGTGAAGACATCAGTCACGCCTAGGCTGTTCATCCTGACCTCCATGGAGGGACAGATGGCACCCGAGATGACCGCCACATGGTAGCCGAGTTTGGAGGCCAGCTGTAAGGCATAGCCGTCCTTGACGTTGGTGGCCCGCCAGGGGTGCCCGTCATGGTCACTGAATACGGTGCCGTCGGTCATCACGCCGTCGTAGTCGAAGATGAAGGTCGTGACAGGTTTGAGTAGGTCGTTGGTATGCTGCATGTCTCGAAAACGTTTGTTGGGGCAAAAATAGCGTTTTTTTGGCAAATGCCACTTTGTTACCCAAAAATGCTTAAATTTGCACGCTATTTATATTCAATTATGAGAGTAAGACATCAAACGGATAATGTAGAAGAGATTGTGGCCACTGCGATAGAGGCCATGGAAGCCGTCAAAGGCAAGGATATCGTCACCCTTGACCTGCGTGAGATCAACACTGCCGTGACGGATTATTTTGTCATTTGCCACGCACCTTCCAAGACCCAGGTCGACGCCATCGCCGACAAGGTGGAGGAAATGGTGCTTGAAAAGACGCATAACAAACCCTACCATGTGGAAGGCCGCGAAAATACGGAATGGATTTTGATAGACTTCGTGGATGTTGTCGTTCACGTGTTCCTGGAGTCGAAGCGTGAGTTCTACAAACTCGAGGAGCTTTGGGCCGATGCCGAGAGAATCGTGAATGCATCGGAAGAATAACTATTTTTAAATCAGTATTTTACATGGATAACAAGGAGACTAAAGGGGCTGGAAACCAAAATCAGCCTACTCAGCCTAACCAACCCAATCAGAAACCGAACGGAAAACGTAGGTTTAATCTGTATTGGGTCTATGCCATTTTGTTCGCTGTGCTCATCGGCGTCAACTTCTTTGGCAGGGGCTCTGTGACCCCTCAGGAGGATATTGACCAAGGAAAACTGGTGGAGATGCTCCAAAAGGAGGAGATAGCCAAAATCGAGCTCATCAACAAGGAGGATGCCGAGATCTTTCTTAACCAGAAAGGCCTCACGCATTATTTCCCCGACGTGAAAGCAGGGTCGGAAGGCACTACCACAACCCCTAACTATACCTATAAGATTGGTTCACTTGACCGTTTCGAAGAGTTGGTGGAGACAGCCCAAGAAGGCGTCGCCAAACCCGTATATATCAGTAATGTGCGGCGCAGCAACTGGATGTCTGACATTTTGGCATGGGTGATACCTTTCGGTTTACTTCTCGTGTTCTACATCATCTTGATGCGCGGCATGGGCCGTAACATGGGTGGAGGCGGCGGCGCTGGCTCCATCTTCAACATCGGCAAGTCGCGCGCCCAACTCTACGACAAGGACAGCAACAATGTCAACGTCACGTTTAAGGATGTGGCAGGATTGGAAGAGGCCAAGGTGGAGATCATGGAGGTCGTTGACTTCCTGAAGAACCCCGAGAAATATACGAAACTGGGCGGCAAGATTCCGAAGGGCGTGCTTCTGGTAGGCCCTCCTGGAACGGGTAAGACCCTGCTGGCCAAATCGGTGGCGGGCGAAGCCAACGTACCTTTCTTCAGCCTCTCGGGTTCCGACTTCGTGGAGATGTTCGTCGGCGTGGGTGCCTCGCGCGTCCGCGACCTGTTCAACAACGCCAAGTCGAAGGCCCCGTGCATCATCTTCATCGACGAGATCGATGCCATCGGCCGTGCCCGTGGCAAGAACGCCCTCACCGGTGGCAACGATGAGCGTGAGAGCACACTTAACCAGCTGCTCACCGAGATGGACGGTTTTGGCACCAACTCAGGTGTCATCGTATTGGCCGCCACCAACCGCGCCGACATCCTCGACAAGGCCTTGCTCCGTGCGGGTCGTTTCGACCGTCAGATCTACGTTGAGCTTCCCGACATCGTTGGCCGTAAGGAGATCTTCGAGGTGCATATGCGTGGCTTGAAGCTCGGTCCCGATGTCGACAAAGACTTCTTGGCTAAGCAGACCCCTGGTTTCTCGGGCGCCGATATTGCTAACGTGTGCAACGAGGCAGCGCTGATGGCCGCACGTAAGGGCAAGAAGGAGATCGATAAGCAAGACTTCCTCGATGCCGTCGACCGCATCATCGGAGGCCTGGAGAAGAAGAATAAAATCATCACCGCCGAAGAGAAGAAGGTCATCGCCTTCCACGAGGCTGGTCATGCCACCACGAGTTGGTTGTTGCAATATGCCCATCCGCTGGTCAAGGTGACCATCGTGCCGCGCGGCAAGTCACTCGGCGCCGCATGGTATCTGCCTGAGGAGCGTCAGATCACCACTAAGGAGCAGATGTACCACGAGATGATTGCCACCCTGGGCGGCCGCGCCGCCGAGCAGGTCGTGTTCGGCCAGATCTCTACTGGAGCCCTGTCCGACCTCGAGAAGGTGACCAAACAGGCCTTCGCCATGGTGACCTATTACGGCCTCGACGAAGAGATTGGTAACATCAGTTATTACGACTCGACGGGCCAGCAGGACTACAGCCTGACGAAGCCCTACAGTGAGAAGACGGCCGAGACCATCGACCGCGAGGTGAGCCGTTTGGTGGAGAAGGCCTATCAGGAAGCTCTCGCCATCTTGACCGACCACCGCGACGGCTTGACGCAGCTCGCCAACAAACTCATCGAAAAGGAAGTCATCTTTGGTGAGGACTTGGAGAACATCTTCGGCAAGCGTCCGTGGGGCCATGCTGATGACGAGAAGCTGAAAGACGCCGCTGAAAAAGCATCTGAAAACGAATCACAGGAAACTAACGCATAATCGCCATGGCTTGGGACAACAAAGGAGAAAACACGGATGCCACCTTCAAGGAGCAGATGCTTGCCAGGGTGCGCAACGCCCTCATCGAACGTCAAGAGGCATTGTTTAAGGACATTGACCAACGTACTGAGACTTGGATCCCCATCAAGGAAGAAGACGGCACTGCCATCACCTTCGTGCAGAACTTCAAGGAACAGGGCGGTGTCTTCATCTACTTGGAGAGCGAAGCCGAATTTGTTGAGTGCATCAGGCAGCTGGCACCCGAGAATGGCTGGGAGCCATTGTGGTGCACGAGTCCCGATATGCAGCGTCTTTTAGAGAAATACAACATCCCATATACAGAGAGCAAGGAACGTGAGCCCAAGCAGAAACTCGTCAGCCTGACAGGTTGCGAGTGCCTGGTGGCACAAACGGGCAGCATCATCCTTTCCGACGCGATGACCCGTACCCGCGAAGCCTACGCCTTGCCCGACATCCTCTTGGTGTATGCCACAACGGAACAGATCGTTCCCGGCATGCGTACCGCTTTCCAGACCGTGAAACGGAAATATGCCAAAAGCAAGCCCTCGCAGCTAACGGTCATCACAGGGCCGAGCCG
Organism: Bacteroidales bacterium; assembly: GCA_017539045.1. GTDB lineage: Bacteria > Bacteroidota > Bacteroidia > Bacteroidales > F082 > Limimorpha. The sequence continues at coordinate 96,840 of JAFYHS010000021.1, forward strand.
GAGCACCGACATCGAGCAGACCTTGGTCATCGGTGCCAGTGGGATTAGGCAAGTGGCGGTGTTTCTCGTTGACGAAGAGTGATAAAACAAAAGGGCTGCAGCTGCAGCCCTTTTGTTTTATTTCAACGTGTCAATAATCTGTTCAATCGAAACCCCTTCGGCTTCCGCCGTATAGTTGCGGATGATACGGTGGCGTAGGATGGGTACGGCCACACGCTGCACGTCCTCGATGTCGGGCGAGTATTTGCCCGTCAGCAGGGCGTTGGCCTTGGCGCCGATGATGAGGTATTGCGAGGCACGTGGACCGGCTCCCCAGCTGAGGTAACGGTTGGCCCATTCGTGCGCTTTCTCGGTGTGGGGACGGGTCTTGGCCACCAGGTTCACTGCATATTCGTATACGTTGTCGGGCACGGGCACGCGGCGCACCAGCTGCTGGAAATACAGGATCTCTTCGGGCGACAACACGGCATTCACTTCGGTTACGTTGCCCACCGTAGTGCTCTTCACGATGTCGATTTCCTCGTCATAGCTGGGATAGTCGAGCATGAGGTTGAACATGAAACGGTCGAGCTGGGCTTCAGGCAGGGGATAGGTGCCTTCCTGCTCGATGGGGTTCTGTGTGGCCAACACGAAGAAAGGCTCCTGCAGCTTATAGGTCTTGCCCGACACGGTGATGCTCTTCTCCTGCATGGCCTCGAGCAGGGCAGCCTGCGTCTTGGGCGGGGTGCGGTTGATCTCGTCGGCCAAAACGATGTTGGCGAAGACGGGACCTTTGATGAACTTGAACTGTCGCGACTCATCCAAGATCTCCGTGCCTACGATGTCGGAGGGCATGAGGTCGGGGGTGAACTGGATACGGCTGAAGCTCAAGCCCAAGGCCTTGCCGATGGTGTTGACCAAAAGGGTCTTGGCCAAGCCCGGCACACCGACGAGCAGCACATGGCCTTGGCAGAAGATGGACAGGATGGTGTTGTGGATGATGTCATGTTGTCCAACGATGACTTTGCCTATCTCCTTGCGGAGGGTCTCATATTTCTCGACCAATGCCTTGGCACCGTCGACATCAGATGCATATGTGTTTGTCATTGAAATTTCCAATCGTAATAAAAGTCGTAGTCTTTAAAGCTGTCGTCGAGTCGGATATAGGCTTTGGCGGCTTTCTCGCTTACCCATTTGCCTAAGGCTTCCTGGCGCTTTTGGCTCATCGCCCAGTTCTGGATGAGGTTATAGTCGTCTTTGAGGTTGGCTTGGTGCGGCTCGGTCTTGCGCTTGACCATGATAAGACGGAAGGCGTCCTTGTTGTCGTTGGTCGTCATAGGCAAGGGGTCGCTGATCTCACCCACTTCGAGACGGTTGATGACGAAGGCCAAGTTCTTGTATTCCGGATAACTCTGTTCCAGCTCTTGCAGGTCTTTCATGCTGAGCCAGTTGCCTCCCGTGCCCATATTGGTGAGATAACCACCGTTGCTCCGAGAGTCGTCGTCGCTGTATTTCTTGCAGGCCTCTTCGAAGGTCATGTCGCCGTTACGCACCAGCTGAGCGACGGAGTCGAGCTCGTTTTGGGCCTTCTCCAAGGCTTCGACGGGCACCTTGGCGGTAAGCAGGATGTGGCGGCAGTTGATGGTCTCGCCACGACGCTCGATGAGTTGGATGATATGGAATCCGAATTCGGTCTCCACCACATCCGAGATCTCGCCATCGCGGAGGTTGAAGGCCACGTTCTCAAACTCGGTGGCATACACGCCCTTGCCGGCGAAGCCGAGCTCACCGCCTTGTCGCGACGAGCCTGGGTCCTCGGAATAGAGCACTGCCATGGTGGCGAAGCTGCTCTCGCCGTCAAGGATGCGCTTACGGATCTGATAGAGGCGGTCTTTCACCTGCAGCTTCTCGTCGATGCTGACGGGCGGGCGTTTCACGATCTGCACGATCTCGTAGTCGGAATCGATCATCGGCAGGCTGTCGCGCGGGATGTCGCGGTAGAACTCTTTGACTTCTTTGGGCGTCACCACCACGTTTTCCATGATTTTGGCCTGCACTTGCTCCTGCAGCATGTTGTCTTTGGAAGCCTGACGCACCTCGTCTTTGATTTCCGACATGCTCTTGCCGAACTGGGCCTCCATCTTCTCCTGGGAGCCGATGCGGGCGATAAACCATTGTATCCTCCTGTTCAGCTCGGCTTCCACCTGCTCGTCGGTGACGGTGATGCTGTCCATCTCGGCCTGGTTGAGCATGAGTTTCTGAAGCAGCAGGTCTTCCAAGATACGGCCGCGCACTTCTTTTCCCGTGCCTTCCGCCATGCCTTGCATGCGGTATTGGATGTATTGGTTCTCAATGTCCGACTGCAGGATGATGTTTTTTCCGACCACAGCCACCACCTTGTCAATCACTTGTGACTGGCGGTTCTGTGCCATCATCGGCAGGGCTAAAAGCATGAGTGCTATGATAATCAGGTTTCTTTTCATCGTTGTAAACATTAATCGTTGTTATATAACACGGGTGACCCGACATATATTTCAAAGGCATGGTCTTTTTTTGCCTTTTCGTAGAGGTCAGTCTTCATCTTCTCCGTCAAGGCTTGCTTGCGGCGGGCCAGTATGATGCTCTTGATGTTGTCGTGTTCCATCTCCAATGGGGAGGTGCTTTCCTCCAACAGGTAGTCGACGAAACGCACCATATAGGTGTATTCGTTCATGTCGAAGCAGACGAACTTGTTCTTCTTCAAGAAACTCTCCGCGTTGAAAATCTCAATGGGGATGATTTTGGTAAGCTCGTCGAGACGCATCCATTGGTCGACGTCGAGATAGCTCTTGACGGCATAGTAATTGGCCTGTACGTCTATGTTTTGAAGAAGCAGCGTGTCGCGATCGCTCAGCAGCTTCTGGAACGTGGCTTTTTGTTTGCTGTCTTCGTCGATGATGACGTAGGCTGCACGCACCATGGTGTTACGGAGCTGGAAGTCTTCCTTGTGTTGCTCGTAGTATTCGGCGATCTCGTCGTCACTGACTATGGTGTCGAGCTTCTGGTTGATGAGATGGCTCTCGTAGGCATAAATGACGAGTGAGTTGCGGTATTCCTCAAGTTGTTTCTTGAGGTCGAGCTCTTCCTTGTCGAGGTTGTTCTCGGCTTGGTGCAGCAGCACCTGTCTCTTGACCCATGAGTCGATGAAGGTGCTGACGCGTTGGATGCTGTCCATGATGGAGGCACCTTTTGGGACGATGCCTTCGAGGTCCGACTCATAGAGGTATTTGCCGTAACACTCGGCTACGACGACTTCCTTCGAGTTTTTCTCGAAGTAATCGCAACCTGCCAGCATCATGAGGATGCTGACGCCGATGACGAGGCTCAATCGCTTCATTTATACAGCTTTCTGACTTTGTCCAATACCTTTTCGTTGATCTTAACAGGATAGCGTTCCTTCAGCGACTGCACCCATTTCTGTTCAAGTTCCACCTGATAGTCGGAGGTGACGAGGCCACGGGCTTCCCTGAGGGTCTTGGGCTCGGGCTTGCGCACCTCTCTGATGCAGACGATGGTGGTCGACTGGTCGACGGTGGAGGGGATCTCGTTTCTCACGCCCACCTTCCATTCGGTCTGGTCGACAAACTGGTTGTCGCCCCTCTGGTAATAGCCTTTTCTGACGAAGGTATGGGTGATGGAGTCGCGTTGCAAGGCGGTTCTCAAGCTGTCGAGTTCGACGCCGCTGTCGAGGAGTGCCTTCACCTTGGGCAGCGACTCGGGCTTCGACACGGTGATGATGCTGGCCAACACACGGTCTTCCCACATGTATTTGGAGGCATTGCGCTCGTGGAATTCGGCCAAGCCAACGGTGTCTTTCACGGCCTTGTCCCACACTTCCTTGTCCATGAGGTCGAACAGCAGGATGCCGTCCTTGTATTCCTGGACCAAGGCCTTAAACTCGGGGTACTTCTCCTCGAGGTGGGCATCGGCATAATCCATCGTCGTCTCATTGGAGAAGGCCTCATAGAGTTGTGAGGCATAGGTGGCTGGGGTGACGTATTTCTGAGGCGTCATGTTCTTCTTGATGTAGCTGACGAAGTCGCTCACTTTGGTGGGCTTGCCTTCCAGCGTGAAGAGGGTGGCGTTCATGTCGACCTTGTCGGAAGGCTCGTAGGCCTTGCGCAGGATGGTGCTGTCGATGGTGGCCATGAAAGCCTCAAGGTTCTTGTCGTTCTGCTTGAACTTGTATTCGTTTCTGACCTGCTTGAGCACCACTTCTTCCGACTTCTTCGAGCGCATGTCTTTCTCGATGCGTTCGCTCAGGCCCTTGGACTCCTTCTCGAAGGTGCCGACACCCGTCTTGCCCAACAGCTTGATGATGTGATAGCCGTACATGGTGCGCACGGGCTTGGCGATCTCGCCGATTTCCAGCGACTTGCAGGCTTCGATGAATTCGGGGACGATGCGGCTGACTGTGAACGACGACAGGGCGCCGTCGCGACCTACCGTGCCGCGGTCGTCGGAGTGTTGTTTGACCATCTCACTCCAGTTCTTGCCGTCTTTAGCCTTCAGTTCATTGTAGATGTTGTTGGCCTTTTGCTTCATGGCGGCTTCATCTTCTTCAGAGGCGCCGTAAGGCAGCTGCAGGAAGATGTGGGCGGCTTGGATGTTGCCCATGGCGTCGGTCACGCTCTGCACCTTGATGATGTGATAGCCGAAGTCGCTGCGCACCGGCATGGAGATGTCGCCTTCCTTGGTGTTGTAGGCGCCCGTCTCAAAGGGATACACCATGTCGAAGACAGTGAAATAGCCGAGGTCGCCTTTGTTGCCCGGACGGGCAGGGGCTTGTTCGGAGGCTGGCGTGTCCTTGGCCGAGGGGTCGTCGGAGTATCTCACGGCGAGGTCGCCGAAATCTTCGCCTTTCAAGGCACGCTTGCGGAGATCCATGGCTTTGTTGTAAGCTCTCAGCGTATCCGAAGGCAAGGCATTCTTGTCGCAACGGATGAGGATATGCGAGGCGCGGATATCTTTCAGCTTGCGCTGGTAGGCCTCTTCGACGAGCTCGTCGGTGATGTCGTCGCTGCTCATGAAAGGCTTAGCCAGTTGCTTGCGATAACCGGCCAGCTCTTTCTGGAACTTGGCGCTGGTGTCGAGCTTCAGGCGCTCAGCCTCCATGACCTTCATGCGGAAGGTGGTGAAGAGGTCGAGGTATTCGTCGACGGTCTTCTTCTCGATGACATCGCTCTTGAGGTTGTTCTTGTAATACACGTCGCAGAACTCCTTCACGGTGATGTCCTGGTCGCCGATGGTCATCATCACCTGTTTGTCGAGTTTCGACTGGGCACAGGCCATGATGGCAGGCATCATCATGGATGCCAAAACAAACATTTTCAGAAAATTAAACTTCTTCATTTTTTATTCCTCTGTTATTATTCTTGCTTTTTCAGTGTTCCTTCCACTTCCAGGCCGTCGCTGAGCACACGCAGGTCGGAGACATCGATGGTGTCGAACACGCTTTTCACTTGCTCCAGCTCACCGAGATGCAGCATGAGGTGGCTGTCGGGACGTTTCTCTATCATCCCTGCCGGAATCTTGTCCTTCAGCAGGCTGAGGACGGTGGTGAGCAGGGTGTCGGTGCCCATGCCGGCCGAGAGCTGCACCAATAGGTCGCTCCCAATCACCTCTTTGATGATGAGGTTGGCGGAGATGTCTTTTTTGATGAAACCCAGGTTGAGCGGGTAGGTCACGCGGACCGTCCTGCCGTCGACATGGGAAAACGATATGTGCTGCTTGGCTTTCTCGGTGATGAGGTCCTGCAGTTCGGGGAAGGATATGGAGGCTTTCATTAGCTTCTCTTGCTGTAGTTGGGGGCTTCCTGCGTGATGGTCACGTCGTGCGGATGGCTTTCGAGGATGCCCGAGTTGGTGATGCGGATGAACTTGGCCTTCTTGAGGTCTTCGATGGTGTGCGAGCCTGTGTAGCCCATGCCTGAGCGGAGGCCGCCGACCATCTGGTAGACCACTTCAGAGAGGGTGCCTTTGTAGGGCACACGACCGGCGATGCCTTCGGGGACGAGTTTCTTCACGTCTTCGACGTTGTCTTGGAAGTAACGGTCCTTCGAGCCCTGTTGCATGGCTTCGAGCGAGCCCATGCCGCGGTAGGTCTTGAACTTACGGCCTTCGTAGATGATGGTGTCGCCAGGTGATTCGTCGACGCCAGCGAAGAGCGAGCCTGCCATGATGGAGGAGGCGCCTGCGGCTAGGGCCTTTACGATGTCGCCCGTATAGCGGATGCCACCGTCGGCGATGATCGGGATGCCCGTGCCTTCCAAGGCCTTTGCCACGTCCATGACGGCGGTGAGCTGCGGCACGCCGATGCCGGCCACCACACGTGTGGTGCAGATGGAGCCGGGACCGATGCCCACCTTGATGGCGTCGGCGCCAGCCTCAGCCAAAGCCTTGGCGGCTTCGGCGGTGGCGATGTTGCCGGCCACGATGTCGATGTCGGGGTAGTTGGCCTTCAGGTTGCGCACCATGTCGATGACGCCTTGCGAGTGGCCATGGGCGGTGTCGACCACGAGGGCGTCGACGCCAGCGTCGACCAAGGCGGCAGCGCGTTCGAGGGTGTTGGCGGCGATGCCCACGGCAGCGGCCACGCGCAGACGACCGCGCGAGTCCTTGCAGGCGTTGGGACGTGCCTTCACCTTGATGATGTCCTTATAGGTGATGAGGCCAACGAGGTGGTTGTCCTTGTCGACCACAGGCAGTTTCTCGATTTTGTATTGCTGTAGGATGTCGGCAGCCTTCTCAAACGACACCTCGGTGGTGGTGATGAGGTCTTTGCTCGTCATCACCTCGGCGATGGGACGGTCGAGGCCACGTTCGAAGCGCAGGTCGCGGTTGGTGACGATGCCGACCAGCACGTTGTTGCTGTCGACGACGGGGATGCCGCCGATGTGGTATTCGCCCATCAGGTCGAGGGCGTCTTTCACCGTGGCGTCGACGTGGATGGTCACCGGGTCGCTGATCATGCCGTTCTCGGCACGTTTCACCTTGCGCACCTCGGCGGCCTGCTTGCCGATGGTCATGTTCTTATGCAGCACGCCGATGCCGCCTTCTTGGGCGATGGCGATGGCCATGCGGCTCTCCGTGACGGTGTCCATGCCTGCGGAGACGACGGGAATGTTGAGGTCGATATTGCGTGAGAACTTGGTCTTCAGGCTTGTCTCACGGGGGAGTACATTACTATAGGAAGGGACCAACAATACGTCGTCGTAGGTCAGGCCTTCACCAACAAATTTTTCATTATCAAGTGCCATGGCTGTTATGGGTTTAATTAATCTGCAAAGATACGAAAATTTTCGGTTGGGTAGGGTGGAAAGGGTAGAAAAAATGAAAAAAGCCGCCAAGTTTCGGCGGCTTTTTCCTTTTCCGTGGAGATGGAGGGAGTCGAACCCTCGTCCAAACAAGGAACCCCCAGGCTTTCTACATGCTTATTCCGCTATTGGTTTTCGTGCCGTGCAAGGGAACGAACGCCCTAAACGCGACCTTATCTCCTAAGTTTCGCCCTGCCGTCGGAGCACCGACAAGACTATCCCGAAATTGATTAGCACCCCGGGCTCAGGCCGGAATCAGGAATCTCCACCTGCGGGATGTTTCGTCCACCCACCTTGTGAGCGGATTAAGCCAGTAATCTACTGTACTTCGATTAGGCAGCGAAAGCGTAATTATTCTCGCCAATTATTCTTTTGCAGTCAAGATTAACGAGCGTCACTGCGAGGCTCGGCATGCTTACATGACAATTCATCTTGCTGTCAAAACCATACATCCCCATGTATATAATTGAGAATTGAAAATTGACAATTGATAATTTTGAGTTGTCATCTTCAAAGAACGGGCTGCAAAAGTACAGCAAATTTCGTTCCACCGCAAGGGGAGAGGTGCTATTTTTTAGTTCAGCGGGTTGCCAAATCGTACCACATCGTCCTTGGTGATGCTGTTTCCGCAGAGGATGACGAGGCGTTCCACGATGTTGTGCAGCTCGCGGATGTTGCCTGTCCATTGGTATTGCTGCAAAGCCTCGATGGCCTCCTGCTCGAAAGTGGGAGCGGCCTTGCCCATGTCTTGCGAGAGCGACTCAACGAAACTTTGTACCAGGAGCGGGATGTCGTCTTTGCGCTCGCGCAAGGGTGGCACTTGGATGACGATGACGCTCAAGCGGTGGTAGAGGTCTTCACGGAAGTTGCCCTTCTCGATCTCGGCCTTTAGGTTCTTGTTGGTGGCGGCCACAATCCTTACGTTCACAGGGATTTCCTTCTCGCCGCCAACGCGCACGATCTTGTTTTCCTGCAAGGCACGCAGCACCTTGGCTTGGGCCGAGAGGCTCATGTCGCCAATCTCGTCCAAGAAGAGGGTGCCGCCATCGGCCAACTCGAAGTCGCCCTTTTTCTGTTTGATGGCTGAGGTGAACGAGCCTTTTTCGTGTCCAAACAGTTCGCTTTCTATCAATTCGGAAGGTATGGCGGCGCAGTTCACTTCGATGAAGGGACCGCTGCCGCGGGTGCTGAGTTCGTGCAATTGTCTGGCGACGAGTTCCTTGCCTGTGCCGTTCTCGCCTGTGATGAGTACCCTCGCGTTGGTGGGTGCCACCTTGGCGATCATGTCCTTGACCTCCAGCATGGGTGCCGACTCGCCAATCATCTGGTTTTGGATCTTGACGGCTTTCTTAAGGACCTTGTTTTCGGTGGTCAGGTTCTTCTTGTCGAGGGCGTTGCGCAGGGTGATGAGCAGGCGGTTCAGGTCGGGCGGCTTGGGGATGAAGTCGAAGGCGCCTTTCTTGATGGCTTCCACGGCGGTCTCGATGGTGCCGTGGCCCGAGAGCATGATGACGGGCACGTCCGACTCCTTTCGGATGGCTTCAAGGGTCTCTATGCCGTCCATCTCCGGCATCTTGATGTCGCAGAAAATGGCGTCAAAGTCTTGCTCTTTAATATGTTGTAAGGCCTCCATGCCTGTTGAGGCATCGGCCACCTGATAGCTTTCGTTCTCGAGGATATCGCGCAGCACCCTACGGATGGGTGCCTCGTCGTCGATGATGAGTATCTTGGTCATCTTTTTCATTTAATTTTGCGCAAAAATAGGCAAAAGAAATGAACTATTGCAATTTTGTTGTTTTTGTGTGGCGTTTTGGTTGACTTGTTTTTGTTAACCGCGGCGGCAGAAGCGGTTGCTCGGTTGTAACGCTTGCCACCGCCGCTTTGAACATTTAGGGCATCTCTATCCCCGTTCCATCGGATTTGCAATCCGCTGGTGGTGAGCATGGGGATTTGCAATCTCCGAAATATGCGTTATGTTTTCCCATAACATATTGGTTTTATGGCCCAGCGGGTCATAGACAATCTGGCTGTGCGTCGTGCCAAGGTATATGTCGGTCAGGCGGTTCATCTTGTCGTATAAAGAAGTTTCTTCAATAATAACCTTCAAATACTAATTCTAGGCTGTCTGAGCTAAGGACTTTATATTTTCTACCTCTTGGCTCATAATACCAACCTGTCGCAAAATCAGAATTTTCATCAGGGAAGGACTTGGGAAAATCTGTATTCAGTTTGTTTTTATCGACAAGACTATTTGCACAATCACTTTCATATAAGAGATTGTTCATGTCTTTGGTGTTTTGTTGAGCCAATAGTTCGTAAAATGAGAGGTTGTCATTGGAAATATTGAAATAATAAACTACCATCTTGTCGTCAACTATCTGATAACCATTAAATAAAGTCGAAATATAAAACATGTTTGTCGACATAAAAACATAGCAATTGTTTCCATCATTGTCTATTTCAACAGAAACAACGCAATCTAATTCATCAGTATAATCGTGTATGAATGATTTAATGGCGTTTAATAGGATGGGACAAAATGCAGATGTGTCTTTTTGAGGCAATGTGGTTAAGGTGCTGTCAAGACTATGGTTTTCTTTAGTCATACCATAGGTGTTTTCTTTGTTGTTAGATTGACAACACATTAGTAATACTAACAAAGTCAATAATAAGATAACAATACTATTTTTCATTTTTAAAACCCTAAATTACGATATAAATCTTTATACGACTTGACTTTACGAATGTATATACTATTTTGGGTAGGTGTATAATAATATAATACTGAAGTTGCATTATGATAGAGGTAGTGCGAAGGAAATTTTGACGTAATGCCATTATACACATGCCATTGATGAATGTCTTTCCCCTGAAATTGTTTTTCGTGTAAATCCATTATCATATTCATATCACCTCTTAATCTATCTCCACTTGCTCCTTTAGTTCCATCCGATAATGTGTGGTTATGCATTCGAAATATTAGATTATAGTCAGAATAACATTTTAAAGTCGTTATTTGTTTGACCTTAGTGGGAAAATGCGTAGTATTAATGACATATTCTTTGGATTCATTTGTTCGAAAACCATTTATTTCCCATTCAACATTTGTGTTATGTGTCATAAAGTCGTACACTTTAAAAGCCTCATCAATACTTTCTGTTGCAGTGTAATTACCATAGCCGCCTTTACCATCGCCCCAACTCCAATAATCAAGTCTTTCCTCGGTCAAACCAGACAAAATAGATAAGTCATAAACAATCAATCCGTTGCTAAAATCACCTGAATAAAAAGCGTCTGCACTATAAAGGACATCATAGGTCATGTTATTTCCTCCTTCGTTTCTCACATATCCTTTTGTATCAACAGTATAATTAGAACCATGCAATCCATAATTCCCTTCTGTATACCCCGTGCTCGTAACCGCAGTTCCATTGATATACCCAGAGGAACTGTTTCCCCAAGGATGCACGCTCCTTCCCCATAGCACGTCGTTGGGGTCGTCGGAATGGTATCGGGCCGTGGGGTCGTAGCACTGCTGCTGGGGTTGGCGACCATATCCGTCGGGGGACCACCCCGTCGGGTCGGTGTAGCGCAACGGGTTATAGCCGCAATAGGCGTAGCGGTTGAAGGCTTGGGCGCTTGTCGGATCCTGCACGTAGGCGTCCACCGAGAGGAAGCTGCTCGTCAAGGGATCGTAGCAGCGGCCGTTCATGTTAATCAGGCCGAAGGCCGTCATGTGTTCGTGGCCTGTGAAGCCGCGGTCGAACATGGGCGTGCCA
>JAFYHS010000022.1 GCA_017539045.1 Bacteroidales bacterium
GGGGCAGTCGACGTGAGCGTAGTGACGCTTCTCAGTCTGATACTCGACGTGAGCGGTGTTGATGGTGATACCTCTCTCCTTCTCTTCCGGAGCGGAGTCGATGGAGTCGAAGCTCTTGATCTCTGACAGACCCTTCTTTGCAAGGTGCAGGGTGATAGCAGCGGTCAAAGTGGTCTTACCGTGGTCAACGTGGCCGATAGTACCAATGTTGACGTGCGGTTTAGTTCTTTCGAATTTTTCTTTTGCCATTTTACTTTTCTATTTAAGGTTATAAACTCTTATCCATAAAAAATCGAGCCGATGGGGAGAATTGAACTCCCGACCCCTTCCTTACCAAGGAAGTGCTCTACCGCTGAGCTACATCGGCTTGTCTGTTCATCTGAGCGGAAGACGGGGCTCGAACCCGCCACCTAAAGCTTGGAAGGCTTTCGCTCTGCCAAATGAGCTACTTCCGCTTGACTTGTGGGGGAAGGTGGACTCGAACCACCGAACGGATACCCGGACAGATTTACAGTCTGTTGCAATTGCCACTATGCGACTCCCCCAGTGCTAACTGAGCCGGTAGACGGACTCGAACCGCCGACAGGCTGATTACAAATCAGCTACTCTACCAACTGAGTTATACCGGCATGATGTGAAAGAACTGTCGGCTTCTTTTTGCCGTCCTTTTCTCCGCGAAAAGGTGTGCAAAAATAGATACTTTTCTTGAATTGACAATGCGTTTTCTTCTTTTTTTTCGAAAAAAATTCTCTCTTGTTTTATATTTAATTGATATTCAATTATTTAAATCAATATGTTTTTCAAATAAAAAGGAAGCCGACCCGATGTTTTCAGGCCGGCTTTCATGTTTAACAAGGTTTTTCGGAGTCTCCGAAGGGAATTATTTGATGCTTCTACCCTTGTATTTCTCAAGTTGTTTCTTCAGTGCGTCGATCGAAGTGTCGATGGACTCTTCGAAAGTCTTGCTCTGCTTGCTGGCAAATAGGTCGTCGCCACGCAACACCAGGCGGATGTCTGCGATCTTGTTTTCAGGCGTGTCGGTGTTGTCGAGTTTCAACGACACTTCTGCATTGATCACCTCGCTGTACTTAGCGCAAAGCTTTTCCACTTTCTGCGTGATGAAGTCTTCAAGTTTTTGGTCAGCCTTGAAGTGAACTGAATTGATCATGACTTTCATAATAAACTCCTTTCTTTTGGTCACCCTTTCGGGTGGGCTTGTTTATGAATTTTCTTAAGTTGTTCTATCGTGTTATGGGCATAGATCTGCGTCGTGGCCAGGTCTTCATGCCCGAGCAGCTTCTGTATGGCCACCAGGTTGGCGCCCTCGTCGAGCAGATGGGTGGCGAAGGTGTGGCGCAACACATGCGGGCTCTTCTGCTTCAACGTTGTCACACCCTCCAACAGATGATGCACCTTATTATATACATAATGCGGCGTCATCTCCTTCCCTTTGTCGTTCAGAAGCAGGCGATCGTCCTTTTCGGTGAACATCGCATCGCGCAATGCCTGATATTGTTCAATCATCTTCACCATCTGCCTTGATAACGGCACCAATCGGTCTTTATTGCGTTTGCCATGTATTTTAAGCACCATTCCCGAACGGTCAACATCGCTGTCGCGAAGTCCACGCAATTCGGCCTGACGCATGCCAGTCTGGTAGAGCAATTCAAAAAGCAGTTGGTCGCGACGGCTGGCGAAATCATCACCCTCATCAAACGACACCTTATTAATATCACCCTCGGTGACGAATTTAACCAAAGCCTTGGGCTGCTTCAATGCCTTGATGCCGGTCATGGGCGATTTCTCCATCAGGTTTTCGCGCAAGCAGTATTTATAGAAGGTGCGCAGCGCTGACGCCTTGCGGTTGATGCTCCTGTTGACCAGTCCCTTCTCTTTCAGAGCGACGATGTACGACTTCACCTGCGTTGTTTTCACTTGCGTCAGGTCCTCGACACCGTATTCTTTCTTCATATATTCAGCAAATTGACACACGTCTCTGCGGTACGCTTCAACGGTCAGCGCCGAAAAGCGTTTCTCCGCTTGAATGTATCCTATGAACTGGTCGATAAGCATAATAAAAAAAACTTCGCTGTAAAATTAGTAATAAATTACCAATTCACAGCGAAGTTTGCCTAAAAAAATTATTTTCCTAAGCGGGCGAATTACATATTCTCTTCAGCCTGACGGAGTTTCTGAACGTAAATGGCCTTCATCATCTGAGCACGCTTGATGACTGAGGGCTTGGTGAACTGCTGACGAGCGCGCAATTCTTTCACAACGCCGGTCTTCTCATACTTTCTCTTGTAACGCTTCAAAGCTCTGTCGATGCTTTCGCCTTCTTTAACAGGAATAATAATCATTTTAAAACACTTCCTTCTTTTAATGGTTAGTACTAATTGAATTATTTTGAGGCCGCAAAAGTACAACTTTTTCTATTACATCGACAAAAAATTGAATAAAAATAATAGTTTTGAAACAAAATCCATGACTTAGGCAGAGATGCGTCACTGATTTTCCTATCTTTGCAGAGAAATATTCACCAAACGCAAATCATATGACACTACTTACCATTGGATGGGGTGAAATACTCCTTATCGCACTCATCGTACTGCTGCTTTTCGGTGCAAAAAAGATCCCGGAGCTGATGCGCGGCATGGGCAAAGGTGTGAAAAGTTTCAAGGAAGGCATGAACGGTGTGGATGAAGTCGACGAAATGAACGAGAAAAGAAATGCTGAAAAGTCAGACAAGGAATGAATGAACAGAAGGTCAGTTCTTTCTGGGACCATTTGGAGGTGCTTCGGAAAGTGCTGTTCCGCTGCTTGATTGCCTGGGCCATCGGGGCCGTGGCGGCATTTTGTTTCAAGAACATTTTGTTTCGCCTACTGTTTGCCCCATCGACTGACGGTTTCGTCTCCTATCGAGGTTTGGCTTGGCTATGCACCAAAACAGGATGGCAATCGCTTTGTCCAGGCAGTTTTCAGGCTTCGTTCATCAACACGGAGTTAACGGCGCAGTTCATGACGCACATCAAAGTGGCGCTCTGGGCGGGACTCGTGGTGGTGTCGCCTTACCTCATCGTGCAACTCTATGGCTTCGTCGCGCCTGCCTTATACGACAAGGAGAAGCGCCATGCCGCTCCTATTATTATTTGGGGCACATTGCTTTTCATCCTCGGCGTGCTGATGAACTACTTCATCATCTTCCCTTTCGCCTTCAGGTTTCTATTCAACTACCAAGTCTATTCAGAGGTGTACAACCAGATTTCGCTTTCGTCATACATCTCTAACCTGCTTATGCTCAGCCTGCTGATGGGCATCCTCTTTGAGATTCCCATTGTCAACTATCTCCTAGCCAAGGCTGGACTATTGCAAGCCGACACACTCAAGAAATACCGCCGCCACGCCATCGTAGGTATTGCCATCGTGGCGGCTGTCATCACACCCACCGGCGACGCGGTAACGCTGATGCTGGTAACCTTGCCTATCTATCTGCTGTATGAGGCAAGTATACTTATTGTAAAAAAGACAAACTCAAAATCGATCTAATATGTTACGAAAAATCAGAATCTGCCTACAAGTGGTCATGATGACCTTAGTGACCCTGCTGCTACTCGGCATTGGTTTCCGAGTGCATCTTTGGGCGGGCTGGGTCGCCAAAATCCAGTTTTTGCCAGCCTTCCTTGCCTTCAACGCAGTTGTGGTGATTGCCATCATCCTCGTCACCCTATTTTTCGGAAGAATCTATTGCAGCGTGGTTTGCCCCTTGGGCATCATGCAAGACTTCTTCTCGTGGATTGGTGGTAAAGTGAAGAAAAACCGCTTCAGCTACGCCAAGGAAAACAAATGGCTGCGCTATGGTTTCTTTGGCGTGTTCGCCATTGCGATGATCATCGGTTTCGCTCCGCTGACAACCTTGTTCGCACCCTACAGTGCCTACGGCCGCATCGTCAACAGCCTGTTCAAGCCGCTCTACGACCTATTGAACAACTGGCTGGCTGGCCTTGATGCCGCCAACGACCGTTACAACTTCACGGAAGTGCAAATCTGGACCCGCAGCGTGACGACCTTCATAGTGGCCATCCTTACTTTGGTAATATTAGGCTTCCTCGCCTGGCGCAAAGGGCGTCTCTATTGCAACACGATTTGCCCTGTGGGTACCTTCCTCAGCTTCTTCTCACGTTTCTCCCTGCTTCGGGTCCGCTTCGACAAGGACAAGTGCAAGAACTGTGGCATGTGCGAGAAGAACTGCAAGGCGCAAGCCATCGCCTTCAAAGAAGGAAAAATCGATTATTCGCGTTGCGTGGTCTGCGGCGACTGCCTCGACAAATGCAAATTCGATGCGCTGAAATACGGTAGAGACCTGTCCGCTTTTAAAACTGAATCGAAACCTGTTGACACGGAACGCCGTGCCTTCCTAGTAGGCGCAGCAGTGGCCGGCACCTCGGCAGCTTTGGCTCAAACCGAGATGAAGGTGGATGGTGGCTTGGCAGTGATTGAAGACAAAGTGGCTCCAAAGCGAGAGACACCCATCACGCCTCCTGGTTCGGTATCGGTGCGTCACTTGCAAAAGCATTGCACGGCATGCCAACTCTGTGTTTCAAGCTGCCCGAACAACGTGTTGCGTCCCTCCACCGACCTCATGCACTTCATGCAACCCACGATGTCGTTTGAGCGCGGCTACTGTCGTCCCGAATGCACCCGCTGCAGCGAGGTATGCCCTGCCGGAGCCATCAAGCCCATTTCCCGTGAGGAAAAGACCAACATCCATGTGGGGCATGCCGTATGGGTCAAGGACAATTGCGTGGTGTTGACCGACGGCGTCAGCTGTGGCAACTGCGCCCGCCACTGCCCGACGGGAGCCATCCAAATGGTGGACTACGAAGGCCCGAACGGCACAGTGCAAGTGCCTGCCGTAGACGAGAACAAGTGCATAGGCTGCGGCGCATGCGAGCACCTCTGCCCTGCCCGACCGTTCAGCGCAATTTATGTGGAAGGTAATGTAACTCATCATAATAGTTAAGATCATGGATAGAAGAGAATTCTTTAAACATATAGGTGGCGCAGCGGTAGCGACTTCGGTAGTGCTTTCCGCCTGCAAAAACAACAACGGCGAAACGCCCATCGCCAAGGATGTCATCGACGGCCAAGGCGAGATGACCTACCGCACCAACCCTAATACTGGCGACAAGGTGTCGCTCTTGGGCTATGGCATGATGCGTCTGCCCATCGAAAACGGGGCTGATATGCGAAAAGACCCCAACGCCCGTGTCGACCAGGAAATGGTCAACGAGGAGGTGGACTATGCCTTGGCACACGGCGTCAACTATTTCGACACCGCGCCTGTTTACACGAGAGGCTATTCTGAAACCGCCACAGGCATCGCACTATCGCGCCACCCGCGCAACTCATATTACATCGCTACCAAGCTTTCTAATTTCAGTCCCACGACATGGAGTGAAGAGGCCTCGAAAGCCATGTTCGAGAACTCACTCGAGAAGCTACAGACCGATTACGTCGATTATCTGCTTATGCACAGCATCGGTGGCTCAGGCAAAGACATGACCAGCATGGAGATGTTCAATGCCCGCTTTATGGACAACGGCATCCTTGACTGGCTCGTCGAACAGAAAAAGGTCGGACGCATCCGTAACCTCGGCTTTTCGTTCCATGGCGACCCGAAGCTGTTCGACACCATGATGCAATGGCATGATGAAGGTAAATACCATTGGGATTTCGTGCAAATCCAGCTAAACTATGTGGACTGGAGCTTCGGCGAGATAGAAGGCGAAGGCGTCAATTCGTCGTACCTTTACGAGGAGCTGCACCGCCGTGGCATCCCCGCAGTGATTATGGAGCCACTGCTTGGTGGAGGCCTCGCCAAACAACCCGACCACATCGTGAAGCAGATGAAAGAACGTGAGCCTGAGACACCCGTCGCCCGCTGGGCCTTCCGCTTTGCCGGAACGCCCGAAGGCATCCTCACCGTGTTGAGCGGCATGACCTATATGGAGCATCTGCAACAAAACGTGGAGACCTATTCACCACTGCGGCCCATCACTCCCGACGAGGACGAATTCCTCATGAGCGTTGCCGAGCAGTTCATCAAGCTGAAGACCGTGCCTTGCACCGCCTGCAACTACTGTATGCCCTGCCCTTACGGGCTGAACATCCCTGCCGTCTTTGGCTACTACAACGAGAGCATCACTCAAGGCAAGATGCCGACCGGCAATCGGGAAGCGAAAGCGTTTTGGGAAGCGAGGAAACGTTTCCTCATCGGCTACGACCGCAACATCCCGGCAATGCGTCAGGCAAGTCACTGTATCGGCTGCAACCAATGCACCGAGCACTGCCCACAGGAAATCGACATCCCCACGGAATTGCATCGCATTGATGAATATGTAGAACAACTCAAGCAAATGTAAAGCAAAAACGACATCAATTATCAAACATACAAAACAGAACCACAATGAAAAAACTATTTGTCATCACGGCTTTTGTTGCCGTCCTGCTTGTTGCAGAAAAAGCACAGGCGCAGCTGAACCTCCATGTGGATTATTCCCCCGAATTGATCAAGACCTATACGCCGACAGCCGACACAACACTGTTCTTCCATGGCTTTTCTTTCGGGCTGAGTTGGGAATTCATCCTGAACGATAATCTTAGCCTGACGGCCGGCGCACAGTATAGGATGAACATGAAAGACGACTCAGAACATATCTACCAAGGGACACACTTCGTGCATCACGTGACTAGAGAGCAACAAAAGCTCGTCGACTTACCCATCCTGTTGAGGTATAAAATGGCCTTGGGCGACAATGGTACCTTCAGTCCTTTTGCAGGCCCCATGCTGAGCTATGGAATCAATGGAAAAACCACAGAGCAATGGCTATATCCCATAGACACGGAGATTAGCCACGAATGGTACGAAGGCACTGGATTCGCCTACCGCCCAAACAGTCAGTTCAACGTGTATGCCATGGCTGGTGCGGAATTTGAATTCAAACAATTCACTGTTACACTCGGCGGGCGTTACGGATTCCTAAACCTCAACAAACGCAACACAGGCACCACAACCAAAGCTTACGGTTTCTTCCTCAGCTTTGGACATACTTTCTGAGAACACTCTCAGCGACCGTAGGTCGTGTTCTTATTCGTACCTCAATGCATTGATCGGGTCGGTGCGCGAGGCCTTCAGTGCGGGGAAGAAACCCGAGATAAGGCCAAGGATGGCGCATGACACGAAGGAAATAATCATCCACCCGACATTGACAACATAGGGCAGCGACATGGCCAAGGAGACCACATAGGAAAGCAACAAGCCCAACAAAAGGCCTATCACACCACCGATAAGGCTCAAGATGATACTCTCGGTGAGGAACTGCATCAAGATGGCTGAATTCTTGGCACCGATCGACATACGAAGACCGATTTCCTTGGTGCGCTCCGTCACTGTGACGTACATGATGTTCATGATACCGATACAGCCTACCAGCAAGGAGATCAAGGCGATGGCAACCAAGACCGTCGTAATCATACCCGTCATCGACGACATCATCTCCAGCATCTCCTGTTGGGTACGCACTTCGAAGTCGTCATTTCCACCTTCAGGGATCTTATGCGAAGCCCGCAAGATGTTTTCAATCTCTTCCACAGCAGCTTCAGCCACATCTTCAGAGGCTGCTGAGCAAACAATCTGTTGGATGTAATCGACACCCAACATGCGTTTCTGTACGGTGCTGTATGGCATCACCACGAGGTCGTCCTGGTCCATGCCCATGCCGTTCTGTCCCTTTTCCTTCAGTGTACCAATGACCTTAAACGGCATATTGCCCACGCGTATGGTCTTGCCAATGGGATCTTCGCCGGCGTCAAACAACTCTTTCACGATAGTCTGGCCTATCAGGCCCACCTTGGCGTATTTCTTCACGTCTTCTTCCGTGAAATTGACGCCTGTAGCGATTTCGTATTTACGGATTTCAAGATAATCCGGCGAACCGCCATACACCGTTCCCGACCAGTTCTTGGAGCCATTCACCAATTGGCCACCGCTGTTGACCACAGGACTGACCTTGGTGACATTTTTGGCGCCTTTGGCAATCAACTCACAATCCCTTATCTTGAGGGACTGCACATTTGTAGAGCCCATGCTGACGCCACCTCGCCTTTGGTTGGCACGCATCACCATGATGAGGTTGGTACCCATGTCGGAAAGTTGGTTGGCCGTGCTCTGTTTCAAACCC
Source organism: Bacteroidales bacterium (assembly GCA_017539045.1). Taxonomy (GTDB): domain Bacteria; phylum Bacteroidota; class Bacteroidia; order Bacteroidales; family F082; genus Limimorpha. The sequence continues at coordinate 8,241 of JAFYHS010000022.1, forward strand.
TCACCCAAGTTGACCACGGCGATGACAGCAGCGATTCCGATCACGATGCCAAGCATGGAAAGGGCCGTTCGCGTCTTGTTACGCAGCAGGGCCTTCACCGATATTCTTATGAGGTTCAGTATATCCATATCAATAATCGTTTTCTATCGGCAAAGCCGCAAGAGCCTCTGCTGCTGATTTGGTCGCCACGGGCTCATCACGAAGGATGTGACCGTCGCGCAAGAATATCGTTCTACTGGTAAACACTGCGATGTCCGACTCATGCGTCACGAAAGCGATGGTCTTCCCTTGCTCATGCAGGCTTTGGAATAGGCTCATGATTTCGTATGAAGTACGCGTATCCAAGTTACCCGTGGCTTCGTCGGCCAACACAATGACGGGGTCGTTGACCAAGGCTCGGGCGATGGCCACACGCTGCTGCTGGCCACCTGAAAGTTGGTTGGGCATGTGTCCCATACGGTCTTTCAAACCCACCAATTCCAAAGCATGTTGGGCCTTCTCGTGACGCTCGCGATGCGACACCTCAGGGTTATACACCAGGGGCAACTCCACGTTTTCAAGAGCAGAGGTGCGCGGCAAGAGGTTATACGACTGAAACACGAAGCCGATTTTACGGTTGCGGATGTCCGACAACTCGTTTTTCGAACGCTCACGTACCGAGATTCCGTCAATGAAGTATTCACCAGCTGTGGGCTGGTCGAGACATCCAAGGATGTTGAGCAAAGTGGACTTGCCGCTGCCCGACGAACCCATGATGCTCACGAACTCGCCCTGACAGATGTCGAACGACACACCTTTGAGGGCATGCACTTCCTCGCTGCCGACGACAAAGGTCCGTTTCAGATTCTCAACTCTGATGATGGATTGACGTTCGCTCATGGTCATTTTTTGTCGTTACCGCCATTGTTATTGTTCCTATTCCTACCGGGAGGGCCTGGCATAAATGGATTCTCGCCTTTCTTCACGGCTTTCTCCTTAGTGACAAACTGCGCCGACAATACAACTGAGTCGCCAGCCCGCACGCCTTGTTCGATGATCTTATAGGCGCCGTCGCTCATGCCCACCTTGACGGGTCGCGGCATGATTTGGTCACCATTCTTCAACCATACTGTTGAGTGGCTTTTTGAAGCCTTCATTCCTTCTTCTTGCATAGGAGCACCGCCCTCTGGCTTCTCACCCTGTGGAGGCTCGGGTTTACGCAAAGCCTTGAGCACTTGCTCATCGGGGGTGAAGTTGAATGCCTCGGCGGGAACGGACAATCCTGTCTGTTCCTCGGTGACGATGGTCACGCTGGCCGTCATACCCGGAAAAAGCTTTTGATCCGGATTGGGCGCATCGATGATCACGGTATAGGTTACCACATTGCTTGTGGTGGTGGGTTTCATACGTATTTGGTTCACAGTGCCGTTAAACACTTCGTCCATATAAGCATCGACGGTAAAGGTCACCCTTTGTCCTTCTTTCACCTGCCCGATGTCGGCTTCGTCGACGTCGGCCTCCACCTGCATCTTGGTCAAGTCGTTGGCAAGCGTAAACAGCGTAGGCGTGCTGAACGAGGCGGCCACCGTTTGACCCACCTCCACAGCGCGGTCGAGGACGATGCCGTCGATGGGCGAATAGATCTCGGCATAAGCCAAGTCGACTCTTGCCTGGTCATAGGCCGCTTGGGCATTCTTTTTGCTCATTTGTGCCTGGGTATATGAGTTTTGTGCCTCTTGATAAGCAGCCAGCGTAGCGGCGTTTGCCTCATAGAGTTGTTTGGTGCGCTCGTAGGTGAGTTTGGCATAATTCAGTTGGCTCTCTGCCGAGGTAAGGCTAGCCCTGGCACGACTCAGGCTCTGGTTGAGCGTCTGCTTGTCAAGTTCCGCCATCAGTTGGCCTTTCTTCACCACGTCGTTGAAATCCACGTAGATCTTCTCCACCTTACCCGACACCTGTGTACCGACTTCGACCGTTTCCACCGGCTCGATGGTGCCCGTGGCAGTGACGGTGTTCTCAACCGTATATTCCTCAACCACATGGGTACGGATAACCAACTCCTTATTGGCCGATTTCGTGGCTTTCACAATCGCCATAACGGCAATGGCCAAAACGACAATGCCAAGGATGATCCACCAAATTCTTCTTTTCTTCTTCATAGTCATAGTGTTATTTGTTTACCCATATAAACATCCAGAATCTTCCGTTTCATCAACAAGGAATACTTGTTTTGAATGTAGGAATTGAGCGCATTAAGGTAATTGTTTTGTTGCTGCAGCAATTCAACCGTAGTAATGCTCCCGTATTGGTATTGGATGTTATAAGCATTAAAACTCTTGCCATAAGCCTCTTCCTTGAGTTGCGAGACTTTGTAAGCGTTGTATGCCGCAACCACATTCCGATAGGCTTGCACCACCGTCTGGCGCACCGAGAGGGCCGATTGCTCATAATCCAATTGGGCCTGCTCCAAGGCAATGCGACTCTTCTTCACATTGGCTTTCGTCTGTCCACGGCTGTAGATAGGGATGCTCATCGAGATGCCGGCCGACTCGGTTGGCGTGTTATACCATTTGTGGTTGCCGTCGCTGTCATATGAAAGCACACCCATGCCGACATTGGCATTGGCCGAGATGGACGGGAAATAATTACCACGAGCCATGTCGACGTTCTTCTCAGCTAGGCGAATGTCATAATCGCCCAAGCGAAGGTCAGGCATGTATTCCATGGCCTGGCTGACGGCCTCTTCTTCTGTAGGCAAAGACGTTTTCAAATCATCAAGGTTGTCGGTATCAGGGGCTATGATCTCCAGATCGTCGGAAGGGTTCATCGAAAGCAGCACCTTTAAATCCAACAAGTTGTTGTCGATGTTGATCCGAGTATCGACCACATTGTTCGAATCGCTATAATACTGCGCTTCGAGCAGGAGCAAGTCGCTTTCAAGAATGGCGCCAACGCGATAGCGGGTGCGGCCTTGTTTCACCTGTTCACGACTGGTGGCAAGCACCTTCTGTTGGTAATTCAACAGTTCCTGATTGCCGAGTATGACCAGAAAGCTCTGCAAGATCTGGGTGGCAAGTTGGTTATCATATCGCTCTAATTGCACCTCGTTGCGCTCCATGTTGAGACGATTCTGTTCGATGGTGTTGTTGATGTTGCCACCTTGGTAAATCGTCACCGAAGAGCCTACGCCCACGTTGCCCGATGTGGACCAACCATTCTCGTTATTATTGATATTCTGCCCCACCGATGCGTTCAAGTTGGGGAGTCTTTGCTGCTTTGATTGCTCATAGGTCGTCTCCAACGACTGTCCTGTCAGCTCCATGGCCTTGCGTTCGTAACTGTTGGCTTGGGCAAAACGCAGGCAATCTCCCAACGAGAATCGGTAGGAATGGCTTTCCTGTGCCATTGCTGGGATCAACAACAAAAGCAGCAGCAACGATACGATTACTCTCTTTATAAGTGCCATATAGATTTATTGTTTCACAAAAGGCTTAAGGTCTTTGGCGGCATCGGCGGCAGTGATGCGCTTCCCACCATTGTCAAGATCGATGAGGACATAACGGTCGTGGCCCATTCCAAGTTCCTTCATGTACGAAAGCTGGCGATAGCCGTGACGGCTCTCCATACGTTCCAGCATATCATGGTGTTCCTCTTCAGTCATGGCATAAATGATGTCAACGCAAGCCTGGTCGATGGCCAAGATGTCGGTCGAGGAAAGGATACCCACATTGGGAGTGACCACGGGAGCGGCAGCAGTGCCTTCGCAGTCGCAGGACACCGACATGTTACGCATCACATTGACATAAGTGACGTGTTCGCCAAAGAAATCGATGGTGGCCTTGGTACTCTCGGTCATGCGCTCCATAAATTCCTCCTTGGCGATATCCCATTGGTCAGGCTGGCCAGGAGTGGTATGGATCCATGCCTTGCCGATGCGACCGTCGGCGCAGCCGATGCCGATGTTCTTGTTGCTACCACCAAAGCCGCCTTGCGTATGTCCCTTGAAATGCGTCAGGGCGACAAGCGAGTTGTAGTTGGTCAAATGGCTGCCCACAGCCATCTTGTCGAACCATTTGCCCCCTTTGATAGGCAAGGTCACCGTGTCTTCCTCGTCAAGGATGTCAACAGGAGCGAATGTCCAGCCGTTAACTTTCAAGGTCTCACGATGCTGTTCGGTGGTATAACGGTCACCTTCGTAATAGGTGTTCGTCTCAATGATGGTGGCATCTTTCAGATCTTTTTCCATCAAAGCCTTCACCCATTCGCGAGGGATGATGTTAGGGCCATGCTGCTCGCCAGTGTGCACTTTGATGCCTACCTTGCCCTCTATCTTCCCGTTGACTTGTTCGTAAGCCTTGATAAGACCTTCAGCTGAGAGGTCGCGGGTGAAATAAACCACCGCTTCTTCGCCAGTGCGTTGTTCATAAGGCACATATTTGTTGCCGTCTTTGCCAGGTTGTGGGTTTTGTTTCATAGTGTTGTTTTCTTCTTTTGGTTGTGCATTTCCGCAAGCCGCAAGGACTGCGCAAAACCCCATCATAGTGAATACTCTTGTTATTTTCATGACTTGGTTATTAAAAGGGCAAAAATAAACAAAATCTTCTTATATCCGTTGTTACTTAACGCAAAAATAATTGGCTCAGATCAAGTCCCTCATGTTTCAACAATGCAATTTTGTTGTGCATCCCGCCTCCGTAACCCGTAAGATTGCCGTTGGCGCCTACCACCCTATGGCAAGGCACGATAATGCAAATGGGGTTCCATCCTACCGCTCCGCCTACAGCCTGCGCCGACATTTTGGATTGCTGCAGAGATAGGCCTTGGCGCATCTCTTCAATACGTTTAGCCATACCGCCATAGGTTACAGTTTGCCCGAAAGGAATCTCACACATGAGTTCCGAAACCAGTTTGCGAAATGGCGTTAGGCCTTCCATACGAAAAGCAGGTATGAAATCGGGTTGACGACCACTGAAATAGATGTCCAGCCAACGGCAAACATCTGAGAATATGGCTGGTTGAGTCGATTCAGGAGAACTAACAGAATCCAACAAATGCTTGTCTTCATCTCTTGAGCCTTCAAACCAAAGACCCGTCAGTGACTGACCATCCGAACTCATCACAAGGTCGTCAAAGCCTTGAGGCGTGTGATAATGTTGTATGTATTTCATTGGTACAAAAATACACAATCTTTTGTGTCGGCTGCATATTTTGTTAATTTTGCAGAGCAGAAATCTATTAAGCACTTCACAAAAATCAAACACCATGAAAGCTATAGCATTACCTATTCTCCTCGGCATCATGACTGCCTGCGGACATCACAACACACCTGCTGAGACTTACGAAACCGACAGCTTCACCACAAAAAGCGGGAAAACCGTGAAGTTCCATGCATTGGTACACGCCAGCATCCGAATCGAGTACGACGGAAAGGAAATCGAAATCGACCCTGTACACCAGCTTGGCGACCGTACCATTGACTATGCAGCCTTTCCCAAGGCCGACTATATTATCGTGACACACGAACACCACGACCATCTCGACACCGTGGCTATCGCTGCACTCACTAAGCCAGAAACCAAACTCATCACCAACCAACGCTGCGCCGAGAGGTTGGGCTATGGTACGGTTATGGCCAACGGCGACCGCCTCGTGCTAAATGACTGGCTGACCATTGAAGCCGTGCCCGCCTACAACACCACCGAAGGACACCAACAATTCCATCCACAAGGACGTGACAACGGCTTCATCCTTAATCTCGATGGGCTGAGAATTTACATCGCAGGCGACACTGAGGACATCCCCGAGATGGCCGAGATCAAGGACATTGATATTGCTTTCCTGCCTTGCAACCAACCCTATACGATGACCCCGGAACAACTGGTTCGTTCCGCCCGCGTCATCAAGCCCAAGGTGCTGTTCCCCTACCATTACGGGCAGACTGACCTAAGCGGGCTGGCTGAGCAATTGAAGGATGACGGTGTGGAAGTGCGCATCAGGCATTACGAATAATGGCTAGACACCGTTAAAAACAACGTCAGCCCGACAGCATGCTGTCGGGCTGATGTGTTATTATACACTAAAGGTTTACTCTCCTAGCAGGTGCTCAAACAAGAAGTTGTCGATCTTGTTGAAGAGGTGCATGCGGCACTCTCCGCTGCCATATTCATAACCACCATAGATACCGTGGTTCTTGTTGGGATAGATCATCAGGTCGAACTGCTTGCCGTTCGAAATCATGGCCTTGATGAGCTCCATGGCGTTCTGGTAGTGGACATTGTCGTCGCCACTGCCATGGCAGAGCAGGTAGTTACCCTTGATCATCGCCGTGTTGTGGACGGGTGAGTTGAGGTCGTAGCCATCGGGGTTCTCCTGAGGCGTGCGCATGAAACGCTCGGTGTAGACATTGTCATAATAACGCCAGTTGGTCACAGGGGCCACCGACACGGCCGTGCTGATGACATCGGCGCCCTTGGTGATACCGTTGGCGGCCATGAAGCCACCGTAGCTCCAGCCATAAATGCCAATTCTATCAGCATCCACATAGGGCTGCTTTGCCATATACTTGGCCAAGGTAATCATGTCTTCGGTTTCATATTTACCCAGTTGCAGGTAAGTCATCTTCTTGAACACCTCGCCTTGGGCGCCGCTACCGCGGTTGTTGATGGACACGCTGATGATGCCGTGTTGTGCCAGCAACTGCATCCACCAATAGTCGCTATCGGCCCATGAATTGTTGACCGTCTGATGGCCAGGACCACCATACACGTAAATCAGCACAGGATACTTCTTGGCGGGGTCGAAGTCGGGAGGCAGAATCTGCCAAGCGTCCACGTCGACTTGCGTTCCGTCGGGAAGCACAAAAGCGGGGTCGCTGATCTTCATGAGTTTCTTCTCGCCAAGGTTGAAGGTCTTCAGCTTTTCAGCAAACTCATGGTTGTCCTCCAACACGCGCACCAACTTGCCCTTGTTGGTATACAGTTCGAATTGGCGGGGCTGGTTGATGGTGCTGTTTATATTAATAAGGTAGCTGAAGTCGTTGCTGAAAGTGGCATTGTTGGTGCCCGGGCGACCAATCACCTCGCGCATCTGGCCTTTCAGGTTGACGGCATAGATCTGACGGTCGACAGGGGTGTTCTTGGCGGCTTGGAAATACACTTCCTTGCCATCGAAGCCATACACCGAAGTCACATCCCAAGGGCCGTCGGTGAGTTGCTTCACCAAAGTGCCATCCAGATTGTAAAGATAGATGTGGTTATATCCACTTCTCTCGGAAGTCATCAAAAAGCGTTTGCCATCCTTGAGGAAATGCCAGTCATCGGTGATGTCGATGTAATAATCGTTGGTCTCGTCATAGAACACGCGGCTCTTGCCCGTGGTGGCATCGGCAGCCAAAATCTCCAGATGGTTCTGATGGCGGTTGAGGCGTTGAATGGCCAGCACGTTGGCATCTTTTGTCCAAGCGATGCGGGGCAGATAGATATCCGTTTCCTTGCCAGTATCCATCTTCACCGTCTTGCCACTTTCGAGGTCGTAGACATAGATTTCAACGATGGAGTTATCCTCACCAGCCTTGGGATACTTGAAGCTGTACCAGTCGGGATAGAGGCCTTCGAACTCCTCCATCTGGAACTCGCGCACGTTACTCTCGTCGAACTTCATGAAGGCAATCTTCTTGCTGTCGGGCGACCAATAGAAACCCTGCGAGAAGCTGAATTCCTCCTCATAGACCCAGTCGGGAGCACCGTTGATGATATGGTTGTATAAACCGTCATTCGTAAACTGCTTCTCCTCCCCTGTCTTCAGATCCTTGATGAAAAGGTTGTTGTCGCGCATGAAGGCCACCTTGGTGGCATCAGGCGAGAAAGTAGCTAGACGCTGCTTGCCATTCTTCGAAAGCGGTTGCAAGGTCTTGGTGGCGAAGTCGTATACATAATAATTGGCATGGAAGGAATGACGATAGATGCTTTCCATATCAGTAAGGCACAACATCTTATCCTCATTTTCGCTCAACTCATAGTCCATCAAGCCGATAGGCAACGAATCGGGATGCATAGTGAGGTCAGTAAAACCAAATAAAGTCTTCTCCAATTTGCCTGTCTTGTAATTATAGATGTTGAGTTGGCCTTTCTCGAAAGAGGCATAGGTCTTGCCATCCTTCATCGAGTTCATGCCGCGCACACTCTTGGCATAGAATGTACCACGCTGATAAAGGTCTTCCAATTCAAAATTCTTCTTCTCTTGGGCCGAAGCGGACAGGGTTCCAAAAACAAGGAACAAACTGACTAATAAGTATTTAAACTTCATAACAAATAGATTTGATTGCACAAAGATAGAATTTTTTCAAAAAAAGGAAGAAAAAATCTTGTCAGTTTCAGAAAAAGCCGTATTTTTGCACCCGCATTTGGGACGGTAGCTCAGTTGGTTTAGAGCGCATGCTTGACAGGCATGAGGTCACAAGTTCGATCCTTGTTCGCCCCACACTAAAGACGCTGCAAAGCGTCTTTTGTATCAACGGGAGGGACGTTAGCCCAGTTGGTTTAGAGCGCTGCCTTCACACGGCAGAGGTCACTGGTTCGAGTCCAGTACGTCCCACCAGAAGCGAGCAAAAAATTGCCCGCTTTTTTTATTTGCACATATCACACTAATTCCCTACCTTTGCCGTTCCAATTAAAACGAGCAATTAGTATTATTCAAACAGATATGATGCAACACAATATCGTACCCCAAGATTTGGCAAAGAAACTCTTTGCAGAAAGTGGTCTGCCGAGCATCGGAAGAGCTGGCATCCGTGAAATCAACAAGTTGGCCTTCGACCTTGAAGCTGCCAGCGGCAAGAAATTCATCCACATGGAGCTGGGCAACCCTGGTCTCCCCGCCGCCCGCGCTGGCGTGGAAGCCCAGATCAAGGCCTTGCAAAATGGCGTGGCAGCCAACTATCCGCCCATCGACGGTACACCCGTTTTAAAGAAAGAAGCCTCTCGATTCATCAAGAACTTCCTTGACCTCGATGTCGACCCCGCCAACTGCGTGCCCACTGTCGGTTCCATGCAGGGTGCCTTCGCCTCGTTCATGATTGCAGGACATTCCGACGCGAAGAAAAACACCATGCTCTTCATCGACCCCGGATTCCCCGTCCACAAGTTCCAAAACAAAGTGCTTGGCATCCCGATGGAGCATTTCGACATCTATGAATACCGTGGCGAAAAGCTGCGTGCCAAATTGGAAGAAGTGCTGAGCAAAGGCAACATCCACAGCTTGCTTTACTCCAACCCCAACAACCCGACATGGGTGTGCCTCACCGACGAGGAATTGCGCATCATCGGCGAACTGACCAACAAGTATAATGTCATCGTCATGGAAGACCTCGCCTATTTCGGCATGGACTTCCGCAAGGACTACAGCCATCCGGGCGAAGCCCCGTTCCAACCCACCGTGGGCAAATACACCGACTACTACATCCTGATGATCTCCAGCTCGAAAGCCTTCAGCTATGCCGGCGAGCGTTGCGCCATCCTTGGCATCAGCAACAAGTTGGCCCAGCACCACTTCCCCGACCTGAAAGCCTTCTGCGGACAGGAAGTCTTCTTGCGCGCCATCCTCTTTGGTGCTCTGCACCCGCTCAGTTCGGGCACTTCGCACTCGGCACAACATGCTTTGGCCGCCGTGCTGAAAGCCGTCAATGATGGCACCTACAACTATCGTGAGGACGTTTTGGAATACGGTCGCAAGGCAGAGCTGATGAAGAAAGCCTTCATTGAAAACGGCTTCTACATCACCTACGACGAGGACTGCGGTGAGCCCATCGCCGACGGTTTCTACTTCACCTATTGCTATCCCGGCTTCACGGGTGCTGACCTCGTGGAAGAAATGCTGTATTACGGCGTTTCTGGCATCTCGTTGGACACCTGCGGCAGCACCAAGCAAGGCGTCCGTGCCTGCACCTCGCTCATCCAAAGGGAAGAGATCCCGATTTTGGCTGAGAGACTGAAGGCCTTCGCCATGGACCACCCAGTAAAGTGAGTTAGTGTAGGGACGCAACGCTTGCGTCCTAGGAATAAAACAGTAGAGACGCAATGACTTGCGTCTCTATTTTTTATCTAACAAACAAAACCATCCGTCTTGTTTATAATCAATCTAAATTAACAACAAACCAAGAAATAAACCAAAAAGAAGAACAATGTTTGGGCAAAAATTCCTAATTTCGTGGCTCATTATTAATAGACTCAACAATTTCTAAAAACTAATCAAATATGGCAAAATTCAGAGGAGCCATCGTAGTTGACACTGAGCGTTGTAAAGGTTGTGGTGTTTGCATCACGGCCTGCCCCTGCGGTGTCATCGAATTGGCAAAAGAAGTAAACGGAAAAGGTTACAATTACGCCTTCATGGCGAACCCCGAAGCCTGCATCGGCTGCGCTAGCTGCGGCATCACCTGCCCCGACGGCGTCATCAAGGTTTACAAGAAAGCCCTGTAATCAAAACCTATTGTCTAACAAATCAAAAAATCTTACATAATGGGAGAATTAAAATTGATGAAGGGTAACGAAGCATTGGCCGAAGCCGCCATCCGTTGCGGTGCTGATGCTTATTTCGGATATCCTATCACCCCCCAGTCGGAAGTGATCGAGTATCTGTCGGAACAGAACCCTTATGAACGCACCGGTATGGTCGTTCTTCAAGCAGAAAGTGAATTGGCAGCCATCAACATGGTGTATGCCGCTGGTGCAGCTGGCAAGCATGTCATGACCTCCTCCTCCAGCCCAGGCGTGTGCCTGAAGCAGGAAGGCTTGGCCTACATCGCAGGTGCCGAGGTGCCTTGCGTCTTCGCCGACGTCGTTCGTGGCGGCCCGGGTCTGGGTACCATCCAGCCCTCACAAGCCGACTATTTCCAGAACACCAAAGGTGGCGGCAATGGCGACTATCGTAACATCGTCCTCGCTCCTGCCTCCGTCCAGGAAATGGCTGACTTCGTGCCGCTGGGCTTCGACCTCGCATTCAAGTATCGTATGGCAGTGTGCATCCTCTCCGACGGTGCCATCGGCCAGATGATGGAAAAGGTCGTCCTGCCCGAACAGAAGGCCCGCCTCACCGAAGAGGAAATCAAAGCCAAGTATCCTTGGGCTCTCACTGGCCGCAAGCGTGGCACGCAACACCGCGTGATCACTTCCTTGGACCTCGACTCAGCCCGCATGGAAGAGCACAACCGCGCCCTTCAGCGCAAATATGACGAAGTGACCAAGAACGAAGTCCGCTACGAAATGATCGACTGCGACGATGCCGACTACGTATTCGTCGCTTACGGCTCCAGCGCCCGTATTGCCCAAAAGTCGGTGCAACTCGGTCGCGCCGCTGGCATGAAGGTCGGTCTGCTCCGTCCCATCACCCTGTGGCCCTACCCCACCCAAGCCATCCGCAACCTCATCGACAAGGGTGTCAAGGGATTCCTCTCAGTGGAATTGAGCTGTGGTCAGATGATCGAAGACGTGCTGCTGGCTTGCAATGGCCGCGCCAAGGCCGAACACTTTGGCCGCGTCGGTGGCATCATCCACACCCCGGAAGAAGTTCTCGAAGCTATGAAGAAACAAATTATAGGAGAATAAGACAATGGCAGAAATCACATTACAAGATATCATCCAGCCTGAAAACTTGGTTTACGAAAAATCAAAGCTGCTGACTGAAAAACCTTTCCACTACTGCCCCGGCTGCGGTCACGGCACTGTGCACCGCATCATCGCTGAAGTGCTCGAAGAGCTTGGCGTTGACGACCGTACCATCGGTGTCTCCCCCGTGGGTTGCGCCGTTATGGCTTACGACTACTTCGACGTCGACTTCGTCGAGGCTGCCCACGGCCGCGCCCCGGCGTGCGCTACGGGTATCAAGCGCGTGTGGCCCGACAAGGTCGTGTTCTCCTATCAAGGCGACGGTGACCTCGCTGCCATCGGCACCTGCGAGACCATCCACACCTGCAACCGTGGCGAGAACATCACCATGATCTTCGTCAACAATGGTATCTACGGCATGACCGGTGGCCAGATGGCTCCTACCACCCTCGTGGGCATGAAGACCGCCACCACGCCTTACGGACGTATGCCTCAGTGGCCCGACGGAACACCTAACAATGGTTTCCCGCTCCAGATCACCCAATTGCTGGCCCAGCTGCCCGGCACGCGCTATGTCACCCGTCAGGCTGTGTTCAGCGCCGCCGCCGTGCGTAACTGCAAGAAGGCCATCAAGAAGGCTTTCCAGAACCAGATTGAGAACAAGAACGGTGTCAACTTCGTTGAAATCGTTTCGAACTGCAACTCCAACTGGAAGATGAGCGCCGTCGACGCCAACAAGTGGCTGCAAGACAACATGCTGCCCGTCTATCCTTTGGGCGACCTCAAGGACAATTTCGAGCTGATTAAGAAATAACTAAAAACGACAAAGCAATGACAGAAGAAATTATTATAGCCGGTTTCGGCGGACAAGGTGTCTTGTCAATGGGTAAGATCCTTGCTTACAGTGGTATCATGCAGGACAAGGAAGTCAGCTGGATGCCTTCATACGGCCCGGAGATGCGTGGCGGTACGGCCAACGTGACCGTCATCGTCAGCGACGAGCGCGTGTGCTCCCCCATCCTCAACGCTTTCGACACTGCCGTCATTCTGAATCAGCAGTCACTCGACAAGTTTGAGGACAAGGTGAAGCCCGGTGGCTATCTGCTCTATGATCCCAACGGCATCACCCACAAGCCCACCCGTAAGGACATTCACATCTACAGCATCGAAGGCGCTCAGTTGGCCTCCGATATGGGCAACAGCAAGGTGTTCAACATGATCATCTTGGGTGCTTTCCTGAAGCTGCGCCCCATCATCGACAACAAGAACGTCGAAGAGGGTCTGCGTCACTCCCTGCCGGAGCGCGCCCACAAGCTCATCCCGCTGAACATGCAAGCCGTCCAGGTTGGCATGGACAATGTGAAGGCTGAAAACTAAGATTCGGGTATCCCGATGATGAAAAAGCCGCTCAATTGAGCGGCTTTTTTTGTTTCAGTCCTACAACAAAAAAGGCTGCCCGAAGGCAGCCTTCATCATCTGTATTGAAAAAAACATTACTCTTTCACTTCAGCCTGTTCGGCGGGAGCCTCTGCAGGAGCCTCGACGGGAGCTTCGGCCTTAGGGGCGGCCTTCTTGCTACCACGACGCGTGCTCTTAGCCTTAGTGGTGGCCTTTTGACCCTCGCGGGTGTAGACCTCGTTATAGTCAACGAGTTCCATCATAGCCATTTCGGCAGCGTCGCCAAGACGGTTTTCCGGCATGCGGATGATGCGGGTGTAGCCACCGGGACGGCTGGCCACTTTCGGACCCACTTCACGGAAGAGCTCGGTCACAGCAAACTTGTTTTGCAAGTAGCTGAAGACCACACGGCGGTTGCTCGTGCCTTGCTCCATGGTCGTGTTGTTCTCGGGTTTTGCCTTGGTAATCAGAGGTTCGACATAGATGCGCAAAGCCTTAGCCTTGGCAGTGGTAGTGATGATGCGTTTGTTCAGAATCAGCGAGGAAGCCATGTTTGAAAGCATAGCGTTGCGGTGAGCGCTTTTTCTTCCCAAGTGATTGAATTTCTTATTGTGTCTCATCTTTCTTATTCCTTATCTAATTTATATTTGCTGACATTCATACCGAACTCGAGGCCTTTGCTTCTGACCAGCTCGTCCAACTCCGTGAGCGACTTCTTACCGAAGTTACGGAATTTGAGAAGGTCTTGCTTATTGAAGGCTACAAGTTCACCAAGCGTTTCAACCTCAGCAGCTTTCAAGCAATTCAACGCACGGACCGAAAGGTCGAGGTCAACGAGCTTTGTCTTGAGGAGCTGACGGATATGCAACGAGCCTTCATCAAGGTCTTCGGTCACGGTCTTCTCATCGGGAACGAGATTGATGTTCTCATCGGAGAAGAGCATGAAGTGATAGATGAGGATCTTTGCAGCTTCTTTCAGAGCATCTTTAGGATTGATCGATCCATCGGTGTCGATTTCGATGACGAGCTTTTCGTAGTCGGTCTTCTGCTCGACGCGCCAGTTTTCCACCTTATAGCTCACGTTGCGGATGGGCGTATAGATAGAGTCGATGGCGATGGTGTCGACAGGAGCGCCGACGACCTTGTTCTCGTCAGCCGGGACATAACCCCTACCCTTGTTGATATTGAGTTCGATATTCAATTTCACGGAAGGTTCAAGGTTGCAGATGACGAGATCGGGATTCAGCACTTGGAAGGCATTGAGATATTTGTTAATATCACCAGCCTTGAACTGCTCCTGACCTGTGATGGTGAAGTTCACCTTTTCATGAGTCTCTGAAGCCACAAGTTGCTTAAGGCGCACTTGTTTGAAGTTCAGAACGATGTCGGCGACATCTTCAATAACGCCATCGATAGAGGCGAACTCATGACTGACGCCATCAATATGGATAGAAGTGATTGCGAAGCCTTCCAAGGAAGACAGCAGGATTCTTCTAAGCGCATTACCAATGGTGATACCAAAACCTGGTTCAAGAGGTCGAAACTCGAAAACGCCTTTGGTGTCGGAGCCTTCAACCATGATAACCTCATCGGGTTTTTGAAACGCTAAAATTGCCATATTTATTTTTTTTACCAGGTTAATAATCAACAATTACTTAGAATACAATTCAACGATGAGCTGTTCGTTGATGTTCTCCGGGATCTCTTCACGAGCCGGATAGTTCATGAACTTGCCGCACATCTTGTCCGCATCCCATTCCAGCCAGGCAAAGTTGCTGCCTTGACGGCCTTCCAGAGAATTGGTGACGACTTCCAAGCTCTTTGACTTTTCACGAACGCCAACCACATCACCGACTTTCACGAGGTAAGACGGGATATTGAGGATTTCACCATTGACGACGATATGACGATGGTTCACAAGCTGACGGGCGGCCGAACGCGTAGGAGCGATTCCCAGGCGGTAGACCACATTGTCGAGGCGTGATTCCAAAAGTTGCATCAGGATCAGACCAGTGACGCCTTCCTTACGGCGGGCGAGGTCGAAGGTGTTACGGAATTGTCTCTCGAGAACTCCGTAGGTATATTTAGCCTTTTGCTTCTCCTTCAGCTGGGTACCGTATTCCGAGACTTTCTTTCTTCTGCTGTTGGCACCGTGCATTCCAGGAGGATAGTTTCTCTTTTCGAAGTACTTGTCGGAACCAAAGATAGGTTCACCGAACTTACGAGCGATTTTGGTTTTTGGACCTGTATATCTAGCCATAATTCAAGTTTTTTAATTGTTCAACTTACACTCTTCTACGTTTTGGAGGACGGCATCCATTGTGAGGCAGAGGGGTGACGTCGATGATCTCGGTCACTTCAACGCCCATGGAGTGGATGGCACGAATGGCGGATTCACGTCCTGCACCAGGTCCCTTCACATAAACTTTAACTTTGCGTAATCCCAAGTCATAGGCAGTCTTGGCGCACTCTTCAGCGGCCATTTGTGCGGCATAAGGGGTGTTCTTTTTGGAGCCCTTGAAGCCCATCTTACCAGCTGATGCCCAAGAAATGACTTGTCCTTCATTGTTGGTCAAGGAAACGATGATGTTGTTGAACGAAGCCTTCACGAAAGCCATGCCCGTTGCCTCGATCTTCACAACACGCTTCTTTGTAACTTTGTTTTTTGCCATTTTTTAATTGTGTGGTTTTTGAAATTAGATATGATCCAACTACTTATTACTTAGTAGCTTTCTTCTTGTTAGCGACAGTCTTTTTACGGCCCTTACGGGTACGTGCGTTGTTTTTGGTGCTCTGGCCACGAACGGGCAGACCAGCACGATGACGGACACCTCTGTAGCAACCGATATCCATCAAACGCTTAATGTTCATCTGAACTTCACCGCGAAGTTCACCTTCGGTCTTGTACTGTTCGGCAATGATGTCACGAACGGTCTTCTGCTCATCGTCGGTCCAGTCCTGCACTTTCTTAGCGGGCTCAACACCAGCCTTCTTCAGGATTTCCTTCGACAGCGACCTGCCAATACCGTAAATGTAGGTTAAAGAGATCTCACCGGCTTTGTTGCTCGGGATATCTACACCAGCGATTCTTGCCATATTATCTTTTACTTTAGTTTAAATATTCAACCAAGATTAACCCTGACGCTGATTCTCTTTAGGGTTCTTCTTATTAATCACATACACTCTGCCCTTACGCTTGACGATGATGCAATCGGCAGATCTTTTCTTTACAGATGCTTGAACTTTCATTTCAATATTCTTTTGTAGTTTGCGTCAATTCTTGTATCTGAAAGTGATACGGCCCTTTGTCAGATCGTAGGGAGACATTTCCAGCTTGACTTTGTCGCCAGGCAGGATCTTGATATAGTGCATACGCATCTTGCCGGAAATCGTGGCGATGATCACCAGACCGTTCTCCAGCTCGACACGAAACATGGCATTACCCAATGCTTCCACTACTGTGCCTTCCTGTTCAATCGACATTTGTTTTACCATATTCTATCCTTTCAAATACTATTTTGTTGTTATTCACTTCAGTCCTTCAACAATCCGGACCCAATTTTTCGGGCTGCAAAAGTACAAAATCTTTTCCAATTGGAGGAATTTTTTGTCATTTTTATTTCTTCCACCCTATTAAATCGGTTTTCCGCCTTTCCTTCGGGAAACCTCCGCGATGATTCAACGAAGGTTTCCCGATTGGTTGGCGGTCCTTGCCGCAAGGGCAAAGGACTGATTTCTTACAATTACATTCTGCCGACACGACCCTTGATACGACCCGTCTTGGTCAGACCATCGTAGTGGTGCATCAAAAGGTGGCTTTCGATCTGTTGCAAGGTGTCGAGCACAACACCCACAAGAATCAGCAGCGAGGTTCCACCATAGAAGTGGGAGAATCCCGTGGTGACGTTCATGAGCGAAGCAACGATGGCAGGCATGATGGCGACGATGCCCAGGAAGATGGAACCCGGCAGGGTGATTCTCGACATGATGCTGTCGAGATACTCGGCCGTCTTCTTACCCGGCTTCACACCAGGAATGAAACCACCGTTCTTCTTGATGTCTTCCGCCATTTGGTTGGTGTTCATCGTAACAGCCGTATAGAAATACGTGAAGGCGATGATCATGAGGAAGAACACCAGGTTGTACCAGAAACCATTGATGTTGGTAAAGGCAGAGGCAAAGCCGGTAAGGCTTTCCGACTGGCTGAAGCCGGCAATGGTGATAGGCAGGAACATGATAGCCTGGGCGAAGATGATAGGCATAACACCAGCAGCATTCACCTTCAGCGGGATGTACTGGCGGACGCCACCGTATTGACGGTTGCCGACAACACGCTTGGCATACTGTACCGGGATCTTACGCGTACCTTGGACGAGGGCGATGGTGCCCACCATCACAAAGAACAGGACG
Organism: Bacteroidales bacterium; assembly: GCA_017539045.1. Lineage (GTDB taxonomy): Bacteria > Bacteroidota > Bacteroidia > Bacteroidales > F082 > Limimorpha. The sequence goes on from JAFYHS010000022.1 coordinate 25,628, forward strand.
ATCAGTTCGATGACGAGGATCAAGAGGCCAGTGCCGCCCTCATTGAGACGCGTACCGCATTCAGCGGCAAACGCACCGGGCAGACGGGCGATGATACCAATCATAATGATCAAGGAGATACCATTACCAATACCCTTGTCGGTGATCTTCTCGCCGAGCCACATGATGAACAGGGTACCGGCGATGAGGAGGACGACCGAAGAGATCCAGAAGAAGAGACTCGGATCGTGAACGCCATCGAAAGGCGTCACAGCGGTCTTGGGCAACTGGACAAGGACGTTCTTGATGTAACCGGGGGCCTGGACGACCACGATGAGGACGGTCAGGTAACGCATGATCTGGTTCAGCTTCTTACGGCCGCTTTCACCTTCCTTTTGCAGGCGCTGGAAGTAAGGCACTGCCATGCCGAGCAATTGGATGATGATGGATGCGGTGATGTAAGGCATGATACCCAAGGCGAAGATGGAAGCATTGCCGAAAGCGCCGCCGGAGAACATGTTCAACAGTCCGAGGAGGCCGCCTTCACTGCTGCGTTGCAGTGCCGACAACTGGTTGGGGTCAACGCCAGGGATCACGACAAATGAACCGAAGCGGTAGATCAAGATAATGAGGATCGTGTAAAGGATACGCTTACGCAGCTCCTCGATCTTAAAGATATTCCTTATGGTTTCTATCAGTCTTTTCATTGCGCTTCGTATTTGTCGCAAGTGCCACCAGCAGCTTCGATGACTTCCTTAGCCTTGGCGGAAAATGCGTGGACCTTAACTTCAACCTTTGCAGTCAATTCACCACGACCCAGAACCTTAACGAGTTCGTTGTTGTGGGTGATACCGTTTTCGACGAGCACCTCAGGAGTAATCACCGTGATGCCGTTTTCAGCAAGCTTCTGCAGAGTGGAGAGGTTAACCGGGCAATACTCAACGCGATTCATGTTCTTAAAACCGAACTTAGGAACCAAACGCTGGAGAGGCATTTGACCACCTTGGAAGCCGATCTTACGCTTAGCGCCAGAGCGTGCCTGAGCACCCTTGTGACCGCGTGTTGACGTGCCGCCTCTTCCTGAACCTTGGCCACGGCCTAATCTTTTCTTTTCCTTTGTAGAACCTTTTGCTGGTTTGAGATTACTTAAATCCATGATAAATGTAGATTAGATAAGTTCAACAATTAGATTTCTTCGATCTTGAGAAGGTGGGCGATTTTGTTCACCATGCCAGCGACGGACGGGTTGTCCATGTCAACCTCGACCGACTGGTGCATCTTTCTCAAATTAAGCGACTTCAAAGTGTCCTTTTGATCTTGTGGTCTTCCGATGCCACTTCTGATTTGGGTGATTCTTACTTTTTTCATCTTTCAAAAGTTTTATCCGTTAAACACAGTATCCAAATCCACACCTCTCAACTGAGCGACGGTATAAGCATCGCGCATCTTGGTGAGCGCATCGAAGGTAGCCTTCACCACCGAGTGGGGGTTGGAGGAGCCCTTCGACTTAGCCATCACGTTCTTCACGCCAACGCTCTCGAGGACGGCACGCATGGCACCACCAGCGATGACACCGGTACCAGGAGTAGCAGGTTGGATGTAGACGTAGGCGCCGCTGTACTTGCCGTACTGCTCGTGAGGCAGCGTGCCGTTCAGAACCGGAACCTTCACCAGGTTCTTCTTGGCGTCGTCAACGCCCTTCTGGATGGCAGCGGTGGCTTCCTTGGCCTTGCCAAGTCCGTAACCGACGACACCATTCTCATTGCCGACGACAACCAGTGCTGCGAAAGTGAAAGTACGACCACCTTTGGTCACCTTGGTGACGCGGTTGATGCTAACGAGACGTTCCTTGAACTCGATTTCGCTAGACTTTACTCTTTTTACATTAACTTCTGCCATGACAATTAGAATTTTAATCCTCCATTACGAGCTGCGTCGGCCAGCGACTTCACTCTACCGTGATACAAATAACCATTACGATCGAACACGACGGTGTCGATGCCGGCGGCCTTGGCCTTCTCGGCGATCAGGGCACCCACCTTGGCGGCCTGTTCGGTCTTCGTGATCTTTTCATTTTCGATGCCGTTCTCGCGGGAACTGGCAGCAGCCAGAGTCTTGCCGACTTCGTCGTCAATCAGCTGCACATAGATTTGCTTGTTGCTTCTGAAGACAGACATGCGCGGACGCTGGGCAGTACCAGAAATCTTCTTTCTGATGCTCTTCTTGATAAACTGTCTTCTCTCTTCTTTAGTTTTTGCCATTTTCTTACTTTTCTTACTGAGGTATTAATCTTTACTTACCAGCAGCCTTACCTGCCTTACGTCTCAGGACTTCGCCTTCGAACTTGATACCCTTACCCTTATAAGGTTCAGGCTTACGCATCGAGCGGATCTTTGCGGCCACCTGACCAAGAAGTTGTTTGTCGTATGAACGCATCTTCAGAATGGGGTTCTTACCTCTTTCGTTGATGGTTTCAATCTTGATCTCCGGAGGCATCTCCATGAAAATGTTGTGGGAGAAGCCCAGAGCCATTTCGAGGATTTGTCCCTTGGCCTCGGCCTTGTAACCGACACCGACAAATTCCTGAACAGTTTCAAAGCCTTCGCTCACGCCCTTGATCATGTTGGCGACGAGGGCGCGGTAGAGACCATGCTTCGAACCGGCCTCAACAGCGGCCTCGTTCGGCTTCACATGGACCTGGTCGCCTTCGACCTCGATGATCACGTGGTCGTAGAACTTCTGCGAAAGCTCACCCAATTTACCTTTAACCGTGATGACACCGTCTTTGATGTCGACTGTAACGCCAGCGGGGATGGCGATAGGCAATTTACCAATTCTTGACATACTTTCTATCTCCTATTATTAGCTAACGTAACAAATCACTTCACCGCCGATGTGGAGCTTGCGGGCTTCCTTGTCGGTCATCACACCCTGCGAGGTGGAGATGATGGCGATACCGAGGCCATTCATCACGCGAGGCAGGTTTTCACTATCAGCATACCTTCTCAGGCCAGGGCGCGAAACGCGGTCGATGGTCGTGATGGCAGGCAGCTTGGTCACAGGATGGTACTTAAGAGCGATCTTAATGACATTCTGTGATTTCTTTTCACCTTCTTCAAACTTATAGTTGAGGATGTAGCCCTTCTCGAAGAGGATCTTCGTGATGGCCTTCTTCATGTTCGAAGCGGGGATTTCAACGATTCTATGCTTGGCATTATTCGCATTGCGGATGCGAGTCAGATAATCTGCTATAGGGTCTGTATTCATCTTTCTAAGTCTTAAATAGTTTACCAACTAGCTTTCTTTACGCCCGGGATAAGGCCTTTGAGGGCCATCTCACGGAAATCAATACGCGAAATGCCAAACTGGCGCATATAGCCTTTCGGACGACCGCTGAGTTTGCAACGGTTGTGCAGGCGGATGGGGCACGAGTTCTTCGGCAGTTTCTGGAGGCCTTCGTAATCGCCGGCAGCCTTCAGGGCAGCACGTTTCTCAGCATATTTCGCGACCATCTTTGCTCTCTTGCGCTCACGCGCTTTCATTGATTCTTTAGCCATAGTTTACTTGTTTTGATTTTTAAAGGGAAGACCAAAATGTTTCAACAAAGCCAATGCCTCTTGGTCGGTCTTGGCTGAAGTGACGAAGGTGATATTCATACCGTTCATCTTAACCACCTTTTCGATATCGATTTCGGGGAAGATGATCTGCTCGGTGATACCGAAGCTGTAGTTGCCACGGCCGTCGAAGCCTTTGTCGCTGATACCCCTGAAGTCACGCACACGCGGGAGAGCCACGCAGACAAGGCGCTCGAGAAACTCGTACATCTTGTCGCCGCGAAGCGTCACGTGAACGCCGATCGGGTTGCCACGACGCAGTTTGAAGTTACTGACGTCGTGCTTGGAAATGGTCGGTACGGCTTTCTGACCGGTGATTGCGGACATTTCCTCAATACCGTAGTCGATCAGTTTCTTATCGGCCAAAGCTGCGCCGATGCCCTGATTGAGTGAAATTTTCAAAAGCCGTGGAACCTGCATCACGCTCTTGTAGTGGAATTCATCCATCAATGCAGGCACGATTTCACTCTTGTATTGTCCTCTAAGTCTGGGTTGATAGTTCATAGTTACTTAATGATTTCACCTGTTTTCTTTGAATAACGGACCAATTTGCCGTTCTCATCTTTCTTACGCCCAATCCTCG
>JAFYHS010000041.1 GCA_017539045.1 Bacteroidales bacterium
GATGGCGGGGATTTCAACGATTTCGTTGGATTGTCTTTCGAGTTCCTTCTGGAGTTCGATTCTCTCCGGACTGCCTGGCTTGTAGCTTTTTACAGGCTCGTTGTCCGGCTTCGCAAATGTGATCAGTGCGTTGTTCATTATGTTGTATTTAAAGTTTGAAGAATAAATATTCAAAAATGTTGAGGTAATTAGGACGGGGTTGCTCCGTCATTTCCAAAACCTGTCGATAATGCCTTCTAACTGCTGACTTATAACACGGGTGGGTTTTTTGTCAGGCTTGATTGAAAAATGATAGAAAGGAAGGTTCTTGTTTTCTGCGTCATAGATGATAAGTGTTAGTTTAGAGAAAGCCTCATTATAAGAACTTGCTCCATAGGCGCCATAATAGTAAGCAATACTTTTGAAAATAATCTCGCCCCAGTTTTGCTTGGTTCTTTCGAAACCGACATGATAAACTAGCAAACCAAAGCGTTTCCCGTTTTGTTTCAATATGGAATCAACGGTAGGCAAGTATGTATATTGTGCCTTTTGCTTGAGGTTTCCATCATCAATAAGTTGCCGTAATTCATTATTCACTTTATTCTGCACCACAGTGTCTTTTATTGTTATGTATCCTGTTAGACCGATGGATTTATCTTGAGCCAGTACGTTATCTATGGAAAGGCGGCATAATTCTGAAAGAGAATCGCTGTGACCGCCATTGTCGTATTTGTCCAATAGATCAATGTCGCATACAGGAATAAAACGTTGTACGTCTGAAATTTCACTTTTTGGGGTCTTGGTTGTGAATCCAGACAGGGCGCAAGAAGAAAAAGTCAGCAGTATAAAAGCAAATAATAGTGTTTTCTTCATTATCAGGTTTTGTTTTTAGTTTTCGAAACGCGGTGCAAATATAGTAAATTTCATTGCGAAAAACTTCAACGCAATAATTTTTCGCTTTTTCAGGACAGCTTTGTGTTCAGCAGTGATATGAAACGAAAGAGATTCCCTAGGGGAATGGAGTCCATTCGATTAATCAACCCGCGGCGGCATGTAAAGCTTACAAAACGTAAACGTTACATGCCGCCGCAGAACCGCAAACTATATCCTCCATTCCCCGCAGGGGAATCTCAGCCTTTATTTCTGAATAGCGGTTTCCAAAAGTTCAACATGGTCATGGTGAAGGATGATTTTCATCCAGCCAAGACGGCTTTGGTTGTTTTCGGTGAGCTTAAAACCGATGTATTTCACTTCGTCCATTGGGAAGTAGTCGCAGTCATTTTTGTAGTTCATTTCATAATGGTAGAGCACATGATCACCGTTTTCGGTACCCGCAGGATAAGAATAGGAACGGTTTTTAAGGATGACATCGGTGCTCATGAAGGTGTCGTTGCTGTCGAAGCTATCATTGGCATTATTGGCATAAAGCGATAGTTTTTCTGTCATGCTCACTACAGAATCTGTTTCGGCAATCCGTTCACAAGTATAGGTGTAATATACTCCTATTACCCACCAAATGCTGTCTTCCGTATGGGAAGTGGAATCGATATGAAGGTAGTTTTCTTGGTTGATGATGTCGCCCAATAATGCGATGTTCTCATTCAGACAATTGAGCGTCGTGACAACATCATGCCCAAGTCCAGCGGAACCTATATCCTCTGATCGGAATTGAACGTCGTTTTCTCCATCGCCATTGAGGTCAACGGTGTTGCCCCAGGAAAAATGGCCATATTGTTCGGGGTGGAAAGTGCTGTCGTATGATGTAATGGACATTCCATGGGTGTTGCCGAAAACGACTTTGCCGTTTGTTGTGTCTTTCTTGCATGATGCGATGCTGGCCGCAAGCAGTAGCGCCATCGCAAATAATGATAGTTGTTTCATTTTGTTATGTTTTTTTATTGTGAAGTTTCTATTTGATAAACGCGGTGCAAATATAGGATATTTCATTGCGAAAAAATACGATGCGAATTTTTTCGCAATCATTTCATCCGCTTGATGACTTGCAAATGATGCGTGTGTTCGTTCTTTTCCTTGTTGAAGATACCCGTCTGGTCCAAATAGTCGATGCGGACCTTCCCCGAACAGTGGATGATCTGCTCGTTGCCCATGATCATACCCACATGGGTAATGTGGCCGTCTTCCTCTCCAAAGAAAGCAAGGTCACCGGGTTGTGTCTCCTGCAGGAAATACACCAGTTCGCCTTCTTGGATTTGTTGGGAAGCATCGCGTGGCAGAGCCATTCCTGCAAGGCGGGCGCAAACCTGAACCAAGCCCGAACAGTCGATGCCTAAAGCGGTGCGACCTCCCCAGAGGTAAGGCACGTCGAGGAGCATCTTGGCATAGTCTAACATCATCTCAGGATGGAACTCAGAGGGCATCTCGATGGCGTCGGGATGTGGCTCATAGAGCGGTGTGCCCAAGCTCAAAAACTGTCCATGGTATTCAACGATGGGTTTGCAGGTGAGATAGGGTTGCTTGTTCTTCAATGCCTCAAATTCTTCCTCGCTGATTTCCTCGAATTGCTTCGCCTGAATCCAGCCTTGATAACGGAAGAATCCGGTTTGGACCAGCACCCATTCCTGTAGGCTGTCCAAAACCATGTATATTTCATTGTATAGCAGTTGACTCACCATCTCGGAACTGTGTCGGGGTTCCTTCCTCAATGCGATGGCGGAAAGTTTGCAGATGCCGTAGGTCATAAATATCGCTGTTTTCAGAGCGCTAAATTAGGCAACAATTCAATGCGGAAGGCCTTTTTTGTGCTCTTTTTTTTGAACAATCGTAGTTTTTTAATAATTTAGCACTCGCAATTATATGCAAGAATAATCATTAAATCGTTGATTATGAATTGGATAAAAGGTTTAATCAATAGAATAAGGCACAGTTATTATGGTATTGCCAAAGTGTTGGCCTTTGTGGTCGCCATTGTTTTGGTATGTCTGTTGATGCCACGTACGGGCAAGTTCAAATACGAGTTCCAGCTTTCGAAGCCCTGGCAGCATGAGACGCTCTATGCCCCGTTTGACTTTCCCATCTATAAGGACTATGAGTCATACAGCGCTGAGACGGATGCCGCCGAAAAGCAGGTGCATCCTGTGTTTGTCTTCAACGACAACGAGATGAACACCGCGCGCAAAGCCTTGGTCAATGCTTTTGACGCGCAATGGGACGAACACTCCACGCTCGACAAGGCTGCCAACCTCGATTGTCTGCTCAAGGTTTACGATTCCATCGAAGACCAGGGTATCGTAGCCTACGACAATGCCACCAGCTCGCTCGACCCCAGCTCTGTGGTCACAGTCATCCGCGACAAAGTGATGCGTACTGTGCGTTACGGCGACTTCTATGCCATGAACGAAGCCACTGAGGCTGTAGCTTCCATATTGAAAGATGCCGGCGGTAGCTACAACGAGAAATTACTTTCCGAACTTCTCAATGGCGCATTGCGTCAGAATGTGTTTTATAACTCTAGCCTTACCCAGCAGGAAATGGAAAAGGCTGCTGCTGCCGTGTCGTTGACTTATGGTATGGTGCAGAAGGATGAGTTGATCATCTCGGAAGGCGAGATCATCAACGCGCACACCTACGATGTGTTGAATTCGTTGCAACGCGAATACGCCACGCGTTCCATGTCGCGCGACGAGTCGCTCCGTGTCCTCTTGAGCCAGATCTTCCTGGTGACGTTGATCTTCTCGCTGATGGGCCTCTATGGCAGCAAACTCCATAAGAAAGTCTTCTCCGAGTTGAAGAACATCGTGCTCTTGCTTACCTTGGTGCTCATCATCGTGTTGCCTTGCTATGTCCTCGTTCGCTTTGCTCCCAGCCTCATCTTCCTGATGCCGGTTTGTTTGCTCGCCATCATGGTGGGCTCGTTCTTCAACCTCAGGCTGGCATTCTCCACACAGGTCTTCGCCGTGATGCTGATTTCCTTGGTGGTGCCCAATCCCTTCCAGTTCATGTTTATGCAGTTGGTGGCCACGGTGGTCACGGTGTTCGGCATGTCGAGCACCCGCACACACCACCGTTTCATCCAAGCCGCGTTGTTGGTGTTCTTCGGCTATCTCTTGGTCTACCTGGCCTTCACCTTCCTCACCACCTCCGAGGTCGACTGGTCGGTCATCCTGATGCTGTTCCTCAATGGTCTGTTCACCATGTTGGCCCAGCCACTCATCCTGCTTTTCGAGCGTATCTTCGGCGTCACCACCTCGCTCTCGCTGATGGAGCTGAGCAACACCAATACGCCCTTGTTGCGTGAGTTGGCGGCGACCGCACCGGGTACCTTCCAACACTCCATTCAGGTCGCCAACCTATGCGAGGAGGTACTGTATGAAATTGGCGGCGACACGCTGTTGGCCCGTACGGGTGCATTGTATCACGATGTGGGAAAGATTAAGAATCCGATGTATTTCACGGAAAACCAACATGGGGCCTATAGTCCGCACAACGATCTCTCCAATACCGAAAGCGCCGAGATCATTATCTCGCATGTGACCGACGGCATAGAGCTGGCGCATAAAAACCACATCCCTGAGCGCATCATCGACTTCATCCGCACGCACCATGGCACGCGCCGCACTGAGTATTTCTATATCAACGAGCAGAAGGCCCATCCCGACGAGGAAATCGACCCGACACCGTTCACCTATCATGGTCCTGAGCCCTTCTCACGCGAGACCGCCGTCTTGATGATGGCCGACAGCATCGAGGCCGCCTCGCATAGCTTGAAAGACCCCGACGAAAAGAAAATCAGCGACTTGGTGGATGGCATCATCGACAAGCAGATGGAGGCGGGTCAGTTCCTCAACACCGACCTCACCATGCACGACATTGAGACCTGCCGTAAAGTGTTGAAAAAGAAGTTGATGAGTATTTATCATGTGAGGATAGCCTATCCCGAGAAGTAAGCATAATAATTATGAACAAATTACTGAAATATTTGGTCATGCTTTCGATGGCGATGGCCATGACTTCCTGCGGAACGGTCGGGCTGCTGATTCACACCGCCAAAATCGTTAACAACGATGACCAGGATTATATCAACTCGGCAAATGACACCATCCATTTCGTCGTCAGCAAGAGGAACCAAATGTTGCTCAAGGCCGAAATCAATGGAAAATCTGACACGGTGATGTATGATTCGGGCGTCAATTCGTTTGCTCTGCTTATGTACACGCCAAGCACCAAGCCAGAAGGAATGAAGTTTTATAGTCATAGAGTTTCTAGGGCTGACAAAAGGTCAAAAATCAAAGTGACGACTTTGCCGGTCGCGATCAAAACGGATATGGCGGAAGCGGAGGGAATAGGTATGGCCAATTTAGGCTCGGAGCCACCCATTTGCCAAAAAGAGTCGTCTTTGTCGGCTCATCATATCATTGGCTTTCCTGGTCTTAACCTAATTCGTTACATGATTGACTATACCAATAATCAGATGTATGAAATTCCTGATTCTTTGAGCATTGACACAACGGAATTCATCCCCATCAAATGCAAGTATTACAGAAATGTTTTGTGGGTCTATCCGCGAATCAATGGCATGGAGTATGAATGCATTTTCGACACGGGCAACGGTGCTGCTGCTTTTTTGTTGCAGGACGAGCAGCGGGTCGATAGTCCAGGGGAGAAGGATTATGTTTTTGAAGGCTCCTTTGGACAAGCCATTGGAGGGCATACCGACAAGCAGACATTTGTGTACGCAAGTCATGAAAATCTCAGCCTTGCTGGAGTCGATAAGGATACCGAAGTGTTGTATGTGAAATCGGTGTCAAACAACAACATGGGCCTCAAAGCGATTTCGAAATACGATTGGATTATCTCGTCTCGGGGTGGAAATCTAAAGATGTATGCTAGACCTCATGCAACCGATGTCGTCAAACCTTTCGAGGCACCTGCCTACCGTGTTTCTACTGCCGATGGAACATTGAAGATTTTGAACCGTCTCCTCGACGGCAAAGAGAAATTCAAGGTCGGCGACCAAATCATTTCGGTAAATGGCGAAATCGTCACCGAGGAGAACATCTGTCATTACTACGACTTGTTGACCGAAAACAAGGACTGGTCGGGGTTTGAGATTGAGGTGAAGTAATTCATTGCCTCCGGCCCCTCATTGAACACCAAATCCAAAACGCTCAAATCAGGAGCAAAAGGAAACTTGGTGCCGAAAACCTGGTAATACTCTGGGAATGAGGTGTTTTCTGTGGCCTTTTTCGGGCTGAAAGCCTCGCGCAAGTCGTTTTTCGCCTCGCGCACATAATCCGTAGTGTGCACGATTTCCTTCTTGACTTTTAGCATCTTAAGTACCGCTTGCAAGGCAGCGTCGTTCAAGTCGATGAGGCGCTCGAAATGGTCTTCAAAGATTGGCCTCAGATGGTCGTAATAATGGTCGAAATAAGGCGCCGCCTTGTAGGCCGACTCCAGGCAGCGGCTGTGGATGTGCTGCCAAGGCTCGATGGGACTGATGGCCATATCCTTGGTCATGGTGTGGTTGCCGTTGACCTTCACTACAGGCACGCTGAGGCTCTCCACGCCGTTGGCCGTCATCACACGGCAGCGGTTGCGGTAAGTCTGCTTGTGATAGGTCTCCCATATCTCAACGACAGGCGCGTCTTCTTTCAGAAAACGCGCCATGTAGCTGATACTGGGAAAATATGCCGTGGTGAACAGCGTCATTTGAGCAGTTGTTCGACGACGACTTTCCTGTAACCTTCTTCTGGCATGGCTCCGACTTGCATCATCGGCTGTCCCTCCACAGGGATGAAGAGCACTGTAGGGATGCTACGTATCTGGAAGGCTTTTGCCAATTCGGTTTCATATTGCGTGTTGACTTTATAGATCAATAGCTTGCCATCATATTCTTCGGCCAGTTTCTCCATGATAGGTGCCACACGGCGGCAGGGACCGCACCAATCGGCATAGAAGTCGACGATGGCGGGCAACTTGCCTTTATATACAAAGGTAGTGGGGTCTTTCTCGAAATCCCATACCTTCTTCAGGAACTCCTTATAGGTTAAATGCTGGACTTTCGATTCTTTTTTCTCTTCTTGTGCGTTTGCGGTGAGACCAGCCACCATGAACAACATGGCAAATAAGATGCTTTTTTTCATTGTCGTCTATTTTTCGGGGGACAAAAGTAACAAAAATCGTGCTAATGGCGGTTTTTTCCTTAATTTTGCGGCAAAATATTCCAAAATCATGTTAATCGTCAATATCAAGGAGCTCGTCGGTGTCGAAGAACAAGGTCGACTGCTGAAACGCGGCAAGGAAATGGCCGAAACGGGCAGAATCAAGAATGCTTTTCTCTACATCAAAGGCAAGAAAATCGCCGACTTTGGTCCAATGGACTCGGAGGCGTGCCGCAAATATCTCGCAGAAAATCATCGTGTCTATGATGTGAAAGGTAGCGTGGTCATGCCCGCTTTCTGTGACTCGCACACGCATCTCGTCTACGCCAACTCGCGCGAGCTGGAGTTTGTCGACAAGATCCGTGGCCTCAGCTATGAGGAGATCGCCAAGAGGGGAGGAGGCATCCTCAACTCGGCCAAGGCGACAGCGGCGGCTTCGGAGGACGAACTTTACGACATGGCCCAGCAACGCCTCGACGAGGTGATGCGTATGGGCACGGGTGCCATCGAGATCAAGAGTGGCTACGGCCTGACCACTGAGAGCGAGTTGAAGCTCCTTCGCGTCATTCGTCGCCTGAAGGAGAACTCGCCTTTGACCATCAAATCGAACTTCCTTGGCGCACATGGCATCCCGATGGAATACCGCGGTCATCAAGAAGACTATGTTGATTTGGTCATCAACGAGATGATCCCACTCGTTGCCGCCGAGGACCTCGCCGATTTCATCGATGTGTTCTGCGACCAAGGCTTCTTCACTGTCGAGGACACCGAACGCATCCTCATGGCAGGCATCAAATACGGCATGAAGCCGAAGATCCACGCCAACGAGATGGCCATCTCGGGCGGCGTGCAGGTGGGCGTGAAATATGGCGCCATCTCCGTTGACCACCTCGAGCAGATGGGCGATGCCGAGATTGAGGCGCTGAAAGACACTGAGACCATGCCGACCGTGTTGCCTGGCTGCGCTTTCTTCCTCAACCTGCCGCTCTCGCCGGCACGCAAGATGATTGACGCTGGCTTGCCTGTGGCCATGGCCTCCGACTTCAACCCTGGCACCTCGCCCTCAGGCAACATGCAGCTCATCCTGTCGATGGCTTGCATCCGCTACCGCCTGACGCCTGAAGAGGCGCTCAATGCTACCACGCTCAACACAGCCTATGCCATGGGCGTGAGCGACGAGGTGGGCAGCATCACCAAGGGCAAACTCGCCAACCTCATCATCACCCAACCCATGACGCAGCTCGAGTTCATGCCTTATTACTATGGTGCCAACAAAGTGGCTAAAATGATTCTTAACGGAAAGTTTGTGTTATGAGACCTTATAGATTATTATTGACGACATTGGTCCTTTCGCTGTTCGTCGCCTCCTGTAAGAAGGACCATTATGACTTGAGCAATGTGCACGGCGTGAATGCCGAAGGCGAGGTGTTGGCGCCGCTGGCTTCGGCCTCGTTTTCTGTGAAGGATTTGATGGAACGCTTCGGCTTGTTGGATCTGCTTTATTGGACTGCCGACGGCGACATGGCTTTGCACTATACGATGCAGATGGATAGCATCTTGGAAGGCTATGAAATATTGAAATTCAATGATTTGAACTATGAAGAGCATTATGCCTACCCCAACCCCTATCCAACCACTCCGCCGCCCTATCTTGATACGGTGCTGAGCTTTGAGCGTACCATCACATTCGAGTCGGAGCATGTCTTCGTTAGGGAAGGTTTAGTTAAGTCCGGACGCCTTGAGTTTACTATGGAGTCCAATGTTGGCAATTTGCAGCATGTGGTGTTGCGCACGTCCAACATCAAGGATGCCGCTGGTCACGACTTCGTGCTTGATACGCCAATTCAAGACAACACCTTCGTAATTGATCTGTCGGGTTTACGCTATTCTACTGAAGAGGCTAATACGCTGACCTTCAATTGTGAAGTAACAATTGGCGCACAAATGACGGTTGAACCGGAGTTGAGTGTGAACATCCGCATCAAGGGACACGATATGGCTTTCAGCGAGATACAAGGTTATGTGGAGCGTTATACGAGCCGCGACCGCGTCGATACGGTTTTCACACTGTTTCCTGGATTGATTGATGGTCAACTCGGATTGGAAGATGTCAGACTGAAACTCACAGAGCGTAATACCTTCCCTATGGGAGCTCGTTTCGTTATCGACACGCTCACTTTGTGGAGCAAAGAGAATGCGCCTATTTCCATCCTTGAGCCGTTGCCGTTGCCGATTGAAATGCCTCCTGCGATGCAATATGTAGAGGCACTCAATAAGGTCGTCAACTTCCGAATGAGTGTCGACGGAGGGCATTTCCTGGCTTCGGGCGATTACATCCTCAATCCAGAGGACGCCACAGACATGGTGACTGTTGTCGATACCAACCGTATTGACCTTTGTGCCGATGTGGAGATACCATTCTCCTTCAGCGTTGGCGATGTCAAATATGTCGACACGGTCAATATGAATGTTGCCAACCTCGAGGTGCCTGAACTTATCAAGGAGCTTACGCTCGAACTGACATTCAACTCTTTACTGCCGTTCCATTTAAATGCAAGTTTCTATATGTTTGACTCTGAGACAGGTATGGTCACAGACACCTTGCTTGGTGAGTCCAAGGTCATAAAGGCTTCATTTGACGGCAAGCCTGCCACCACAGAGGTGACGCTCGTTGTCGATGAAGACCGTGTTGATAACGTGTTGCATTCCAACCGCATCATAATGTCGTATGAACTGGATACGGAGAACCACAACCTGCATTTGAACTTCAACCAAAAGCTCGACCTCTCGGTGAAAGGCCGTGCCAAATACAAAGGAAATCTGGATTTTTAGCGATTATCAGTCATGATTATGAATAAGAAAATATTAATTATAGCTTTTTTTGCTGCGTTGACGCTTGGCTCTGTCACGGCTCAACAAGTGTCGCCTGTCGACTTCATGCGCTACAATCCTTATCAGATGAACGCCAACCCAGCCACTGACTTGCCCTATTTGAGCGTCATGTCGCTCGTCATTGGTGACATCGACATCGACATGCAAAACACGACGTTGCGTTTCGACAACTGCTTCGACTTCGATGCGCAAGGGCGTCCTGCAACGATCAATTTGAGCAAATTGGCCAACAGCCTGAAGGAAGACAATTACCTCGGCTTTGATGTGCATGTCGACCTATTCACTTTGTACAAGCGCCTCAAGAAAGGCATGATCACAATCAATTATGGCGTGAAGGCCCAGGGTGACTTTGCCTTTAACGAAGGGCTGTTCGATCTGGCGGCATACGGCAACTCGGCTTTTGTCGGCAACGACAACCCCGCCAAAGTCAATATGGACATCAACGCCATGGGCTATCAGGAGCTGGCGGTGGGCTATCAGTGGAACGTCACGGAGCAGCTCTCGTTGGGCGGTAAGGCCAAACTCCTCTTCGGCGTGGCCGATGTGAAAACCGATGCCTTTGATGTCAGGCTCTTCACCGATGCCGATTCTTATGCGCTCCGCTTGAAGGAAAACATCGCCATGAAAACCGCCTTGCCCAACGTCATCTATGTGGACGAGACAGGCCATCTGAAGGCTGACGGTCCCTTCAGCGTGGGCGTATTATTCCGTAACCCGGGCTTTGGCGTCGACTTGGCCGCCGAATACCGTTTCGATGAGCGCTTCAGCGCTGTGGCCGCGGTGCGCGATCTAGGTTTCATCCATTGGGGCAAGCACAACATCGCCATGTCAGGCCAAGTGAGCGACATGGGCCACTTCTATGACGACGGTGACTTCCTCTTCGAGGGTTTGAGTGTCGACGAGGTGCAGCGTTTAGTTTCAGATGACACTTATCGTAAGCATTTCTTGGATACCTTGCAGCGCTATTTCCAAGTGGGGTTCTCACCCATGGATAAGTACACCACTGCTTTGAATACCAGCCTTATGCTGCGTGGCAACTACGACCTCGATGCTCGCAACCGCTTCAGCGCCCAGGTGCAAGGCCGCTTCTTGGGCAGTGGCTTCCGTCCTGCCTTGACGTTGGCCTACTGCGGTTCGTTCTGGAACAACTTCAACGTGTGCGCCACCTACACGATGATGCCTCACAGTTACGACAATATCGGCCTTGGTGTCTCCGCCATGATTGAGACCTGCAACATCTACCTGACTACCAATAATCTTATTGGATTGTTCAAACCTTTGAATACAAGCGCTTTCAATGCCCATGTGGGCATCGTCTTTAACCTTTGGATGCCCGAGCGACGTTATGTAGACGAATCCGGGAAACCTGAGTTTTTGGATGACAACGGCTAAAATATTCGGAATAGGCCGTCACCGTTTGATCGTCGACGGAGAGGGCGTCACTACTTTAGTGGCGTTCACGGGATGTCCTTTGCGGTGCAAGTATTGTCTCAACAAACAGTCGTGGGAGCTTGAAAGAGGCCGTTTGTATACGCCCGAGTTGCTCTTCGAGGAGGTGAAAATCGACCAACTGTATTTTTTGGCCACGCATGGCGGCATCACTTTTGGCGGGGGAGAGCCTTTGCTGCAACTGCCTTTCATACAAGCGTTTAGTGACCTTTGCGGAAGGCAGTGGCAGATTGTCGTCGAGACCAGCCTTCATGTGCCTTTGGCAACGGTTCAAGCCATTGATCCTATCGTCGACGGCTACATCATCGACATCAAGGACATGAATCCCGAGATTTATGAGGCCTACACAGGCAAGGCGAACAACATCGTTTTGGAAAACCTGCAATGGCTCTTGCAAAACGGCGACCCTAACCGCATCAAGGTGCGCATCCCGCATATTCCAGACTTCAATTCGGACGACGATGTGGAGCGAAGCAAGGAGCAACTCGCTGCCATGGGCGTGGAAAACTTTGACATTTTTCAATATATAATAAGGTGATTCCAGAATAATTGTTACTTTCGCCACGTTAAAACAAAAAATGATAATCATGGCAAAAGGCAAACAAACCTGCAAGATCCTGAAGGAAATCCGCAAGCAGATTGCGGCGGAGAATGATATTAATTTGGTCATCGAGGAATGCACCTACCACGGCGATTGCCTTGGCACCTGCCCGAAATGTGAGGCCGAAGTGCGTTATCTGGAGCGCGAATTGGAGAAACGGCAGCGGATGGGCAAGGCCGCAGTTGTGGCAGGGCTTTCCGTTGGTTTGCTGGGCGCAAGCCAAGTGGCCTTGGCGCAGCAGCCGGATAGTTTGCGGATGGATACAATTGTTGAGGAAGAAGTGGGGGTTGAGACATCGGAGTTTTTTGGGTGTATTGTGGAAACCATGCCTGCATTCCGTGGCGGCGAGCAAAAGATGTTCGAATTCCTAGGGAATAATTTGGTCTATCCCAAAGAAGCCAAAGAAGCTGGCATAGAAGGCAAGGTATTTGTTGAGTTTTATATAGAAAAAGACGGCACTGTTTGTGATGCAAAAGTGCTTCGTGGCATTGGCTACGGCTGTGATGAAGAAGCACTTCGTGTGATTGGTCTAATGCCAAAATGGTACCCAGGCAAACAAAGAGGGAAGGCCGTCCGTGTGAGATATACAATGCCCATCAATTTCAAATTATCAAAATAAGGAATAAAACTATGGCAAAAGGCAAACAAACCTGCAAAATCCTAAAGGAAATCCGCAAGCAGATTGCGGCGGAGAACGACATTAAGTTGGTCATTGAGGAATGTACCTACCAAGGCGACTGCCTTGGTACCTGCCCGAAGTGCGAAGCCGAGGTGCGCTATCTGGAGCGCGAACTTGAAAAACGCCAGCGTATGGGCAAAGCGGCCATTTTCGCTGGAATGTCGTTGGGAACCTTGTTTGCGGCCACTTCATGCAATCATCCTGTTCCCGAGCCTTTGGCCGGTGAAGTGATGCATACTCCCGATTCCACCGAGATGCCCAACGATAGTATCTCCAACGACAGCATCCCCAGTGATGCTTATTTGTTGGAAGGCGATGTGCTGGCACCGGAGCCGGATACGATGAAAGCAGAAAAGAAAAAAGCAACTTGCAAAAACGAAGAACCTCTGGCGATTCCAGGAGATGTAGTTGTATTTGAAGAAATAGAAGGAGAAATGCCAGAGATTTTCCCAGAAGTAGGAGAAGTGGAGAATTCTGACTTTGTGGATGTTTATGCCATTGTTGAGCAAATGCCTGAATTTCCTGGGGGCGAGGTGGAATTGTTTCACTATATTTCCAAGAATATCCATTATCCTCAAGAAGCAAAGGAAAAAGGCATTCAAGGACGAGTCTTTATAGGGTTTGTTATTGAAAAAGATGGCAGTGTTTCCAATGTAAGAAACTTGCGAGGTGTTGACAGTGAACTCGATGCCGAGGCCATGCGTGTGGTAGAATCCATGCCGAAATGGAAGCCAGGAATGCATAATGGTGAGTTTGTTAGAGTGTCTTATCAAATTCCAATACATTTCAAGTTGGAAGAGGATCAGGATTGATTTCTATTTCGTTTCGTAAAGAAAAAAGCCTTACCTTTGCAGCGGCTTTGCGACTATGGCCTATAGCTTATAGCCAATGGCCTATGGCTGCTTCAATGGAAGAGGGAAGTCCTTCTTTTTTCATGAAGCTGCCACAAGCCATAGTCATAGGCCATCGGCCAATCTTGAATCTTGAATCTTAAATATTAAATCCTATAATAATGAAACAACTTATCGAATGCGTGCCGAATATCAGCGAAGGCCGCGACAAGAATATCATTGACCAAGTGACCGCTGAAATCGAGAAAGTGGAAGGCGTCAAACTCCTTGACGTCGATCCTGGTATGACCACCAACCGCACCGTCATCACCTTTGTGGGCGAGCCTGAGCCTGTGCTTGAGGCCGCCTACCGTGTGGTGAAGAAAGCCGCCGAACTCATCGACATGAGTCAGCATCATGGTGCCCACCCGCGCCAAGGTGCCACCGACGTGTGCCCGCTTATCCCTGTGAGCAACATCACCATGGAAGAAGTGGTCGAGTATGCCCACAAGTTGGGCAAGCGCCTCGGCGAAGAACTCAATATCCCGATTTATTGCTACGAAGAGGCCGCCTACATCAAGGAGCGCCGCAACCTCGCTTATTGCCGCACGGGAGAATACGAATCCTTGGCCTCGCGCCTCGGCACGGAGCAATGGAAGCCCGACTTCGGCCCCAACGAATGGAACGAACACGTGGCCCACACGGGTGCCACCCAAGTGGGTGCCCGCGACTTCCTCGTGGCCATCAACTATAACCTCAACACCACCTCGACGCGCCGCGCCAACGCCATCGCTTTCGACGTACGCGAAAAGGGTCGCCCGATGCGCGAAGGCGGCAAGGTGACCGGCAAGCCGATGAAGGACGAAAACGGCAAACCGATTATGATCCCTGGTACGCTGAAGGCCACCAAGGCCATCGGCTGGTTCATCGAGGACTACGGCATCGCCCAGGTGTCGATGAACATCACCAACATCAGTGTATCGCCTGTCCATGTCTGCTTCGAGGAGGTCTGCGCCAAGGCCGCTGCCCGTGGCGTGCGCGTCACTGGCTGCGAAATTGTCGGTCTCGTTCCCAAGAAGGTGCTGATGGACGCCGGTAGGTTCTACCTTGCCAAGCAACAGCGCAGCCTTGGCGTGAGCGAAGAGGAAATCATGAAGATCGCTATCAAGTCAATGGGCCTCGACGACCTTAAGCCCTTCGACCCGAAGGAAAAGGTCATCGAATACCTCATCGAAGACCACAGTCAGAAGAAACTCGTCGACATGACCTGCACGGGCTTCGCCAACGAGACTGCTTCTGAAAGCCCTGCTCCTGGTGGTGGTTCCATCTCGGCCTACATGGGTGCCCTTGGTGCATCTTTGGCCACGATGGTTGCCAACCTGTCGTCGCATAAGCCGGGCTGGGACGAACGTTGGGAAGAGTTCTCCAACTGGGCCGTCAAGGGCCAGGCCATCAAGGACGAGCTGCTTGAGCTGGTTGATGAGGACACCAATGCCTTCAATAAGATCATGGATGCTTTCGGCCTGCCGAAGAAGACCGACGAAGAGAAGGCCGCCCGTACTGCCGCCATCCAAGAGGCCACCAAGTATGCCACACAGGTGCCTTTCCGCACGATGAAGGTCGCTTTCAAGGCTTTTGAGGTCGTCCGTGCCATGGCCGAGACCGGCAATCCGAACTCCGTCACCGACGCTGGAGTGGGTGCTTTGTGTGCTCGTTCGGCCGTGATGGGTGCCCATTTGAACGTCAAAATCAACGCTTCTTCACTGAAAGACGAGGCTTTCAAGGCCGAAATCTTGAAGGAAGCTGCCGAAATTGAAGCTGCCGCTCTTGTGCAAGAGGCTGAAATTCTGCAAATTGTGAACAAGGTTATCGCAGGAGAATAAATTTTTGAGATTTTGGTTGCGGGTATTTGAAAAAGTTGTACTTTTGCAGCCAAATTTGAAAGGAAGATAAGCTATGTCAAAGAAACAGAAAGATGCACGCGTGAAAGTCATCCTCGAATGCACTGAGCACAAGGCCAGCGGCATGCCCGGCACTTCGAGATACTACACCATGAAGAACAAGAAGAACACTCCCGATCGTCTGGAGTTGATGAAGTATAACCCGATTCTCAAAAGAATGACCCTCCACAAGGAGATTAAATAATTAAGAGTTATGGCAAAGAAAGCTGTTGCTACCCTTCGTAGCTTAGACAAGACCTATAGCAAGATCATCAGAATGAAGCGTTCTGAGAAGACCGGCGCCTACTATTTTGAGGAGATCGTCGTTCCTGCCGACAAGGTTCAGGAGTACCTTGCTAAGAGATAATTTGCGTTAACCGCAGAACAACAGAGCTTTTCCATGACTTTATGGAAAGGCTTTTTTGTGTTTGTATAAATTGAACTATCATGGGCCTATTCTCATTCCTGACCAAGAAAAAAGAAAACAAGGAAGACCTCGATAAAGGACTTGAAAAGACCAAGACCAGCGTCTTTTCCAAGATTTCCAAAGCTATTATGGGCAAGTCGACCGTCGACGACGAGGTGCTCGACAACCTGGAGGAGATTCTCATCACCTCCGACGTGGGCGTCGACACCACCTTGAAGATCATCGACCGCATACAAGCCCGTGTGGCACGCGACAAATATGTCGGCACCAGCGAACTCAACACCATCCTGAAAGAGGAGATCATGGGTCTGCTGCAGGAAAACGAGTCGGGCGACGGCACCACCTTTGACATTCCTTCGGATAAGAAGCCGTATGTCATCATGGTTGTCGGCGTGAATGGCGTGGGCAAGACCACTACCATCGGTAAGTTGGCTTACAACTTCAAGAATGCTGGTAAGAAGGTTGTGCTCGGTGCTTCGGATACCTTCCGCGCTGCTGCCGTCAGCCAGCTCCAAATATGGGCTGAGAGGGTAGGCGTGCCTATCGTGCAACAAGGTCAGGGCGCCGACCCTGCTTCCGTGGCTTTCGACACGGTGAAGTCGGCCGTGGCCCAGGATGCCGATGTCGTCATCATCGACACCGCTGGACGTCTGCACAACAAGGTCAACCTCATGCGCGAGCTGACCAAGATTAAGACCGTAATGCAGAAGGTCGTCCCCGATGCACCGCATGAGATTCTGCTTGTGTTGGATGCCTCCACGGGCCAAAATGCCATCGAACAGGCCAAGCAGTTCACCGCAGCTACCGAGGTCAACGCCCTCGCATTGACCAAGCTCGACGGCACCGCCAAGGGCGGCGTGGTCATCGGCATTTCCGACCAATTCAAGATCCCGGTCAAGTACATCGGTGTTGGCGAAGGCATCGACCATCTGCAGATTTTCGACCGCAAAGCTTTTGTGGATTCGCTGTTTGAATGATGCGTAGAGCCACTCTGAACATCGTCACCCTCGGCTGCTCCAAGAACAAGGTCGACTCGGAGCATCTGGCCGCTTTGTTGGAACACCGTTATGTGATCCGTCATGACGACGAACGCCGTTCCGACGTAGTCATCATCAATACTTGTGGTTTTATCGGCGATGCGCAAGAGGAGTCCGTCGACACCATTCTCGAATATGCCGAGCTGCGCAAGCAGGGCAAAATCAAGAAGCTTTACGTCACGGGATGTCTTTCGCAAAGGTTCAAGAAGGACTTGCAAGCGGAGATCCACGAGGTGGACGCCTTCTATGGCGTAGAGAGTGTCAATCTCATCGCCGCCGACCTGCTGAAAGAGGAAGTTAAGCCTGATTATTGCAGTCATCGCGTGCTCTCTACCCCGAAGCATTACGCTTATCTTAAGATCTCCGAGGGCTGCAACCGCCGTTGCGCCTTCTGTGCCATACCGCTCATCCGTGGCGGCCATGTCTCCGTGCCGATGGAAAACCTCATCGAGGAGGCGAGAGGCTTAGCCAAGCAAGGCGTGAAGGAACTCATCCTCATCGCCCAGGATTTGACTTATTACGGCCACGACCTCGATGGCAAGTCACACATCGTGGAACTGGTGAATGCCCTCTGTGACATCGATGGTTTTGAGTGGATTCGCCTGCATTACGGCTATCCTTTGGGCTTTCCCGATGAGCTCTTGGACCTGATGCGTGAGAATCCCAAGATTTGCCATTATATCGATCTGCCTTTGCAGCATATCAGCACACATATATTAAAGGATATGCGTCGTGGTGTGGACCGCGAGCAGACCATCGGTTTTGTGAAGAACGTCCGCCAGCATGTGCCCGACATTGCTTTCCGTACCACGTTCATCGTAGGCTTCCCGGGCGAGACCGAGGAGGACTTTGAGGAGTTGTGCCAGTTCGTCAAAGACATGCGTTTCGAACGTGCTGGTGTGTTCGCTTTCTCACCTGAGCAAGGCACGGCTGCATACGAGATGAAAGATGATGTTCCCGATGAAGTGAAACAAGAACGCGTGGATAGGCTCATGGATATCCAACAGAACATCTCTTTGGAGATCAACGCACAACGTGTGGGCAAGACCGAAAAAGTGTTAATAGATCGCATCGAAGGCGACTATTATATCGGCCGCACGCAATACGACTCCCCTGAAGTGGATGATGAGATCCTTGTTTCTGCAGAAAAAGAATTGGAAATCGGTCGTTTTTATCAAGTCAAAATCACCCAAGCGGATTATTTTGACTGTTATGGGGTAGTGGAGGGGTAACTATTTTTCTCCTTTATAGTGTTCAATCAGCGCCTGCATGCTTTCGAAAGGCGTCTCGTCCATATCCAGCCATTCGTTGTTCTCGCAGCGTTGCATTTTCCAGCCTGTTACCAATCCGTCGATGATCACGGGTACGACACGTCGGTCAAGACCTAGGTTGAACCCTTCGCCAATGAGCCCGTCATACTTTTTGTTCATTTTGTCGACGATCTCGCTGAGACTTCCTTTGATAGTCTTGTTTGGCATGGCTGTCATTCGTTGATTATGTTGCAAAGATACTAAAACTAATGTATTCTCTGCAACAAATTGCCTTCACTTTTTCATTTCGGTAGTTGATCAAGTGAGATCTTTTGTCACCTTATATATTAATAAAAGCACCTCGGCAGGTTTGGCATTTTGCCATTTTACGCTTCTTTTTGATCGAAAAATGGCTGTTTATCCCATCAAAATAAGCGAAAATAATCGCCATGTAGCCTCGTTTCCTTGTCTAAAAACGCGTTTTTGTTTTCAAAAATCAAAATATTTGAAGATGGTTTTACATTGATCATCAATGAGATACGAAAAATTTCGAAAAAAGATGAAAAAAGTGCTTGCCAATTCGGGAAAAGGTAGTACTTTTGCACCCGCTTTCGGAAGGAACGAGGGGGAGAAAAGAGGGGATGCGGAAGCGAGAGTTCTTTGAAAGTCTGAGGCCAGCACAAGACCAGCGC
>JAFYHS010000023.1 GCA_017539045.1 Bacteroidales bacterium
TGCTAGGAGCTTTACATTTGGCTCGGGTGTGACTTCCATAGGCACTTATGCGTTCTATGGATGCAACCACATGACCTCGGTCACCCTTCCCAGTTCCTTAACTTCAATAGGATACTCGGCATTCGAGCATTGCCTTGGATTAAATTGGGTCAAAATAAGCGACATGAATGCTTGGTACGCGATTGACTTTGCCAATGCCTTTGCCAATCCCCTTTATTATGCCGACCATTTCTATGTTAACAATAATGAAGTTGTTGGTTTGACCGTCACCAGTAACATATCTGAAATCAAAGACTATGCTTTCGTTGGTTACAAAGGCTTACATTCGGTGAATTTTGGCAATTACGTGACATCCATAGGCAACTCTGCCTTCGAGAACTGCTCAGGTCTGACCTCGGTGACCATTGGCAACTCAGTGAATACCATAGGTGATGATGCGTTTAAGGATTGTACCAACTTGACCTCTGTAACCCTCAATAACAGTGCCATCGCATCAGCCGACTACACCAGCTCCAACAACCTAAAAACCATTTTCGGCAATCAAGTCACAAACTATACTTTTGGGGCCATCGTTTATTCCATTGGCAAGTATGCCTGCTACGGCTGCACGGGCCTGACCTCGCTGACCTTTCCTAATACTTTGCAAACCATCGGATTGCATACATTCAACGGTTGCACAAGTCTGACCTCTGTTACCCTTCCCAGTTCATTGTATTTTATTGACCAATCTGCATTCCAGGGATGCAGCGGCTTGAATGGAGTCGTTATCAGCAATTTGGCCGCTTGGTGCGCGATTGACTTTGGCAATGCCTACGCCAACCCCCTTTGTTATGCGAAGCATCTCTATCTTAACAATAACGAAGTCATTAATTTGACCATCCCCAGTAGCGTGTCTGAAATCAAGGACTTTGCTTTCACAGGCTCCACAGGCTTACATTCGGTGACCTTCCACAGCGACGTGACTTCCATAGGCAGCCAAGCGTTCAAGAACTGTACCCATCTGTCCGCATTGGACATCCCTAGCACCATAACTTCCATCGACGAATACGCGTTCGAAAACTGCTCAGGCATGACCACTTTGACCCTGCCAAGCAACATGTCCTCAATAAGCCATGGCGTTTTCTATAACTGCACTGGCCTGGCCGAGATACATGTCGGCGCCACGGTGCCACCTATCATTGCCGGTAGCACCACTTTTGGTAATGTGCCGACGGCCATCCCCGTCTATGTGCCTTTGGGAAGTGCGCCTTCCTATCAAGCGGCGCAATATTGGTCAAGGTTCACCAATTATGTGGGTGCGATTGTCCCTGGCGACCTCACGGTGACCGTGCCTTATGAACAAGAATTCTATCAAAGTTTCATCCCTGGCAAATGGACCTCCTATGAAGGACAACTGGTCTGGAATGGCTCGATAAACAAGTACACGGCTAACTTGTCGACGAACATCGATCATTGGTACTTCGGATTTGTCAATGGCGTCTTCCTCTCATCCCACGCCTGGGCCAACATTGGGAACACGAACCATGCCTTCTGGCTGGTGTCGCCCATCATGCACCTCGATGGAGAGTACAACATGCTCAGCTTCGACATGGCCCTCACCCAAGCCTCGGGCTTCTTGACGCCAGTTACCCCGGGCGCGCAAAACAACACGCGTATCTTTGCGCTCGTCTCGACCGACCACGGCTTGACGTGGACCAAGCTTGAAGCATGGAAGCATGGGTTGGGTGGCTATACCGAAATTGAAAGCCTCACACCTCATGCCACCACTCTCGAATACAACCTCGCGAGCTATGCCGACCAGGACATCATGGTGGGTTTCTACATGGAATGCACCAACGCCAATGATGCTGCCAACCGTGTGCATATCGACAACTTTAAGGTAGAGGGATATGATTTAACTATTCCGCCCACCATCACCAGCGTTGAGACCGATGGCCATTCGGCCACCGTCAGATGGGAACCGGCCAACCCATGGCAACAAGATTGGGATGTTTACTATGATGTCAATGGAAGTAGTTTGCCCGATCCATATAACTTGCCTTCTTTCTTTACGATGGAATGGCTGAACAATTCAGGCCGATATTTCTTTGTCTCTGGTAACACCCATGAACAGGTCATCAATGGGCTGGAAGCCGCTTCATACTACAGAGTCTGGGTGCGTCATCGCGATCCGCTCTTTGGAACCGAAAGCAGTTGGACTCCAACCACATATTTCCAAACCACTTCGCTTTGCGCCCCGCCCCAGAACCCCCAAGTGGTGACCACGCAAACCACCGCCACCATCACTTGGGAGCCTGGACAGCCCAACCAGACCAGTTGGTATATCTATGTGTACGGCTATGATGATATGTATGGTCACGATCTCATCTCGCCTTCTTTTACATTGACAGGACTTACACCAGGTTCGGAGTTTCAGGCAAGTATTAGCGGATCTTGCACGGGAGGTGACGGTGGTAGTGAATCCATCTGGGTGGAGTTCTCGACCGACGACTATGATCGTCTTACAGTGAACGAAGGTAACGAGACAAATGAAAATGTGGTTATTATGGGCGATTATTGCTGCATGTCCAACCCCATGTCACAGACACAATTTGTCATCCCGGCTGATATGCTGACTGATATGCAATATAGCACTATCAAAAAATTGAGTTTCTATAGCGAATCAGATAGTGAAGAATGGGGCAATGCATCCTTCCAGATCTTCATAACGGAGGTTAACACATCTGACTTCGTAAATAAATGTGAGGCCAACACTGTCGATTTCGTGAATTGGAACTACATGACACAGTTTTATAATGGCACACTTAGCATTGAACACCATGTGATGACGATTACTCCTTCTTTCGGTGGCGGATTCTATTATACCAACGGCAACTTGGTGGTTGGAATCAGACAAAACCAAACAGGCAATTGTCATCAAGGCTTGGAATGGCATGGCGTGAACACCAATACCACGCAGGCCCTTTATAATACGCAACTTGCGGGTGTACAATGTGAAGAGTTTCTTCCCCAAGTTACTTTTGCATACGAGCCCGACCCTTACAAGCCGCCCACCGAGTTCATTGCCTATGCTCAAGGTAGTAACGAGGTCTTCTTCTGGTGGGAGCAGGTTGACGGAGCCATATCCTATGACATTGAGGTCTCATGGAGCCCCGACTTCGACGAAGCGGAAGACCAGCTTCTTAGCGATCTGCCAGACTATTTCTTCGTGTGGGATGGCTACGAGTATCTTGAGCCGAATTCGTCTTACTATGCCCGCATCCGCTCGCATTTTGTGGTGAACGGCACTGACCACTTCAGTAGTTGGTCGGAGGGTGTGGAATTCACAACGCTGTCGCCATGCCCGGCTCCGACCAATCTCACCGTCGAAGTGATAGACAACCTCACCGTCGAGTTGGATTGGACCGAGAATGGCGATGCCACCGAATGGGGGATAGCCTATGCGGCAGCAGGCGAGAATGAACTTGGTTTTGCCACCTATCACCATCCCTATGTCTTGGGTGCGCCCTATCTCGAGCCTGGCAAAACCTATACTGTGCGGGTGCGGCCCATCTGCGAAGGCGAGGTGTTCGCTTGGAGCAATACTGTCACTTTCAATACTAACAACATCGTCTTTGAAGACCAAAACGTGAAGGCCCTCTGCGTTGCCAACTGGGACACCAGTGGCGATGGCGAATTAAGTTACACCGAGGCTGCCGCGGTAACAAGTTTAGGAGAGGTGTTCAAGAGCAAGACCAACATCACTTCGTTTGATGAGTTGCAGTACTTCACGGGGTTGACGTCTATTAATTCCAATGCATTTTATAATTGCATCCATCTGACATCTGTCGTTGTTCCCAGCGGGGTGACGTCCCTTGAGAGCTATGCGTTCCAACTCTGTACGAACCTCGAAACGGTCATCTTGCCTAACACGTTGACGGAGATAAAGAGCAACGCCTTTAGAAAATGTAATGCGCTGACAGACATCGAACTTCCAGAGTCGTTGACCACAATTGGTACAACTGCTTTTTATGAATGTACCAGTCTGACCTCCATCTTCATACCTGCATCGGTGACCACTATCGATGCTAATCCCTTCATGAAAAACAATTTGGAGTTCATTTTTGTGGATCCTGCAAATGCGGTTTTCGACTCACGCGACAATTGTAATGCCATCATGAAGAAATCCAACAATCAGTTGGTTGTGGGTTGCAAGAACACGGTTATCCCAAGCACCGCCCTCAGTATTTGGGACCATGCCTTCAGGGAATGCGAAGGATTAACCTCCATTTACATTCCCGAAAACATCCATTACATCTATAGTAATGCATTCTGTGGATGCACGGCATTGACCAGTGTCAACATTCCTAGCCAAGTGGAGAAAATCTATTATTGTTCTTTCCAGGATTGTTCGAGCCTTACGTCGATTACTTTGCCATCGGGTGTCACTGAAATTCAAACACTTGCGTTTTATGGCTGTTCAAGCCTCTCCGAGATGACACTCTTATCCACCAATCCGCCTACCGTGGGCGAAAACGCTTTCGCCTATGTCGACAAAACCATCCCCGTTTACGTGCCCTGCGACTATATGACGGATTATTATGACATTAATGGTACTGGCACATGGGGTGGCTTTACCAACTTCATTGCCATTGACTGTGAGCAGCAGTCGGAAGTCATAGCCCTCCACGAAGGCTGGAACTGGTGGGCACCGAAGGGGGAAATGTATTTTGCCGACCTCGGCGATATTCTTGATCAAGGCCGAGGCATAATCGTCCTCTCGCAGTACGAAGGTTTTGCACGCTATGAGGACGACCTCTGGCAAGGCACGCTGAGCGAATTTGTGCCAGGCAAGATGTATAAAATCATGGCCAATGAGGATTGTACCATTGTCGTCACCAGCATGCCCGTTAGCTCTGCCTTCGTCACCATCGAACCCAACTTCAACTGGATTGGTTACACAGGTCCTGCTGGCCTGAGCATCGCTGAGGCGTTAGGAAGCTTCGAGCCAAACGAAGGAGACGAGATTCACGATGAAGATGGCGTACGCATGGCCTCATACGATGGCGAGAACTGGGGAGGTAACCTTCTGCAACTCGTGCCAGGCAAGGGATACCTCTATTATTCCACCGCTACCGTAAGCAAGACGATCATCATAAGCCATTAATATGCAAAGGATGAAAAAAGGCGGCCACGGCCGCCTTTTTTCGTTTATCTCAGTTCCAACAAGCAAACATTCTCCACATGCTGTGTGTGCGGGAACATGTCGACGGGCTGCACCGCCATCACCTTGTAGGCTACATCCAACAGCTGTAGGTCACGAGCTTGAGTGGCAGGGTTGCAGCTGACGTAGACGATCTTCTTGGCGCGGATCTTCAGCAACTGTTCCACTACCTTCTCGGCCATGCCCGCACGGGGCGGGTCGGTGACGATGAAGTCGGGATGGCCGTTGCTGGCGATGAAGTCGTCGGTGAACACCTTGGCCATGTCACCGGCATAGAAAGAGCAGTTCTTGATGCCGTTGATGTCGGCGTTGACCTTGGCGTCGTCGATGGCGGCCTGCACGTATTCGATACCAACCACTTTGTTCACGAACCTTGAGAAATACTGGGCGATGGTGCCCGTGCCCGTGTAGAGGTCGTACATCAGTTCGTCGCCCTGCACATCGGCGAGGTCGAAGGCGGTCTTATAGAGTCGCTCGGCTTGGTAGACGTTGGTCTGGAAGAACGACACCGGTCCGATGCGGAACTTCAGGTCGTCGTATCCCGGGCGAGGCGATTTCATGGTCTCGATGAGGTAAGGCTCGCCCTTGAGGCACTCGAACGGCAGGTCGTTGATGATGTCGTTCAGCTTCGTGTTGATGACCAGGAGCAGCGACACGATCTGGGGGAAGGCCATCTCCAAGGCGGGGATGAGTTCGTGGCGAATTACCTCGTTCTCCTCACTGATGATGAGGATGACCATAAACTCGCCCTTCGAGTTGCAGCGGACGACGAGGTTGCGCATCAGGCCTTCGTGGGCGCGGAAGTTGTAATAAGGGAGGTGGCGTTCCATCGTGAAGCGACGGACGAACAGACGAATGTCGTTCGAAGGGTCGGCCTGCAGGTGGCATTGCTCGATGTCGACGACGCGGTCGAAGAGTTGGGGCAGGTGGAAGCCAAGGCCCTTGCAGGCATCTTCGTCGTGGGTGCCTGTGGGCGCGCCGTCGGTGAGCCATTTGCGGTTCGAGAAGGTGTATTCCAGCTTGTTGCGGTATTGGAATTGCTTCTCGCAGCCGAGGATGGGCCTTATCTCGGGGTATTCAATCTTGCCGATGCGGTCGAAGTTGTCCTTCACCTGCTTCTGCTTGTAGTAGGTCTGCCACTCATAGGCCATGTGCTGCCATTTGCAGCCGCCGCAGAGGCCAAAGTGCTGGCATTCGGGCTCCACACGTTTGTCCGACAGTTTTTTGAAGTTCAAGATCTTGCCTTCGAAGAAGTTCTTCTTGCGCTTGTAGACCTCGATGTCGACCACGTCGCCGGGCACGCCAAAGGGGATGAAGACCACGCGCCCTTCGGGCTTGGCCACCGACATGCCTTCGGCACCAGCGTCGATGATCTCGACGTCTTCGATATATTCAGGTTCTCGTTTTACTTTGTTTCTTGCCATATCTCCCAGGTTTTCTTTGCTTGTTCCTCAAACATCTGCATGCCGTTATACACCTTGGCGCCCCAGGTCTTGCCCAACTCCATAAAGGAGGTTTCTTTGGGGTTATATATCAGGTCGATGAGGACGTGTTTGTTGCTCAAGGCTTGGTAGTGCAGGTCGGGGAAGTCTTCGTTTCGAGGTGCCATGCCCAAGGGTGTCGTGTTGATGATGAGCAGGCTCTGCCTTAAGACCGTGTCGGTCAGGGTGTCGTAGGTGTAGTCGCCTCTCTCGGCGCTGCGGCTGACAAGGGAATAAGCTATCCCTTTTTGTTTGAGCACATACTGCACCGCTTTGGAGGCGCCTCCTGTGCCCAAAACCAGCGCATGCCCGATGGACTTGCCGTTGATGGCACGGTTGAGCAGCTGCTCGAAGCCATAGACATCGGTGTTGAAGCCTTTCAGTTTGCCTGCTGTGATCTTCACCACGTTGACGGCGCCGACTTCCTTGGCCATGTCATCGATTTCGTCAAGCAAAGGGATGATGGCTTCCTTGTAGGGTATGGTCACGTTGAACCCGCATAGGTCAGGGTAGGTGGCAATCACCTCGTGGATTTCATCCACCGACTTGAGGTCGAAGTGCTGATAAACGCAGTCCAAGCCCTCGTATTCGAATTTCGCGTTGAAGAAGTGGCGCGACTGTGAGTGTTTTAAGGGATGTCCGATGAGTCCGTAGCGTTGCATGGTTTGTCGTTATTTGATTCCGAAAATTGCTCCAAATCCCAAGGTGCACACCACACCGACGATGACGCTAGCCAGCACCACGCCGCCGATGACGGCAAGTACGCTCTTCTTGAAGTCCATGTCGAGGAAGCTGGCAGCCAGGGTGCCCGTCCAGGCTCCTGTGCCCGGCAAGGGGATGCCGACGAAGAGCAGCAAGGCCCAATATAGTCCACGACCCGCCTTGGCCTGTAGTTTTTGACCGCCTTTCTCGCCTTTCTCGAGGCACCAGTTGCAGAATCTATTGAACCAACGTACGTTGACGTTCTTGCCCCATTCCAGCACCTTGCGGGCAAAGAAATAGATGAAAGGCACGGGCAGCATGTTGCCGATGGCGATGATGATATACGACCAAAGCAGGCTGAAGTCGGGGTTGGCGGTGTGTATGCCGTAGGCTACGGGCAATGCGCCGCGCAACTCAATCAGCGGTACCATGGCGATGAGGAAAATGTAGATGTAGTTCTTCATAGGGTGGGTGTGTCGGGAAGGTTTTCTTGGCTCTTCTTGTGTTCGTCAATCAGCTCAAGGATCTCTGTGTCGTTGGCCAGCAGCTCGCGGTCAAACTCGATGAAGTCGGCGTAGCCCTCGAAGTCAGCTACGAGTGCCCGCTCTAAGGCTTCCAATCCATCTTGACGGCTGCCCTTGACGAAGAAGGCATAAGCCAAAAGATAGAGCAGCGACGGGTCGTTGTCGGTTTGCAGTAGCCCGAAGTTGATGGTGTTGATGGCCTCGTCGATTTTATCCTGCTCGCCATAGAGGTCGGCAATATAATAATAGGCGTCGGCGTCGTTGGGGGTCTGCTCCTGTATCTTGCGCAAGTATTCCATGGCCTTGTCGAAGTCATTCAGTTTGCGGTAGTCGGCCGCGATGGAGTAGAGGTGGTCGGTCTCCCATGGCTCCAGCTGATAGGCTTTCTCAAAGAAACGGATGGCTTTATTACTATAACCGCGGTCGCTGTACACATAACCGAGTCCGGCATAGCCGGCCCCTATCATCGGATTGATCTCGAGGGCTTTGTGGAAATGCTCCTCGGCAGTCTGCAAGTCGTTGATGCGATAATAGCAGTCACCGATGGTGGTATGTATCATCGAGGTCTCGATGCCGTTGCGCAGGGCTTCCTCGAGGGTGTCGATAGCTTCCTTGTAGCGTCCGAGGTCGTAATAGATGTCTGCCAGATGCATGTTGGTCCATAGGTCTTGCGGGTCGATGGACAGGGCGAACTCATACGGGTCAATGGAATCTTCGTATTGTCCCATCATGCGATAGACGTCGCCGATGTTGGTCCAGGCCTTGCTGTTGTATGGGTCTTTGTCGACCAGACGTTGGAAGTAGGCGATGGCTTCTTCTTTCCGTCCCGCGCTGAGGTAGCAGCAACGGATCTCGTGGTAGATGGTGTCGATCTCGTCAGTGTAAGGCAGCGCCTTGTTGTAGAACTCCAAGGCGAGGTCGAATTTCTGCATGCGCTGGTACTCGTATGCTATGGCGTTGTAGAGGTCGTATTTTTCGTCCTCGTCGAAGAAAGGAAGGGCGCTGAAGTAGTTTTCCAGGGCTTCTTTCGATTTGCCTAAGGCGGCCAGACAGGAGCCGAGGGTGAGGAAATAGTCGGGGTCGTCGTCCTCGTCGCGCTCCACGTGTTGCATGATATCGAAGGCGCGTTGGGCGTCATTTTCGAGCAGGTATTGGCGTGCATACTTGATTTTCAGCATGTTGCTCTCAGGATGCTGCTCGAGGGCCATCTCCACCGCTTGACGCGAATGCCGCAGGTCGTTGTGCTGCGTGTAGTGGTCGATGATGAATTCAAACTCTTCGCTGTCGAAATATGACGAATTGTTTTGCTTCAACATGTCCTCATAACGCTCCAACGCTGCCTGTCGGTCTTGCTCCTCTTCGTAATAATCGTCAAT
The DNA here is from genome assembly GCA_017539045.1 of Bacteroidales bacterium. Taxonomy (GTDB): domain Bacteria; phylum Bacteroidota; class Bacteroidia; order Bacteroidales; family F082; genus Limimorpha. Next base: position 9,287 of record JAFYHS010000023.1, read on the forward strand.
GTCTTCGTCGTCAAACATAGCCTGTCGGAAATTTGGTGCAAAAATAATAAAAATCGGGAAAGTTTTAATTGGTTTTTTTACATACCTTTGCAAACAGAAATCTATAATAACAAAGAATATGACTATCAATGAATTAGAAAGAATCGCGACTCAGGTGCGCCGCGACATCATTCGTATGGTGCATGGCTGCCAGTCGGGCCACCCGGGCGGTTCGTTGGGCGCAACTGACATTGTCACAGCGCTTTATTTCGATCAGATGCAGATCGACCCCGCCAAGTTCCGCATGGACGGCAACGGCGAGGATATGTTTTTCCTCTCCAACGGCCATATCAGCCCGATGTTTTACAGCATCTTGGCGCGTCGAGGCTATTTCCCCGTCAGCGAGTTGGCTACCTTCCGTCGTCTCGGCACACGTCTACAAGGCCATCCTACCACGGCTGAAGGCCTGCCTGGCGTCCGCATCGCCTCTGGCTCGCTCGGCCAAGGTCTCTCTGTCGCAGTTGGCGCGGCACAGGCTAAGCGCCTCAATGGCGACAAGCACCTCGTCTTCGTCCTGATGGGTGATGGCGAGCAGGAGGAAGGCCAGATTTGGGAAGCTGCCATGTATGCCCCTGCCAAGAGCGTCGACAACCTCGTTGCCATCGTCGACTACAACAAGAAACAGATCGATGGCTCTACCGACGATGTGCTGAACCTCGGTGACCTTCGCGCCAAATACGAAGCCTTCGGATGGAACGTGCACGAGATGAGCGGCAACAATATGCAGGCCGTGGTGAACACACTGAAATTTGCCCGCGAGAACGCTTTCCAAGGAAAGCCACAACTTATTCTCGCCCACACCGAGATGGGCATGGGTGTCGATTTTATGATGGGTACCCACAAATGGCACGGCTCGGCGCCTAACGACGAACAAGCCGCCAATGCATTGTCACAATTAACCGAAACTTTAGGAGATTATTGATATGGACTTTACGATACAGAACAACAAAGATACTAGATCGGGATTCGGTGAAGGCCTGCTCGAGGCAGGTCGCCGCAACCCCAAGGTGGTGGCTTTCTGTGCCGACCTCACCGGCTCATTGAAGATGGGCGACTTTGCCAAGGAGTTCCCTGAGCGTTTCTTCCAGACCGGCATCGCCGAAGCCAATATGATCAACATGGCGGCAGGTATGGCCTTGAGCGGTTTCGTGCCGTTCACGGGTACCTTCGCGGCCTTCTCGACGGGACGTGTCTACGACCAGATCCGTCAGAGCGTGGCCTATTCCAACAAAAACGTGAAGATTGCGGCGTCGCATGCCGGAGTCACCCTTGGTGAAGACGGTGCCACGCACCAAATCCTCGAAGACATCGGCCTGATGAAGATGCTGCCCAACATGACCGTCATCGTGCCTTGCGACTTCAACCAGACCAAGAACGCCACCATCGCCGCCGCCGAATACGACGGTCCCGTGTACCTGCGTTTTGGTCGCCCGAAAGTGCCGAATTTCACCCCTGTGGATGAGAAGTTCGTCATCGGCAAGGCCCAGATGTTGCAAGAAGGCAAGGACGTAACCATCTTCGCCTGTGGTCACCTCGTTTGGAAGGCCGTGTTAGCCCTTCCCATCCTGAAGATGATGGGCATCGACGCGGAATTGATTAACATCCATACCATCAAGCCCTTGGACGTGGAGGCCGTGCTGAAGTCGGTGAAGAAGACCCGTTGTGTGGTCACCGCCGAGGAGCATCAGCGTAATGGAGGCCTCGGTGATAGCATCGCACAGGTGTTGGCTATGAACGATCCTTGCCCGATGGAGATGGTGGCTGTCAACGATGTGTTCGGACAAAGCGGCACGCCCGATGAGCTGCTGAAAGCCTATCACTTGGATACGCCAGATATTGTTGAGGCTGTGAAAAAAGTTGTGGCACGCAAACAATAAAACCATTGATTTCTAATTAATCTGAGTATGAAAAAACTAACTTATCTATCCCTTCTCGCTCTCGTCATGCTTGGCATGATGACGGCATGCAATAAGAAACAAAAAGAAGAAGAACAGCCTAAAGCCGTGAACGTCATCTATATGATTGGTGACGGTATGGCCTTGCCTCAGGTGTATGCTGCCATGCTCGCCACGGGCGAGGAGATGTCCTTCGAGCAATTCCCATACATTGGCGTAGTAGAGACGCACTCCGCCAGCAACGAGATCACGGACTCAGCTGCAGGTGGAACGGCATTAGCCAGCGACCATAAGACCAATAATGCCATGCTGGGCATGAATCCCGATACCATTCCAGTAAAGACGGTGCTTGAGGCATTGTATGAACAAGGTAAGGAGACGGGCATCGTTGTGACGAGTTATGTCACACACGCCACGCCTGCCGCATTCTATGCCGAAGTACCGCATCGCCGTCAGTATGAGGACATCGCTATGCAACTGGCGGAATCCGACAACATCAACCTGATCATCGGTGGTGGCCGTAAACACTTCAACCAACGCAAGGACAGCCTCAACCTCATCGAGAAGATGGAGAACGAGCTGGGTTGGAAGGTGTACGACACCTTGGACAACATCGACTATGGCTGCAAGAAATACGCCGTTATAGCTGATGACGGTCACATGCCTACGGCGGCTGATCGTGGCGACTTCCTGCCTCGTGCTGTGAAAACGGCTTTGAAGACGCTTGACGACGCCGAGAAAGGGTTCTTCCTTATGGTGGAAGGCTCGCAGATCGACTTCGCTTGCCATGGCCACGACTCCACTTGGATGATGGACGAGATGATGGACTTCGACTATGCTGTGCAAGTGGCCTTGGACTACGCCAAAGAGAAAGGCAATACGCTTGTCGTCGTCACCGCCGACCATGAGACAGGCGGTCTTACCTTGCCCGACCCACAAGGCAAATACACCAATGTCGTGTTCAACTATTCCACGGGTAGCCATACCTGCTTGCCCGTTTTGGTCTATGCCTATGGTCCTGGCGCTGAACAATTCACGGGTTGGATGCAGAATAGGGATTTGAAAGCCAAGATAATGAACGCTTGTGGCTTGGAGAATGTCAGCGACAGCCTTGTGGAGAAGGACGGAGGCAAACACTTCAAGGCCGTCAAGGTGAACCTTGATTCGAATCGTAACAACTGATCGTTGATCCAATGAAACTCTCTGTCGTCATCGTCAACTACAACGTCGAGTATTTCCTCGAGCAATGCCTCTACTCGGTGCGTCGCGCCATGCAAGGCATCGAGGGGGAGGTGTTTGTCGTCGACAACAACTCCGTCGACGGCTCGTTGAGGATGTTGGCGCAGAAGTTTCCCGAGGTGAAGGTCATCGCCAACAAGGAGAACGTGGGCTTCAGCCGCGCAAACAACCAAGCTATCCGGATGTCAACGGGCGAGTATGTGCTGCTCCTCAACCCCGATACGGTGGTGGAGGACGATACTTTCTCGAAATGCCTCGCCTTCATGGACAGCCATCCCGATGCGGGTGGTCTGGGCGTGAAGATGGTGGACGGCAAGGGACAGTTCCTGCCCGAATCAAAGCGCGGTTTGCCAACGCCTGCGACAGCGTTCTACAAGATGTTTGGCCTCTGCAAGCTCTTCCCACACAGCAAGCGCTTTGCACGGTATTACATGGGCCATCTTTCTGATGACGAGACCAACGAAGTTGAAATCTTGGCCGGTGCCTTTATGTTGATGCGTAAGGAGACGCTCGACAAGGTGGGCCTCTTGGATGAGACCTTCTTCATGTATGGCGAAGACATCGACTTGTCGTATCGCATCACACAGGGGGGGTACAAAAACTATTATTTTCCGGAAACGCGCATCATCCACTACAAAGGCGAGAGCACGAAGAAGACTAGTGTCAACTACGTGTTTGTCTTCTATCGAGCCATGGAGATCTTTGCCAAGAAGCATTTCGGCAACTCTTGGGCCAAGTCGTTCTCTTTCCTTATTAATATGGCCATCTACATCAAGGCTTTCTTCGCCTTGGTGTCGCAGTTCTTCCACAAGGCGGCTGTGCCTTTCCTGGATGCCGTGTTGGGCTATGGAGGTTTGGCGGCCATCAGTTATTTCTGGGGACATGGCACCATTTATAGCGGGGCAGGGAGTTATCCCACGCTCTTGTTCGCTGCCGTATTGCCAGCCTATATCTTGATTTGGCTTGCTTGTACTTATTTCGCGGGAGGCTACGACAAACCCTATAACATCGGCAAGGCTATCTTGGGCGTGGCCTTCGGTAGTGCCGTCATCTTGGTGCTCTATGCCTTGCTACCAGAGAGCCTGCGTTTCTCTCGCGCCTTGATTCTCTTCGGAATGCTGTGGTTGGCCTTGGAGATGAGCCTCACACGTTTTGTCGGCATTCTGTTGGGCAACGAGAACTTCCAGTCGAAGAAGACGGAAAAGAAACGCTTCCTCGTCATCGGCAGTCCTGAGGAAACGCAAAGGGTCAACTCCATTTTGGAGAGCACCTCCATCAAACCTGATTTCATCGGTTTAGTGAGCTCGGAGACGCAAGGCGAGGCTCCTGAAGGCTTCATCGGCAACCTCTCGCAGGTGCCCGATATCATTGAGATTTACAAGATCACGGAAGTCATCTTCTGCTCCAAGGACGTGCCGCATCAGGTCATCATCGACAAGATGGTGGACTGGCATGCCACCAATGTGGATTACAAGATTGCACCCGAGGATAGCCTGTCCATCATCGGAAGCAACAGCATCAACACCCGTGGCGACCTCTACACCGTTGATATCAAGGCCATCGATACGGTGGCCAACCGTCGTAACAAACGCCTCTTCGACGTGGTGATGAGCCTGTTCAGCATCATTTTCTGGCTGCCTCTGGCCTTGGTGGTGAAAAAGCCCGTCCGTTTCCTGAAGAATGCAGTGTTGGTCTTACTCGGTCGTCGTACCTGGGTGGGCTATTGCTCACCTGCCGACGAGGCGCAGAAGCTGCCCAAGATTCGCAAGGGCATTTATAACCCCGCCTCCTTTATGGAGAAGGAGGTCGAAGCCGATGTTCTCAACCAGATGAATCTGCTTTATGCCCGTGACTACACGGTCTGGAAAGATGCAGAGATCTTCTTTAGGTCGGTGGCGATGAAATAAAAAAAGAGACGCAATCGCGTCTCTTTTTTTGTGTGTTTCTTGTGGTTATTCCGCGTGTTTGTATCCTTTCACCTTGTCCCAGTCACCACGGGTGAAGTCGGGCATCTGCACTGGCATTCCGCCGTTGGCAATGGAAGCTGCGGTCAGCTCACCGAGGCACGACCATTCAGCGGCGTCGTAGACGTCTTGGTCGAGCGGTAGGCCATTATGCAGACAGTAGATCAAACGGTAGTCCATGACGAAGTCCATGCCGCCGTGACCACCGACCTCCTTGGCTTTCTCTTCAATCTCCACTGCAATGGGGTGGAGGTATTCCTTCATGATCTTGTCGCGCACCTCGGCGGGGACGAAGCTATGCGGGTCGAGGTGTTGGCCTTCGGCGAGGAATCCGTCGGGGAGTTTGTCCTCAAGGACGGTGAAGCCTGCCGTCGGGTATTTGTTGGCGAAGCCTTCCGTGCCCGTGAGTTGATACAGGCGGTTGTATGGACGATAGGTGTAGACGTCATGCTCGATGAGCAGGGTCTTGCCTTTCTCGGTCTGAATCATCGTGGTGGTCATGTCGCCATTGGCGAAGTCGTCGACATTCATCATCTCTTTGGCGACTTTTTTGCCGTTGTAAGACGGCGTGCTCATGGAGACCAAGGTCTTCATGCGGTCGCCGCGGTGGATGTTGAAGGCTTGACAGAGGGGTCCGAGGCCGTGGGTGGGATAGACGTCGCCCGCATGGTTTTGGTTGAACTCAAGGCGCCAGTTCTCGTAGTATTCGTGCCAGAATGGCTCCAGGTTGTGGATGTAAGCACCTTCGCCATGGATGAGCTCACCGAGCATGCCTTGTTGGGCCATGTTGAGAGCGGTGAGTTCAAAGAAGTCGTAGCAGCAGTTCTCGAGCATCATGCAGTGGCGCTGTGTTTGTTCGGCCACGTCGACGAGTTGCCAGCACTCTTCGATGGAGGTGGCGGCAGGCACTTCGACGGCCACGTGCTTGCCTTGTTGCATGGCATAGACGGCCATGGGGACGTGGGTCTTCCAGTCGGTGCAGATGTAGACGAGGTCGATGTCGTCGCGCTCACAGAGCTGCTTCCATGCCTCACGACCAGTATAGGCTTCGGCACGGGGTAGTCCCTTGGCCTCAAGGATATTGGTCTGCACAACTTCCACGCGGTCGGGCTCGATGTCGCATAGGGCGACAACGGTCACGCCGTCAATGTAGGTCATGCGGTCGACGGCATCGGGGCCACGCATGCCAAGGCCGATGAAGCCGATGCGGACGTTCTCGATGGGGTCGACAGTGAACTGAAGGACGCTTTTTTGGCCTTCGATGCGTTGCGGCTCGTCGAAAACGATGGTGTTGTCGACGATGCGGTAGTTGCCCTTGCGGACTTCCTTGACTTCGTTCTTCTCGCCACAGGCGGTGGCCATGGTCAGAAGAAACAGGCCGATGATAAGGTGTAAAAACTTGTTTTTCATGAGTTGAGGTATTAATTTTGAAGGCAAAAATAGAAAAAATACCTATCTTCGCAAAAATTTTCATCTATGGACGCACTTTACAACATCGCCGGTCATTTCGTCGACGCCAACGCTATAACTGCCATCGAGCCGCTGGGCAACGGACTCATCAACGACACCTATAAGATTATGGTCAAAGGCGAGTCCAAGCCGAAATATGTCTTGCAACGCATCAATAACGCTGTTTTCACCGATGTGGAGATGCTGCAAAACAATATCGAGGCCGTGACCGACCACATCAGGCAGAAATACGAGAGACAAGGTGTTAAGGACATCGACCGCCTTGTGTTGCGTTTTCTGAAAGCAGACACGGGCAAGACCTATGTCTATGAAGATGAGAAGTATTGGCGTGTGATGGACTTCATTGCCGACAGTTACACCTACGAGGCTGTCACGCCAGAAAATGCCTACTATGCGGGCCGTTCCTTTGGCGATTTTGAGTCGCTGCTGACCGATCTGGAGGCGCCGATAGGGGAGATCATCCCCGACTTCCATAACATCGAGTTCCGCCTGAAACAGTTGGAGGACGCTGTTTCCGAGGATCGTGTGGGTCAGATGTGTGAGGTGGAGGTGCAGAAGTTTGTAGACAAAATCAGAGAGGCGGCTGAAAGAATGTGTTTGGGCGAGCGACTCTATCGAGAGGGCAAGTTGCCGAAACGTATTTGCCATTGCGACACCAAGGTGAACAACATGCTCTTCGACAAGGAGGGCAATGTGCTCTGCATCATTGACTTGGATACCATCATGCCGAGTTTTGTCTTCTCCGACTTTGGTGACTTCCTGCGTTCGGCGGCCAACACTGGTGCCGAGGACGATCCTGATTTGGACAACATCCATTTCAATATGGAGATCTTCAAATCCTTTGCGGAAGGTTATTTGGAAGGCACCAAGTCATTCCTGTTGCCAATTGAAAAGGAGAACCTGCCATACGCGGCAACGTTGTTCCCATACATGCAAGCGGTGCGTTTCCTAACGGATTACATCAATGGAAACACCTATTATAAGATCAAATATCCCACCCACAATCTGGTACGCACACGGGCGCAATGGAAATTGTATGAGGAGGCTACGGCTGCCCTTCCAGAGATGGAGGCAGTATTAGAGGGATTTGCTTAGCACGGATCTTTTTGGCTATAATCCGTTTTTCACCATCCAAGACATAAATCAACGGTGTGGCCTCGATGTCATAGAGGCCGAACAATGCGTCAACGCTAACGTCGTTTGTATTCATGTCGATGGCCAGCACTGTGATTTCAGGATGCGCAATGCGAACTGAATCTAATTCCTGCATCTCTAGTTGACATAAGCCGCAGTCGTGGTCGTAGAAAAACAATACTGTGTAATCGCTTTTAACGGAATGTAAGTCAACGGAATCGTTTATTGCGAAATTGGGAGCAAGGTTGAATAAGGCCAGTCGTCGAAGGGTCTCGGCTTTGTCGCGTATCAATGCCAAATCAGCAGCATTCAGATCCCTGATTTCCAATCGAGAGAAATAGTTGTCATATAGGTAGACGAACACTTGGTCTTGGCTCATGTATTCGGGGTGGCGGTATTTCTTCAAAAGGTGCCAAAGGATGAAATCACGGAGGTCCGTGTTGAAACTTGTCCTTTCTACTAAGCTGTCGATTTCAATGGTGATGGAATCGGGTAGGGGAGCGACCATCTTGTCGAAATAGAAATCCAACTGCGCTGCCAACACGGGGTTGTCGTCAGTAGGCCCATCGAAGACTTCGATGCCATCCCAGAAATGGGCGTTTTGGCCCATGGCATGCATGGAACACAAGCCCAAAAACAAGGAGAGCATGATGATGACAATCTTCGATTTCATGGCGCAAAAATAAAAACAATTTATAAATTTGCAGCGGAAACAAAAGTGTAGTTATGGAGATTTATCACAAAACCTACAAAACTGGCAAAACTCCTTTGCGAACCATTGCGGCTACACAACCGTGTCGCCGCAGGAAAGCCGCCGGTTGGCAGCTTTCCCACACTGCTATAAAGATGGTTGTTTTGTTTGGTTTTGTGTGTTTTGTGATTACTAATACAGTTTTTGGGCAGAACGAGCCCGTCCGCGTGGCCTTTTGGAACATGGAGAACTTCTTCGACCCTTATGTAGACAGCACTAGGGCATACAATGCATTCACTGAAGACGGCATGCAGCATTGGACGAAAAACCGTTTCTATCGAAAGCGCAACAATATGTATAAGGCCATCCTGGCCATGTCGGAGAACCGTCCTTTGGGCATCCTTGGCATGTGCGAGGTGGAGAACGAGTATGTGTTGAGTGCCCTTTTCGAGCAGACGCCTTTGAAGAAGCACAACTACCGTTGGGTGCTCTATGAAGGCCCCGATAAGCGTGGCATCGACCCCGCCATTGTGTATTCACTTGACCATTTCCAACTGGTGGAGAGCGCTGTGATACCCTATTACAACCCTGAGGACACGGCGTATCATTCGAGGGATATCCTTTATTCGAAGTTTATTTCCGTGGTGGTCCCTGAACCTGTCGAAGGGCAGACCCAAACCGCCGATACCATCCACGTCTTTGTCAACCATTGGCCATCGCGTTACAGCGGCGAGTTGGAGACGGTGGGCTCACGCTCCTGTTCGGCAGCGATTCTGCGCGCAAAAGTCGACTCCATTGTTGCCGCGGCGCCTGAAGGTTACCAGCCTAAGGTCATCATGATGGGCGACTTGAACGACTGTCCCACCGACCCAAGCGTTTACGACGTGTTGAGGGCGCGACATCCTAGCGAAAAGGAGGAGGGCTGTTTCATCAACCTATTCGGCAAGAACGACGGCCTTGGCTTTGAAGGCACACTGAAGCACCAAACCGATTGGCAGATCTTCGACCAGATCATCGTCACAGATGGCGTGATGGAGGGTGAGGGCCTGCATTATAAGAATGGTAGCGCACGTATCTTCCATGCCGACTTCATGCTCGAGGACGACGAGACCTATCACGGCAAGAAACTCTTCCGAACCTACATCGGGCCACGTTATTTCGGAGGCTTCAGCGACCATTTGCCAGTCTACATCGATTTGGTTCGTTAATTCAACAAAAAACGCTATTTTTGCCGCACCAAACCAAATTACCATGTGGGTAGTATTATCATTGATTTCAGCCTTCCTGTTGGGCTTCTACGACATCTTCAAGAAACAGACTGTCGTCAATAATGCCATCATCCCTGTCCTTTTCTATAGCACCTTGATCAGCGGACTCATGTTTGTGCCGTTCGTGCTGTTGTCACATTTCAAGCCTTACATCTTCGAAGGTGACTTCATGTCGAAGCTCTATATCGAGCCGCTGACGGCGAGGCAGCATCTGCTCATCATGGGCAAGACCGCACTTATCTTGTGCTCCTGGATGTTCAGCTATTCGGCCATGAAACACCTGCCCATCACCGTGGTGGGTCCTGTCAACCAGTTGCGTCCTGCCATCACGGTTATCTTGATGTTTTGTGTTTTCCGTGAGAGCCTGACGTGGCTACAAGGTACGGGTGTGGTCCTGGCCATCATATCGTTCTACTTCATGAACCGATCGGGCAAACTCGAAGGCATTCAATTCAAGTCGAACAAATGGGTGTATATGCTGCTTGGCTCGGCCGTCCTCGTGGCTTTGAGTGGCGTCTACGACAAGTTCCTGCTCAGCAAGGAGAGCATCTCACCCTCTACCATTCAGGCGTGGTACACCATCTATGACTTCCTCATGATGGCCGTGTTGTTCCTCCTCTTCTGGGTACCGAAACGCCAAGAGCAACCCTTTGAATGGCGTTGGGGCATTGTGGCCATGGCTGTCTTCGTCACCGTGGCTGATGTCATCTACCTTACCGGCCTCAAACAAGAAGCTGCCGTGGTGGTGCTCATCCCGCTTATCCTCTATGGCGTGCGCCTCGTCGTGTCGTTTGTCTACGGCATCTTCGGGTTCAAGGAGCAGAACATCCGTAGCAAGATTATCCCCTTGCTGATGGTGCTGGCGGCCTTGGTTTGCCTGTGCATTTAACTGAAGTGAAAAATTGCTTGTTTTCAGTGTTAAAATAGTTGCATAAGTAGATTTTTCCTATATTTGCAACCCTATTGAAACGAGAATTCTTTGGATATGGAAATTAAAAGAGTCTTTGATCTTCTCGACAATTATGTGGAGAAGTATCCCAACCAGCAAATTGCCCTTGCAGGCAAAAAGAACGGACAATGGGTGCACTACAGCTCCAAGTCCTATAAGGAACAATCCGACATCCTGAGCTATGCCCTCATCGAGTTAGGCATTGAGAAGGGTGACAAGGTGGCCATGATCCTTACCAACCGTCCCGAATGGAACATGCTCGACATGGCCATCAGCCAGGTCGGCGCCATCACCGTACCGGTTTACCCCACCATCAGCGAGGAGGATTATCGTTTCATCTTGGCCGACTGCGATGCCAAGATGGTGATCATCGACGGCCTCTCCGTGATGAACAAAGTGACCAACATCTTGCCGGATGCCCCGAATGTGAAATTAGTCTATACCATGGTCGACAGAGAGAAGTATCCTTATTTCGACCAGTTGCTCCAACTTGGAAAGGAACATCCGCACGCCGAAGAAGTGGCAACCCGCAAGGCCGCTGTCGACGAGATGGAGTGCGCCACCATTATCTATACTTCTGGTACGACAGGCACGCCTAAGGGCGTGATGCTCTCGCACCATAACCTGATGAATCAATTCCCGAACTTCCATTACACGATCAGCGATGGCTCTGACAAGGCTTTCAGCTTCTTGCCTGTATGCCACGCCTACGAACGCGCACTGATCTACTGCTACCAGTATCGTGGCATGTCCATCTATTATGCCGAGAGCCTGGCCACCATCGCCAACGACATGCGTGAGATTCATCCTACGATGATGTGTGCCGTTCCCCGTGTGCTCGAACGTTTCTATGACGCCATCTACCAATCCGGTAAGAAACAGAAAGGTATAGCCAGGGCTATTTTCTTCTGGGCCTTGCATCTTGGTGAACGCTATAAGATTGACGCAGTGAATCGCCATTGGTTCTATGACTGGAAGTTGGGCATCGCCGATAAGTTGGTTTATAGCAAGATCAGATCCAACCTCGGTGCTGAGAACTTCGATATCATCGTGTCGGGCGCTGCCGCCATCTCGCAAAAGATTGCAGGCTTCTTCTCGGCCATCAAGATGCCGGTCTTCGAAGGCTATGGTCTTACCGAGACTTCACCCGTTATCGCCGTTAGTAACCGCAATCCTCATGGTCGTGAAGTGGGCTATGTGGGTCAGCCGCTGCCAGGCACCGAGGTGAAGATTGACGACAATGGCGAGATCTGTTGCCGTGGCCATAACGTGATGATGGGTTACTACAAACACCCCGAGCTGACCAAGGAAGTCATCGACGAGGAGGGTTGGTTCCACACGGGCGACATGGGTGAGATCGACCAATACAACCGCTTGAAGATTACGGGACGTATCAAGAGTCTCTTCAAGACCTCGGGCGGCAAGTACATCAATCCCGATGTCATCGAAGCCAAGTTCTGTTCCTCCAAACTGATTGAGCAGATCCTGGTGGTGGGTGAGAACCAAAAGTTTGCTGGCGCTCTCATTATCCCGAGCTTCTCCGACCTGAAGGCATGGTGTGCCGAGGAGAAGATTCCTTACACCACCAACGAAGAGATGATCCAGAATCCTGAGGTGCTCAAGCGCTTCGCCAAGGAGGTGAATGAGCTGAACAAGGGCTTGGGCGAGACAGAGAAGATCAAGAAACACGTGCTGCTCGCCGACGAGTGGAGCATTGCCAATGGCTTGCTCACGCCGACGCTGAAAGCCAAACGTAAGGTCATCACCAACAAGTATAAGGACGTCATCGAGAAGATGTTCGCTTAAAAAAAAGAGCCGCAACCGCGGCTCTTTTTTTTGATTACTCCAGATAGGTATATCCGTACAACCCTGAGCGGTAGTTGGAGAGGAATTCCTTGCCTTCTTCAACGCTGATCTTACCTTCCTTGACGCACTTGGTGACCCAGGTCTCCACTGTGCGGACGAGTTTCTTCGGGCTGTATTGCACGTATTCCAGCACGTCGGCCACGGTCTCACCGTCGATGACTTGGTCGATGTAGTAGCCTTTTTCGTCAACCGAGACGTGCACGGCGTTGGTGTCGCCAAACAAGTTGTGCAAGTCGCCCAAAATCTCTTGATAGGCTCCCACAAGGAACACTCCGATGTAGTAATGCTCCTTGTCGCTGAAGCCATGCAGCGGGATGGTGTGCTGGGTCGACTTGGCAACAAAGTTGGTGATCTTACCGTCGCTGTCGCAGGTGATGTCTTGCAGCGTGGCCAAATGCGTCGGGTTCTCATCCAAACGTTGGATGGGGATGATGGGGAAGAGCTGGTCGATGGCCCAGAGGTCGGGTAGTGACTGGAACAGTGAGAAGTTGCAGAAGTATTTGTCGGCCAAAAGCTTCGGCAATGAGGTGAAGTCCTCGGGCACGCGCTTCAGGCTGTTGGCGATGTGGTTCACCTCACGGGCGATGCTCCAGAACAGACGTTCGATCTTGGCGCGCGACTTGAGGTCGAGCAAGCCGAGGCTGAACAGGTTGAGCGCTTCCTCACGGATTTCTTGGGCGTCGTGCCAGATTTCGAGTGAAGAACTCTTGGTGAGTTCATCCCACGAATCGTAGAGTTCCTTGATGAGCTCGTGGTCGTCTTCCTCAGGCTCTTCGTTGTCGTCCCATTCGGGCAACGAGGTCTTCTCCAGCACCTCGAAGATGAGCACGGAGTGGTGCGCCGTCAGGGCACGACCCGACTCACAAATGACATTGGGGTGGGGTAGTTCGTTTTTGTCGCAGGCATCTACGATGGTGTAGATGGCGTTGTTGGCGTACTCTTGGATGCTGTAGTTGACCGAGCTGGCGCTGCTGGAGCTGGTGCCGTCGTAGTCAACGCCGAGGCCGCCGCCCATGTCGACGTATTCGATATGGTAGCCCATCTTGTAGAGTTGCACGTAGAACTGTGCCGCCTCACGCAAGGCCACGTTGATTTTCTTGATTTTGCTGACCTGGCTGCCGATGTGGTAGTGCACGAGCTTCAGGCAGTCTTTCATGTCGTGTTCCTCGAGGAAATCGAGGGCTTCGAGGAGTTCGGAAGAGGTGAGACCAAACTTGCTGCCGTCGCCACCCGATTCTTCCCATTTGCCTGCACCTGAGCTGGCCAATTTGATGCGCACGCCGAGGTTGGGCGTGACCTTCAGACGACGGGCGATCTTAGCCGTGGTCTTCAGCTCGTTGAGTTTCTCGATGACGATGATGATCTTACGGCCCATCTTCTGGGCGAGCAAGGCGAGTTCGATAAACTCCTCATCCTTGTAGCCATTGCAAACGATGAGGGAGTCGGAGTCGGTGCCCAGGGCGATGATGGCATGGAGCTCGGGCTTGGAGCCGGCTTCCAGACCGATGTTGCACTTCTTGCCGTGGCTCACGATCTCTTCAACCACAGGACGCATCTGGTTCACCTTAATGGGCATCACCACGAAGTTCTGTCCATGGAACTCGTATTCCTTGGCGGCCTCCTTGAAGCAGGAGTCGATCTTGTTGATGCGGTCGTCGAGGATGTCGGGGAAACGTATCAGCATAGGTGCCGAGACGTCTCTCAGCGACAGCTCGTCAACGAGTTCGGGTAGGTCGACCGAGGCACAGCCTTCCTTGGGTGTCACGACCATGTGACCCTTATCATTAATGGAAAAATAGTTTCCTCCCCATCCTTTTACGTTGTAAAGGTCTTCGGAGTCTTCGATGCGCCATTTTCTCATGTCTTTGTTTTATTGGTTTGTTCAACAAGTTGAGGTCCCTGAGCCTGTCGAAGGGCCGCAATTGGGCTGCAAAACTATTAAAAATATTCGGTTTTACGCAGTTTTCCTTATTTTTGCACAAAATTATGCACCTATGAGGCTCATTATCGATGCTGGTTCGACCAAAATGGAATGGATTCTCCTTGACGGAAACAATGTCAAGGAGCGTTTCTATACCGAAGGCTTCAACCCAAATTACGCAGAGAGGCAATGCTTGGTAGACATGTGTCATGGCCTGTCTTTACCCGACGGAATCCATTTTATTCATTATTACGGCACGGGCTGTGGCAACGAGCAGAACTGCCTTCTGATTCAGGAGGTCCTACTAGAGCGTTTTCCTTATGCCGAAATCCATGTTACCCATGATTTGATGGCGGCCTGTCATGCTGTGTTAGGCCATGAGAAAGGCATCGCCTGTATCCTCGGGACGGGTTCTAACGCATGCCTTTACGACGGCGAGACGATCACGGAAAAGGCGGTGTCACTGGGCTATCTGGTTGGTGACGAAGGCAGTGGGATGCACATCGGCAGGGAAGTGGTACGTGCCTATTTCTATGGCTTCATGCCCGAGGAATTGCGGATGCAATTCGATGCGGAGTATCATTTGGATGTGAAGGCGTTCATCCAGCGACTGTATCATGAGGTACAGCCATCGAAGTATCTGGCCACCTTCGCCAAGTTCGCGGGCGAAAACCAAGCGCATCCTTTTATGCATGACTTGGTGAAACGTTGTTTCAACGCTTTTATCGAGACTTTTGTCATCCGTAACAATGCCAGTAGGTCATTAAAGGTAAGCTTTATTGGATCCGTGGCTTTCCATTTCCAGGACATCCTGAAAGAAAGCCTTTCCGATCATGGCCTCGCCATAGGCGAAATCATGCAAGCCCCTGCCGAAGGACTGATACGGTACTATCAAAGTCTTCCGGCATGATCCACCGGTAGCTGTTATCTTTCCTCAACCAAGTCATCTGCCGTTTGGCATATTGCCGCGTGTGGATCTTGATTTGCTCCACGGCCTCTTTGAGCGTGCATTGCCCGTCGAAATAAGCAAAAAGCTCTTTGTATCCAACGGTGTTGAGGGCGTTTAGATCCCGTTTGGGATAAAGCGCCTTGGCTTCGTCGAGTAACCCTTGTTCCATCATCATGTCCACACGACGGTCGATGCGCTTGATGAGTTGCTGACGGTCCCACAAGATGGCGTATTTCTTGATGTCGAAGTCGCGCTTGACGGTGCTGCCGCTACGGAAGGAAGAGAACGGCTTCCCGGTTTGGAAACACACCTCCAGGGCGCGTTGCAGGCGGCGTGGGTTCTGCTGGTCGACGATGGCGAAATAGTCGGGGTCGAGGCGCTGCAAGACCTCTTGCATGCCATGCAAGCCTTCGTCTTGGTACAGTTTCTCTACTTTCTCACGGATTTCGGGCTCCACGTCGGGCATGGCGTCGATGCCGTTGCACACCGCGTCGATGAAGAGGCCGGATCCACCCGTCATGACGACGGCGTCATGGGTCTTGAAGAGCTCGTCCAAGAGTTGGATGGCATCATGTTCGTAGTCGGCCACGTCGTATTTGTCCTCGATGCTGATGTGGTGCACGAAGTAATGCTTGGCTTGACTCAGCTCTTCTTCAGTAGGAGCCGCCGTGCCAATGCTCATCTCCTTATAAAATTGTCGGCTGTCGGCGGAGAGGATGACGGTGTTCAACGCTTTGGCCACTTTGATGGCAAAAGCGGTCTTGCCTGAGGCAGTGGGGCCAGCGATGACGATTAAGGTTTTCATACTTTATTCGGCACGGGCCCGTTATTAGCCACCACAATAGGTTCTTGGATTTCCTTCACCACGCTGAGGCCTAGTTTTTGTCCTTCTTCCTTCATAAAGGCATACGCCTCGCTGAAGTTGTTCCCGATGATGCCATCGAGTATGGCCTCGCGGATGGCGTTCTTGATGACGCCGACCTCGCGACCCTCGGGGATGCCGAAGGTCTCCATGATGGCGATGCCGTCGATGGGCGGCTGCCAGTTGCGCAGGTGGTCCTTGGCTTCGATTTCTTTCAGCTTCTCCTGAACGATTTCGAAGTTATGGTGGAACTTCTTCACCTTCTCTTCATTCTTCGAGGTGATGTCGGCATTGCAGAGCAACATGAGGTCGTCGATGTCGTCGCCAGCGTCAAACAAGAGCCGTCTCACGGCACTGTCGGTGACGATGTCTTCAGCCAACACGATGGGGCGGAGGTGAAGGAGCACGAGCTTCTCCACGTATTTCATCTTTTCGTTCAAGGGCAGCTTCATGGCGGCGAAGATCTTGGGCACCATCTTGGAGCCTTTGAACTCGTGCCCGTGGAAGGTCCAACCCGTGCCATCTTCCCAGCGCTTGGTCTGAGGCTTGGCGATGTCGTGCAGCAAGGCAGCCCAGCGCAGCCAGAGGTCGTCGCTCTTCTCGGCAACCTGGTCGAGCACCTGCAAAGTGTGCAGGAAGTTGTCCTTGTGGCCTCGGCCTTGCACCACCTCGACGCCTTTCAGCTGGGAGAGTTGGGGGAAGATGAGCTTCAACAAGCCGCTTTCATCCAACAGTTTGAAGCCGATGGAAGGCTTCGGCGAGAGGATGATCTTGTTCAGCTCCTCGGTGACACGCTCCATCGAGACGATCTTGATGCGTTGGGCATTGCGTTTGATGGCCTCAAACGATTCAGGCTCGATGTAGAACTTCAGCTGTGAAGCGAAACGCACGGCGCGCATCATGCGAAGCGGGTCGTCGGAATAAGTGATGTCGGGGTCCAAAGGTGTCCTCAATAGCAGCTCTTCCATATCGCCCATGCCGTTGTAGCGGTCGATGAGGGTGCCGAAATCCTCTGCGTTGAGGCTGATGGCCATGGCATTGATGGTAAAGTCGCGGCGGCTGATGTCGTCTTCCAAAGTACCATTTTCCACCACGGGCTTGCGGCTGTTGCGGTCATACGACTCTTTCCTAGCGCCCACAAACTCGACTTCCATGCCATCGAAGCGGATCATGGCCGTGCCGAAAGCGCCGTAATACTTGGCTTCTTTGTGGCCGGGCAGGAGGGAGGCGACCTTCTTGGCCAGCGTGATGCCGCTGCCCACGGTGACCACGTCGATGTCGTTGGACGGGCGGTGCAACAGGATGTCGCGCACGTAGCCGCCGATGACGTAGGTCTTGTAGCCCAACTCTGCGCTGGCGTAGGCGATGACCTTAAAGATCTTGCTGCTGATATTTTTCTTGAAGTCGTAGTTCATCAGACTTTGGCTTCTTCTTTGGCTTCGTTTAGGACTTTTTTCTCGTTCGGGATGATGTTGACTAGTGTCTCCTCGCCGTTTTCGGCCATGTCGATGCTTATGGTGTCGCCGATGTGGAGGTTGGACGAGATGATGGCTTCGGCCAGCACGTCTTCCACGTACTTCTGGACGGCACGCTTCAGCGGACGGGCACCATATTGCTCGTCCCAGCCCTTCTCGGCGAGGAAGTCCATGGCCTTGTCTGTGATTTCGATCTTGTAGCCCATCTCTTCGACGCGTTTCACCACCTCGCGGATCTCGATGCCGATGATCTTCCGGATATCGTTCTTATCCAAGGCGTTGAACATCACCACGTCGTCGACGCGGTTGAGGAACTCGGGGGCGAAAGTGCGCTTCAAGGCGTTGTCGATGACGCTTTGCGAGTACTCGTTCTTCGAGTTGAGCTTGGCCTGCGTGCCGAAGCCCACACCCTGACCGAAGTCCTTCAGCTGGCGTGAGCCGATGTTGGAGGTCATGATGATGATGGTGTTCTTGAAGTCGACCTTGCGACCCAGGCTGTCGGTCAGCTGACCGTCGTCGAGGACTTGGAGCAACAGGTTGAACACATCGGGGTGTGCCTTCTCGATCTCGTCAAGCAAGACGATGGAATAGGGCTTGCGACGCACCTTCTCGGTGAGTTGGCCGCCTTCTTCGTAGCCCACATATCCGGGAGGCGCTCCCACGAGGCGCGACACAGCGAACTTCTCCATGTATTCGCTCATGTCGATGCGGATGAGGGCATCCTCGCTATCGAAGAGGAATTTGGCCAGCACCTTGGCGAGGTAGGTCTTACCGACGCCCGTGGGGCCGAGGAAGATGAATGAGCCGATGGGCTTGTTCGGGTCTTTCAGTCCGGCACGGTTGCGGCGGATGGCGCGGGTCACTTTCTTGATGGCCTCGTCCTGGCCGATGACGGTGCCCGCCAACTCGGTCTCCATGTGCATCAGGCGGTCGCCTTCGTTCTTGGCGATGCGCTGCACGGGTACACCGGTCATCATGGCGACGACCTCGGCGACATTTTGCTCGGTCACAGGCTGACGGTGCGCCACCGCGTTGTCCTCCCATGCCTTCTTGACGTCTTCGAGCTGTGCCATAAGCTTCACCTCTTCGTTGCGGTACATGCCCGCCTCTTCGAACTTCTGCTCGGCGATGGCGGCTTTCTTGTCCTTGCGCACGGCGTCGAGACGGCTTTCCAACTCAGTGATCTCGCTCGGCACGTCAATGTTCTTGATGTGTACGCGCGCACCAGCCTCATCCAAGGCGTCGATGGCCTTGTCGGGCAGGTGACGGTCGCTGAGGTAACGGTCGGTGAGCTTCACGCAGGCTTCAATGGCCTCGGGCGTGTAGGTGACCAAATGATGGTCTTCGTATCTCGGTTTGATGTTATTCAGGATCTCGATGGTCTCGGCGGGCGTGGTAGGCTCGACGAGGATCTTCTGGAAGCGGCGTTCCAAGGCGCCGTCTTTCTCGATGTACTGGCGGTATTCGTCCAAGGTGGTGGATCCGATGCACTGCAACTCGCCACGCGCCAAGGCAGGTTTGAACATGTTGCTGGCATCCAGCGAGCCATTGGCGTTGCCTGCGCCGACGAGGGTGTGGATCTCGTCGACGAAGAGGATGATGTCGCGGTTGTTCTCCAACTCGTTGAGGATGGCCTTGATGCGTTCCTCAAACTGGCCACGGTATTTGGTGCCGGCCACGATGGAGCCGATGTCGAGCATCACAACGCGCTTATTAAATAAGGTGCGCGGCACGCGGTGCTGCACGATGCGGATGGCCAGGCCTTCGGCGATGGCCGACTTGCCCACGCCAGGCTCACCGATGAGGATGGGGTTGTTCTTCTTGCGGCGGCTGAGGATCTGGGCGATGCGCTCGAGCTCGCGCTCACGGCCCACGATGGGGTCGAGGCGGTTCTCTTCAGCGGCTTTGGTGAGGTCGCGGCCGAAGTTGTCGAGCACCGGAGTCTTGCTCTTGATGTTGCTTGTCTTCTTAGGCTTCTCGGGTTGCGGCCGGATTTCGTTCATCAGGTCGTCTTCTTCCTCCTCGTCATCATCATTGAAGATGTTGGAAGCATAACCTTGTTGTTCTTCAGGTGCCGACTCTTGCGGGTCGCTGTTTTCGGCCGTGAAGCGCAGCAGCTCCTGCTTGAAGTTGTCGTAGTTGATGCCTTCAAACTCGAGGTTTTGCGAGATGATGTTGTTCTTCTCGTGCAAAATGGCCAGCATGAGGTGCTCGGAGCGGACGATGTCCGAATGGAACTCCTTGGCGATGATATAGGTGAACTTCAGCACGCGCTCTGCCTGCTTGGTCAGCGGCAAGGCCAGCACTTGGCTGGTGTTGCTAGTAGCGGTGCGCACCGAGGCTTCCAGTTTCTTCGAGAATACTTCGATGTTCAGGTTGAGGTTCTCCAAAATCTTGATGGCGCTGCTGCCGCCTTCCTTCAACATGCCCAAAAAAAGGTGCTCCAACCCGACGTAAGCGTTGCCCAAACGTTGCGCTTCCTGATGGCTAAGTGACAAAATGGCACGAACGCGGGGTGAGAATTTTGCATCCATATAGTTATAATTCGTTAATTTTCAATACTTTAATAAAAAAACCAACTTTTCACTTGTCTGATTCGTTCAGAGTGCAAAGGTACAAACAAAAACCGCGCCGCGCCAGTGCCAAAGTCAGATTTTTTATTGTGATCTATCGAAGTATAAGCAATAAAAACTAGTAATTTATCGAAGTTTATAAGTAAAAAAACAGTAATCTATCGAACTTTATGAGTAAAAAACTTGCAATCTATCGAAGTTTATGTATTTTTGCAGCGTAAAAACAGCCTTATTATGGACGCTCAAACGCTGAAAGAAATACTGCTTGACCAGCAAGAAGAGCTCAAGGACACCGACTTGACAACATTAATCAGTCGTTATGAAGAGCCTCGACTTCATCTCGACAGCCGTCTTGCCCAGGTGGTTATTGGAGTGAGAAGAAGTGGTAAGTCTATCCTGTGTTACAAGGTTTTGCAACAGTCAGGAGTCAATTATGCCTACGTCAATTTTGACGACGAGCGGTTGACTACATTGACGACAGAGGACCTGAATACCGTCCTTGATGTCCTTTATCGCATCTATGGCGACTTCAAGCATCTGTTTCTTGATGAAATACAAAACATCGAAGGGTGGCCGCTGTTTGTCAATAGGCTGCTCAGAAAAGGAATGCATATCTTCCTGACGGGATCGAATGCCAAATTGCTCAGTAACGAATTGGTTACACACCTTACGGGTAGACATCATAAAGTCGAACTTTATCCTTTTTCTTTTGCCGAATACTGCAAAATGAAGAATGTCGATACGCAATCCCTGACAACAAAAGCAAAGGCATTGAGGATTAAAGTGTTAGAGGAATATATGCAAGGTGGTGGATTCCCTGAATTATTCAACGAGACCGACAAACGTGAGTATATCCAAGGCCTGATGGACTCCATTATTAAGAAAGACATTGCCAAACGGTTCAAGTTGAGGCATGTGGAGGTACTGAGAAGAATGGCAACCTATTTGTCTGACAATTACTGTCAGGAGTTTGTGGCATCCAAAGTGGCTTCTTTGTTTGGGATTTCGGATCATACGGCAGAAAACTATTATTCTTATCTCAAACAAGCTTTCCTGCTCATCGGGGTGAATAGGTTCTCCTTCAAAAGTGCCGAACGCGTGTTGAATGAAAAAGTCTATGTGGTTGATACAGCCTTTGCCACCGACAAAGAGGGCACGTTGGCTACAGAAAACTTGGGTTGGCGATTGGAGAATGTCGTCCTTGTTGAGTTGCTTAGAAGGACCAAACCTGAGTTCGCCGATGTGTTTTACTATAAAAGCCGTGAAAGGCAGGTGGATTTTGTGGTTGCAAAGGATGGCAAGGTGCAAGAATTGGTTCAGGTCTCTTACGACATCTCCCATCCGAAAACCGAGCGTCGGGAGGTGAAAGGTTTGAAGGATGCCTCAAAAGCATTGGGATGCAATCGTATGACACTGATTACTTTGGATAGCGAAAAGACTATCTCAACGGAAAACGGGACAATACAAGTGGTTTCTGCCGCGAACTGGCTGACGTGATTCCAAGCCAACCGTTTTGGATATCAGCATTTGCAATGCGAAAGAGGGCTCGTTTTAAAAGGTAAAGGTTTAGAAATTCATCCTGTTTATTTTGGAACTCAAAAACAAATACTAACTCAAGAAAAGCTAATGATAAATGCCTATTTCATAAATAACGGACATCTTCCCCCTGGGAACCGCATTTTCAGATAGAATAGAAACAATAAACAAAACAATATGAATATTTCAATTGGTTATATTGCCACAAATTTATCAATTAATAATACCACAACACTTAAATTGTTTTCGGATAACCTGAATTGTCGTATCAAAGAGCATGATTATGGTACCTCTATTTATACGTTCTATATTAGCTTTATTTGTGTATTACCAGACTTTGAGTCTTTTCTCAAACCGAGAAGACCTAAATATATCGAATACGAAGAAACGATAATCGATGGCCGTCTATGTAAGTTCGAAAGAACTTTTGAATGCGAGCTAAAGCTAGATTACTCAATAATGAGTAAGGCTACGGAAGAAGAGGCAAAGAAAATCGTCGCTCAATCCATCATTGAGTTTCTTCACGTCTTGAAAATGCCAAAAAAAGTGACCGATTTCGACAAAGACAGGTTTGTGGCTGATATGGAAGCGTTCTTTCGGGAGGAACAACTGATAGACTAATGTACACGTGCCAAACATATTATCAGCCATCAAGCATCACGATTGCTTACGATGCCCACGGCAT
The DNA here is from genome assembly GCA_017539045.1 of Bacteroidales bacterium. Classification (GTDB taxonomy): domain Bacteria; phylum Bacteroidota; class Bacteroidia; order Bacteroidales; family F082; genus Limimorpha. The sequence continues at coordinate 31,803 of JAFYHS010000023.1, forward strand.
CTTAGGCGGTGCATCCACTTGGGCCCGTGGCGGCAACTTCAGCATTGGTTTTGCCTCAGGCACGGTGGCCTCGTTTATGACCACAACCGCAGACGTGTTGACCCAAAACCTGTGCGAGGCGTATGGCAGTACATTTATCGTAGTTTAAGCGAGAAAAACTTGTAATCTATCGAAGTTTACAAGTGGAAAATCGGTAATCTATCGAAGTTTGGGCGATTTCAATCCCCGCAAACACGCCAAAACAACAAAATCCACATTATTTTAAAAAGGTATCGAAAATTTCCCTATCTTTGCACCCTTATTTGTAAAAGCGAAAAATAGAACCAGAAAATGGACGAAAACAATATCAACAATCCTGAAAATCAGGAAGAAATGCCTGAAGAACTCTCAGGAGAAAAAATTATCAAGGTTAATCTTGAAAACCAGATGAAGTCGGCTTACATCGACTATTCGATGTCGGTCATCATCTCGCGTGCCTTGCCCGACGTGCGCGACGGCCTCAAGCCCGTGCACCGTCGTGTGCTCTACGGCATGAAGGAATTGGGTGTCACCTCACGAAGCGGCTACAAGAAGTCGGCCCGTATCGTCGGTGAGGTGCTCGGTAAGTACCACCCGCACGGCGACTCGTCGGTCTACGACGCTATGGTGCGTATGGCCCAGAGCTGGTCACTGCGTTATCCTTTGGTCGACGGCCAAGGTAACTTCGGCTCGGTGGACGGCGACAGCCCCGCCGCCATGCGTTACACCGAGGCGCGCCTTCAGAAGATCGCTGAAGAGATGCTCGACGACCTCGACAAGGATACCGTCGACTTCCAGAACAACTTCGACGACTCGCTGCAGGAGCCTACCGTGCTGCCTACCCAGATTCCTACCTTATTAGTGAATGGTACCAACGGTATCGCTGTGGGTATGGCCACCAACATGGCTCCCCATAACCTCAGCGAATGCGTCGACGGCATCATCGCCTATATCGACAACCGCGAAATCACCACGCCGGAGCTGATGCAATACATCAAGGCTCCCGATTTCCCGACTGCCGGTGTCATCTACGGCTACGAAGGCGTGCGCGAGGCGTTTGAGACGGGTAGGGGACGCATCGTCCTTCGCGGCGAGACCCACTTCGAGGAACACAACGGTCATGAGCGCATCATCGCCACTTCCATTCCTTATCAGGTCAACAAGGCCGAGATGATCAAGAAGACCGCAGACCTCGTCAACGAGAAGAAGCTGGAAGGCCTGGCCGACATCCGCGATGAGTCAGACAGAAAAGGTATCCGCGTGGTGTACGAACTGAAGCGCGACGCCAACCCTGACATCGTTTTGAACAAGCTGTTCATGATGACTCCGCTGCAGAGCTCGTTCAACGTGAACAACGTGGCTTTGGTCAACGGCCGTCCCTATACCTTGAACCTCAAGCAGCTGATTGAGCACTTTGTGGCCCACCGTCATGAGATCATCCTGCGCCGCACGCGTTTCGAGCTGAAGAAAGCCGAAGACCGTGCCCACATCTTGGAAGGTCTGGCCCGCGCCATCGACATCGTCGACGAGATCATCGCCACCATCCGTGCCTGTAAGGGCGGCACGCCCGAAGCCAAGCAAGCCATCATGGACAAGTTCGGCTTCGACGACCCGCAAGCCAGCGCCATCGTGGCCTACCGCCTCGGTCAGTTGGCCGGCCTCGAGATCAAGAAGATCATGGACGAGTTGGACGAAATCCACGAACGCATCAAGCATTTCCACGAAATTCTACAGAATGAGGAATTGCAGTTCCAGATCATCAAGGACGAACTGCTGGTCATCAAAGAAAAATATGGCGATGC
>JAFYHS010000042.1 GCA_017539045.1 Bacteroidales bacterium
GCGCTGGTCTTGTGCTGGCCTCAGACTTTCAAAGAACTCTCGCTTCCGCATCCCCTCTTTTCTCCCCCTCGTTCCTTCCGAAAGCGGGTGCAAAAGTACTACCTTTTCCCGAATTGGCAAGCACTTTTTTCATCTTTTTTCAAAATTTTTCGTATGTGATTGAATATTAGCTAGAAAAAGTTGATTGATGAAGAAAAACAAGCACTAATTAGCACCTTATTAATATAATAAAAAGCAGAAATCAGGGCAAAAAGGCGTCTTCAATATGGTTAATAATGGGGTCTTCTTCCTGAAAAACTATCGAAATAATGTCGAAACGCGTGCCAAGATCCAGCTTTTTTTCGAAAAGATAGGCGTTGGCTGCAGATATCAAACGAGATTGTTTCTGCCGCGTGACAGCAGCATCAGGCTCCCCATATTCATCTGATTGTCGTGTCTTCACCTCGACAATAACCAACTCCTTACCCTTCTTGGCGATGATATCAATCTCCTTATGGGTATTGTGCCAGTTGCGCTCCACAATCTCATAGCCTTTCCCTATAAGATAATGTACGGCTATCTCCTCTCCGAGTTTTCCTAATTCGTTATGCTTGGCCATGACAGTCAATAATTATAGCCTTTCCCCAGCTTCATCTTTTCGGTCTGATAATGACCGAGATAAACAAGTCCAAGATTACCGTCAATGGCGATTTTGTCGCCCATCTTCAGCGGATGGCCATTGAGTTGGCCAAACTCATCGTCGACATCGACTTCGAGGCCATCGCAACTCACCACACACACCTTGCCCAGGCGCACTGCGGTGACCGCAGCATGTGAAGTGGCACCGCCACGAGCCGTCAACAGGCCATCACAGTCGAAGATCATACCGATGTCGTCGGGAACGGTGTCGGGACGAACGAGGATGACTTGACTATCAGGATGCTGTTCGCGCAACGTCTTGATTTGGTTGGCATTGAATGCAGCCAAACCGTTCATGGCACCGCCTCCTATGCCCATACCATGGCCAAGCTGGTGCATCTCGTCGGGCGACTGCACAAAGGCAGTCTTCTCCTCTTCGGTCTTGAGGTCTTGGTCGCGAATCTGCAGGATGTGGAAATCCTCGGGATTGTCGCTCTCGAAGGTGAACTCCATCTCCTGAGGGCTGTAGCCGAGATTCTCGGTAAGCTCAACAGCGATGGAATAAATCTTCTTGTAAATATCTGGCAGCAAAGTCTGCATTGACGGACCTTCCAGTCCGGCAGCCTTGCGCTGGGTCTCACCGATAGGCAGGGGCTTGACCAAACCACCAACAATATCTTCACCTTGGCTACGCATGGTGAAGTCGCCATATAGATGCACACCTGGACGTTCACGGTGAGGGTTCTGAGTGAACACCACACCAGTGCCCGAGGTCTCACTGCGGTTACCAAAGATCATCTGTTGTACGATGACCGCGGTGCCCCAATTCTCGGAGATGCCGAGATGGCGACGATAGGCCAAGGCACGCTCGGAGTTCCACGACTCGATGACCATATTGACACATTCGATGAGTTGCTTGAACGAGTCCTGTTCGAAGGCCACATCATGATCGGCGAGGATACGCTTATAGGATTGTGCCACCTCACGCATCTGATCAATGCTGAAATCGGCCTTCACCTTCACGTTGTTCTTCTGCTTGAAGGCGTTGATCTCGTCGTCGAACACATCGCGTTCGATGCCTTTGGCCATGCCCCAGCTTTGCAGGAAACGGCGGTACGAGTCCCAGATGGCCCACGCCTTGGCGGGGTCAGCGGCAATGGCTTCCACCTGCTCGTCGTTAAGACCAACATTGAGGAAGGTGTCCATCGCACCTGGCATGGAGATGGCCGTTCCCGAACGCACCGAAACAAGCAGCGGCATTTCAGGATTACCGAACTTACGACCACTGATGCGTTCCAGTTCTTCGATATGCTTACGTATCATACCGTGAATCTCGGTGCGTAGCTCGGGGATGGTGTTGATGGTCTCGTTGCGGCGGAAGGTCTCAGTGGTGATGACGAACCCAGGAGGCACAGGCATGCCGTGCAGGTAAAGGTTCTTCAGGTTGTTGGCCTTGTTACCGATGAAGACTTGGTTGTCCATCTTGGGCGTCCTCTCCCAAAACGGGCTGATCAGCATCTCAGAGTTGTAGGTCATGATGTCGCTGATGAGCTTCTCGTTGAGGGTAGTCTCCATGTTGCGCAACGATGCCAGGATGCGGCCGATGAAGTTATCCAAAGGCTGCATCAAGAAGGCATCAGAGAGCAGGTCTCGGTGAAACTCCTCCGATTTCTTGCTGATCAAGGCTGTCGTCTCGCGTTCGTTGAGTTTCCCTTCTGGATCGAAGAGTTGCGGGATGACAATCTTCAACGGATATTCATATGATTTAAGGAAATACTTGATGATGATGCGGCGGACGTCTTCCGCGATGAACTGGAAGATGTTGATATATTGTCCAAAGGAGAAGCTGCGCGAAGTCAGCGAATAGCGCAACATGTCGAGTTTTTGGTTTAAGCTCTGATTGGTGATGCCATCGAGTTCGAGACCGTTGCGGAAATATTCAAGGATCCTATAGATTTGGTTCAGGGTGCGTTCCGAGATATACTCTAGGTTGATGCTTTGCACCACTTTTTCCATGAGTTGGGTGGCCACACGTTCGAGACGGAAGGTCAAACCCATGGCTTCGAATTTGTTCTCACGATAGGTGCCATACATCGACGGGATGCCGATGGCGATATGGCGCTTGTGGTAGATATTCTCCCATCCTTCACTTTGTTCGGGACTGAAGATCACGCTCTTAAGCTTGTCCATGAAGGCATAGATCATGGTCAGCGACTTACCGAAATCCTTGGCCTTGTACACCTTCTCGAACTTGTCGATTTCCTCATCGGGAATAAAGGGGAAGCTACGCAACGAGCTGAAGATATTGACCGACTCGAAGCTATATTTTTCTCGAAGGTAGGCATAAAGGTCGCGGGTGTCCATCAAGCGGGCACGCTCGCGTTGATACAGGCCGTCCTCCATTTCGAGGCGTCGGGCTGCGGAACCGATGAGGTTCTCGAAGTCATCGCGCGAAAGCATCAGTACATCCTCGGGGTTAAGGCAGGATATCTCGCACATGGTCTGAACGAGATTGTGGATAGGCACAAACCAAGTGCTTTCCTTGTCGATACTCTCAAAGACATTGTTAGGCAAAATGGGCTTCAGCAAGTCGAGGTTGCCATCGCTCCAGAACTTGAACACATCGAAAGTCAAGCCAATAAGTGTGTTGTTACTCTCGGTATGCACCTGTTTACGAAGGAAATGCACCAATTTGTCCTGACGCCCTGAAATCTCATCCATGTTGGTGGTCACGTTACGGATCTCGCCCTCGGCGCCAATTTCGTTGAAATAGACGGGGAAGATGCGCGTCAGCTGTTTCACCTTCTTATAGTATGGCGTGATGTTGGAGTTCAGAACCTTGGTGATCTCGCGCTGGAAGAGGTCGGTATCACTAAGGAAGATGCCACCCAACTTCAAATTGACAATCAAGGCGGAGAGCAGCTTGTCCATTGGTGCTGTTGCATGCTCTATCAACTCCAGCCAAACGCGGATGTTCTTGATATGGTTTTCGTCAACCGAGAGTTGCCAATCTTCGCCCACAAACACGTTGCCTGGCGTAACGAAGCCGAAAGCGATGAGTTTTTTCTCAAAGTAGTTGACGATCTCCTTCTGCTCGGTCTGGTCAACGTCGATAATCTTCAGTCCTAGTGTAAGTTGGAAGTCGAGTACGGCCGACATGTAGTCAGCACGGAGTTCCTCGGCGAGGTCAAAGATGGTGTCGATGAAGGGTATCAGCTCCTCCTGCGGCATCTCGTCGACGGCATCGCGCATCATACGATCCATGTTCCAAATAAGGCGCTCACGCTGGTTTTCCATGCCTGGCAGATGCAGGAGAAAGAAGACGTAGTGGAACTTGGTGATGAAATGCGGGAAGGCTTTCTCCGATTCAGAGAAACGCTTGGCTATCTGCTCAAAATGGGGCAAATCAGTAAGCTTGGCCCATGTATCGGCCGCTTCCAAATCACCATTCAAATGTTCAAAATAGGGTTTGCCTATCTCCTCACAAACCTTTTGGATTTCCTCATCTGCGAGCAACGACTTCTTGCTCTCCACCCAGTTTTCTACCTGCGAGGTCTCTTGCCAATAGCGGTAGTTCTCTTGCAGCATCCTACGGAGCAAAGCGCAGGCCGGTGCGTTGAAACGCTCGTCATTCGCCACCTTGTCGAGGTAGCGGCCGGCATGCTTGGTGGCCAAGATGTAGATGTCCTTGTTGCTTTCAAAGGCATCGTTCAAGATATCGAAGACCAAAGTGATCAATTCAGTATGCTTTTGCGACTCTGAAATGACCTTATTGGCGAACTCCATCAAAGTGATGATGACATTGAGACGCAATTTGGCTGCCACTTCGGGCTTCAACAGGCTATGCATCATCTCCAATGGGATGTGCAAAGCGTCGGCCGGAATGTCATCGCGGGTATAGAACCAGAAATCGTCCATGAGCATCTTGCGCAGCTCCTCAGTGACGAAGGTATGGTTAGATAAGGGATGGTGATATTCTGTGATACATTCCTTGGCTCTTTTGTTTATGCCAAAGTATTTGGCCGAAAGGGCAATAAACTGTTGGTGTTCCTCAGGGATGAAGATATCTTTGTATCTGGTCTGCTCCAGATTGGCCTCCAAGGCTTGTGATTTAAACGTTTCGGACATAATTGAAAAATAGATTTTGCAAAAATAGTGAAAAACGGCCGAAGTTTTCTTTAGAAATCGTATTTTTGCAGCTTCATTGTTAAAGAACAACATCTAAACACAAACCAATATGGAAAAGATTAAAGTAGGTATCAATGGTTTCGGCCGCATTGGCCGTAACGTGTTCCGCATCATCTGCGAACGTCCGAATCTGGAAATCGTGGGCGTCAACGACCTGACGAGCACCAAGGTGCTGGCCCACCTTTTGAAATACGACTCCACCCAGGGCAAGTTCCCCGGCACGGTGGAATACGATGAGACTGCGTTGATCGTCAACGGCGTGCGCATCCCCGTCACGGCCGAGCGCGCTCCTCTGAACATTAAATGGGGTAAGACCCCCGATGTAGTGGTTGAGTCCACTGGTGTGTTCCGCTCGAAGGAAAGCAGCAAGGGCGGCTATGGCGACCACCTGAAGAACGGTGCCAAGAAGGTCATCCTCTCGGCTCCTTCTAAGGACGCCATCGACGCCACCGTCGTGGTCGGCGTGAACAACAACGACCTCACCGACGAGGTGGAATGCGCAATCGGGATACTCCAGCACATAATACTCTGGGATGGTGCGCCCATCGGGTAGTTCTACCTCGTCACGCCTTGCTGTCAGCCACGGACGTTTAATGAGGTATTCCGTTCGTAGGATTTTCCATGTTTTTTCTTTTTTCTCCATAATATTCTTCAACTTCACAATGTATGAATCCCATTTCCTTAGCTTTCTCCTGATTCATCAGAAAATAAATGGCCTCGCCCTCATTGCAGAGTTCGCCCTTTGAATTGGTTATTTCAGCATTGATATACA
>JAFYHS010000024.1 GCA_017539045.1 Bacteroidales bacterium
TCCATACGGGAGAGTTGTGACAAAGCCGTAAGATAGGTGCTCTGCATCTTTTTGGTCGCGGAGTAGGCTGGAGAAGCCCCCATCCCATTGGTGCCGGCGATGGAGGTGATGACGGCTATATGACCCTTGTGGCTTTTACTATAGTTGTGTGTCCTCACATAGTTGAAAAAGTGGTCCACCATCCTGACCATCCCTTCGCTGTTGGTCTGGATGATGCGTATTTCCTTCTCTTCATCAAGGTCACGGTTTTGAAAGCCAACGCCCGAAACATAGAAGAACAGGTCGGGGTCTCCTGTTTGGGAGAGTAAATCATCCAGCGCTTCAACAGATTCAGGGCGAGTTACATCCATTGTGGCAATACACACCTTGTCTTTGCCGAATTCATTTTGAAAGACCTCCAGTGCGGCAGTGCGCCGACCAGCGATTCCGACTTTCCAACCTTCCGCCACGAGTCTTGCGGCAGCTTCCCTGCCAAGGCCAGAGGTGGCTCCTATGATAATGGCTGTCTTCATCATCCGTTAGCATATAAGTCATTCATCACCAATCCAGCAAGCATGAAGCCGAAAATGGCCGTGATATGGGCCGAGGTGCCATTGATTTGGGCTTTCGATGAGCACCATTCATGATTGATGAGCTCGGGATTGCCAGCTGCAATGATGGCCTTGGGACACATGCAGGCACTTGTGCCACAGGTGCTTGCAGCACCTTTGTTGGGTAGCACCTCGGGAGAAAATACGCAGAGGAACTTCTTCTTCGGAAAGGTTTTCGCTTTTCTGAGACGCTTGCGGATCATGCTGGCCAAAGGACAGCCATTCACCTCCCAAAACTCGGCCACTTGTATCTTGGTCGGATCCATTTTGAGTGCAGCACCCATGGCAGAGAACAACTTGCCTGGACATTCAGTGGCGTGCAAGATAAGGTGGATCTTGTCCTTGAGGCTGTCGATGGCGTCGATGATGTAGTCGTAAGTCTCCAATTGGAACATCTCCGCGTTCTCGGCAGAATAAATCTCTTGCACGGCGTTGATTTCAGCCTTCGGGTTGATCTCCAAAAGGCGTTCCTTCAGCACCTCCACCTTGACCAGTCCCACCGTCTTGGTGGTGGCCTGCAACTGCCGGTTGACATTGGTGATGCACACGCGGTCGCTGTCCACAATGGTGAGGTGACTGATGCCGCTTCGCACCAGGCTCTCGGCGCACCAACTGCCCACGCCCCCCACACCAAAGATAATGACGCGTTTATTCATGACACGCTCCATCGTCTCCTCGCCCAAAAGCAGGTTCAAACGGTTGAATATGGGGTTTTGTGCACTCATGGAATGGTTTTGAGGCGGCAAAGATAGTGGTTTTAGGTGAATCTGCTCTTTTTGTGAAATTATTTCCGAAGAATGGATAGATGAACTCTGCAGTTCTGGCAAAGGCTTGGATTGCGTTTTTTTCAGTATCTTTGCAGCAAAACAACAGCAATGAAGAAAGAGATTGATCCTAAAGACTCACCGCGCGGACGGGCGTTTGAGCTGTGGAAAACGGCTGGCATGCCGAAAGTGACGATAGTCAAAACCTTTGATGTCAGCAGACTGGTCAGGGCTGCCAAACGAAACGGGATGAAGACGAACATGCTGATGTGCTGGTGTATCGGTCAAGCGGCCAGCGGCATTCAGGAGTTCTACACACTGCCTACCGGAGGGCGCTTATGGCTGTACGACCGTCTGGCAGTGATGACAGTCGTGAAGACCATAAACGGTGATGCACACCTTTGTGACATCCCGTTTTCAGCGGATCTTCGCCAGTTCAATGAAGATTATTTACGTCTGACGCGCCAGGTTCACGAAACAAACGATGACCACCTTCTTGGTGACGACTATATGGCCATCGACACCTCGGCTTTGGCAGAATGCGAGATTGACGGTGTGGTGAGTGTCTATTCCGAGCTGTTCACCAATCCTTTCTTGGCATGGGGCAAATACCATCAAGGGCTGTTCAAAACGACTTTGCCTATCTCGTTCCAGTTTCATCATGCCCAGATGGATGGCTTCGAAGCCGCCCGATTCCTTAATGGCCTTCAGGAGGTATTTGACAAACTGAATAATTGATTGTTTGTTGATGTTTTTCTGCCAATAAAAGTAGAAACTTTCGCAAGGACGCATTTCTTTAGGTCAACTCCGTATCGATTTTGACCTGTTTTGACAAGAAAAAGATAAAAGAGATGGTGGGGAATGCGCCCCCTCCACATACAAAAAAAAGAGGTTTACAACCTTGTAAAAAATCAAACAATTGAGAAAAGGCTGTAGTTTTGCACAATCAATAGATATGATGATTGATAATTGTAATTAGAACAAGGAAAATACTAGTAAAATATGGAAGAATTTTATGTTTTTCTTTTCATTATTGGATCCGTTGTAATTGTCATCCTCGGAGTCTATTATGGCGTCAAAAGTATTAAAGAATATATTGATAGAATTAAATTTGATAGAAGATATAATCTAAAGCCACAAGAAATTGACAAAGCCGAATTAGACAAATTGTTAAAGCGAGAATTAGAAAGATTAGAAGCACACAAAAAGCTAGTAAGTCAAGTAAATAAACAAAAACAAATGAGACAAAATGCAGAACGAGAAGAACAAGAAGAAAAGGATACGCAAACAAAGATTGAAAAGACTACTAGTGAAACATCCGAATTGACAGAATTGAATGTACCGGAAAAAGATGAAGAAATAGAGTACAAAAAGCAATCAATAAACGGAAGCATAATTCACGAAACACTAGAAGGAAAAGAGACGAAAGACTATTTAATAAGGACATATCCAGAGGTATATTATTCAGAGGTCATTAAAAAGATATTATTTGAGAAACCTGAGCTACCGAAAGAGCCTTTAGTACCAGTTAAGCCTAAGCGCCCTGAGGAGCCAAACACGACTAATCCATTTTTTATTATTGCTATAATTGCTGCCATTGTCATTTGTGCTCTTGCTTATTCTCATAATAATAATTTTGGAGGAGGATCGATGGTTGTTGGAATTGTAACATGTTGGGTGTTTTTGATTTCTATGATTGTTGCAGTAAAAAGAAAAGAGAAAAATGAAAAGTTGCAAAAAATATATGAAAATGAAGTTAGGCAATACCAAGAAGCAATTAAAAAATACGAAGAGGATTGTGAGAAATATGCTGATAAAAGAAAAGACTACATTGATACTGTAACAGAGATGAAGTCAAATGAATATGTTATGAATTGGAGAAAAAAGGAGATGGATAAGTTGCTAAGGGAAAGAATGAAGCCAGTGTTCGAGGACCTTAACGGAGATGTTGTTAAGAAAGGAAGATTAGATGATTATTTTGCAAATGAGTTAATGCTTGCAGGGTATGAAGTGGTTGAGAATGTAAAAATACCTGTTGGAAACACTTTTTACTATCCAGACGTTTTGGTGAAAATGGGAAATTTATATATTGACATTGAGATTGATGAACCTTATTCTATGGATAATGGAGAACCTATACATTATATGGATGATTGTGATGATTCTGTTGATTTTGACAGGGATTTTTATTTTAATGACTTGGGATATGAGGTTATAAGGTTTGCAGAGGAATCTGTGGCTTTGCATCTTAAGGCTTGTATTGAATATATTGCAAAGGTGGTTAATGCCATAAAAGCAGGAAAAGAGGCATCCTTTTATAATGCAGATATTGTAGTAAAAAGATGGGATAAGGAAGATGCCGAGGCAATGTCAAAAAAAGGCTACAGGAGTGTGTATTTGGGTGTTTTGACTAATGACTAATGAGTATAGAAGGTGTTAGGTGCAATACTAGATGTCACATCCAAATGCAGGTTAAGGCCTAAAACAATTGAATTAAAAGTGCAAACATTGTGTTATTTATTTCCCAATAATAAAATCTTCTCCTTCAACAAGCTGTATTTCAGCTTTCTTTGTTTCTTTTGTATTATAACAATACACAGAGAATGTCAACAGCCCGCTTTTTGATATATTTGCTCTGCCAAGGAAACGGCACTTGTTTTTAGGCACACGGGGTAAATTGTCAAATCTAAGTAATTCTGTTTCTTTCAAATATGTTTCAAAAATATCACCGTCTATGTTTTCATCAATATATTTCTTCAGATTGCAACATATTACGTTTCCTTCATTCTCTTCAACGAGGTCTGCTGCATTACATAGACCACATTTACTATATTTGGTGGGTAATGTGTCTCCTTGTTTGCCAAATACCCACTCTCTGCCACTAGAAAAGGGCATAGATATAGTTTTCAACAATACACTTTCACCAGGCTTAATTGGATTGCCATTACAACATATAGGTTCAAGAATGGATGTCTCTACAATTTTTTCTTTTTTAGTAACATATTCAGCAGATCTCAATAGAGGTAAAACAGGCTTAGCGGTTTTAGCGACTGCTACATCAACTGCGGTTTTTGTTGTTTTCAAAATATTTAATGTTCCAGAAGGGATGATTTCTTTTCCTTCCATCGCCTCCAATTCGTCAAGAATAAATGAGAAGTCTTGCATCACTTCTTCAGAGCTAATTTCAACACTTGGAATAGTTCCTTCAGCGAATGACTCTTCCCAAAGTCGATTAAAATAGTCATCGAATCTCGAACAAACAATCTCATCATCCGTTGCAATAACGTTTTCAGCGTTTCTCGTTTCAGCGGAATAGGTCCAATTATATGATCCTGAAATGACCATACAGTTGTCAAACAAACAAAACTTGTTGTGCATAGTCCAACCACGGCTTGTCACAAAATGAAGATTGCCCCCTCTATCAACAAAGCTTTGCAATGGCAAACCATAAATGCCGCAATTGATGAAGTCCTTCATTATTATTAACGAAACCTTGACACCTCTTTCCAAAGCATCCAATACCGCATCATACAACTGCCTTTGAGTGAACCATGCCACAGCTATCTTGATTTCAGTTTTTGAAGATCTGATATTGTCAATAATGAGATTGCGAATGTTTTCAAAATGTGCCTCTATCATAAACGCTGAGTTTTATTTCTGCAAAAGTAGACAAAAATGTTGCGCCAGTTGTTTTTTGCAACCTTGCAATTCTTAACTTTGCTTCGTCAACACAATGCAGCCTAATGACAACGCTTATCATAATCATCTGTGCTTACATAGCTGTTAATCTTGCCATGCTGGTGTTCAAGCCAGTGAGGAAGAGTTGGAAGAGGTGGCTTTCTTGGTGTTGCAGTCTCTCAGACCTTTGGACTGAATTGTTTAGTCACGAGGTGATTGGGGAAGAGAAGTGGTGGAAAAGGCCCGTGATTCTCGTGCTGTTTGTCCTTGTAGTGCCTGCTTTTCTGCTAGTTGTCGTGGTATTTACTTTGGCACCTTTCTTTGTTTATCGCAATGCAATAGATGGTTACAAATGGGAAATAGAAAAGACTCAAAAAGAAGCTGCCAAAGAGCCGCCATGTACCATTCCTTCCCCGAAGAATTGGGGCGCCAAGACGGATCTGACCTCTGTTCAAATAAGTCTTGACCTGCCATTTCAGCCTGATATTCATGATGTGTTTTATGTGGAGAACGAGTATGATACTGTCGTAAACAACTTTATTATGGAGCATTACGAAGAACTTCGCTGCAAATTTGTCAATAGGGATATGAATCTGGTGTATTTGCCAAAGTTGAGCGGACTTGAGGTCTCACACGAAGTACTCCAGTACATGTTCCCATACCTATCACCAAATACTTCATTTAAGAATGACATTACTGCTGTTGAGATGTTGAAGCAACATATCATTACCGGTGCCGTGGTAGGTCCAGCATTGTTGCATCGAATACGACAAAGAACAGATCGTGAGTATTACTATTTCTCCTATTGCCCTCTGGTTCCTGATTCAGAAATAACCTTGTCTGACCAATTTGAATGGTATGTGCGTCATACTACCTTTGCTTTTGAAGGCAACCATGATTGTATGTATCATCTTGAAAGCGAACGAACAGATGAAATTGCAGATAGGGATTTTGTTGATGACGTAGACCCTTTAGCAACAAAAAGCAATAAGGATTTGGCAGAGGAGATTCGTGAGAGAATCAAAGAATTACGTAGAAGAGGAGTTCAGCTGAATATGTTGAACGAGTTCGTTGAAGAGAAACCTACCTTAAGCCGCATGGTCATTACAAAAGACTATAGAATATATTTGCCAGATTACAATAATATTGAGATTACCATGTCTCCGCTGCCTAAGTCAGTGTATCTTCTATTCCTGAGACATCCCGAGGGAATCCCATTCAAACATTTGGCCGACTACCGCGAAGAATTACTTAACATATACAAAGAAGTTGGCAACCGTGTTGTGGAAAGAAATGTCAGAAACAGCATTCGAGACATTACCGACCCGACCAATAATTCCATCAACGAAAAGTGTGCCCGTATCAGAGAGGCTTTCCTTAAACATTTCGATACTCCTTACGCCAAGAATTACTATATAACAGGCAAGCGCGGTGAACCAAAGAAAATTACCTTGCCCCGTGAATTGGTGGATTTGCAAGGCTTGTAAAAAACAGAAGTGCATTATAGGCTGTAGTATTTTTGCGCTTGAAATAAACGCAAAATATAACAACCATGGAAGAATACAAAGACGAATACACCTCTTTTGAAAGAGAATCGAAAATGCGAGAGATCATTGGAAAGGTCTGGGGCATCTGCTTTTGCGTGGCATTATTCGTATTCTACGTTTTCAACATTTATGACTTTATCACTTCAGCACCTGTTTATTCCTGGGTTTATTCCTTGGTAATGGGATGTGTCCTTGCATCGGCAGTTGCTATATATTATCTTCTATGCCGGCCAATGAAAAACACGGATGTTCTGGAGCGACGTATCTGCAAACGACTCGACAAGCAAGGCTATCCACACGAAAAGAGGGAAGGCACATTGTACGTCACGAAAAACGACAATCATTTCCGCGTGTTTATCAGGGATAGCTTCGACAGAAGGATTAAGCATCTGTACTTCCTTTATGATTTCTATGATGACAACTTCGGAAAAGTGAGCATGGAAGGCTGGACACGGGCGGCAAATTGCATCAATACGAACAACACCCTTACTACTTTTGTTGTGCTTGACGACCATTTCTGCTGCTCCTATCAGACTGCCATCGCCAATGCAAAGGACTTCATGAAAGAATTTGATTATGCCTATCGGGTTATTGGTGAAGTGATGAATGACTACAATAGGATTTATCCTCACATTGAACGGGATTATCCCAACAACACATCGGAAAACAAAGGTAGCATTGGGTTCAGATAAAGTTGGGAAAAAGTTATCAACACCTCTTGCGGAGCGCAAATATTCATCATTAACTTTGCAAGGATACAAGACATTGCGATAATAAGCTTAATATCAACATTATAAAAGTATAGATCATGTTAGGATCAATCATTGGAGACATCATAGGCTCAAGATTTGAGGGCTACCATAGCCGAATCAAGACTACGGATTTTGAGCTGTTCGATAAAGGCAGCAAGTTCACTGACGACACGGTGCTGACCATTGCCGTAGCCGACTGGCTGATGCGCGACCCTAAACATCAACATGCGACCTTGGTCAAGATCATGCAAATATACGGGAGGATGTATCCCAGTGCGGGCTTCAGTCACGCCACTAAAGCATGGCTCAACAACGATGAGCCTCAGCCATACGGCTCTTTTACCAATGGAGCCGCCATGCGTGTCAGTCCTATCGGATGGGCTTTCGATAACTTGAGAGAGACTTTGGAGGTCGCGAAACGTTCAGCTGAGGTGTCGCACAACAGCGAGCAAGGCATCACTGCCGCCCAAGCCGTTTCGGCTGCCATATTCATGGCTCGCCATCATGCGAGCAAGGCGGAAATAAAGACTTACATCGTGCAGAACTTCCACTACGACCTGGGTCATACGATTGAGGGAATCCGCCCAGACTACAGTTTTGATTGTTCCTGTGAAGGCAGCGTTCCCGAAGCCATCATGGCTTTCATGGACGGCGAAGACTTTGAGTCCGTCATCCGTCTGGCCGTTTCGTTGGGTGGTGACAGCGACACGCAAGCCTGTATTGCTGGTGGTATTGCTGAAGCGTATTATGGTAGTATCCCGAAAGAAATAATTAAAAGTTCCATACATCATCTGCCGAGCCATTTCCGCAAAGTTATCACTGACTTTGCCATGGCAACTGATTATCAAATGCCAAAATGCATTTATTAAATGGTTTTCAACAGTTTAAAAAATATGAAAATTTATGAATTAGCCACATTACTGGCAACGCTTATGCTGGCATCGTTCTTCGGATGCACCAACGAAAGAAAGTCGGAAGAAAAAGTGTTTCAGGACACCGGTTCCAGACAAAAACACGAGGAAACATGGGATGATTTACAGAGGCAAAAAGATTCTCTTTGGATTGTGTTCAATGAGTCTACTGACGAAGCAGAGGTTGATAAGGCGAGGGTTATGCTCTACGATATGGGTTGTAATGCTGACTGGGGTATGATCGTTTCGAAAGATTATGAAAGGCATAAAGCACGTGTTGAAAAGGAGTTCCAACAGTTTATCTTTGCTCATCCAGAACGGGAGAGCCTTTTCCGCAAAGAGAAAGAAAGGTGGGAGAATTATCATGAAGCAGTTTTGTCGGTATCGGAGCTTGAAGACCATGGTAGTAGTGGCGCTTTGTATATCACTGGTGTTTTGGAACAAAGTGTGGATCTTTGGTTGGCTTCTTTTCATAACCTTTGGCTATTTGAACAAAACCAAGACGTAGTATTTCCGGGAATGGTTTTTACTTCAAAAATGATTAACGACGCCTATTCGGCATATATCAAACAGGAAGACGAAGATTGGTGTAACGCATTTAGTGATAACGAGAAAGACGGGATGGAAGAACACCATAACGCCATTGAACTTGAATGGCAACTGTGGAATGAGTGGATGGCATATCGCAAGACGGTTTCAAAGTCTTTGCCTAAGGATCTGCGTAAAATATATGATGGATGCACAAACCTTACAATGAGGACGAAACTGCACCAATTGAAAAACCAGAACGCAGGGCTTGGGCTTATGGGCAATGATGTTTCGGATTGTTTGCTTCCGGATTCCTGCTCTGACAAAGCTTTGTTGGATTATCCTGGGTTAAATGTTGTTCTGGAAAAGTATAGTGAAGATTTGAATTGGTATCCTACATTTGAATAAAACCGTATGAATAATAAGATTATTACAAAAAGTATAAAAAGTATATTGTTGACAGTATCATGGTTGACGCTCTCGCCACTCCTGCTCATCCTTGATGGGCGGTGGAAGTTACTGCCAAAGTGGCTGCGCATTGTGCTGTTTGTGGTTTCGCCGATGATGCTGGTTGTTATGGCCATGGCTGCATTATGGGGCTATGATTACTATTCGGAACATTATTTGCAGCACCATTTTGTCAGACGCGGGGTGGTTGAAAACATCACGGGAGTTAGGTTGCCCAGATACAATGTGATTGAACGTGGGGAAGAATGGGAGTGTTTTAGCCGTTCTCCGAAACACACTTATGACTTCACATTAGAATTCAAGAAAATGCCTGATGATGCTTTTTATGAAAAGCTCAACGAGCATTTCGATTGCTTTGAGCCAGGAAAATACTGCTATAGCGCCATCTTGGGCAACGGAATAGAAGCTCCCAAAGGCGAATCAGACAAGGACGACATCAGCTTTTCCATTGATATAGAACGAGGCTCAAAGACGTTTCAAATTAGGGTAATAGGATGGTAGCTTACCTCACCATATCCAAAATCACTTCAGGCGCGATGGCCATTTCAGTGACAGCGCAGAGTCCCGCCCCAATGTCCTTTAAACTGGCACCCAACAGATAAACTTTGGCGTCAATAATCAGGAAACGGTCATGGTTGCGGTGAGGTAGCTGGATGAACGCTATTTCGGGATATTGGGTGTTGTGCTTCTTCAGATCGGTCAGGAATTGTTCATTATAACGGGTGTAGATGGTCGCCGTCACTCCGTCGCCCCGCTTTGTCAGCATGGAAAGCACCCTGTCGTCAACAAAGTTGTCAATTAGGACAATCCTTTTTCGGGCGCTCCGAACGAGGTCGGAGATATAGGTCCATGCGTCCCAGACGCAGCCAGTCGCAAAAACCTGTTCAGGAAGCAACTTCGGAGATTGTTCTTCTATTTTGTCGAGAATCAAATCGATTTTTTCGTCTGTTTCGATTTGGTGTTTTTCCAAATGCGCTATTCGCATCAAAACAGCTGCGTTCTGAATCATAAACCTCCGAATGGCGACGAAGGCATTCATAATCTTGATGCTTGTTTCAATGGCTTTTTTGCTATGTAAAACAGTTGACAATTGCCCTATTCCCTGTTCGGTGAAAGCATATGGCAGAGTAGGTCGATACTTCAGTGAAGCAAGGTGGTTGCAATTTGCAACTACCTCATTGCGTTCTTCTAGTGTCAAAACGAAACGAAAATTGCTTGGGAACCTATCTGAATTACGATTAGCCTGCTGATTTAAACGTTTAGTTGTTACACAATATAACTTTGCAACATCTTGATCAATAAGGACCTGTTCTCCTCTTATCGTGATGATAAGCTTTTCAATTTCAGTTTGGGTGATAACTGATTCCGTATTCTCAAGGTTATCGCAATTTGCGACCACCTTTTCAAACTGGTTGCAGTTTGCAACCACCTCTTGTGTTTTATCTTTTGTTGTTTTCTTTGCCATATACATTACATATTAGATAATGCGGCAAAGAAACAACCTTTGTCAAGAAAAAGCCGTTGAACAAACGTTTGTAGTCGACAGCAGTCGTTTGTTGTCGTTTGTTGTCGGGTAGTTTGCTGTAAATGAATAATTAAAACAGACGGACAAAGTAGCGTATGACCAAATTGCAGATTTAACTATTATTCTTATTTTTGCACCGAGGCTGAAAGCTGACTGCTGAAAGCCAAAAATCGCATCAAAACAATCCCGTTCATGGTCTTAAACTACCAAATATCCAGTCCAGAAACAATGGAGCGAGCCATTTGTGAGTTGGGCATCGTCCCGTTTTTCACCAGTGCTATCACAGGCTATTCCATCAAGGAACTCACCCAGCCTGGGTTTTGGTTTGACGGCGAGGAGGACTCTCTTGGACCGTGGGACTGGAAGATCGACTGTCTCCAAAACGGCGGCATAGCCTACGGAAAATTCCTCTGCGGGGGAAAAGCCGCCTTCGCTACAGTTCCTTTTTACCGTGAGTTGCTGAATGTCCGACGCAACGCGACAACTCCCGACACCAATGGTGAGCGTATCATGGACTATCTCGAAAAGCATGGCAGCATCACCATCAAGGAGGTACGTACCTTGCTTGGCGTGAAGAAAGGCCAAGCCGACGCGGCTATAGGCAAGCTGATGCAGCAATGTCACATCGTCACGGGAGCCATCGAACGGGTGTATCGAGGTCCTGAACAGGTTTACAACGGCTGGCAGGTGTCGTATTTCTGCACGCCTGAGTCGTTATTTGAAGACTTCACCACGCTCCACACCGACCGCACCCCCGAGGAGTCGCTGGAGTTTTTAGTCGACCACATCACAAAACTTACGGATGGAATGGCTTCTCGGAATCAGGTTTTGAAGGTGCTGAAATAACCATAATAACATAATCCTAATTCAATATGAAAAAACTATTCTTTCTCGCAGCAGTGGCACTGATGATGGCTACGGGCTGCAACAACCAGAACAACAAGACCGCACAAGTTGCGGCCGAACCTGAGCCTGTGGTCGAGCAGACCCCTGAAATCTACGACATCACGGTTAAAGACATGGACGGAAGCGATGTGTCGTTGGCCAACTATAAAGGCAAAGTGCTGCTCATCGTCAACGTGGCCAGCAAATGCGGTTTGACCCCTCAGTACGAAGGCCTTGAGGCCCTGTATCAGAAGTACAAGGACCAAGGTTTGGAGATTCTTGGCTTCCCCTGCAACCAATTCTTGGGACAAGAGCCTGGCACCAACGAGGAAATACAGAGTTTCTGCTCGCTGAACTACAATGTC
This sequence comes from Bacteroidales bacterium, assembly GCA_017539045.1. Lineage (GTDB taxonomy): Bacteria > Bacteroidota > Bacteroidia > Bacteroidales > F082 > Limimorpha. The sequence goes on from JAFYHS010000024.1 coordinate 12,014, forward strand.
ACCTTCCCGCTGTTCGACAAGATTGACGTCAACGGCGAGGCGGAGAGCTCGCTCTATACCTACCTCAAGAAACAAGCGCCTTTCAAGGGTTATCCCGAGGGTGCCGAGGAGTTTGCCGCGCAGCTCGACCAAATTCACCAAAAGACTGGCACGGGCTTCGATCAAGGCGATGCCATCCGCTGGAACTTCGGCAAGTTCCTGGTCTCCAAAGACGGCAAGACCATCCTCCGCTTTGAGCCCATGGTGACGCCCGACATGATGGAGGAAGCCATACAAAAGATGCTGAAAGAGGAATAAGGTGTAAACCATTTTGTGTAAGTGAAACGCATAGTTTACATCGTTTTAGGCTTGCTTTGTGTAGGCCTTGGAACTTTAGGTGTGGTGGTGCCGGGATTGCCCACCACACCTTTCCTGCTGTTGGCCTCGTGGCTCTTCTATCGCTCCTCGCCACGACTGCAGGAGTGGCTTTTGCATTCATGGTTAGGGACTTACATCCGTAGTTATCGCCGTCGCGGCGGGATGACCGTTGCGCAGAAAGCCGGTGCCTGTGGCATTATGGTGGCGATGGTGTTGCTTTCCACTTTTGTCTTTATCCCCAAAGGTTCTGTTGCACGAATCATCGTGCCCATCGTCGGTGCTATCGGTGTGCTGACGGTCATTTTTGCAGTGCCGAATGCAAAGGAAGAATAAATGTGGCATTTATCTATTATCCGCAATTCGGGTGAAGGCACTTTAATCGGCTCTGTTGCTAAACAATAAAAAAAGTGCTTAATCCGTTATTAAACCAAACGGTTTCCAATATGACCAAGAAAAACAAAAGCCACAATATCATCGGGAAAAAGATACCTTTCTTTTGGGCTTTTATGATTGTCTATTTGGCATATATCTTTTTGGGCAATTTGTTGGCATACATTCTCAACAACGATGTCTTTATCAATCTTGAATTACCAGAAGGGGAAACGGCGTGTTTTATGATTTGTTTAAGCATTTTCGCTATGGTAATCCCTGGAATAGCCGCTCATTATGTTTACGAAAAGGCCAATCGGAATTGGTATATTTGGCTTTGTCCTCTTGTGCTAATGTCGATAAACGGTCTCATTTGGTTGGAGCCAATTAATCGTGGTAGTAGATTGTTGTGGCTTCTCCCTTTAGGTTGTGATGAACCCTTAATCTTTGATTTAGGTGGTATAAATCTTGATTTGTCGCAAGTAAACCTGAGCAATAATATGATAACCTTCGTTTTGATTGTTCTATTGCCTTCAATTATTTATGCTGTATGCATCTTTCTTGCCAAATTGTTTGCACGAAAGCCCAAGGCCGAATTTTTGGAATAAATATAGAAAGATAATACATAAGAAAATGAAAGTCCTATTAATCAACGGCAGCCCGCACGCTAACGGCTGCACCTTTACCGCCCTAAACATCGTGGCGGAAGAACTACAGAAAAACGGCATAGAAACTGAAATCGTTCACATCGGGAACAAAGACATCCGGGGCTGCATCGCCTGCGGCAAGTGCTACGAGTTGGGCCATTGCGTGTTCAATGACATAGTGAACGAAGTGGCATCCAAGTTAGAGCAGGCCGACGGCCTCGTGGTTGGCTCACCGGTGTATTACGCCGGTCCCAACGGCACACTCACCAACCTTTTGGATCGCTTGTTCTATAGTGCCCATTATGACCTGCGCATGAAAGTGGGCGCGGCCGTCGTCTCGGCACGACGTGGCGGCACCACAGCCGCTTTCGATAGGCTCAACAAGTATTTCACCATCAGCGAGATGCCCGTGGTGAGCAGCCGTTATTGGAACATGGTGCATGGCCATACACCTGAAGACGTGATGAAAGACGAAGAAGGCTGTCAAATCATGCGCGTGTTGGGTCGCAATATGGCCTTCCTCATCCGCGCCATCGCTGCCGAGCGCGAGCGCAACGGACTACCCGAAAAGGTAGTGGCGAGCTACACGAATTTCATTCGATAAACAATTCACTATAGGACAAGAAAAGCTAGTAGGTAAATAGAAATAAATTTAGTAAGATATGAGAGTTTTCCTTTATATTTGGATGATTGTTCAACTGGTTTTGTTAGTCACTGGTGGGGTGTGGGCTTTTATTGACAGAAAAAGCGAAAAACGCAAGAAAACTCCATTGATTCTCATGGCAATCGGTAGTTTTATGTTGGCTATCTCCTTTCTGGTTTTACAGCCAATGATGAACAAGTAGAATCTATTTTAATCTATAGCAATGATAAAAAACCGACCCAACCCCAACGAGGCATTTCCGAATCCCAACATCCCAAGCCTCTGCTTCATCAAGAACGTGGTGAAGAACCCGCGTATCATCATTGGCGACTATACCTATTATGATGACGTGGATGGTGCAGACCAATTCGAGAAGCACGTCACTCATTTCTACGACTTCATTGGCGACCGGCTGATTATCGGGAAATTCTGCGCCATCGCCAAAGGGGTGGAGTTTGTGATGAATGGCGCCAATCACAGGATGGACGGTGTGACGACTTATCCGTTTTACGTCATAGGCGGCGATTGGGGTAGCGCCATTGCTCCCGTGAAAGATGAATTGCCTCTGAAAGGCGATACCATTGTGGGCAACGACGTTTGGATTGGTCAGCATGTCACCATCATGCCAGGTGTCCATATTGGCGACGGAGCCATTATAGGTGCCAACTCGGTGGTGGCCTCGGACATTCCTCCATACGCTGTCGCCGTGGGTAACCCTTGCCGTGTGGTCAGAAAGCGCTTCGACGACGAATTCATCGCTTATCTGCTGGAACTGAAATGGTGGGATTGGAACATTGAGAGGATTGAGGCCAATTTCGAGGCCTTGTCAAGTGGCGAATTATCGCTGATTAGAAAGATTGATCAATAGTTTGTCATCCATGGTTATACTGATAGCAGGTGCATCACATACGGGTAAAACGCTTTTGGCGCAGCGGATGCTTGAAAAATACAAGTATCCTTATATGTCTATGGATCATTTGAAGATGGGCTTGATCCGCAGTGGCAACACCACCCTGACACCGGAAGATGATGATGCCTTAACGGAATACCTTTGGCCCATTGTCCGCGAGATCATCAAGACAGCGATCGAAAATCATCAGAATCTCATAATAGAAGGCGGCTATGTTCCATACAACTGGAGAGAATGCTTTGAAGAACCGTATTTGAACGCTATCCGTTTCATTTGTCTTGCCTTGACAGACGAATACATTGACCAACACTTTTCCGAAATAAAAGGACACAGCTTGGATATTGAAAAGCGGCTGGAAGACAGTTGCACTGTTGCCACTTTAAAGAATGACAACAAGAACTATATTGATGGTTTTAAGAAGGTTGGAGAAAAGGTCTGTATGATCGACTCCGATTATGAACAAGTGATTCAGTCTATTTTGGACATTTAATTCAATTCTCACGAAATAATGCAATGAAAAAAGTAATCGTTATTTCTACCAGTCTCCGCCCCGGCTCGAACAGCCACGCTTTAGCGGAGCAATTTGCCAAGGGCGCAGAAGCCGCCGGGCATCAAGTGGAACTCGTCTCGCTCAGAGGCAAGGAAATCAAGTTTTGCATCGGCTGCCTGTCATGTCAAAAGACGGGTGCCTGCGTCTTCAAAGACGATGTTCCCGCCATCATGGAGAGCGTCCTGAACGCCGATGTCGTCTGCTGGGCCACACCCATCTACTACTATGAGATGAGCGGCCAGATGAAGACCCTCATCGACCGTATGAACGCCATGTACCCCAAGGATTACAAGTTCCGTGACGTCTATCTACTGACCACCGCAGCCGAGAACGAGGAGTTTGTCCCGAAACGCGCCGAAAGCGGTCTCACTGGTTGGATTGACTGCTACGGCAAGTCCACACTCAAGGGCCATATTTTCTGCGGCGGCGTGGGCGGCCCGAAAGAGATTGAAGGCAACGCCAAGTTGCAGGAGGCATACGAATTAGGCAAACAAGTTTAATTGTCGCTTTTGAAATATTAGACTGTATGCCGCCGCAAGGGTTTCCTGCCTTTGCGGCGGTTTTTTTATTCGTGGTGATGTCCCTCGCAGTGGTGGTGGCAATTGGGATCGCCGTAAACGATGGTGCCGTTGAGAAACATCGCCAGCACCTGCTCCACAGGAAGCTCGGGGGCGCCAGCATGGATACGAATGCCCAACTGGTTCAGTAGATTGACAGCGCCTTGGCCCAATCCACCACAAAGCACATCGGTGCAACCCTGCTCAGCCAAGAACCTCGGCATGGCACCATGCTCATGCTCGGGCGCTTGTAGCACCTTTTGGTCAACAATCTTTCCGTCTTCAACATTAACAATAGTGACTTGTGGCGCCTTTCCGAAGTGCTGCCACAGTTTGCCCTCGTTGGTGGGTATAGCTATTCTTTGATTCATGATTATCGGTTTTGGTATTTGTGCAAAAAAAGTACTTTTGCGGCAAATTCAACTACAACTGCTCTTCCAAAAACTCCGCTGCGTCGGCCACACAGTCCGTGCATTGACGGAGAACAACACCTGTACCTACACCTTTGAGCATCTTGCATTGTGTGGCTCCGTTGCGTTGCTGAAACTGGGTCATGATTTGGCGCATGGCTTTTCTAGCTCCTACCCTATCCTTTTTAGCCAATCCTAACACGATGCCTGCCCCAACAAGTGCGCCGCATGTGCCTTCCATATTGCCCATACCCGAGCCAAAGGCATTGCCTAAGTTACGACCTGTTTCCTCATCGATTCCGACCAAGTCGGCATAAGTGCAAATGACGGCTTGGGCGCAGTTGTGTGTGCCGTTCTCCAACTTCTCTGCAGCTATGTGTTTTCTGGTTTCCATGAAATTTGTATTTTTTTGCAAAGGTACTCTTTTTTCTGTGTATTTTTGCAAATTGAGCGCTTGTGGGCAAGCGAGTGCGCGAAAAATAAACACGTGACATGACAAAAGACTATTCATCATACGGCCCCGCATACCGAAACTTCAAGGTAAATGAGGATGTTTATGTCCCTGAACCCGTTGAGGAGTTTTCGGCCGACAACCCCTTCACGAAGATGGCGCCAATACGCGGAGAGCTCAAGGACATTCGTTTTGACGGGACCTACACTTATCTTGATAAATCCTTGAGGTTCAAGATAGTGAATACGACCATCTATTTTGTAACATGGACGCTTGCCTTCCTCTTGAACCGAATCCGATATGGCCTCAAAATCGAAGGCCGCGAGAAAATACGCCAAAACCGAAAGCTTTTCGAACATGGCGTGATGACGGTTTGTAACCATGTCTACCGTTGGGATATGATAAGCGTCATGCAGGCGATGCGCTTCAGGAAGGCATGGATTCCTATGTATGCCCAACCGTTCAGAGGCAAAGATGGTTTTATCATGAAAGCCGTTGGGGGAATAGCCATCCCCGAAGAGCGCAGCGGGCTGAAAGCGTTCGATGATGCGATGGCTGAATTGTGCGCCAACAACCAGTGGATTCACATCTTTCCTGAAAGCTGTAGCTGGAAATTCTATGCCCCGTTGCGTCCTTTCAAAATAGGGGCTTTCAATATGGCTTATCGGCATTCGCTCCCTGTGATTCCCATGGTAATCTCATTCAGACCCCGCACAGGGTGGCGAAAGTTGTTTAGCAAAGACGAGCCCTTGGTCACCATCCACGTGGGCGACCCTATCATACCTAACACTAACACACCTCGAAAAGAAGAGACGGCGCGGATGCGCGATCTTGCACACCAAACCATGCTTGACATGGCCGGTATAGTCTCCAACCCCTGGCCTTCTTCTATCGATTGAAAACCTTATCATTATGAGTACGAAAATCATTGATCCTGTACCCGTTGAACTGCTTAAAGCGGAACTAACCAAATCCAAAAAACTGGAAGACACAAACAAAGGACATAACGAGTTGTATATCGTTACCTGGCAAGACTCTCCCAATGTGGTTACGGAAATCGGCAGGCTGCGCGAGTTGACCTTCCGTGACGCAGGTGGTGCTACGGGAAACGCCCTGGATCTCGACGAGTACGACAAGATGGAGAATTCTTACAAGCAACTGATTGTGTGGGACCCCGACAACGAAGCCATCATTGGTGGGTATCGTTTCATGTTAGGCTCTGAGGCAGTTATTGACGAGAATGGTCAGCCGGTATTGGCGAGTTCCCATCAGTTCCGTTTTTCGCAGAGGTTTATCGACGAGTATCTGCCGCATGTCATCGAGCTTGGCCGCAATTTCGTGGCTCCCGAATACCAAAGCTCAAAGAATGGCGCTAAGTCCATTTTTGCCTTGGACAATTTGTGGGATGGTCTCGTGGCCATAATCATGAAGAACCCCAACCTGCTCTATTACTTTGGAAAGATAACCGTTTATCCATCATACGACCATATTACCAGAGACCTGCTCTATCATTTCCTATGGAAGCATTTTGGCGACAAAGACGAACTTGTCCGTCCATGGGACGACCAGGCGCTCATGCCTGATTCCGATCCCGAGTTGATGAATTTGGTCTTAAACAAGGAGGATCCGATGGATGACTACAAAGAGCTGAGGGCTGCGGCTAAAATGAGGAACGTGCATATTCCTCCAAATTTCACTGCGTATATCTCCATCACCTCCCACATGCTCATGTTCGGGACGGCAGTCAACACTTTGATGGACAACATAGAGGATTCCGCGGTGCTTATTCCGTTCGACAAGATCTACCATGAAAAGAAACGGCGCCATATCGGGGCTTATCTCCGGTTCTCTCTTGCAAAGAGGCGCAAGAACGTGGACTTGAACACGCCAGAAATGGAGGAACTGATGATTGACAATTGGTTGAATAAACGATACCGCCAAGTAAAACGGTTGCTCAAAAAAACAGGCCGTACGTTCTAGGACACACTTGAAAACGGATATGGATATTAGGGTTGCATTATACAATAGATTTTATAATTTTGCAACGTTAACATGTCACAAAACCATCTTATCATGAAACGCATCACCTTGATAATTGCCGCCTGCTGCATGATACTATCCGGCTGCGCACAAAACAACAACAAGAAAGAAAACAAAGAAACAACACAAACCACCGAAACACAGGAGAACAAGGAAATGAAAACCCTAATCGTTTACTTCTCGGCCACAGGAACCACCAAGGCCGCTGCTCAAAAGCTGGCGGAAGAATTCAAAGCCGACCTCTATGAAATCACTCCCGAACAACCCTACACCGATGCCGACCTCGACTGGCGCGACAAGACCTCACGCTCGACCATCGAGATGCAGGACAAGACCTCTCGTCCCGCTATCCAAGGCCGTTGCGAGAACATCGCCGACTATGATGTCGTGTGGATCGGCTTCCCCGTGTGGTGGTACACCGCCCCGACCATCGTCAACACCTTCATCGAAGCCCACGACCTCAGCGGCAAGACCCTCAACGTGTTTGCCACCAGCGGCGGCAGCGACGTGAAAGGCTCGGCCAACGACCTCAAAAACGCTTATCCGCAATACACTTGGGGTGAGAGCAGACTGATGAACAATTAAGATTGCTCCAATAAACAAACACTCCGCCAATGCATCGGTTACAGAGCCGGCGTATTGACGGAGTTTTGTTTTAGATTAAGTCCTTCTCGTCAATCAGATTGTTTAACAGAGCATAAACGGTGAGGCCCGACACCGACTTGATGCCTGTCTTTCGGGTGATGTTCTTACGGTGCGAGATGACGGTATGGATGGAGATATTCATCTGGTCGGCGATCTCCTTGTTCATCATACCCTTGGCGACGGCCACCAGCACATCGGTCTCGCGTTTCGAGAGTTCCACGTCGTCATTGCTCTTCGTGGCCTCGCTTTGTGCAAACTCATTCATCTTACTGATGACCTTCGACCTTGTGTCGTTGATTTCGATTACCCCACTGTAAGGTGTCAGCATGGAATGGTCAAGGTAGGCGTCGGCCAATGCAACAAGCGTCATGTTGGGATGCTCCTTCCCTATTTGGGCAAGGAATTCGCGATTTTGATAGCCCAACAACAAAGGATTAATGATCAGCAGGTTGGCATCGGTGGCCACAATCTTTTCAGAGAGATGCTCAGGGCTGTCGAGACGCATCACCACATCGAACTGCGCCATACTATCGATGATTTCGGCCAATCCGATGGAGATGATCTCCGAGGCTTCGCAGATGATGACACGGTTACTCATAGCTGTGCGTTTTCAAGGGATTCGACACAAGGGATGAGAATGCGCTCCTCGATGAGGGAATGGCGGTTCAAATCGTCGCTCAGCTCCATGATGTCATACGAGATTTCGATGCGTTCCTTAGGAAGGATGTCGCCAGGCAAGTATTTGAGCAGGATGTTCATCATATCATCAAGCACATCCTGGATATTGGTGTGGTTATGTTCGAACTCGTCAATCTTATAGGAATCGGTGCGCTGTCCGCTGAGCAAGGCCTCAATATAAGGGAACACCACTTCTTCCTCATAGTATTTGATATGCCGCATCACCTCTTGCTTGTATTCGCTATAGAAGTGGCTCAACATCGGGCCGTATTTCTGTCCGCAGGCATTGATGATACGTTGCAAGTGTTCCTCAATGTGCGGGAAACGCTCTTCCAGATAATACTGGTGCGATGCCTTCAGATAAGAAAGCAGGTCACTCATATCAATGAGCTGAAGCTCATGTTTTCCAGGCCTGAAGCTGCCGTCCGAGTATATCTCGCAAATCATAAGGAACAGGTCGGCGTTGACCTGGTTCATCCCACAAACTTGGTCCACACTACGGTCGCCGAAGCCCAGTCCGATACCAAAACGGGGCAGCAATTGCAACAGCCGGCGGTCGTCCGTCATCAGCTCGGCAAACTTGGAGTCTTTTGAGAAAGGGGTTTTCTTTTTGGCCATGATGATTGCTATTTTATGCGGCAAAAGTAGTAAAAATCCACTTTACCAACGAATCGCCGAATGTTGGGATTTTTATCGAGGCAAAATACCCATCAATGGGGATTTCACAGTCTCTGGAACCGTTGTTACTTTGCAGCAGATTTTTGTCATACATTTTTAGAATGAATTTTGAGTTAGTTTTATGGTGCGAGATGGCACAATCCATCTCGCACTTTTTTTATACTTTTGCAGAACTAATTAACCAATCCAACTCATGAGAACAACCAAACAACTATTATTGGTCGCTTTTGTCCTTCTTTGCGGCCTCTGTCAAGCGCAAGACGAACTTCCCACCATCTCCGCTGACCGACCTGGCGCCCTGACTGGCACTGACGTGATGCCTCGCTTCAAACTCCAATGGGAGACGGGCGTGGGGTATGAATCGACGACCGACGGGCCACACACCCTTACCCTCAACAACACCTTGCTCAGGTTCGGCCTCTTCGAGAATGCCGAGATTCGTGTTGGGACTGATTTACTGATGTTCAACGAAGGTCAAGCCATGGAGCCTACATTTGGTGTAGCTCCGCTTAGCGTGGGGATGAAGGCTCGCTTCTATGAAGGCACAGGCCTCTTGCCCTCCGTGGCGCTGTTGGCCGAGTTGAAGTCGCCGCATGTCGGGACGAAGGAACTGCTTCCACAACATCTCACACCGTCATTGCACCTCTTGTTTGAACATAGCGTGAACGACTGGTTTTGCATCGGCTATAACGTTGGCGCGGAATGGGATGGTGAGACAGCCACTCCCACCACCTTCCTGGGGTTGGGACTGTATTTCGACATCACGGAACAGATTGGTACCTTTGTGGAGACATACAACTACCTCCATCCCGATGAAGGCAACCAATACTTGACGGAGTTTGGACTTACTTGGCTGGTGTCTCGCCGCGTACAACTCGACCTCGCCGCCGACCTCGACTTCCAAAACTTAGGGAAGCATCATATTGTCAGTGGAGGCGTAGCCTGGCTGATTAATTGAGAGAAAGAGCGCGATCCTTACGCCCAGCTAAAGTTCTCCTCCCCTGCCCCAATCTCAAAATGGCACTTGGCGATGCCGAGGTCGAGGGCAGCGTAACCGATGAACGAGAACTTCGCCTTGGCCTCCACGCAGTTGCCTTCGTGCAAGATGAACTCAAACTTCTGTTGGTTGACGGCAGTGGGCGCCAACAGCGCAGCATCCATACCCCGACGGAACCATTCAGGCATGGCACCTTCGACGCGGCAGAAATGCTCGATACCCTTCTTTTGCGGATGGGCATTGCCCTGGGTGGCACCATAACCCAATGCGATCACGGCCACGAGCGATTCGCCGTCAAGCACCTGGTATTGGTCGGGTTGCTTCTTATACGACAAGCCCACCCAACAGGTGTTCAAGCCCAGGGTCTGTGCCAAAAGCACCACTTTCTCGCCATAGTAACCGAGTTTCACGTCTTCACCTTTGTGCCCAACAACGGCGATGTAGTTGCCGACCCCTTTGAACCCGCCGTATTTAGCCATACCGCTGGAAAAGGCTTTCGGTTCATTGATGACCAGCTGAAGATGCAGTTGGCCCTGAGCATTGCATTCATTAATTAAGGTCTGTAGCTGCGCGACCTTGTCCGATTCGATAGGTTTTTCCAAGTATTGCCTCACCGAGTGGCGGGCAACGATAGCTTCTTGTAGTGTCATAATGCATTCATTTACAAGTCGCAAAGATACATTTTTTTATTTTCTTGAAAAAAAAATCAAAAATATCGCTTGCGATATAAAAATAAATGTGTACTTTTGCATCGTGAACGACATAAATAAGTGAGATGAAATACGAACAACTCAAATTGGAAAACCAAGTTTGCTTCCGGCTTTACACGGCGGCGCGTCTCACGACGGGGGCCTATCATCCCTATCTTGACCCGCTTGGCATCACTTATCCGCAATACCTAGTATTATTGGTATTGTGGGAGCAGGACAAGCAACCGGTGAACGATATAGCACACAAACTGTTTTTGGAAACCAACACCGTCACACCGCTCCTGCAACGCATGGAGAAAGCAGGGCTGATCCAACGAACCAAAGGCAAGGAAGACTCGCGCCAACGTATCGTTTCGTTAACGAAAAAAGGCATCGAAATGCGCGAGCAGGCCAAACACATTCCCGAATGTCTCAGCGCAGACATCATCAAGAACGAGGGCTCTGTGGAAGAAATCTCTCAGATGATCCCCACCCTCGACAAACTCATCCAAGGACTAAAACAATCAATTCAATAATTATCAATTTTCAATTATCAATTCATTAAATCATGGACAAACAGAAATCAATCAACGCGTTACAGTTTTTCGTAACCAACCTCTCCAATCAGGCCTTCGGCCACAAACTTCAAGGTAAGGTCTTCGCCGACCAAGGCTTTGAGAAACTCGGTGCCAAATACATGGGCCATCACGACGAGGAAATGGGATGGGTCGACAAGTTCATCGGTCGTCTCCTCGACCTCGGCGGTGAGCTGAAACACGAGACTCGCCAAGAAGGTGCCCTCTTCACTGACCCCTGCGGCTACATCAAGCACGACCATCAGGTCTCCGTGGAAGGCATCGACTTCCTCCGCAAGTGCATGAACGAGATCTGCGAAGACGTCACCACCTTCGACATCATGAAAGAATACCTCAAGGACGAAGAGGAAGACATGTACTGGAGCGAAGCTCAACTCGACCTCATCGAAAAGATCGGTTACCAGAACTGGCTCATCAAACAAATGTAATTACACTTTGAACAAAATTATCACTAGCCTAGTGGTCGGACTATTTCTGACAACGACCATCTTCGCACAAAACACTAATGAAATGACTACGATTTATGACTTTAAAGCTCTGAACAACAAGGGCGAAGAAGTGGACATGGCCCAATACAAGGGCAAAGTCCTCATGATTGTCAACACCGCCTCGAAGTGCGGTTTTACCCCCCAATATGATGGTTTGGAAGCCCTCTACAAGAAGTACCAAGACCAAGGTCTGGTGATCCTCGGTTTCCCCTGCGACCAGTTCAAGCACCAGGAGCCCGGCTCCGACGAGGAAATCGCCGAGTTCTGCCGCCTCAACCACGGCGTCACCTTCCCTCTGATGAAGAAAATCGACGTCTTCGGTGAGAATGCCCACCCCATCTTCAAGTATCTGACGCAACAAGTACCAACCGAAGAGGTACACGGTTTGAAAGACAAAGCCACGATGAAAATGGTGGATGCTCTGAGCAAATCCGAAGGTCGTGAAGAAGGCGGCGTGCGCTGGAACTTCACCAAGTTCATCATCTCGAAGGACGGCAGCGTCATCAAGCGTTACGCCCCTGTGGCCAAGCCGGAGGAGATGGAGGCCGATATTGAAGCCATGCTGAAATAATACCAAACAACAAAAAACCGAATACAATGGAAGCAAAAGATCAAGTGCTGAAAGCCATGCGCGAGATTGGCGCACCCGTCAACGCAGGTAAAATCGCCGAAATCACCGGCCTCGACCGCAAAGTAGTCGACAAGGCCTTCGATGCCCTGAAGAAAGAAGGCGCCATCGTGTCGCCCGTCCGCTGCAAGTGGGAACCGGTCAAATGATGCCGTGATCCAATGACTGCAACCGCCGCAAGGACTTTATCCCTGCGGCGGTTTTTATTTGTATTAATGAAAAAAGTGTACTAGGCCCACACATCATCCTCATTAATTATTAGCCGTTATTTCCGAAAATCCCCATTAGTGGGGATTGGACTGCGAGGACAAAAACAGGAATTTTGCCGTCGTAATTGAATAATAGTGTTCACTATGAAACTGAAAACGATAGCAAAATGCGCTGCATTAGCTTTGACATTGTGTGTCAGCTCTTTGCAGGCCCAAGATTCCATCACAACGAAACCTCGCTTGACCATTGGCGGTTACGGCGAGGCTGTCTATACCCGCAACTTCTATAGCGACAACATGTTTCGCTACTCCCATGCCGAGCGTTACAAAGATGCCAAAGGTCACGGTCGCATCGACCTGCCTCATGTGGTCATTAACCTGGGTTATGACTTCGGCAAAGGCTGGAGCATGGGCTCAGAGATTGAGTTTGAACACGGTGGCAGCGAAGTGGCCGTAGAGATTGAGGCCGAAGAGACCGGTGAGTTCGAGCACGAGATCGAACGTGGCGGCGAGGTAGCCCTCGAGCAGTTCTGGATTCAGAAGTCGTTCGGCAAGGGCTTCAACATCCGCATGGGCCACATCGTGGTGCCTGTCGGGCAGACCAACAACGCCCACCTACCCACCGAGTTCTTCACCTGCTACCGTCCCGAAGGCGAGTTCAACATCATGCCCTGCACATGGCATGAGACGGGCATCAGCCTGTGGGGCAAGCTCGGTGACTGGCGCTACGAGGCTATGGTCATCCCTGCCTTGAACTCCAATATGTTCAACAACGCCAATTGGGTAAAGAACGGCTCCACCTCAGGCTATGAGTTCCGCGTGGCAAACAACCTGGCAGGTGCCCTGCGCATTGATAACTACAGCATCAAAAACCTGCACATTGGCGTGAGCGGTTACATCGGTAACACCTTTAATAATGACATCGTCACCAACGAGTTCAGCGAGACCAGCCAATATAAAGATGTGAAAGGCACCGTCGTCATCGGCACGGCCGAGTTCGACTACAAAGGCCACGGCCTCGTGGTTCGCGGCAACTTCGACTATGGTTACCTCGGCGATGCCAACCTCATCTCGTCGTGGAACAAGAACCAAAACCATCAGAGTTTCTCGCCCTATCCGCGCTCCTTGGTCGGAGAGAAAGCTATCGCCTATGGCGGTGAGATTGCCTACGACATCATGCATCCTATGCATAACACCGGCGACCAAAAGCTCTACCTCTTTGGTCGCTACGATTACTACGACACCTATATCCCCACCGCCAACGCCCTCACCGACTACCAATGGACCGACCGTCATGTGATGACCCTCGGCGCGAACTACTACCCCATCAAACAAGTCGTCATCAAGGCAGAATATGCCAAACGCTTCCTGAAGGAGCAGTACAACGACGAGCCGATGTTCTCGTTGGGCGTGGCATATAGTGGATTCTTTACGAAATAATCACAATCAAACAATAACCAAATGAAGAAATTATTCAAATCCGCAGCCATAGTCGCTGCATCACTCCTGCTCGCAGTGAACTTCAGCTCCTGCAACAAAGATCCTCAAGACAACACCGAGGAAGTCAACAAAGCCCAAAAAGAGGCCATCGTCAAACAGTACCTCAACCACACGGTGTATCCCACCTATGCCAGCTTGGCTGAAAAGACTGACGCCTTGGTCGAGAACCTCGAAACCTTGAAGGCCAACAAGACCCAAGCCAACGTGAATGCCGCCACCGTCACTTTCCTTGAAGCACGCAAGTGGTGGGAAATGAGTGAGGCCTTCCTCTTTGGCGCCGCTTCCGACTTCGGCATCGACCCGCACATCGACTCGTGGCCGCTCGACGAAGACGCCTTCAACAACTTGATGGCCAGTCCCAACATGATTGCCGCCCTCGCCACCGATGAAGACGGCATGGTGGCCGGTGAGCAGCTCGGCAACGCCCTGCTCGGCTTCCACGGCATCGAGTTCATCCTCTTCCGTGAGGGTCAGCCCCGCAACGTAAACGAAATCACCGATGACATGATGACCTATATCGTCGCTGTGTCGCGCGACCTTCGTAACCGCTGCTTCCAACTCGAAGTGAGCTGGAACGCCAACGCACCGCAAGCCCACAAAGACCTGATGGAAGAACTGGAGTTCAACACCACCGTCAACGGCGGCGACAACACCTATGGTGAAAACATGCTCCAAGCCGGTCAGGCGGGTAGCACCTTTGCCACCTTCACCAACGCCCTCGAAGCCATCGCCGACGGATGTCTCGACATTGCCGACGAGGTGGGTACCTCCAAGATCGGCAAGTGCCACACAGGTGAAGACGTGACCTATGTGGAATCGCCCTACAGCCAAAAGTCCATCACCGACTTCTACGACAACATCACCAGTATCAAGAACGCCTACATGGGCGGCATGGAAAGCCAAAGAGACGAAGTCCTCTCGCTGCATGCCTACATCCAGGACAACAATAAGGAGCTCGACATCAAGGCTTTGAATGCCATCGCAAACGCCATGACGAAGATCCAAGCCATGAAAGCTCCTTTCGTGCAGTTCTATGCCGACGCCAGCGCTGGTGAGGCCATGGAAGCCTGCCAAGAGCTCTCCGACGTGATGGCCGAAGTGAAGGCTGAGTTTGGAAAGATCGACAGAAAGTAAAAGCAAACCAACTAACTCATTATCAATATGTTCAATTACAAAAATTTAGCCCTATTGATGACAGGCGGTCTATTGGCCCTTGCCATCACCTCCTGTAACCCCAAAGACCCCATCCCAGAGGTTATCAGTGAAGAGACCTACGCCGGCGGCGAACTGGGCACCACCTTCAACACTTCCCAATCCGCCTACGAAGACCCCACCCCCGCCGTTGAGCAGGCCGGCCTGACCACCGCATTCAAATATGGTGAGTATTTCTTTGAGCGAACCTACACGCAAAACAACGAGCCCTTCAACGGCCTCGGCCCCCTTTACATCCGCAGCAGTTGCATCGCCTGCCATCCCGGCTATGGTCACGGCATGCGTATGAACCGCTATCGCGCCGACGACTGGGGCAATGGCTACCTGCTTGTCTTTACTGACAAAAACGACACTTACCTCAGCTCTTACACCGGCATGCCTCAAACCAAGGCCGTCGCTCCCTTCAAGGCTCCCTTGGATGAGACCCAGATCCAAATCAACTGGCTGAGCTACACCGACGAGTGGGGCAACCAATTCCCCGACGGCGAGACCTACAACCTCACCTATCCTGAGGTCTACATCCCCGAAGAGGCTTTCTATGTGCCGCTCGAAGTAGGCGGTCAGCCCATCCCCTACAGCGATTTCGTCTGCCGCCTCGAATCGACCATCGGCATCTATGGCACTGGCTTGATCGATGCCATCCCTGACGACTCGCTGAGAGCACAATACCAAAAGGAATACAATGACGGCTACATGCCCAATGGCCTCAATCCTGCCATGTGGGCCGGCTCCGACTTCGCCCCGACGGGTTATTATGGCAACACCACCCATCCCAAGAAGTACACCTATGCCCTCACGCGTGGTCCCTTGCAGGATGCCCCCGGTGCCAACGCCATCTGGAACATCACCAACGTGACGCACCACACCAAGATGGGTCACTACATGACCGCCGCCTACGCCACCAAGGCTTCGCAAGACCCTGACGTTCAGGCTGAGTTCTACAACTACTTCCCGCAATACAACCTCACGGGCAACGTGGAGACCGACATCTACAACTACCTGATGATGAACGACCAAATTCCCGAATCCCTGAAAGTTCCCGAGATGAAGGACGAGGACTATGTCAACTTCATGGTGTGGCACCGTGGCTTGGCCGTTCCTGCCGCCCGTAATATGGACGACCCCGAGGTGCAACGTGGCAAGGAACTCTTCAACCAAATGGGCTGTGCCTACTGCCACCGTCCGTCGTGGAAGACCGGCGACGACATGTTCACCGACCCGACTGGTTTCTTCGCCGATGGTGATGCCCGTCTGCCTCGCTATCCCAACCAGAAGATTTGGCCTTATAGCGACTACATCCAGCACAAACTCCACATGGAGAACGACATCCGCACAGGTTGGTGCCGCACCACCCCGCTCTGGGGTCGTGGCTTGAGTGCCAGATGCACCGGTCGCAGCGACCGCTTGCACGACTGCCGCGCACAAACCGTCATCGAGGCCATCATGTGGCACGGCAACGCCCAAAGCGACGCCCGACGCACGGTGGAGAAATTCCGCGAACTGCCGAAGAAAGACCGCGATGCCGTCGTGAAATTCATTGACGCGATTTAACCAACAATTGTAGAGACGTGTCATGGCGCGTCTCTACAGGTTTTATCAATGTCTGTAGGGCTGTCACACCGTGGCAGCCCTACATCATTATTAATGAGGACAACAACACGCAAAAATCGCCAAACATGGGGAGGTTGGACAAATGAGTTTTTTTCGGACATTTGCAGCATAATTAAATCTATATTGCCATGAAATACATTCGTCACATCACCTCAGTGCTGGTCATCATACTCATCGCCGTACTCGCAGCAGGCACCATCGTCGAGAAGCTGCACGGCTCGGATTTTGCCCTTGCCCATGTCTATTCCGCATGGTGGTTTGTTGGGTTATGGGCCTTGGTGGCTTGCCTCATCATTATCATGGCGGTGAAATGCCGTTTGTGGAAACGGCTCTCCGTCTGCGCCCTGCATCTGTCCATCCTACTCATCCTTTTGGGTGCACTACTCACCATGCTCACGGGACAACACGGCAGGATGAAACTCGAGCCCAACCGCCCCAACAGCCATTTCTACATCCAAGAGCAGGACGAGATCACCAAGGTGGCGCTGCCCTTCAGCCTCACATTGGACCGTTTTGAGATCGAGAAATATCCCAACAGCAACAAGCCGAAGGATTACATAAGTTATCTTCAGCTCAATGACGGCGAAACCCATCAAGACATCGTCATCTCGATGAACAACATCTTGAGGCACAAGCATTACCGCTTCTATCAGAGCGACTATGACGAGCAAGGCAACTCCATCCTCGATGTCGCCCGCGACCCCTGGGGCATAGGCGTGACATACGCGGGTTATGCATTGCTCTTCGTCGCTTTGGCGGCTATCCTTATTGAACAACGGAAGACCTTCCGAGCTGTCACCTGGTCATGGATAGGGGTGCTTGTCGTTTTGCTGGTGTTTCTCTATATCAGGATGCTCACCCATCCCTTGCTTCCCGTGCTACGTTCACCCTTCTTCAGCATCCATATCTCGACGATTGTGACCGCCTACGCTTTGCTGCTCGGCATCTTGGTGGTCGGTGTCATCGCCCTTGTCAAGCCGAAAGACTTGGCCCGTATGGAACGGCTGAAAAGCCTCAGCACGGCGATGCTCTACCCTGCTGTCGCTTTGCTTGCCTTCGGTATTTTCATCGGCGCGATTTGGGCCAATGTGTCTTGGGGCAACTACTGGTCATGGGATCCGAAAGAGGTTTGGGCGTTGATTACGTTGCTTATCTATGCCGCGCCACTTCACGAGAAGCTTTGGAAATCCTTCCAAAAACCATTGTTTTTCCATATCTATGGCATCCTTGCCTTCTTGAGCGTGCTGATCACCTATTTCGGTGTGAATATGCTCTTAGGCGGAGTACATGCCTATAACTAAAAACAAGAAGGCCTCGCCAAATGGCGAGGCCTTCTGTTTAGCTACGACCCAGACGAATAAGCGGGATTCTGTTCCCCTTGCGGGGCGACTGTCATTTCTCTAGACCTGCGGTCGCCCGCAGGCTCAAGCGCCCTACCCTGAGACGCGGACGAGCAGCCCTCTTGAAGCCCGAAAGCCTCGTTGTCTCTATACTTGGACTTGCAGCCCATAAGGTTTACCTCATCGGAATGTCGCCACCCGACGCGTGAGCTCTTACCTCGCGTTTTCACCCTTACCTTCGCAGGCGGTATGTTTCTGTGGCACTTGCTGTTGCCCTTGCGGGCACCTTCCTGTTAAGAAGTATGGTGCTCTGTGCTGTCCCGACTTTCCTCGCGCCGGCTTTCCCGGCCCGCGACAGTCTGCCTGAATCGCGCTGCAAAATTACAAAAAAACACGACAAAAACGGGGCCTCTCAGCAAAATCCGCCAAAACCTCGGCATTTGAAAACCCCATTTCATGGCATAGCTCTACCATCTCCTCCCCCATCCGCTCGTTGATTTCGAACCAAACTTGGCCGTCGGGATTCAGCTGGTTTTTGGCCAGAGCCAAAACCTGTCTGTAAAAACGAAGCGGGTCGTCATCGGGAACGAATAGCGCATTTTCAGGTTCCCAATCGAGGACGTTAGCTTCCATGGCAGCGCACTCGCTGTCGCAAACGTAGGGCGGATTGCTCACCACCAAATCGACGGGCTGGGTGAAATAGTCGGATGTTGGATTCAGGACATCGTCCTGCACGAAGGTCACTTTCGCACCATTGCTTTCTGCGTTCTCTCTGGCGATTTGCAGGGCTTCTTCCGAGACATCGAAGGCGACGACTTCGGCATTGGGGAAATGCTGGGCCAAAGCGATGGCGATGCAGCCTGAACCTGTGCCGATGTCCCAGATGCGGATAGGTTTTTCTTTAGGTAAGCATGTGTCAATTCTTAGCACAAGCTCTTCCGTTTCGGGGCGCGGAATGAGCACAGCGGGCGATACCTTTAATAATAGGTCGCAGAAACGCGCCATGCCCGTCACATACTGCACCGGCTCACCCGAAAGCAAACGTTTGACGGCTTCGCTCAATTGATAATGCTGATGCTCGTCAATGCGCAGGTCGGGGTTCATCAGCTGCTGGTTCCAATCGATGCCGAAGAGGTCTTCCAACAGGATGCGCATCAGCTGCTCCGCCTCGCGTTGGGGAAATTTCTCGGCCAACAGGGTGGTGAAATGCCGTTTCGTTTTCTGCAAATTAAAACCTATCATGGGGCAAAATTAGGCAAAAATCCATAATTTTGCCGCAATATTTGCGGACACATGCGATGTGTCCCTACAACGATGGTTTATTTGATTCTTGCCATATTATGCTCCACGGGCGTCTTCGTCGCCATGCGACTCTTCGAACGCTTCACCCTGGACAACCACCAGGCGCTGATGTGGAACTATGTCTTCGCCACCTGCACGGGATTCCTCATGTGCAAGCAATTCGACACGCCCTCGCAGTTGGTCGCCGAGCCATGGTTCGGCCTCTCGCTTATCACGGGTTTCTGGTTCATCTTCACCTACGTGTTGATGACAGCCTCCACCCAACGCTCTGGCGTGACGGTCACCTCGCTGTCGAGCAAGCTTTCTGTTGTGCTACCCACTTTGGCAGGTGTGGTGCTGTTTAGCGAAAAGCTGAATTGGGTCGCCACGGTGGGCATCGTATTGGCTCTTGTGGCTTTGACGTTGGTGATAGGTGGAAAAAGCCAACAAAATAAAACCAACAAAATCAATTGGTTATTACCTATTCTCATCTTTTTCGGGACAGGCACGGGTGACATTCTAATGAAACTCACCGAGCAGAAAAACACCGCCCCCGACATGAGCTTCATGATCGCCTTCATCTACTTCGTTGCCTTGCTTTTCGGCATCCTGCTCGTAGCCTACGACCTCATCCGCGGTAAGTCGAAATGGCAATGGAAAAGCGCCGTCGGCGGTATCGGATTGGGTGTCATCAATTTCTTTTCTACCTTCTGTGTTTATCACGCCATGCGTTGTTTCGACAACGTGGTGCTCTTTCCCGTCTATAACATCGGCGTGGTCAGCCTCACCGCCCTCACGGGTTGGCTGCTCTTCAAGGAAAAACTTACCTGGAAGAACTACCTCGGCCTGGCCATCGCGATCATCGCTGTCATCCTTATCACCATGAAGCCATGAACGACGACACCTATAATATGTTAGCCACCCGCGGCGACGGCCTTTACAAGGAGAAAGGCAGCAAATTCATCGCCGAGGCCTTCACCGTGATGAGCGAAGACGAGGCTAAGGCCGCCATCACCGACATCAAGAAGAAATACTTTGACGCACGGCACCATTGCTATGCCTACATGATCGGCCCCGACAAAAAGACCTTCCGCTCGAGTGATGACGGTGAGCCCTCGGGCACGGCAGGCAAACCCATCCTCAACCAGATCCTCTCGAAAGACGTCACCAACGTGTGCGTTGTCGTGACACGCTACTTCGGAGGCATCAAACTGGGCACCTCCGGTCTCATCAACGCATACAAAACTGCCGCACGCGATGCCCTTGACAACGCGCAAGTTGTGGAAAAAACCATAAATGAATTTTACAGTTTGGAATTCGAATACCCCTTGATGAACGAGGTGATGCGCATCATGAAAGAGGAGAACTTGGAGCAGCAAAATCCGCGCTTCGAATTGGACTGTTACCTTGAGTTTTCAACAAGGAAAAATGACGCCCAAAAAATCGAGGAAAAATTTCGTAATTTGTTTGGGGTAAAAATAACACATATAAAAACAATGTAAATCAAAGATTTACAATTATCCTTGTTTCTTTATAGGAGAAAATCTCGTAATATTGCAAAAAGAAAATTGAAAAACAATAGCATTTCAATTTTTTTATAAACAATTAATCGTATACTTTTGCAAGGTCAACAAAAGCCCGAAAACGAGCATTTCGAGACAGCCTCTCGACCTCAAAAAGTAGTTTGATAAACAACTGATTAAAGCATTTTTCGATGACGAACAACCATGTGGAAATATGGAATAAGTGTCTGTCTGTGATCAAAGACAACGTCACAGAGCAGGGCTATAAGACATGGTTCGAACGCATCATCCCGCTCTCACTAGTCGACAACACCCTCACCATCCAGGTGCCCACCTATTTCTTTGTGGAGTATCTGGAGGAGCATTACATCGACCTGCTGAAAATGGTCATCAAACGCTTCGTAGGTGAGAAAGGCAAACTGGACTATAAGGTGGTCGTCGACAGCAGCAACAGTGCCGGCACCGTCACCGTGCCCAGTGCCAACCGTAACTTCCCGAAGAACCCCATTGGACAGCCCGCCCCACAACGGCTGTCGGACGGTCCCATCAACCCCTTCGTCATCCCTGGCCTGAAGAAATTGCAAATCGACTCGCAGCTCAACGAGAACTATACCTTCGACAACTTCATCGAAGGCGAATGCAACCGCTTGGCCCGCTCGGCCGGCCTCCGCGTCGCCAAAGACCCGGGCAAGTCGGCCTTCAACCCCTTGGTCATCTATAGCGGCACAGGTTTGGGAAAGACCCACCTCTGCCATGCCATAGGTCTGGAGACGAAACGTTTGCATCCCGATA
This sequence comes from Bacteroidales bacterium, assembly GCA_017539045.1. Lineage (GTDB taxonomy): Bacteria > Bacteroidota > Bacteroidia > Bacteroidales > F082 > Limimorpha. Next base: position 33,815 of record JAFYHS010000024.1, read on the forward strand.
AAACAGTCCTCTATGTGCAAGCCGAACAGCTCTCGACACAATACGTGACTGCCAACAAGAACAACAACCGCCCCGACTTCATCAATTTCTACCAGATGATCGACGTGCTTATCGTCGACGACATCCAGTTCCTTTCGGGCAAGGCAGGCACGCAGGACGTCTTCTTCCACATCTTCAACCACCTGCAACAGAACAACAAGCAGATCATCATCACCAGCGACAAGTTCCCGTCCGACCTGCAGGGCATGGAAGACCGCCTGTTGTCGCGCTTTAAGTGGGGTCTGACGGCCGATCTGCAGTCGCCTGATCTGCCCACACGCACCTCCATCATCCGTGAGAAGCTCCACGACAACGGCATCAGCTTCCCCGACGAAGTGGTGGAATACATCGCTGGCAACGTGCGCAACAACATCCGCGAGCTGGAAGGTGTGATGAACTCACTCATGGCCCAGTCGCTGCTCAACAAGAAAGCCGTCACCATCGAGATGACGCAACAGATCATCGACCGCTTTGTGCGCAATACGGTCAAGGAAGTCTCCGTGGAATACATCATCAACAGCGTGTGCGACTATTTCAAGATCTCGCCCGAGCAGATGGCACTCAACACCCGCAAGCATCAGGTGGTGCAGGCACGACAGATTGCCATGTACCTCTCCAAGAAATACTCCAACGCCAGCCTCGCCTCCATCGGACAGCAATGCGGCAAGAAAGACCACGCCACGGTGCATCATGCCTGCAAGACCATAGCAGACCGCCTGGAGACCGACAAACAGTTTAAGGCCATGTTTGCCGACATCGAGAAGAAAATCGCCATGCAAGCCTAAGTCCACCTAACCCCCTTGCCCTTATGACCAACAACTTCGGAAAACTCTACCTGGTGCCCAACCTACTTGGCGCCACCAAACCCGAACAAGTCATCCCTGCCGGAACGCTCGAAATCGTTAGACGGCTGAAGCATTTCGTGGTGGAGAACACCCGCACCTCGCGACGTGTGCTGAGCCGCATCGGGATGGACAACACCATCGACGACATCGAGTTCATCGAGCTCGACAAACACAACGCCCGCAACCTCGACCTCATGGAGCACCTCGGTGCCTGCCTGCAAGGCGAGGATATGGGACTGATGTCGGAAGCTGGCACGCCTTGCATCGCCGACCCGGGTGCCTTGGTCGTTGATTTGGCCCATTCAGCAGGCATTCAAGTGATTCCTTTGGTTGGACCCAATGCCATGATTCTAGCTTTGATGGCCTCGGGCTTCAACGGACAAGCCTTTGCCTTCCATGGCTACCTTCCCATCAAAAGTCCGGAGCGACAAAACGCCATCAAAGACTTGGAGCGGAGGTCGGCGGCCAACAACGAGACAGAGCTGTTTATTGAGACGCCTTTCCGCAACAATGCCATGCTACAGGACTTATGCAAGAACCTCCACCCTGCCACACGCGTCTGCGTCGCCTGTAACCTCACCTGCGACGATGAGCTCATCATCAGCCAAAGCATCGGAGAATGGAAAAGTTATAAAGGCGACCTAAACAAAAAGCCCGCCGTGTTTTTGGTTTACAGCGAGCCGAGGAGAAACTTCCAAAGAAAGAAGTAAGCTATCTGATATTCAATACTCTGTGAATTTGTAAGGAAAGCCGCCAGCCGGGGTTTTGCATCACGGCTTCGACACAAGCTTTCATATTGGCTTTCCGCAGGGTTTCGTCTTCACAAAAACAAGGCTGCAAGAAACAATGCTTGGCTTCTATGCCATCATATTGTGCCAAATCCTGACCAAGATAGACCACTTTCAACTCATCGCATTGCTTCAAAACACAAGGTTCCAAATCACCACCCTCAAAGGCTGTTTTTGGAGAAAACGTCACCCAATCCAAATTGCTCGGCAAAGGCCGTGTTCCATTGGTCTCGATGGCGATTTTCTTGCCTGTCTTTTGCTTCAGTTCCGCTACAAAAGCCTCATCGATGAACAAGGACGGCTCGCCGCCCGTCAGCACGACCAATGGTGCAATAGGGTAATTCTTGACCTCATCCGCAATCTCTTGCACTGACATCATCTCCCCATCTTGGTGTTGAGTATCGCAAAATGCACACTTCAGGTTGCAACCGCTGAAGCGCACAAAGACGGCAGGCGTTCCTGAGTGGAAACCTTCGCCTTGAAGAGAGTAGAATAATTCGTTTATGCGGTACATGGCTTTCTTTTTATCACAAAACAATCAAAACTAGCAAAACAATAGTATAACTTGTGGCGGCTCGCAACCGCATCGCCGCCGGGAAGCAGCCGGTTGGCGTGCTTCCCAAAAACTAAAGGATAGTTTTGTTGGTTTTGTAGGTTTTGTGACCAAATTATTAATCAAAATTTTGTGGAGCGTCATCCTTGATGAAGGAAGCCTTGTTGTCGCGCGACTCCCAAACGTCGGCGCGGTAGCAGTTCGGGACGGTATCCACAATCCACTTGGCCAGATTCTCTGCCGTAGGATTGAAGTCCAGCACCTCATTGATGTTGGTATGGTCGATCTTTCCGTGAATCAATCGCTTGATCTCAGTGAAGTCGCACACCATACCATTGCTGTCAAGCTTCTCACAGCGGCAATACACATTCACCTTCCAGTTGTGGCCGTGCAGATTCTCGCATTTGCTCTCATAGTCGAGATAGAGTTGGTGACAGGCGGATATTTCTAGGGTTTTTCTGACGTAATACATTTCCAATTGATAATTTATAATTGATAATTGATAATTACGATTCGTATTCGGTGTGGTCTTCGATGCCAGCATCTTTCAGGGCTTGGCGGCGTTCGCGGCAGGTGCCGCATTTGCCACAATGCTTTTCGCCACCCTTATAGCAGGAATAGGTCTCGGTGTAATCCAGGCCCAGAGCCTTTCCATGCTCAGCGATTTCTTTCTTGGTCAAAAAGGTGTAAGGCGCAAAGACCTTGATGTTCTCATAGGTTCCAGCCGACATGGCCTCCGACATCGCATTGACGAAACCTGGGCGGCAATCGGGATAGATGGAGTGGTCGCCGGCATGGTTGGCTATCATCACGCGTTTCAAGCCATTGCTCTCAGCAATGCCAGCAGCGATGGCCAACATGATGCCATTGCGGAAAGGCACCACCGTCGACTTCATATTCTCGTCGTCGTAGTTGCCTTCAGGGATGTCGTCAGCGGTCATCAGCAAGGCGCTCTTGAAGTAACGGTGCATGAATTCGAGCGGTACCACGATATGTTTGATACCCAGACGTTGGCAATGCGTGACAGCGCAAATGCGTTCACGGCCGTTCTGGGTAGAACCATAGTCGAAGGTGATGGCCAAGGCGATTTCGTCCTTGAACTCATAGAGCATGGTCGTCGAGTCCATGCCACCCGAGATGATTATCACAGCGTCTTTCATGAGTTATGGAAAGCTGACATTAAACGTTGTTTCACCATGTCCTGATGCTCAGCGTCGCCATAGTTGGCAAAAGGCTTGATGGAGATGCCGCCGCGGGGATTGAACAGGCCAATGACCTCCAAATACTTGGGATCCATCAGCTTGACCAAGTCCTTCATGATGATGTTGACGCAGTCCTCGTGGAAGTCGCCATGGTTACGGAAGCTGAAGAGATAGAGTTTCAGGCTCTTGCTCTCCACCATCAGCGTGCGCGGGATGTAGTTGATGATCAGGTGACCGAAGTCGGGCTGGCCCGTCTTAGGACACAACGAGGTAAACTCGGGACAATCCAAGGTCACAAGGTACTCGTTTTCAGGATGTTTGTTCTCAAACGTCTCCAACACCTCGGGGGTATAATCGTAATTATACTGCGTGTTTTGGTTGCCCAATAGCGTGACACCTTTCAGTTCTTGTTCGTTTCTTGACATGGTTTATTATTTTGGCGCAAAAATAGGAAAAAAACGTAGAGACGCAACATTTTGCGTCTCTACAAGATTTCATTCAGATTTGTGACAGATTTGTTTCCAAAATCAGCAACCCGAGGTTGCCCGCTCAAGTCGCTTCATAATCGAGAAGATGAACACGGCGGAGAGCAGACAGAGCACCACGAGCACGCCCCAGACCATCCAAAGCGGCATACCGGTGCCCCAGATGCGCGCGATGACACTGGTGAGGTAGTTACCGATGGCGGTCACGCAGAACCACATACCCATCATCATACCCTTATACTTGGGTGGTGCCACCTTAGTGACGAAGGAGATACCGATGGGGCTCAGCAGCAGTTCGGCAAAGGTCAGCACGAAATAGGTGCTGATGAGCCAGTTGGGCGAGACCAGAGTGCTGCTCACGCCACCTTGCGCCTTCAGCTCTGCAGGACTAGCCAAGGGGAAGGAACAGATGACCAAGATAAGGAAGCCTAATGCAGCGACAATCATTCCAAGGCCAATCTTACGCGGCGAGGAAGGCTCCTTGCCTTTCTTCGCCAAAGCACCGAAGACCGCCATTGAGACGGGTGTCAGTGCAACCACGAAGAACGGGTTGAACTGCTGGAACTGCTGCGGCAGGATGTTGATGGTGTCGGGCATGGTCCTATACAGCATCACTGCCATGACCCACAGGAATGTCGTAACGCCACACAGGATGCCACGGTTCATGGGCTTGGTGGCCTGGACGGCCCCAAACATCGTATAAATCGATATGGCAATCAAAGTCAACGACCAGATATTGAAGCCAAAGCGAGTGAAACCACTTGCTGTGCTTTGCGTGTAGTCGCGAGCGAAGTAGGTCAGGCAGAGACCGGCCTGCTGGAACGACATCCAGAAGAAGATGACCACGGCGAAGACCATCACCAAAGCGGTAATGCGCTCGCGTGTCTGCTCCTTCGAGAGTTCCGTCACATTCACAGTGGTGCTTTCCATGGCCTTGGCCTGCTTGGTGTTGACATCGGCATGCTTGAACCACTTGCGGCAGCTCAGATAGATTGCCATGGAGAGAATCAACGAGATACAAGCCACGCCGAAGCCGTAGTTATAGGCACCCGACAAAGCATCGATATAGCTGTTGGCAAAGCCAGCCAAATCATTGACATTACCACCTTGCTGCACGGCCAAGGCCTCAAAGGTTGACATGGCATCGGTAGTAATCGTTCCATCCAGATACTGGTGTGCCAGCGAAGGGATCTGTGGCACGTAGCTATAGCCCGCCTTGCCCAGGAACAAATCCGTCACCTTGGTGGCGGCCATAGGAGCGAACATCGAGCCAATGTTGATGGCCATGTAGAACAAGCTGAAGCCGTTGTCGCGGAAGGCGCTGTATTTGGCTTCGTCGTAGAGGTTGCCCACCATCACCTGCAGGTTGCCCTTGAACAAACCCGTGCCGATGGCGATAAGTGCCAAGGCGGAGAACATGGTGACCTTTGCCGTAGTCGTTGCCATAGGCACCGCCAACAGCAAGTAGCCTAAGAACATCACCACAATGCCCGACTTCACCATCTTGCCATAGCCGAAACGGTCGGCCAGCATACCACCGATGAGCGGCATGAAATAGACGCATCCGAGGAAGATGCCATAGATGTTACCCGCTTGTGCTTCGTTGTAGCCGAACTTGGCCTGAAGGAAGAGCACAAAGATGGCCAACATGGTATAATAGCCAAAGCGCTCGCCCGTGTTGGCGAGGGCGAGCGCATATAGGCCTTTAGGATGTCCTTTAAACATCTGTAGAGCGTTTAAAGTTTATTGTTTGGCGTTAGGCGGTGACGCGTTCAAGCCATTTCACCATACCCAACATGACTGACATGGAGATGAGGCAGACGGCCAGGAACACGGCCCAGCATACCCAGATCGGCCATGCGTTGTACATGACGGGACCAATCCAAATCATCAGGTTGCCAATGGCGGTGGCAGCGAGCCACAGACCTTGGCAGAGACCCAACATGTGACGAGGTGCCACTTTCGACACAAACGACAGACCCAACGGGGAGATGAACAACTCAGCAACAGTCAGGAAGAAGTAAACGACAAACATCACCCAGTAACCTTGCTTATGCAAGCCTGCGGCAGCCATAGCATTGCTATCCATGGCGCGGAACTCATCGCCCGACGGATAACCGTTAGCCAGCGAGAGGACCATCAGGAAGAGGTAAGCGATGCCTGCGATGAACATACCCAAAGCAATCTTACGTGGTGTAGAGACGCCTCTGCCCTTTCTGGCCAACGAGGCGAAGATACCCATGACGATAGGCGTCAGGATGATCACGAACAACGGGTTCAGAGCCTGGGTGATCTCAGGAGCGAGCCACTCAGAGTTGACGAAGTCGCGGGCGAACACCATCAGCGACTGGCCATTCTGGTGGAACGAGAGCCAGAAGAACACGGCGATACCCAACACGGCGAACAAAGCAGCGATACGCTGTTTGATTTCCTTGGCCATAGCGGCTTTCTCCTCAGGAGTGTAATCAGCAACTTCAGCGGCCAGTTTCTTGGCGGGTTGCGGGAACTTCTTCTTTTGGGTGAAGAACACAATCAAGGAGATCATCATGGCAATCATCGAAGCAATGAAAGCGAAGTGGATACCTTGGTTATAGACGCCGATATAGTCAGAGCAGAATTGCGTCAGGTCAGTGGCGACGCTGGCATCGATAACGGAATTGCCCATGGTCTCAGTGAACTTGGTGGTCACCTGGCCATCTTTCAGGAACTGATGGCAAAGGGCAGGCATGTCGGCATTATAAATGAAGTTGTGAGCCTTAAGCCACCAAGTACGCAGCAGAGGAGCCACGAAGGGAGCGATCACACCACCGATGTTGATGAACACGTAGAAAATCTGGAAACCGCTATCACGGCGATCCTTGGCTTCAGCCAAAGCCTCGGGACCTTTCTTGGCAGCTTCAGCCTCGTAGTTGTCATACAACTGACCCACTAAGGCCTGCAGGTTGCCTTTGAAGAGGCCGTTACCGAAGGCGATCATAAGCAGAGCCACGCAGGTGAAGATCAAGATGCCCCACCAGGCGCCATTGCCATCAGCAATGATGCCATCAGCGTTACGGCTGAACAGCGGGATGGCAAGAGCCACATAACCGATGGCCATGATCACCAGACCCCACTGGATGGTGCCATGATAGTTCTGGGTACGGTCGGCAATGATACCACCCACCAAGGCAAGCACATAAATGCCGAAGTAGAAAACAGAATAGATGAGGCCAGCAGTAGCATCGGGCAGACCGAACTTCGAAACGAGGAACAGCAGCAGGATGGCGTTCATGATGTAGTAACCAAAACGCTCGCCCATGTTACTCAAGGCAGCAGCAATCAAGCCTTTCGGGTGATCACGCTTCGCGGTCCTCAAGTAGAAGATCAAGAAGGGAATCACGATGGCAAGAATCACGCACAACAGTACGATTGTCAAATTTGCTTTCAAAAATTCCATAATGATTAGTTTTTAATGATTATTTATTTGTTGTTTTTCAAAATTCTCGTTTTCCAACAGCGGACAAAGATAGGGAAAAATGTTTTGCGATAGCAAAAATGGAGAAAAAAGTCCGAGCATAGCCGATTTTTTCCTACTTTTGCGCTTCATTTTTACGACTATGGAAATTAGCAGCAAATACAGCCCTCAGGAAGTTGAAGGCAAATGGTACGAACACTGGATGGACAAGAACTACTTCCACTCCACCCCCGACGAACGCGAACCCTATACCATCGTGATCCCGCCGCCGAATGTGACCGGCGTGCTTCACATGGGCCACATGATGAACAACACGATTCAGGACATCCTGATCCGCCGCGCCCGCATGCAAGGCAAGAACGCCTGCTGGGTGCCCGGCACCGACCACGCCTCCATCGCCACCGAAGCCAAGGTGGTGAACAAGCTGGCGCAACAGGGCATCAAAAAGACTGATATCGGCCGCGAGGAGTTCCTGAAACATGCCTGGGACTGGACCCACGAACACGGTGGCATCATCCTCAAGCAGTTGCGCCGCTTAGGCTGCTCCTGCGACTGGGAACGCACCTCGTTCACCATGGACGACATCCGCTCGAAGAGCGTCATCTGCGCTTTCGTCGACCTCTACAACAAGGGTCTGATTTACCGCGGCGTGCGTATGGTCAACTGGGATCCCAAGGCTCTGACCGCCTTGAGCGATGAGGAAGTGATTTTCAAAGACGAGCACAGCCATCTGTTCTACCTGCGTTACTACCTCCACGAGGACGACGGCACAGGCGCCACGGGTGCTGAAGGCGAGATTATCCACACCGACGAGAAAGGTCGCCGTTACGCAGTGGTGGCCACCACACGTCCCGAGACCATCATGGGTGATACCGCCATGTGCATCAACCCCGCCGACCCGAAGAACCAATGGCTGCGTGGCAAGAAAGTCGTGGTGCCGCTAGTCAACCGCGTCATCCCCGTCATCGAGGACGACTATGTCGACATTGAGTTTGGTACGGGCTGCTTGAAGGTCACCCCTGCCCACGACGTGAACGACTACATGCTGGGCGAGAAGCACAACCTGCAAAGCATCAACATCTTCAACGACGATGCCACCTTGAGCGAGGCCGCTGGTATGTACATCGGCATGAGCCGCGAGGACTGCCGCAAGCAGATCGTCATCGACTTGAAGGAAAACGGCCTGTTGGAGAAGATCGAGGACTATAATAATAAGGTGGGTTACTCAGAGCGCACCAACGTGCCGATTGAGCCGAAGCTCTCGATGCAGTGGTTCCTCAAGATGGAGCACCTCGCCGACATCGCTTTGAAACCCGTTTTGGATGGTGACATCAAGTTCTATCCCGCCAAATACGTCAACCTCTACCGTCACTGGCTCGAGAACATCAAGGACTGGTGCATCAGCCGCCAGTTGTGGTGGGGGCATCAGATCCCGGCCTACTACCTGCCCGAAGGTGGTTTCGTGGTCGCCGAGACACCTGAAGAGGCTTTGAAGCTCGCCATTGAGAAGTCGGGCAACAGCAACTTGACGATGAAAGACCTGCGTCAGGACGACGATGCCTTAGACACTTGGTTCAGCTCTTGGTTGTGGCCTTTGTCACTCTTCAACGGCATCCTCGACCCCGACAACGCCGAGTTCAAGTACTACTACCCCACCAACGACCTCATCACCGCCCCTGACATCATCTTCTTCTGGGTGGCCCGCATGATCATGGCCGGTGAGGAATACCAAAATGAGGTGCCGTTCAAGAATGTGTATTTCACGGGAATCGTGAGAGACAAGTTAGGCCGCAAGATGTCCAAGTCGTTGGGCAACTCACCCGACCCGATCGAGCTCATCGACAAATTCGGTGCCGATGGCGTGCGCATGGGCATGATGCTCAGCGCCCCTGCCGGCAACGACATCCTCTTCGACGAGGCCCTCTGCGAGCAAGGCCGCAACTTCTGCAACAAGATTTGGAACGCTTTGCGTCTGGTGAAAGGTTGGAATGTGGATCAAAATGCCGCCCAGCCCGAGGTCGCCAAGATGGCTGTGAAGTGGTTTGAGGCCCGCTTCAACCAAGTGTTGGCCGAGACCAACGACAACATTGACAAGTACCGCCTGAGCGATGCCTTGATGGCCATCTACAAGCTCACCTGGGACGACTTCTGCTCCTGGTACCTCGAGATGGTGAAGGCTCCTCAAGGCCAGGGCATCGACCCCGTGACCTATGCCGCCACCATCCAGTTCTTCGAGCACCTGATGCTGATGCTGCATCCCTTCATGCCGTTCATCACCGAGGAGATCTGGCATGCCATCGCCGAGCGTAAGGACGGCGACGACATCATCATCGCGCAACAACCCAAGACACAAGCCGTGGATGAGCAAGTTCTCAAGCAGATGGAGTTCACGCAAGAGGTCATCAACAACGTCCGCAAGGTGCGTTCCGATAAGAACATCGCTTTCCGCGACGCCATCAAGCTGGTGGTCGTGGAGAAGAACGGCAGCGCCAACAAGGACTTCGACTGCGTCATCGCCAAGCTCTGCAACGTGAGCGAAGTCAACTATGTGGCTGAGGCTCCCGCTGGTGCCTTCGGTTTCATCGTGGGCAGCACCGAGTTCTTCGTGCCGCTCACCGACAATGTCGATGTGGAGGCCGAAATCAAGAAACTCGAAGAGGAGCTGAAATACACCCAAGGCTTCCTGAAGAGCGTGGAGGCCAAGCTCTCCAACGAACGCTTCGTCAACGGTGCTCCTGCCGCTGTCGTTGACAAGGAACGCAAGAAGAAAGCCGACGCCAAGGCCAAGATCGCTGTGATTGAGCAGCAGCTGGCTGGGCTGAGGAAATAAAACTGTAGAGACGTAGCGCGCCACGTCTTTACCAAACCACAGAAAGCCGACAAATGTCGGCTTTTTTATTATTCGTTTACCTCGATTTCACCACCCGCTTGGTGATTACGGAATAGTCATTGTGCACGCTAATCAGATAGACTCCAATTGCCTTATCGCGCAACGAGTAAGGTACGGTGACACCTTCCACATTTGTGTCGACACTGAAACAGTCGAGGAGTTGGCCGAGACAATCATAGACAATAATGGTGGTCTTGCCTTTCATACCACCCAGTAGCATCTCGAAGTCCCCTTGGTTGGGATTGGGATAGATGACCAAGGACGGCTGGTAATCATGGTGGATGGTGATGGTCCGCTCGACAAAACCGCATTCCGTATAGACCTTTACCTTGAGAACGCCTGCGTCGAGCGTATTGATATACACAGAACATTCGTTCCCGTTAGGGCTGATTTGCCAATGGTTGTTGATACTCCATTCGTACCCAAAGCAACCCGGAACCGGATCGATGCTATACGTATATTCGCCATTGTCCTTGTAATAGATGATTGTTTCGCCATCAATCTCGCTGACAGGAGGTGTATGCTTAACGGTCAAGTAGAGCGTTACAATGCTATCGCAGCCATTGGCAGCGGGCAGTATTTGGTGATAGACACCACTCTCCGTGAGTATCTGCCCGTTCCAATCGTATTCGTTGCAACTGATGTCCATAAATTGGAATTCGACATTTTCACCAATGGTAAGGCTCAAAGTTGCAATGCTATCGCAGCCCCATTGGTTCTCAAGGAACTGCTGATAGATTCCGCTTTGGGTAAGGACTTGTCCGCCCCATTCGAATGGCTCGCAACTCTGGACATATTGATGACTTATTGAGGTGTCGTGCGCTGAAATCCTGACAACATTACTGTAAAGCGTTTCATCCCCAGCCATGGCCCAAAGACGCAGATACCAACCATCGTATGTTTCATCCAGATATTGCCCAGTGTAAGGCGTTGGGGTCGTGAAGCTTTCGTTTGCCGAGATCTCCCATCCGTAGGTGTCTATATGGTTAAGATGAGGCAACACCAATTCTAACGGACCCGTGCCACAGATGACATCGGGCGTTTGCAACTCTCCAATGGCGGGTGTAGGCGAGAAATCGAGGTCGCGGACTGCACGAACAGCAAGATTACGTCCATATTCGTCGTAGTAGTTGCCTCGGACGACAGCGCCAAAATAACCGTTCGAAGCCCAAGCGGTCTCAGGATAGGGCGCACCAAATTGAACATACCAAGCCTTCTCATCACTCTGCAACGAACTCGACCAATAGCCATGCAGACCCAGCTTCTCGCCGACACTTTGCAAGGCCGGTTCATAGAATACAGCATTCACATAGAGCCACTTCAGCTGCCCCGCCGAGGGCAGATACCAGCCATTCTCGAAATCAACAAGACCAGCAGCGTAAGTGTTGGTATAGCCGTTATTCTCACAATACTCCCTGATCCGTTGCGTGTGGTCGTAACCATCGAGGTCAAGGAAGATAGAGGTCAGATATTCGCTATTGGTGACCGTGATGTAATTGAGGCCACTGATGTATCCCGTTGGTCCCCAGGGACAGTACGTTGAAGCATCGTGCAAGGCCACCATCCAGCCGTTGGTCCCATCTTCGTTGAGATAGAACACCACGCCACGGCTACCATCGGGGTTTTCAATCATCTGGCCCAAATAATACTCTTGGGCATTCATGCTAATCACACTGAGCATGAGAGCAAACAGAAGCAATAGTATTGTCTTTTTCATCTTTTTCCGGTTTTAAAAGTTCCTAACGCTTCTTACACACATTGGGATGTCATTGGGATAATAGGTTCGCGATTTCACCACAGCGCCCATCCTTCCGGCATGGTTGATGTATAGCGCGCAGTCGTTGTCGAATCCATACACTGAAGACGACCAATACACCCATGGACCCTGCAAAAGCGTGCCGCCAATCAATTGAAGGGATTGGTTGACAACAGGTGCGCTGCCATAAAGTATGTTCAATTGACCAATAGCAGGCCAATACCAGCCATGTTCATAGTCGACGGCCCACGCCCCAGGATACCGATCATGGTCGTATTGCGAGGCCGCTCGAATAAAGCCTGTGTTCTCATAGCCATCAAGGTCGTAGATGGCCTCACGAACGGATTGCCAACCCGTCAAGCCCCACGGGAGATCGTTCTCATACGACCAATAGATGCCGCTTGCCTGCACCTGTGGATGGAGCGCCCAGCCATGTTGGCCGGTTTCATCAACATAGAAAACCACGCCGATGCCACCGCTTGTGTAATTCTCGGGATGCACAGTGAGGGTGTCGTTGCCTTGCACGCAAAGTAAATCTCCGACTTTCACTTGTGCCGTCATCAGCATCGGGAGCAAAAGGCTGATGATGAAAAACACCGTTTTTTTCATGGCTGAAAGGTTTAATAACTATGCAAAAATAAAAAAAAAGTAGAGACGTAGCGCGCTACGTCTCTATTATGCAAAAAACGGGTTTCATCAGTGAACGATGAAGCCCGTTTGTTTTAATGTGCCATGGCACCTATCAATAGCAGAACCAAGCCTCCCAAGGTCAAACCTGAGGCTAGGTAAAATGTCTTTTTGCCATTTCTCACTTTAATCGCAAGGTTCTTTTCCATGTCATTCACCTGGTAAATAGGTGAATTAGAACCACACATCTTTTCATAATCTGATGGATCACTGACCTCACAGGCAGCAATCTCGGCGGCATCAACATATTGTTCACCTTTCTTCGTTTCCCTCAACATATACGACACCGTATAACTTATTGAATGCCCAGTAGCATTAGTGAAACGATATGTGTCGCGGGTCACAAAATTGTTAGCCAATTCTGTCCCATAACCGCCTTCTTCTGTATGCGATGTCCTTAATACGACAAGATCATTCTTCGTTTCCGAACTAGAACCCGACAGGTTGAAACCCTGTTGCGACATCTCATCACTAACTTGAGTGATTACCTGATCAAAAGTGGATTTCTTCGTGACATACTTGGTATCCATGCAACTCGAAAACCAGAAAAGTGCAGCAAGGCAAAGGAATAGACAAGATTTTTTCATAACAAATACCATTTAGAACAATAGAAAAAGCCACAAAAACCAGACCAAAACCATTAATTAAGACAAAGAAAAAAAACTATATTACCAAAGATAATCCGCGCAAACGGCATTAAAAACCACCATTTGCGCGGAAAATCTTTCAATAAGTTGCGCAACTATGGGCATTTTTACCCATTTGCGCAATTTATCAGTTGCACCCTTCACAACCGCCATCGCAGTCGCCGCCGCAACCGCTGCAGCCACCAGGAGCGAAGTCTTCATCGGTGGACTCGCGCACATCAAGGATTTCACCTGAGAAATGGAGGTGCTTGCCCGCCATGTCATGGTTGAAGTCCATCTTCACATGATTGTCGCCAATCTCACGGACAAGGCCCATGATCGGGCGACCGTCGGAGGTCTGCATCATCAGCTGGGCACCCACTTTCACCATGTCCATCAGCACATCGTTCTTCATAAACATGTTCTTGTCGAGGTCCATCACATAGGCCTCGTCGCGCTCGCCGTAACCCTCTTCAGGGGTCAGGTGGAAGGCATAATGGTCGCCAGGCTCTTTGCCCATCAGGTTCTCTTCGAACTTAGGCAGCAACTGGTGCATACCGAAGATGCACACAAAGGGGTTCTCTTTCGTGGTCTCCTGAAGGATGGGACCGTTTTCGTCGTTTTCACGCAGGACATAGGTCATCGTGACGACAGCTTGATCTTGAATTTTCATAGATTTAGTATTTGATGATTAATAACTTCCAAACATTTTGCGCAGCAACCATTCCACCGCAGCCAGGCCAATGAGGACGAAGAAAATCCACTTGGAATGAATCAAGTCCTCGAAGCGGCTCTCATGGTGTTCAACGGAGGTAATGCGCGAATCATTGTGCAAGTCGGCAAAAAGTTGTTGCAACTCGCGGGCGGTATAGCAGTTTCCGTTGGTCAGGCGAGCAACAGTGCGCATACGGTCGATGTCGGCAGTAAGTTGCTGTGCCTCAATGCCTATGGCAACCACGCTAAAGGTGCCATTCACATTGATCTTGCGCTCGCCCATCTGCGCCTGTACTTTATAGGTATAAAGGCCTTCGGGCAGAAGACCTGCGTTTAGTTCATAATCGTGATCGCGCTTCGAGAAGGTGTAGTCATAGGTCTCGCCCGTCAGTTTGTTCTCGATTTGAATCGTCAGGTCGGGGTCGGTCACGAGTTCGTTGTTCGGGTTGCGCAACTCGGCGGTGATGATGACGGGCTCGTTACTGTAATAGGTTTCCTTGGCATAGATGGCCGAGCCATCGTTGGCTGACAACAGCAAGTATTTCAGCGACTTGGAGAACATCTCATCAAAAACATCGTGGTTCTTGTTTTGGTAATACTCATATAGCCTCCATCGCCAGATATTGGTGCCGAACAGGAAGGCCATCTTGCGCCCGTCGTTGGCGAAACTCAGCAGTGGCAATCCCGACTTGATGCCCATCACCTCCTGCAGCAGCAGGTCGTCGTGCGACTTCAAGGCATTGATTTCCAAATGCGGCAAGGCCAAAGGCGGGTATTTTGCGATGAGTTGCTCCGACTTCGCATCGAAGGTAAAGGTCGAGAAGGCCGTGTTTTGATGCGCCTTGACATCCATCAGCGTGTTGGTTGCGCCAGAATGCAACGCAAAAACACCCTGCATCTTATTCAGCATATCGCGTTCAGTATCCTTGCCGACAATGAACAAAACGGGCAGTTTCACATTCTTGTCCAACTGTGCTTTCAAAGCATTGAAATCCGTGCGTCCCGAAGGCACTTGATGGAGAATGACCAAATCGTAGTTGGCGAAGTCGGGCAAAGTCTCTTTCCCGAAGCAGAAGTCCACCTCATAGTTGTCATTGAGTACGCTACGCAAGGCACCCAAGTCGGGATGTGGTGAAGCGGCCACGCACAACAGCTTATATTTCTGGTCGAGCACCTCGACATAGATATGGCGCACATTGTTCAGCAATTGCTCCTCCTCGGCGATGCCGCTCACCTCAATGTCGATGGCCATCACGCCTTTCTTGGTGGCATCGAGCATGAAGTCGACTTCCTTGGAGAAACGGTTGGACGGGATCTCGATGTCGCGCTTCTCGATGAGGCGACCGCTTTCCTTAAGGGTCAGTTGGGCCTTGCGGCCAGCCAGGTCACGGGCAGCAACCGTCACACGGACGGGGAAGATCGCTCCGAGCGACACCACCTTATTATAATGCACATTGCGGATAGCAAGGTCGGGATAGGAAACCGTGTCGCCCAAAACGACGGTATGGATGGGGAACGGGAAGTTCTCCGCCACCAATTCCGGCTCGAAGCCACGATTATAGATGCCATCGGAGAAGAGCAACACCGCACCCACATTGCGTTTGTAATACCGTCTGTCCAAAGTCTTTATGAGCGACGACAAGTCCGTCAGTTGGTCGGAAAAATCGAGTTGCTCGAAATCGCGGACTTCCTCACCGAAAAGGTATTCATCCACTTGGAAATCAGCATTCAAGTCTTTCCTAAACTGCTCAAACTGGGTCTGATATTCGTTTTTGTAAAAAGCGGAATCCTTACAAAGAACAACGGACGACGAATTGTCGTGCGCAAGAATAATCGTAGGCGTCTCCACCGAACTGAATTTCTGCCTTATCAGCGGATTGAAAAGCAGCAAAACCACTAAGCCCACCATCAGCGTCCGCAGTGCAAACAAAATGATTGTCAATGCTTTGCCGTAGTGTTGTTTCTTGTTTCGGAAATATAACAATGTGGCCGCCGCCAGACCAGCCAGCAGCGATAAGGCTAACATCCAGATAGGAATTCCGATATTCACCGATTGTTCAGATAAGGGCGCAAAGATAGGAATTTTATTGTGATTTTCTACAGATTTCTTTGCGAAGCAAATCCCCATAACCGAAGAAAACATTACTTTTGCGGAAAATTTGCGTCCATGAACACCCTTTCGGTCGTCATCATCACCTTCAACGAAGAGCAGAAGATAGGTCAATGCCTTGACTCCGTGAAGGATATCGCCGACGAGATCATCGTCGTGGACAGCCATTCCACCGACGCGACCGAGACCATCTGCGACCGCTATGGCGTGAAGTTCTTCACCCAGGACTGGCTCGGCTATTCCGACCAAAAGAACCTCGCCGATGAACTTGCCACCTGTGACCTCATCTTCAGCATCGACGCCGACGAAGCCCTATCCGACGAGCTGAAACAATCCATCAAGGCACTGAAAGACAAGGATATCGCCGAAAACGAGGTCTTTGCCATGAACCGACTCAACAACTACTGCGGCCAGTGGGTCAAAGGCTGCGGGCTTTATCCCGAGACCAAGATCCGCATCTGGCGGCGCGGCTTCGCCGAATGGGAAGGCATCATCCACGAGTGGCTGAACTATAAAGAGACGCCAAAGAAAACCTTGTTGCGCGGCGACCTGCTGCACTATTCCTGGGACACGCCCGAGGCCTTCCGCAAGCAGCAGTTCCACTTCGCAGAGCTGGGCGCACAGTCGTATTACGAACGCGGCAAGAAGACGGGCATCCTGCCTTGGCTGTTTAGTCCTTGCATCAATTTCATCCGCACCTATATCATAAAAGGCGGCTTCCTCTACGGCAAGACGGGGTTCAGCATCTGCCGCACGATGATGCAAGCTAACAGACATAAATACAATCTGTTAAGAGAAAAGATTAGACAAAATAAATAAATAGACTGCGAGACTGCGAGACTACGGGACTGCGAGACATAGGTAAAACACAAGAAATATGACAACATGAAAGCTTTTGAAGATTTACGGATTTGGCAAGATGCTCAATTACTTGCCGTAGAGATATATTTGATGTTTAAGGACAATAAAGATTTTGGTTTTCGTGACCAGATTCAAAGGGCTGTAATATCCATATCAAACAACATTGCAGAAGGATCAGAGTATAATTCGGACAAAATGATGATTCGCTATCTAAGAATCGCAAAAGGTAGTTGCGGCGAGGTGAAAAACATGTTTTATCTTTGTCCAAAACTAGGTTATTGTCCTGAAGAAAAAGCGAAAGAAATGATAGGAAAATGCAAAGCATTAACCAATGCAATAGGAGCCTTCATAGGTTATCTTGATAATAAATAGTATTGTTTGGACTTTCGTTGAAGCCGAGTCCCGAAGTCTCGCGTCCCGAAGTCCCGAAGTCAAAAAACACAAGCATTATGGAAGAAGCATTTGAGCAAGAAGTGGAACGCACGGTAGCGGCGCTGAAAGCCGGAAAGACCATCCTCTACCCCACCGACACCATTTGGGGCGTGGGCTGCGACGCCACCAACAGCCGCGCCTGCGACCGCGTGTTTGAAGTAAAGCAAAGACCGGCCAGCAAGAGCCTCATCATCCTCGTAGACTCAGCAGAACGGTTGAAAGACTATGTCGTCGACGTGCCACCCATCGCATACGACCTTATCGCACACACTACCAATCCTTTAAGTATCGTCTTCGCACAAAGTAAAAACTTGGCGAAAAACATCTCAACTGACAAATCCGTGTGCATCCGCGTGGTGGATAACGAGTTTTGTAAGGAGGTCATTCGTCGCCTCGGCAAACCCATTACTTCGACTTCGGCCAATCTTTCAGGACAACCCACCGCGATGACCTACAACGACATCTGCGAGGAAATCAAGGCAAAGGTCGACTATGAAGTGCAGCTCTACCACGACAGCTTCTGCAAACCTAAAAGTTCGACCATCATCAAACTCAACGAGGATAACACTTTTGAAATATTGAGGCAATAAATCTCAGTTTTTTCGTTATTTTTGCGCCCCTAAAACATCATTTTAATCCATGAAATCCCTAAAACTGTTTTTCTTGGCTATTGCCTGCCTTTTCGCAATGGAAGCGACAGCCCAAAACCAACCACAGAAGCCACAGACAAAGGCCCAGATGAACGCCCAAAAACTGGGCACCGTTCTATATCTCATCGAGAATTTTTATGTCGACACCGCCAATACGGACAAGGTGACCGAAGACGCCATTGTCGCCGCATTGAAAGAACTCGACCCGCACTCGGCCTACATCTCGAAGAAAGATGTGGAGAAAGCCAACGAGCCCCTCGTAGGCAGCTTTGAAGGTATCGGTGTGACCTTCCAACTCATCCGCGACACCATCACCGTCATCAGCCCAGTGGCAGGCGGTCCCTCGGAGAAGGTGGGCATCATGGCCGGCGACCAATTCATAAAGATTGACGGCGAGGAATGCTTTGGCAAGAAGGTCGATAACGAATATGTGCAGAAACACCTGCGCGGCAAGAAAGGCACCAAGGTCACCGTCAGCGTGAAGCGAGGCAACGATCCCGAACTCCTTGACTTTGAGATCACCCGTGACAAGATTCCGCTGAACAGCATCAACGCGGCCTATATGCTCAGCAACCATGTCGGTTACATCAAACTCGACCGCTTCGCGCAAGAATCCACTGCCGAGTTCAAGGAAGCCTTGACCAAGTTGCAAGCCCTAGGCATGGAGTCGCTCATCTTCGACCTGCGTGGCAACACAGGCGGCTACCTCAATACCGCCATCGACCTCGTGGACCAGTTCCTCACCGAGAATAAACTCATTGTCTTCACCGAAGGCACACACTCGCCACGACAAGAATGGAGGAGCAAGGCTTCCGGGCTTTACACCTCAGGCAAGTTGGTGGTCCTCATTGACGAAGGCTCGGCCTCGGCCAGTGAAATCCTCTCGGGCGCCATCCAAGACCACGACCGTGGTGTGGTCATCGGCCGTCGTTCCTTCGGCAAAGGACTGGTACAAAGACCTTTCAACCTCCCTGATGGCTCACAGATGCGCCTGACCACCTCGCGTTACCACACGCCTTCGGGTCGCTGCATCCAGCGCCCCTACGAGAATGGTGCAGAGGACTATGCCAAGGAGATGAACAAACGCCTCGAACATGGTGAGTATTTCCATGCCGACAGCATCCATTTCCCCGACTCGCTGAAGTATAAGACCGATGGCGGTCGCATCGTCTACGGTGGCGGCGGCATCATGCCCGACATCTTCATCCCAGTCGACACGGCTTATAACAGCAAACTCTACACCAACCTCGTCCGCAAAGGAGCCTTGAACCGCTTCACCACCGACTACGGCCTCAAGCACCGTGATGCCATCAAGGCCCAATACGGTAGCTTCGACAACTTCAACAAGGACTTCGTCGTCGGTCAAGACCTCGTAGACGGACTGAAAGCCGCCGCCAAGGAAGCCAAGGTGACATGGAACGAGGAACAGTTCAAACGCTCAGAGAAGTTCCTTCTCCTACAGATGAAAGCCTTGATTGCCCGTAATGTTTGGGAGACGCAGCAATACTACCAAGTGATGTCCTCGGTAGATCCAGGCATCCAAAAGGCCATGGAAGTGCTTGGCAATGAAAAGGAATACAAACGAATCCTGACAGGCAGATAAGCTGTTTCTTGTTTTTTTCCTTCTCACCTGTAACTTTTTTGGGGTTTCCGCGTCTATGTTTTCGGAAATATTCCTATTTTTGCCGTTTGGACATCTACTTTTTTGTAGAAATCATGTAACAAATTAAATATCAATCTATTAAATTCAAAAAATGAAGAAATTCCGTTTACTCAGCGCAGCATTCCTGATGATGGGTCTGCTGTTTGGCACCCAAGTGATGGCTCAGCACATCGAACTCGGCGCTGCCAAGTCGGCACAGCGTTGTGCCAGCGTGACTGACGAAGGCTTCACGGCCTCTTTCTCCTTCAGCAGCATCGACGCTACTGAAGTCAACACCGAAAAAGGTGCTTTCTCCTACATCACCATGGAAAACACCTATCCTTCGGGCAACCTGGGTGACCCCACCCTGCCTGCCGTCAACAAACTGATTGCCATCCCCTACGGCGTCAGCAATATCTCCGTTGAGGTGAAGAACTACACCACCAAAGTGTACTCCCTCTCTGATTTTGGCATCAAGAAGATCTATCCCCAACAGATGCCGCTCCGCAAGGACCAGAAACCCGGTGACCTTCCTTTCGCTTACAACGAGAAGACCTACAATGCCAAAGGCTTCATCGAGCGTCCCATCGCCGAGGCAAAGATCAAAGGCACGATGCGTGGCATCCAAATCGGTGCCCTGACGGTCAACCCCGTGCAGTATGACGCCGCCACCAACAGCATCCGCGTCTACAACGACATCGAAGTTGAAGTCCGCTATAGCCAATACGACAAGTCGGCTGCCTACAACGAGTTCGCCCGTACCTTCAGCCCTTACTTCGCCAATGTCTACGACCAGATGTTCAACTGGCGCGACGACGTGTATGACGAGCACCCCGACCTCTGGCAGAACCCGGTCCACATGCTGATCATCGCCGACCGTATGTTCGAGGAATGCCTGCAGCCTTGGTATACTTGGAAGACCACGAAGGGCTTCTACCTGAACATCAATTACACCGATGAAATCGGCACCAGCGCCGCTGCCATCCGCACCTTCATCCAAGAGGAGTACGACAAAGAGCCGCCTACCTTCCTGATGATTATGGGCGACAAGAACCAAGTGGCCGCCAGTGCCACGGGTAGCGAGACCCACTGCGTCACCGACCTCCAGTATTCAAGCGTCGACGGCGATGAATTTCCCGATATGTACCACAGCCGTTTCCCCGCTGAGACCGTTGCTCAGATGGAGGCCATGATCAACAAGGCCCTCGAATATGAGCAATACACCATGCCCGACCCGACTTATCTGAACAACGTGCTCCTCATCGCTGGTGAAGACAGCGGCTGGGGTGTCACCGTGGGTCGTCCCACCATTTGGTACGCCACCAACTATTACTTCAATGAAGAACATGGCTTCGACCAAGTCCACGAATTCAGCCATGGCACCTACACAGGCTGCTATTCCTGGCTGAACGAAGGCGTCGGCTTCGCCAACTACACCGCCCACGGTTCAAACACCAGCTGGGCTGGTCCTAGCTTCACTGTGAGCGATGTCAACAACCTGACCAACGAGCACAAGTACTTCCTCGCCATGGGTAACTGCTGCGAGGCTGCCGACTGGGGTATCAGCGGCACCTGCTTCGGCGAGGCCATGGTGCGCGCCGAGAACAAGGCTGCTTATGCCTACATCGGCTCCTGCCCCTCCACCTACTGGTTGAATGACTACTACTTCGGCGTTGGCGCCACGAACCGTGCCGACGGCACCATGCCTTCCTACGAAGAGACCACCATGGGCTTCTATGATGCCATGTGGACCGACGGCGCCTACAACACCGTCACCTCCATGATGTTTATCGGCAACCTGGCCAGCAATGCTGCCCAAGCCCTCGGCTACACGCTCCACTGCAGCACGCTTTACGACTGGCAAGCCTACCACACCCTGGGTGATGGTTCCATCCTGCCTTTCCGCGTCCAGCCTACCGAAAACACGATCAGCCACCTGCCCACCCTGCCCATCGGTATGGACTTCTTCACCGTCAACGCGAACCCCGGTTCGTATGTGGGTATCTCCAAGGACGGCGTCCTCTATGGCGCAGGTATGGTTGGTGAGAGCGGCTCTGCCGACATCGCTATCACGCCTATCACCAGCGGCGGCGATGTCACCATCTGCGTGACCCATCCGCAATATATTCCTTACACCAGCGTCATCCCTGCTGCTGCTATGGATGGCCCATACGTAACGGTCGACAGCTTCACTCCCGCTAACGCCCACGTTGGCGACGAGACTCCGTTGAGCATCACCTTTAAGAATGTGGGTACCGAACCCACCAACGGCACTACCAATGTGACCCTGACTTGCGAAGACAACACCTTGACCATCCAAAACGGTGTCGCCTCATTTGACAGCCTGGATCCGGATGCCACCACTCAAATCAATGGTTTCAGCTATAGCATCGCTGAAGGTGTCGCCGACGGCACAAGATACACCATCCAAGTGGCTGCCGTCTGTGGTAGCGAAACTTGGGAAGGCAAGGTCATCATCACCGCTGGTGAAGCTGTGCTGCAATTCGACGGCATGGCCAGTGCAGGTGGTTTTGTTCCTGGTGAAACGATCACCGTCAGTGCTTCGTTCAAGAACGTTGGTCACTACATGGCCACCAACGCCATTGCCAGCATCGCCTCAACAAGCGAATATGTCACTATCGAAAACGAGACAGTCGAAGTGGGTACCATCGACCCGACTGGTATCGCCACTTGCGTGTTCAACATCACTGTTGACGCCGCTTGCCCCACGACCGAGCAGCTGCCTCTGACCTTCACCTTGAATGCTGATGGCGGCCTCGTCGCCGAAGGCTCTGGTGTCATCAAGAACGCTTGCAATGTCATCTTCGACCTCGTCGACAGCTATGGCGACGGTTGGAACGGCAACGAACTGGTAGTCTCCTTCAGCGATGGCACTCCCACGCAGAACATGACCATCTCAAGCGGTTCCTCTGCAACCTACACCTTAGAAATCGGCCGTGGTGTGCATGTCACCTTGAGCTGGATCAACGGTAGCTATTCCTACGAATGCTCCTTCACAGTGAAGTACGAAGACGGCACTCAGATCTATTCGGGCGGCGCTGGCGTGAACTATGAGTTCGACTGCGACTGCGCTGGTGGTACTCCTATTGGTGCCTACAGCCCCGTCGAGAACCTGCAAGCTGAAGCCACCAACACCAGTGTCACATTGACCTGGGACGCTCCTGAAGGCGCCATCAACTACATCATCAGCCGCAACGGTATCGAAATCGGTCAGACGGCAGAGACCACCTACACTGACGTCCTGGTCAGCAAAGACGGCGTCTACACCTATTGCGTGGTGGCCGAGTACGCCGACGGTATCTCCGTGCCTGAATGCGTCATCGTTGAGTTCTTCGATGCCATCAGCGAAAACGAGGTTGAGTTCTCCATCTATCCTAACCCTGTCAACAGCACGCTTACCATCAATGGTGGCGCTGCCGAGTACAGCTATGCCATGTTCAACGGCATGGGTCAGATGGTGGCCAACGGCAAAGCCAATGGCACCGAACAGATCAATGTCAGCGAAATGACTAAGGGTGTCTACTTCCTCCGCCTCACCACCGGTACGCAAGTGCGTATCGAGAAGGTCGTGGTCGAATAATCCGACAACCTGAAACGAAAAAAAGGCAGCCGTTTGGCTGCCTTTTTTTCGTTTAAAGACCTCGTTGTTTCTTGATGGTCTCGTAAGCTGCGTTGATTTCTTGGAACTTCTTTTCGGCAGCCTGCCGCACCTCGTCGCCGAGGTTACTCACCAAGTCGGGATGGTTTTTCTTGGCCATCTCGCGGTAGGCCCGCTTCACCTCCTCGTCGGAGGCCGAAGGATCGACACCAAGGATCTTGTAAGCGCTGTTGGTCTCCTTGATGAACATGGCCTTTACCGACTGGAAATCGCTGTTGGTGATGCCCATATAGTCAGAGATGGTGTTGATGACACCCAGTTCCTCTTGCGAAATCGCACCGTCAGCATTGGCGATGCCAAACAGATAATGCAACAACTGCAGACGCGAGGAATAGTCCATGTAACGCCCCACCTGCTGGCTGACTTCATAGAGGTTATATTCCTTTTCAAGGATCTCGCGCAACATCTTGATGTAGTTCTCGGCACGCTCCTGACCGAAGTTCTGAAGGAAGAAACGCTTCACGTAGTCGAGTTCGGAACGTTTCACGTTGCCATCGGCTTTCATCACCGCAGCCGAAAGCACCAACAAGGTCACGTTGAAGTCACGTTTCTCTTCCGTATTGCCGAAGGTGTCCTCCACCTCCGATCGTATGATACGTGGCCTGTTGCTGGAGAACAACCCTCCAATGGCATAGCCGATGATGGCTCCCAAAGGGCCACCAAACGACCATCCTAAACCGGCCAAAACCAATCTCAAAAAAAAGCCCATCGTAGTCTAGAATTTGTTTAGAGGCGCAAAAGTACACAAATCTTGGATTTCTGGTAGTCAAATCCGCTGATTTGGAGCAGAATTAATTTCATACCATATATAAAATAAGAGAAAAAATTGTACTTTTGCCACCTATTTAAAGTCAACAATTAATTAATAACCAAATAATCAAACTCACTCATCAACATGAAAAAAGTTGTATTTACACTTGCTCTTGTGGCTATGTCACTCATGACCATGGCCCAGAAGTGGGTCGGCATCGATGGCAATACGCCCGCCGCTCCACAGGTCAAGTTGGTTTCGAGCAGCGAGCAACAAGTCGTTGTCGACTTCTCGCTGAGCGGTTTCAACATGACGAAAGTGAGCACGCCTAACGGCATCCAGCAGGTCATCTCAGTCCCTAAGATGGCCACGATGCTCGAAGCTGGTGCTCCAGATCTCCCCCAATTCCCTGTTCCTGCCATCATCGGCGACATGGCCGAGATGGAGGTCAGTGTGATCAAGAGCGCTTTCATCGATTATGAAAACGTCGAGGTCGCTCCTTCCAAAGGCAACTTCAGCCGTCAGATCGACCCCGAAAGCGTGCCCTACACCTATGGTGAGATGTACAACCAGAATGCTTTCTATCCGGCTGCCCAAGCCCATCTTGAAATGCCTTACATCATTCGTGACTTCCGTGGTCAGAACATCATGGTGACGCCCTTCAACTACAATCCTGTGACGAAAACCCTGCGCGTCTATCATCAGTTGACCTTGGCCATGAACAAGGTGAGCGACAATGGAGTCAATCAAAAGTCAGCCCGCAAAGCTTCCGCTAAGGTTTCTCCCGAAATGAAGGCTACCTACGATCGTCGTTTCATCAACTACAAGGAAAACAATGCCAAATACAATTTCGTGGAAGACCGTGGCGAAATGTTAATCATTTGCGCCGACCAGTTCATGCCTGGCATGGAGGAGTTCATCGCTTGGAAGAACCAATCAGGCCGTCCCACCACCATGGTCAGCGTGAGCGAAGCCGGTGGTAACAGCGACACGCAAATCAAGAGCTACATCAACGACATCTACACCAACCCTGAGCGCAACCTTGTTTTTGTCC
This sequence comes from Bacteroidales bacterium, assembly GCA_017539045.1. Lineage (GTDB taxonomy): Bacteria > Bacteroidota > Bacteroidia > Bacteroidales > F082 > Limimorpha. The sequence continues at coordinate 59,033 of JAFYHS010000024.1, forward strand.
TGTTCGTTGGTGACTATGAGCACATCACACCTCATGCTGTTGGTGGCGAACGTTCCGACACTTGGTTCGGTCAGTTGGAAGGCAACGACCGCTACGAAGAAGTCTTTATTGGTCGTTTCTCAGTGCAAACCGATGAACATGTGGCCAATCAGGTGAACAAGGTGTTGTACTACGAACGCGATATGCCAGAAGGCCTCACTTGGGTCAATAAGGGCTTGGGTATCGGTGCCATCGGTGCTGGTAGCGGCCACTATGGTGAAGACGACTATCAACACATCGACCTCATCCGCGACACCCTGGAGCACTACACCTACGAGCATGTCACCGAACTGCACGGTGGCGGTGGCGGTGCCAGCCAAAGCTCCATCAGCAACGCCATCAACGAGGGTGTGAGCATCATCAACTACTGCAACCACGGTTCCGAAACCAGCTGGGGTGTGGCCAACTACAGCAATAGCAATGTCAACGCCCTGGTCAACGATAATATGTTGCCCATCAACTGGTCCGTGGCATGTCTGACGGGTAGATTCAACTATGGCGGTGCCAACGGTGCCTGCTTTGCCGAGGCATGGATGCGTGCCACCAACAACTCGACAGGTGCTCCCACTGGTGCCATCGGTGGCATGTTCTCTTGGATGAGCCAGCCTTGGATTCCGCCCATGTACGGTCAAGACGAAATGGTAGACATCCTTTGCGAATGGCGTAGCGTTGACAAGTTCAACCACACCTTCGGTGCTGCTTCCGTGAATGGCAACATGTATGTTTTGGATATGTCAGGCAGCCAAGGCTATGATACCCACGACACTTGGATCCTCTTTGGTGACCCCAGCATGATGGTCCGTACCGACAACCCCGTCAGCATGAACCTCAGCATAAATCCCGCCGCTTTGATGCTCGGCATGAGCGAACTTGAAATCAATGCCGAAAACACCGCCTATGGCATCGCCACCCTGATGATGGACGGTGAGATCATCGCCACTGCCGACATCCACGACGGTGTCGCCACCATGAACTTCTCACCCCTGTCGAACGTTGGCATTGCCACCTTGACGGTGATGGGCTACAACAAGGTGACTGAGGTCCTCCCCATCGAGATCCTTCCTGCCGAAGGAGCCTACCTCACCATCGACGGCTACACACCCAACTTCGCCCCTGTCAATGTGGAGACGAGCCTCTCCATCAGCTTCAAGAATGTGGGCGTCGATCCGACTGGCGACGTCACCAACATCACCCTGAGCTGCGCTGACGACCGTTTGAATATCACCAACAACACCGCCACGTTGAGCGTGATGGAAGCTCAAGAAGTCTACACCCTGCAAGACGCTTTCAGTTTCATCGTCGCTGAAGGTGTTGAAGACGGCACCCGTTTCCAAGTCGACATCACCATGGAGTGTGGCGCCAACACTTGGAACGGCAAGCTGTTCATCACCGCTGGTCAAGCCATCCTCGACTTCGGTGGCGCCGACTGGGCCGGCAGCTATGTGCCTGGTGAAGAACTGACCGTTGTCGCCAAGTTCCAGAACATCGGTCACTATATGGCTACCAATGCCTTCGCCACCATCAGCTGCGAGAGCGAATACGTCACCATCCTCAACGAGAGCGTTGAGTTCGGCACCATCGACCCCGATGGCACCGCCACTTGCGTCTTCAACCTGGCCATTGACGAAAGCTGCCCTGAGACTGAGCAGATTCCCGTCACCTTCAACATGCAAGCTGAAGGCGGCCTGACGGCTGAAGGTAGCCTCGTTTTGAAGAACACCTGCAACGTGATCTTCGATCTCGTCGACAGCTATGGCGACGGCTGGAACGGCAACCAACTGGTGGTCTCCTTCAGCGATGGCACTCCCACGCAGAACTTGACCATTAGCGACGGATCTACGGCAACCTATACCCTTGAAATCGGCCGTGGCGTGCATGTCACCCTGAGCTGGATCAACGGTAGCTATTCCTACGAATGCTCCTTCACAGTGAAGTACGAAGACGGCACTCAAATCTATTCGGGCGGCGCTGGCGTGAACTTCGAGTTCGACTGCGACTGCGCTGGTGGTTCGCACTTCGACACCTACGCTCCTGTTGAGAACCTCGACGCCGAACTCGAGATCGGCCTCGTCATCCTGACTTGGGATGCTCCTGAAGGCGCTCTCAACTACACCGTCTTCCGTAACGGCGTCGAAATCGGCCAGACTGAAGAGCCCACCTACACCGACAACGTGTACTCCGAGATCCACTTCACCTACTGCGTCGTTGCCAACTACGAAAGCGGCAGCTCACTGCCTGAATGCATCGACGTGAAGGCTGAAATGAGCGTCAACGAAGACGAAGCCGGATTCACCATCTACCCCAACCCCGTCAACAATATGCTTTACATCAACGGCGGCAACGCCCAGTACAGCTATGTGATGTACAATGGCATGGGTCAAGTGGTGGCCAGCGGCAAAGCCCAAGGCACTGAACAAATCAATGTCAACAATATGGCTCAAGGCGTGTACTTCCTCCGCCTCACCACAGGCACGCAGGTTCGTCTTGAAAAGGTTGTCGTGAAATAAGCCGACAACCATGCATCAAAAAAGGAGGTTGCCTTAGGGCAGCCTCCTTTTTTTAATCCTCAAACACCGTCTCGACGGAAACCACCGAAGCGGTGAAGAACCATCCTACGCCTGCACCTTCTGGCTGTATGTTGGTGCTCACATTGGCTGGCGCACCTAGCATGGGATTACTGCCCGTCGACATGATCAAGGTATAGAAATACATCATGTAATCCAATGGGATGCTGTAAAGGTCGGCACGGATACGGTCGCCACTCTTCAGCTTCGACTTACGGAAATAACCAATGGGAATCTCCTTGTTCTCCTGCAACATCTCGGGACCATTGATATAATACCCAGCATAACCGCCAACAGGGATGATCATGCGCATATTCAGGCTATCGGTCTTCAAGGTGTCGTTTTTCGAAATCATCGGCATGTAGATGATCGTCGGATCAGGAAGACTCTGGAAATGGGGATAGAGCCACTCGATGGTATCGCCAAAAAACACGGAGATGACAGAATCATTGTCCGCATTATAAGGTTTGATGACCAGGCTGTCGACAGTTTCCACATTGTTGGCCATATAACTCTCGGCATACAGCCGCAAAAACCCGTCTTCCTCTTGCTCATCTGGTATTTCGGCACAGAAACGGTACATCCTGTTTTTCACGCCCGCAATAGAATCAGTAAAATAATGTCCTGGAGCGTCTTCCGCCTCATAATAATATATGGTGTCGACACCATCCGTCACATACACCGTAGCGCCACTCACCATCTTGATTTCGTCGTGGTTATAGAAATCGGAGGTATAACTCAAAATGGTCTCATGGCATTTCAATTCATCGGTAAACGAGGCCTCTACGCCAATCATTTGCTCGCCCTCCTCAACATCGATGACGATGTCTTCGGTACAAGCCACAATAGGTGTCAGCAACAAGAAAGCCCATATCTTATAGAATCTTTTCATAGCGTTCAGAATTTGAAGTTATATGAAATAGACGGCACAGCCGAGAACAGATACATGTTTTTGGTCTCAATGTTACCGTCTTTACCTTGCTCGAAGGTAACCGCCCATGTGTTGTGACGGGCATAGGCGTTATAGACCGACACATTGAGCTCATGTTCCCAGCGTCTCTTCTTCTTCAGGTCGCCCAACTTACAGGTAAACGACAAGTCAAGGCGGTGGTAGTCAGGATAACGGCTCTCGTTACGCTTGCCGTTGTAGACAGCGTAGGTCACGCCGTTGATGGTATACTGTCCATAGGGGAAAGTCACTGGCTGACCTGTGTTATAGATCCAGTTGGCCGCAAGGCTGATGCGGGGCGACACGTCATAGTTGGCCACCAGCACCAGGTTGTGAGGACGGTCGTAAGGCGAGCGGTATTCCTTGCCTTGACTGATGCCTTCGATGGTTCGGAATGAACGGGAATAGGTATAGGAGATCCATCCCGTGAACTTGCCCACATTTTTCCTCACCAAAAACTCAGCGCCGTAAGACCTGCCCTTGCCTACACGCAGCTCTCCGTCAATCAGCAGATAGCCGTAGGTAATGGCATTGTCCTTAAAGTCGATGACATTCTTCATGTCCTTATAGTACAGCTCAACGGAGGTCTCGATGGCGTCGTCATTGAAGTTACGGAAATAGCCGACGGCAAACTGGTCGCATTTCTGAGGCTTCACGTTAGGACTGGTCGGGAACCACACGTCGAAGGGCAAGCCACCCGTAGCGGCCGAGGCCACCTGTGCATACTGGGCTGTGCGCGAATAGGAGGCCTTTACCGACGACTGCTCATCGATACGATACATGGCGGCCACACGCGGCTCGGGGTTGATGGAAGTGTTGAAGACCTCACCCGCACCATAATGCAGGGTGTCGGTCACCGTATAAAACAAATTGTCGAAGACATACAAATCCTCTTGTCCGATGTTTTGGAAGCACGACAGTCTCAAGCCTGCTCGGAAGGAGAGCCGTGGCGTAGGCGTATAGTCATGCGTGATATAGAGGGCGTGTTCCAAACCCTTGCGTGCCACCGCCTCCGACTGGTCCACCTGCAGATACTGCGACAAGGCACCGCCACGGTCGTCGATCTCACCTTGCAGATACGACTGATAGCCCGTGGTCAGACCCATTTTCGTGACATGTTCATCGTTCCAATGCATGGCCAGATCATAAGAGAGGCTGGCAGCATCAGTGCCCGCCTTGATGGAGAAGTCGTAAGGGCTGTAATCGATGTCGATGCTATAGCGGTAGCGTGAGCCAATCAAGGCAAGGTTGGAGGTAAGGCGGTCAGAGAAGATATGGCTCCAACGCAATGTGGCGCTGCTGTTGCCATAGCCCAGACCAATCATTTTCTGCATGTTAAACTCGTCGTGCCCATGATAAACGGAGGCGAAAATTCTGTTTTTCCCATCGATGGCATGCGTCACCTTGGCGTTGAGATCGTAGAAATAGATACTGGAGCTCTTCAGGTCATCGCCCAAGAAAGGAAGCACTAGCCCCGCATAGGTGGTACGCCCTGCTGCCATCACCGAGGTCTTATGGTCGTTCAATGGGGCTTCAAGCATCAAACGACTGGTCACCAAACCCACACCGCCTTGCATCCCAAAGCGTTTAGGCATCTCATCTTTCACCGTCACGTCGAGTACCGAAGAGAGACGGCCTCCGAAGTTGGCGGGGATGTCGCCTTTGTAAAGTGTGGCGTCTTTCACCACGTCGTTGTTGAACACGGAGAAGAAGCCCAGAAAATGCGAGGCATTGTAGATGGGCGCGCCATCCAATAGGATCAGGTTATGGTCGGTGGCACCGCCACGCACACTGAAGCCCGACGAGCCTTCCGAGGCCGACTGCACACCCGGCAGCAACGTGATGCTCTTGATGACATCCACCTCACCCATCAAAGCCGGGATTTTCTTGATGGTGATCATGTCAAGTGTTTGCACGCTCATCGCCATCGCCGACACATTACGATCCTTGCGCTCGCTGGTCACCTCCACCTCCGAAAGCTGTTCCGACTCCGACTTGAGCTTCATGTTGACCGTCTGGGGCTTGCTGCCGACGCTCACCGTTTTATTGAGGGTGCTGTAACCGATATAGGAGACACGAAGCACCTGCTCGCCCAATGGCAAGTCCAAGGCATAACGGCCCCGCTCGTCGGTAGTAGTACCCACGTGCAGCTTCTCGACATAGATGGTAACACCTATCAAAGTCTCGCCTGTCTCAGCATCTCTAACCACACCTGTGACTTGGCCTTTCTGCTGCGAGAACACGCTGATTGTCAACGAGAAAAGAAGCCATAAAAATAAAAATAGTCTTCGACGCATTTGTTGTCTCAAAAATTTGCGCAAAGATACGAAACAAAGGGCATTCGTCGCTTGCTTTTTGGGCAAAAACCTTTGTATTCTCTATCAATCGCACGCGCTAGGATTGGGTTGATATCCCATCCGTCCCATCTTCTCCACCTCCAACGAAGGCTGCCCGAATTCTTCCGTCACCTTACCCAAGAGCAGATACACGCCGTCGCCCTGAAATGGCCATGCCTTTAACACCTGCGGGAAATGCACCGTGTCGAAGGCCTCGCCGGTGACATCCACGAAGGTACCCAGCGCCATCGTGTCGCCTTTGCAGGTGCGCACATATTTCACCGTGACCAGCTTACCCAACATCCGATAACTCTTGCCCACAAAATGCAGCATCTGCGAGGCCATCAGCTCGCCACGGAAACGGGTCTTCAGCAGGTCGAACCAAGTCAAAGAAACGGGAAATCCATAGAGTTCGATCTCGTCGTAGGCGTTTTGCAATACGTTGGTCGTGAAATCGGGGAACTCGAAATGCTGGTTCTCGAGGCGGAAAAGGGTTTCAGGCTGTTCCTTCTTGCCTTGACTCTTGTTGAGATGCGCCTGCCACAGCAGTTCGGCCTTGGGTTTCTTCGTGAAGCCGAAGGCACCACCACGGATGAGCAGAACGAGCTGTTCCAAGGTGAACGGCACCCGCGCCATGAAGTCATCAAGACTGGCGAAAGGCCCACGCGCCTCACGCTCGGCCAGAAAACGCTCCACAAAATGCTGCTCCAGCCCTTGCAGATGCACGAAACCCATGAAGATGGTGCGACCATTCAAGGTGGTGAGGTAACTGCTTCGGTTGACGCAAGGCAGATGCACCTTAGCACCCATGCGCCGCGCCTCGTTGAAGTAGAACCAGGTCTGATAGAACCCGCCAAAGTTGTTGATGACCGCCACCTGAAACTCCAGCGGATAATGACTCTTCAGATAAAGGCTCTGGTAACTCTCCACGGCATACGAGGCCGAATGTGCCTTCGAAAAGGAATAGCCCGAAAACGACTCGATCTGTCGCCAAAGTTCGCTCACCAAGGCGTCGGGATAGCCCTTGGCCTTGCAGTTGTCGAAGAAACGTTTCGTGACCTCCTCAAACTCCGACTTGTCGCGCATCTTGTGGCCCATCATACGGCGCAGCACATCGGCATCGGCCAGATCCAGACCCGCAAAGTAATGTCCTACCTTGAGCACGTCCTCCTGATAGATCATCACGCCATAGGTCTCGGCCAACAGCTCCTTCAGCAGCGGATGTTTATAGTCCACCGATTCGGGATGATGGAAGCGGTGGATGTATTCGCGCATCATGCCCGAGCGCGCCACACCCGGACGGATGATGGAGCTGGCCGCCACCAAGGTCTTGTAGTCGGAACAACGCAACTTGCGCAGCAGGCCACGCATGGCCGGGCTCTCGATATAGAAACAGCCACAGGTCTCGGCTTTCAACAGCTGTCGCCGTATCAGCTCATCTTCTTTCAGCGCATTGATTTGGTGGATGTCGATGCGAACGCCACGACCGCGCTCCACCATCTCCACCGCGTCACGGATGTGGGCAATGCCGCGCTGGCTGAGGATGTCCATCTTGACGAAGCCTATCTTCTCAGCCGAATACATGTCGTATTGCGTCGTCGGGAAGCCCTTCGGCGGCATATCGAGGGCGGCAAAGTCGGTGACAGGCTGTTCGGTGACGAGTACGCCACCAGCATGGATGGAGCGCTGACGCGGAAAGTCGTGGAGGCGCTCGGCAAACGAAAGGATCTGCTGACCGATGAAATACTGTTGGGCAAATGCTTTCGGGTTGCGCTCCATCTGGTCAATCTCGCCTTTGGGCAGACCAAACACCTTGCCCAGCTCACGGCACAGCGAGTTGTCCTGGAAGGTGACCGTCGCGCCCAACAACGCCACATGCTCCCGCCCATATTTCTCGAAAATGTGCGCGATAACGGTGTCCCTATCTTTCCACGAGAAGTCAAGGTCGAAGTCGGGCGGGCTGCTCCGCTTGGGGTTGAGGAAACGCTCAAAGTACAAGTCCAATTCTATTGGGTCCACATCGGTGATCTTCAGGCAGTAGGCCACCACACTGTTGGCCCCGCTACCACGCCCGACATGATAGAAACCTTGTTTCATGGCAAATTGGACGACCTCCCAGGCAATGAGGAAATAAGCGCAAAAGCCTTTCTGCTCTATGATATCCAACTCCTTCTCGATACGGCGATAGGCGGTCTTGTTGGACGTGCCGTAGCGGTAGGTCATACCATCGAAAGCCAGCTTGCGCAGCAGCTCGCGGTCGTCGTAGGCATTGCCCGTGAAGGTGCGCTTGCTCTTCACGCTCGCGTCGATGCTGATTTCACATTTCTCAAGGATATTTTCCGCATTCTCAATGAGTTGTGGATAAAGCGCGTAGGTGGTCTTCAGCCGTTCGGCAGGCAGCAGGATCTCATCGGGTGCGGCACAGGCCTTGGGGTCGAGGCGTGAGATCAGCACATTTCCGTCGATGGCCCTCATGCATTGGTGCAACTCGAAGTCGGTCTCTTTCGCAAAAGTGACAGGCTGCATGGCCACCAGTTTGTCGAACGACTCACAAGCAAACATCTTGGTCAGTTGGGAAAAACGCACGCCGAGGTATTCATTCGCTTTCAGTTGTGCAGGCTTCCGTTTCCCGAAGGGATAGATCACAAAGACATCATTCCATTCAGGCGCCAACTCGGGATAGGGTTGCTTGGTGAGGTTGTGTTGGGTCAGGAAACGGTTCAGTTCGGCAAAACCCTTATTGTTTTTGGCCAAGGCCACATAAAGCAGCTCGTTGCCATTGCGCACCTCCACGCCCACAACGGGCCTGATGCCTTTCTTCTGGCATTCGAACACGAAATCGGCGACCCCCATCGTCGTGTTGATGTCGGTCAAAGGCAAGACGGCATAGCCCATCGCGGTGGCCCTGCTGACCAGGTCCGCAATCGGCATCGTGCCGTAGCACAGGCTGTTATATGAATGTACGTTGAGTTGCAAATTGACAATTGAGAATTGTTGGGGATTATCCGGCTGCACGGTGAATGATTTGTTCCCCGAACCGCATTTTGATCTTATCCAAGGTGGCATATAAATTTGTCAGTTCAGCGTTATCGTCAAACAAAGCCAGTTGCGGCGCCCCGCTTACCAGTTCGCTGAAGCGCACACCTACCAGCCGTATCATCATCCGTCGGTTGTACAGCTTGTCGAAGATACCATTCACCGTCTCGCGCAGCACATGGTCGAAGGCGGTATAAGGGATGCGTTGCTGCATGTCGTGTGTGTCGAAGTTGGAGTAACGGACCTTCACCGTCACGCAGCCCGTCAGCTTGCCTTGCGAGCGCAGGTCGAAGCCGAGGCTCTCCACCATGCGCGCCAGGCATTGTCGTATGGCCACAACGTCAATGGAATCCTGCTCGAAGGTGCGTTCCTTGCTGATGGACTTCCGCTCCTGATAGGGGCATACCGGCGTGCTGTCGTGCCCATTGGCTTTCTTCCAAATGTCGAGGCCGTGTTTGCCCATGGCTTGTTCCATCGCCAAGGGCGGAAGCCGTCGCAGCGTGCCGATCTTCTCCACACCCATCGAGCGAAGCAAGGCATAGGTCTTCTCGCCCACCATCGGGATCTTCTGCACCGACAATGGGTCGAGGAAGCTATTAATATTAGGTGTGGGCACCTGCAGCTCGCCGTTGGGCTTGGCTTGCCCCGTGGCGATCTTCGACACGGTCTTGTTCTCCGACAAGCCAAACGAAATCGGCAACCCCGTCTCCTTGATGATACGTTGCCGCAGCTCGTGCGACCACAGCTGGCAGTTGTGGAAGCGGTCCATACCCGTCAAGTCGAGGTAATGCTCGTCGATCGACATCTTCTCGTAGACGGGCGCGCTGTCGGCGATGATGTCGGTCACGAGACGCGAATAGCGACTGTAGAGCTCCATGTCGCCACGGATGAACACAGCCTGCGAACACAGCTGCCGCGCCATTCGCATGGGCATGGCCGAATGCACGCCGAATTTTCTCGCCTCATAGCTGCACGTCGACACCACGCCACGGTCCGACATGCCACCTACGATAACGGGTTTGCCCTCCAGCGAAGGATTCACCAGGCGTTCCACCGACACGAAGAAAGTGTCCAAATCCAAATGCAAAATCGTCCTTTCCATAAAAATTCCTCCTTTTTTTGCTCAAAATGCTTGCATGTTCCAAAAAAGTTGTACTTTTGACGAGTTTTTAATCAAATATTTCGCCGTAAATTTAATCAAATTATTAATATGTACATCAATTCGAACATAAAATTTTTGCGCAAGCACCGTAACCGTACCCAAGATGATATAGCATTTGCTCTCGGAATGAAGCGTTCCACACTGAGCGGCTATGAAAACGGCGTCTCCGAGCCTAACCTCGAGGCCTTGATCGCCTTCTCCAAGTATTTCGGCATCGCCATCGACACCTTGGTGAAAGTCGACTTGAGCAGCATCAGTCCCCTGCAACTCTCGCAGCTTGAGCGTGGCTACGACGTGCACCTGAAAGGCAGCAACCTACGTGTGCTGGCCACCACCGTCAATGCCGACAACGACGAGAACATCGAACTCGTTACCGAGAAGGCCAAGGCCGGCTATACCACAGGCTTTGCCGACCCCGAATACATCAAGGTGCTGCCGACCTTCACCATGCCCTTCCTCTCGCACGACCGCAAGTACCGCACCTTCCAGATCAGCGGCGACTCGATGCTGCCCATCCCCGACGGCTCCTACGTCACTGGAGAGTATGTCGTCGACTGGACCTACATCCGCAGCGGCCAGCCCTACATCGTCCTCACCCAGGACGACGGTATCGTCTTCAAGATTGTCGACAACAAAATCGAGCACGAAGGTAAGCTCACCCTCAGCTCGCTCAACCCACTCTACCATCCCTATGACCTGCCCGCCGCCGACATCAAGGAGGTGTGGAAATTTGTGCATTACATCAGCGCGGAAATGCCACAACAACGCGAGAACCGCTTCCGCGAAGAAGAGCTGCTACAAACCGTGCAACAATTGAAGAAACAAGTGGAAGAGATACAGTTACGCTTGAATATCTAATATCCTTCAGTTATTTAAGGCCTATTTACCTTGAATCGGCACAATTTTTGTGGTATTTATGAGTTATGTAATAAAAGACAATAACCCAAAAATCGTTTCATCATGAAGAAAGTATTTCTAAGTTTGATGCTCCTCTGCGGCTTTGCCCTGATCGGCACCAGTTGTAAAGACAACAACAATGGAAACAATGGCAACAGCAACGTCACCCCTGAGGTGCAAGCTGGAGCGCTGACCGTCGGCAACAACACCGACAATATCGTCACCGCCAAAGTCGTCAACTACGGCCAAAAGAGCGCCATCGTCCTCGCCTCCAAAGAGATGACTGCCTCCGACAACGAAGGTATCGCCATCATTTTCAACGGCAACGTCGTCCCCGGCACCTATACAATGGGCAACAACACAAAAGACCCCGTCCCCACTGTGGTCGGTTTCCACGAATTCAACCTCGGTGAGCTGCCCTTCATCATGGGCGCCGACACCCTGTTCTATGGCGACACCTATTACTGGATGAACGGCTTGCTCTCCGTCACCGAAAACAACGGCATCTACTCTGTCATCCTGTCACAAAGTATGGGCGTCAACAACAACGGGCAAACCGTGCAGCTGGCCTTGAACTTCAGCGGTACGCTGCCGCCTTACACCTTCAATGCCGACAACAAGTTCAGAATCAGAAACATCGAGAGCCCCATCGGCCTGGCAGGCGTCACCACTATCAGTGGGTTGGGCATCCTCGGTGATGGTGTGAAATCCATGCTCTTCATGTCGGCCAACCGCAAGCGTTTCTTCATCGTCAGCTATCTGAGCGGACAAAGTGTTGAAGGCGAGTATAACCTCGGCTACATCGGCACGCCTTACCTGCCCATCATGCCTTGCGTACACGTCGCCCTTGACGGTGACTTCTGGACCTTCCAACCTCAGACAGGCTATGTCGCTAAGAGCGGCACCATGAGGGTTGTCAACAACCCGGATGGCACCAAGACCGTTACCATGGAGAACCTCGTCCTGTCGAATGTGGAGCACCCCAACAGCATCTTCTTCCCCGACATCACCGGCTCCTTGCAATATCAAGGCTACATGTATGAGCTGAGCCTGTAAGGTTTCGTTGTGGTTCAAATTAATTTGTCCTCCGTGGAAAAGAATTATCTTTTCCACGGAGGATTTTTTTTGATTACGCAAAATAACGCAACAAACTGATTATATGAATTATACCATACTTTATCAAACAAAACTTTAGATTTTTCCATTCAAAACTTTAGATTTTTCCATTCAAAACTTTAGATTTTTTCTATCTTTGCAGCCTGGTTCATGAAAAAAACGAAAGAATGATTGAGAGAACTGCCAAAGATGCCTTATTAAGACTCGCCTCGCAATTCGCAGTGGTTGGAATCACAGGACCGCGGCAAAGCGGAAAAACGACCCTTGCAAAGATGGCGTTTCCAGAGAAACGTTACATCTCGTTTGACGACAAGAACATCCGCGAGTTGGCCGCTGCCAATCCAACGGATTTCCTATTGGCCTTTCCCGACGGTGCCATCATCGACGAGGCGCAAAAGGTGCCAGAGATTTTTGATGCAGTCAAATACCACATTGACCAAAACGCATTCACGCCGGGCAAGTTCATACTTACGGGATCCAACCAGTTCAATTTGAAACAGAATATGACCGACTCGCTGGCGGGTCGCGCCGCCTTTTTGAAACTTCTCCCTTTTTCCATCGGCGAACTAAAAAACGGCAATATGTTGAGTTCCAACGTGTATGAGATGATCTTCAAAGGATGCTATCCGCCTTTGTACGACTCGACCAAGCACTTTACGGTCGATGACTGGTTCAACAGCTATGTAGACACCTACCTGGATTTGGATGTAGAACGTCAGATCAACTACAGCAACCTGTCCGTATTCAAGAAGTTCATCCAAATCTGCGCCACATATAGCGGACAAATGCTCTCGATGGACAGCATCGCTCGTGGCATCGGCGTTTCGGCCCCGACCGTCAAACAATGGCTCTCCATCCTTGAGTCGTCTTTCATCATCCACTTGTTAGAACCAGACACCCAAAACCTTGGCAAGTCACTGGTGAAAACACCCAAGTTGTATTTTATAGATTCGGGACTGCTTTGCCACTTGCTCCGCATTGAGTCCGTCGAGGAACTGATTCTCAGCGAACACAAAGGAGCCATTATAGAGAGCTTCGCCATCGCCGAAATGCTTAAAA
>JAFYHS010000028.1 GCA_017539045.1 Bacteroidales bacterium
GGTTGCTACGCATTGGGACCAAGACTGCTATTATAATGCGTATTGCCCGAAAGACGATGAAGGTCCTTGCCATTGCGCCTTGGCAGGTTGTGTGGCCACATCGATGGCACAGGTGATGAAGTATTGGAACTATCCTGAACACGGCACAGGCTCACATTCATACAACAGTTACCTTTACGGCACGCTCTCTGCAAATTTCGGTGCAACCACTTACCATTGGGACGAAATGCCCGAATCGCTGAATGATGACAATCAATATGTTGCCCTCCTAATATATCATTGCGGCGTGAGCGTTGACATGAATTATGGTGCTATGGCGAGCGGTGCTTTGCACCAAAGCATCCCGCCAGCGATGAGTTCTTATTTCGGCTATGGTACTTCGCACAATCTGTTTAGGGATGATTATCCCTATGATGAATGGGTGGCCATGATGCGCGATGCCTTGGACATGGGCATCCCCATCTTGTATGCAGGCACCGATGGAGGGAGCCAGGGCCATTCGTTCATCTGCGATGGCTACGACGACAACGGACTGTTTCACATCAACTGGAGCTGGGGCGGTTCCCTCGATGGCTGGTTCAGCATCGACAACCTGCAAACCTACAACCAGACTTGGAACCTGGCCCAAAAGATGATTGCCGACGCCATTCCTTCCGGTGTCTACAACGCTACGCCCAAGGAACCCACTAACTTGTGCGTACAGCCGCTTTCCGATGATTCATATACCTGTACCGTGCATTGGAACAATCCAACAAAGTCATTGAACAATAGCAATTTGACCCATATTGATCAAATCGTCGTCAAGCGTGACGGCAGGGTGGTTTATACCCAAGACAATGTGGTTCCAGGCGCGGCCATGGAAATTACCGATGAAGTGCCGTTTTATGGCTTGCACGATTATCAGGTCTATGCGGTGAACAACGGTCTACACGGAAGGATTGCTACCCAAAGCGGTGTGCGCTTCGGGCCTTCCTGCACTTGGACTATTGTGGCAGGAACCACCTTCTTCAACGGATGGCAGGGCGCTTCCATACAAGTGATTAACAACGCGATGCAGGTGATGGAGTCGGTCACGGCGCACTCAAGCAGCGAGACACTCTCTGTTGCTGTGCCTCTGGGTCATGTCTCTTTTGCCTGGTCCAAAGGAAGCAGTACGGTTAGCGATGTGAGTTTTGTCGTTAAGGATGCTGAAAATCATGTCGTTTATTCCTATTCGGGTGCTTTGGAAGGCATTGATGACGGTGTTTTCCTGCAGACCAACAACAGTTGCGGCAATGGCACGGATTGCGATGCCCCGACCGATTTGTGGGCTTTTGCCGAAGATGAACATATTGTGCTGGCTTGGACTTCTTATGTTGAGTCCGCAGATTATAATGTGTATCGTGACGGGCAACTGCTTCAGACGGTGAGAGACAACCCGGCTACTTTTGTCGATGAAACAGCAACGCATGGCGGGCATTGCTACTTTGTGACCGCTTTTTGCGCTTCGGGCGAAAGTGACCCAACCAACGAGGCTTGTGCCACAATTGGCGACGACTGTCAGCCCCCCACCCACCTGTGGTATGAGATGACCAGCAACAACAAGATAAAACTCATATGGGTAGCCCCACAACCTCATGACGGCCTTTCGGGTTATTTCGTCTATCGTACCAAAGAAGCCGATATGAACTGGCAGAAAATCAAGACATTGGGTGCTGGCTCCACATCTTATGCCGACAACACCTCATTAGAGGACGAGACCTTCTATCTTTATAAAGTGGTGGCCTATTACCAAGACATCGACTGCTATTCCGCCCCGGCACGCTCGAAATACAACGAATTTGAGTATTTCGTGCGGGTGTATTGGTCGGTGGATGGAGTGGCCGAAACCGAAGCGGGTAGGGTGGAGGTCTATCCCAATCCTGCCTCGGAGACCCTGCGGATTGATGGTCTTGAAGCGGCTGAAATCCAGGTCTACAACGCCTTGGGCCAGCGTGTAAAGGAGGTTCACGGCATCAACGAAGTCAATGTGAGTGGCCTGCCGGAAGGGCTTTACCTGCTGCGCATTACGGATACTTATGGCGAAGAACACTCTGTGCGAATAGTGGTAAAGGAATAGGAGATTCCCCTGCGGGGAATGGAGTAATGACATGAGGTCAAAAGGCGGCGGCGAGTGGTGTTGCAAATTTGGAAGTGGCTTATGCCGCCGCAGTTCAAAAGCGGACACTACTCCATTCCCGAAAGGGAATCTCAAAATCTAAATGAAGTAAAACAATAGAAGCTATGTTACAATGAAAGCTACAAGAGTTACAACCCTGCTTGCGCTCCTGCTGATGGCGGGAGGAATGACGATGCAAGCGCAGGAGTATTACGACCTTGAAGAAATCTTCGTGACCGATGAAATCCATCCTGTTTATGTGCAGTACATCAACACGGGGGAAATGATGGTGTTTGCCACAAACTCTGAAAAATTCCAGTTCATCAAGATGCGTGAGGACGGCGAAATACTTGGCACCGTCGACTATCCCTACACAGAGGGCACCACGGAAACCTACCTCGTTTCCCGCCTGATGACCTTGCCCGACGGCAAGAAAACGCAGTTCTTTTACGAGAGTATTGGGGACACGGCCACCTTGCACGCATTCCAAATTGACGACGACTTGCATCTGACGGTGAAAGATTATGGCGGCAAGATGGGCGATTTCATGCTCGACGACGGTTGGCAGAATTACACGACAAGAGCGGTCGTGTGCAAGGACGGATCCTCCTTCATCGCTTATATCTCCGACAGCCTCTTCGTGTATGAGAATGGGTTCATAACCCATAAGGGCATCAGGATAATGAAATTCGATCCTGAAGGCGAGTTGGTTACGGAACGAGTCTTTAGAGATTTGAGTGCCGATCCTTTCGTTCCTTGGCTTGAGCCAGCCCCTGATTCCTTGGGATGCCGATTGGTGGTGGCGGAGACAAACGACTATGGCACTTATTCTGGCGTCTATCTCAATGGTTATGTGCTTGACTCAGAACTGAACACGGTGCTGATACGTGACAACATCACCAGCCAAATTTATCCGGCCATGATAGAAGACCCTGATTCTTACCACAGCAACCCGTACAACGGCAAGATATACGCCATAGGCAGCGTGTCCAGCGTGTATCCCCAACAGATTGACGACGAGGTTGTGATGTCAGTGATGGACGAGAATTTCGTGGAGGAAAACTATGTTTGGGGTATGCATCGGTTAGTCGATTGCCAAGGTGCCCAGCAAAACGCCATCGACTTCTCGGAAAACGGTGACGTTTACATGATTGCGGACATGGACTTTAACATGTTGGGAAGTTCGGAACTCTACGATAATTTCTATCTTGCATGGCTTGACGAAGACTTGAACAAGAAAGGTGAAATCTATTATCACAATGACAAGAGGGCTTTGTATCCATTGAGTGTGTACGCTTGCCCGAAAGGTGGATGTCTTGTGGTGGCGTCAGGTTCTAATCGGGAAACCTTGGCTCAAGAAAATGTCATCTTCAAAGTTAGCCAAAGCATCTTGGACGACATTGAGGAAGCCCATGATGCTGGCTTTGCCGTGGCGGTGGCTTATCCTAATCCTGGCCATAACACGCTTAATATCCGCACGGGATTGCAGAATGCTCGCGTGGAAGTGTATGATATGAACGGAAAACTCATCCACAGCCAAGCCCTCACAGAGAATGCGACGGGGATTGATGCAACGGATTGGGCTGAGGGCGTTTATGTTTGGAAGGTTTATGTGGGCGACCCTTCAACAGGTTCAAAATCTAGGGTAGAAACGGGGAAATGGATTAAGGAATAAAGGAAATCAATAAGCCACCGAAAGCATAGCCATCCCTATCGGCGACATGGGGACGGTTTTAGTCCTTTGGTGGCTTTTTTATGTAATATGCTGGATTTTGAGTATTTTTTGCCGCGTGAAACGCTATTTGCTGAGCTTAATGGTTGGGCTGGCCATGCTAATGGCTTGCTCTA
>JAFYHS010000025.1 GCA_017539045.1 Bacteroidales bacterium
GCAAAATCTTCCACCACACCACCTATTTCAGAACCGAAGTTCCTTTTATACCAAATGCCCAGCGAATCAAGGTCAAACTGCTCCAAAGGCATTCCGGTCTGGCTTTCCAACAAACCCTCGGTGACCAACCACTGATATTCCTCAGGCTGCATAAACATAGCCTTGACATGGAAATCGAACATGTTGAAGGCTGTCGTGTCGCACAACAAACAACTCACTGAGACAGGTGGCTCGTCCTGGTTCAGGCGATTCCAATCCGTCCCCATATAGGTACCTCCTGGATAGCCGTAGGAATGTCCCATCCGCTTCACGCAAGGCAAAGCCAACAAGTCATTTTCAAAAGCCTCATCACCCGAAAGGATACTTTCACAATAAAACAGGTTCTTGGTATTGCACCCGACAGGCCTCCGTTCCATGTGGCGCATCTGCACCTCCATCGTGATCACCAAGGCAATCAGCACGATGGCGATAACATTCTGCAAAACGATGAACACCTTCGAGAGCACCATCTTGTTGCGAAAACGGAAGGCGCCCGTCACCACATCTATGGGTTTGGCCCGCGATACCACGATGGCCGGTATCAAGCCCGCCAACAGCGCCACCACGACCACAATCAGTAGATAGGACATCACATAAAACGGCGAGAACTTGATATTGATGGCGACATCAATCCCCAACAACCTGTTGACCAACGGCAAAAGCGCCTCAGCCAACAAGATGCCCAACACCATGCACACCGTGGTGAACGCCAATGACTCCCAGAGATATTTCCCGATGATTTCGCCCTTCGTCGCCCCCAGAAGCCGCCTCGAAGCCATCTCCTTGGCACGTTTACTCGTCAAAGCAACATTCAAGTTGATATAGTTAAATAAGGAAGAAATCAGCAGCAGCAACCCAACTGCCAACAGACTGTGCATCATGGTTTTGTCGCCTTTTTTCAGATTGGAACTGCAGTCGCTGAAAAACAACTCGTCCAAGCGCACCAACTGTATTTCAGAAGTTTGTCCAGCAACATCCCTCCCTGTCAGCTCCCTTAAGAATGTCAAATAAGCCACGCCTAACTTTTCCGTCAATGCCGCTCTATCGGCATCGGGAAACACTTTGATGAATACCCACACCTGTTCGAATATGTTGGCAGGACGAGCCGGGCTGTCGAGGCCGCCAAAAAACTTGACGCCATCGCTAATATCCACATTGACAACCACATCAGGAATATCAAAGAAAAGTGAGGTACCGAAATCGGAGATGACGCCTGCCACGGTAAAATCACGATCCAACAGATGCATGTTTCTCCCCAAAATCTCGCCCGTTTCCGAAAGCGTCCTGGCAAAACGTTCCGAAACGAAAGCCGTCAAAGACTCGTCGATCTGGGCGGGTTGCCCTTCAGCAAATTGGACGGGAAACAGGTTGAAATAGTCGCGGTCGCAACCCAACACATGCACCACGCGCGACTGCCCATCGACTTTCACCGGTGTGCCTTCGATCCATCCAAACTCAGTAATAGCCTCTATTTCAGGGATGCTCTCACCAATGATTGCCTTAAACCCGTACTCGAACTTCATATAGCCGCTCCTACCCACACTATAGATCTCCTTCCTATGCGGGTTTTCGCGTGTGACGGCGATTTGTTGGGCCACATAGCAGAAGATGATGACCACGAAGGCGAGGCTCACCGTCAGGCCAATGGCCTCGATGATGCTGTAAAGTTTGTTTCGAGAGAGGAATTTGATGTAACTGCTCATAACTTGTTTATTTTGTCACAAAACCTACAATACCCGCAAAACAGTTTTCCAGGTTTGGGAAGCACGCCAACCGGCTGCTTCCTCGCGGCAAGGCGGTTGCCGAGCCGCGCCTGAAATGATTGAAGTTTTGCATTGTTTTGCAGGTTTTGTGATTATTACTATTCATTGCGTAAAGACTTCACCGGGTTCACCGTGGCTGCCCGCAGACTGCGCAAGGTGACCACCGCTATCGTGACCGCCAAGACGGCAAACAGCGCGAGTGCAAACACCCAGACATGCAATGGCACCTGATAGGCGAAGCCCTCCAAATAACGCTTCATAATAACAATGCTCACAGGCACGGCGATGACGAAGCACACCAGCACAACTTTTACGAAGCGCGAATTGAACATCGCCAAAATCTGCTGCACCGTGGCACCATGTACACGACGGATGCCAATCTCCTTGCGACGGTGCTCCGTCTCGAACATCACCAAGCCGAACACACCCATGAGCGAGATGACGATGGCCAAAATGGTGAACAGCGTAACCAACAACGAAAGGTTTTGCTCCTTTTTGTATTGGTTCTCAATCGATTGCGAGAAAGGCCACACATCGTATGATATTTCATCGCCCATATTGGGGTCAAGGTCGTTGAGGGTTATCCTGATGCGCTCCATCACGGCGGGGACATCCACACCAGCCTCGGTACGGATATACAGCCTACTGCAAATATGCCACGGATCTTTGCCATAAACATAGAATGCAAAAGGTCTAATGTCTTGACGCAACGAAGCAAAGTTGAAGTCCTTGCAGAAACCGGCAATCTCAGCGACTTGGCTATCATGCCCTCCAATCTGGTCTTCGAGGGTGATTTGATATACGTCCCGTGCAGTTTCGTTGAAGATATAAGTACCCGTAGAATGCTCATCGGCTTCCGTGAAATCGCGACCTTCCACGATGTCGATGCCCATGAAACGGAGGAAGTTCCACGAAACGGGATAGACGTCCCAACCGGCATCCTCGCCCCGCACTGTGCGGCCCCATTGCATCCGATAATCATTTACGAAAGGCCCATCACCCCATGCGATGTCCTTGATGGCCGCATCGGCCAACAACTGACTCTCAACGACTTGGCGGTTGGTGGCAAGGTCCCACGACACCTGCGACTGCAAAAGACATTCTTGGTTGAAGCCCATTTCGTGATTCATCATAAAACGACGTTGCTCGGAGACGAATATCGCACAGATAATCAGGACGATGGAAACGGTGAACTGCAAGCCAATCAAGCCGATACGGAAAGCCTTACCCTTCTGTGTAGTGCCGAGGGTGCCTTTCAGGGCAAAAGCGGGATTGAACGAGGTGGCGAACAAGGCCGGATAAAGGCTGGCGACCACCGAGATAAGCAACGCCAAACCAATGGTCAGTGCCACAACACCCCAGTTTTGGCCGAAATCCAGCGAAGCATCAATCATCGCAGCCAAAGTGGATTGCTTGAACAATATGATTACAGACACCGCCAATGCCAAAGCAATTGCCACCATCAGCACCGACTCACCCACCGACGACATCACCAATTGGAAACGGCTGCTGCCCAATATCTTGCGGGTGTTGATGCTCCGCAGGCGCAACGGCACCATGGCGAAGAAGAAATTGATGTAGTTGATGAAAGCGATGAGTACTACAAAAATGGCGATGACGAGCAAAGTGATTGTTGTGGTTCTGTTGCCCGCCTTTCCAGGGGCATAATAGGAATTGCTGTCGAAGTACATATCGGTCAGCCGCACGGGGTAAAGCCCGAACTTGACCTCATCGTCCGTAACCTCAATGCCACCTTTCATCTCACTGAAAAACTGTTTGACGACCGGCATTGCCACTTCGGTAATCGCCTTGGGATCAGCACCTTTACGAAGTTTCAGAAAATAGTTGAACGAAAACTCCTTCCAGTCGTCGATGTTATTATCACCCATATCGGTAAGCATTTCGAAAGAGGAAAGGTCGCTGTGCTTCGGCATGTCTTTATAGATGGCCACGATGGATATTCCCTGCCACCCCGATCCATCATAATACTTCATCATATCACCCACTTGGACTCCAAGGCGTTTTGCCGCCGATTCCGAAAGGGCGAAGCCTGTGTCTGTCAGATCATCCCAGTTGCCAGCCACCAGTTCGAAGCCGAACACCTCGCGAGCGCCTTTGTTCATGGCAGTTATCGTGATGGACACAGGCGATTGATCATCGCTGACCCGAACCGCGATGGGATTGCCCGTGATTTTACCGCAGCCGCCGGCTTCAATGTCAGGGGAAGCATTAAGCACATACTCTCCCATAGGACGGTTCATATAAGAGGAGTATTCACTTTGATTGATTTCTTTCTTTGTAAGGACATAAATCTGGTCGCTGTCTTTGAGCGCCTTGTTGTAGGTGAGGTCGTGGTGCACCTGCACGAGGATGATGTAGAGCGCGGCGAAGGCTGCCGTCAAGCCCAAGATGTTCAGGATGGAAGACACGAGGGAGGTCTTGCCTTTTTTATAGATTCGAGCCATAAGTCGTTGAGTTATTATTTAAACGATCAAGTCTTTTGTATATTTTCTCCGCTTTTTCAAGTCCGAAGAACTTTACCAACTTTTCGAAAAGCGTTTTGTTGTTTCTCGTTTTATTACGGTTTTTCATCACAACTTTTTTTCTTGTTGTTTTCTGTTCCCCAGATTTTATTGATCTTGCCGCCTACTACGGTGCCTACTGCCTTGACATCGCCTGGGTAAGAGATACTACCCGTGCCAGCAACGCTGTAGTTCATCGATTCCATTTGGCAACACACCTCAATGGAGCCCGAACCCGCCACGGTAAGGTTCGCTTTTTTCACCATTCCATCCTTGATAATGACATCGCCCGAACCAGCGACACTTGAACGCAGGTGATTGGCTTGGAGGTGTTCGCAAACCATCTTCCCCGATCCAGCGATGCTTATATCCATGTAGTCAGCATGGAACTCTTTACTCAACACATTTCCCGAGCCTGCAACATCCACATCAAAATCATGGATGTTTGCTGTTTTCTCGAAAACCACATCGCCTGAACCCGTCAATTTGATTTTCAACTCTTTGGCTTCATACGGCGTAACGAAATTAAAGTCACCGCTACCCATTATACTGATTTCCTCCAAAGTCGGGGCGGTGAGCTCGATGAGGAACTTCGTCGGCTTCACGTCGGATTGCTGAAACGTCTTAACCATCTCGACCTTCAAGCAATCGCCTTTCAGATAGATGTCGACCCACTCGAAAAGGTTCTCGTCGAGGGTCACGCGGCAGGAGTAGTTGTCCGCCACTTTGTAGTATACCGTTGCGGGCAATATCATGCTGATTTCCTTGAACGCCGCCACATCGATGTCACGAGTGACGACATTGCCATTGCCTTCCACAACGTTTTTTTGCATGTACACGGTAATGGTTTTGTTACCTTTCCCGTCGATAACGGTATCAGTCTTCCATAGCTTGTTGTTTTGCGCCTCAGCGCACAGCACCGCCATAATAACGAACAGTGCAGTCAAAAATGATTTCTTTGCCATAGCTTTACAGGTTTATAATTTTACTGCCTTTTAGCATGGCAATCGCCGTGCCAAAATTGTAAACAATTAAAAACCAATAAAATACAAAATAGCATTTTACAAAAAGTGTAAAGTTTCTTTACAGTGGTGTAAAGAAACTTTACAGTGGCTAATCCACTTTTGGATCGAAATTGTTCATCTTTTTTTCTGATTGTTTGGAGGTTTATGGAAAAGTCGTACCTTTGTACTGCAAAAAAGGTCGAATAGTGCGACTATTTTTGCAGTAAAATGCATAAAAAGAAATGCTATGGTCATACAAAGAGATCAGTATATCAGTGAGTTAATAAGCAAACAATGGAATGGGAAAGTAAAGATTGTCACTGGAATACGACGTTGTGGCAAATCATTCCTGCTCTTCACCCTCTATAAGAATTATCTACTGAATGAAGGTGTGGCAAAGGACTGCTTCGTGGAGCTGGCATTAGACAAAAAGGCACACGTGAAGTACAGGAATCCCAACGAGCTCTACGAATATGTGCTTCGAAAAACGCAAAATACCGAAAAACGTTACTATGTTTTCATCGATGAAATCCAGCTGTCCTATAAGGTAAAAAGCGAAGATGTGGATGAGAATTTGGTGCCCGAGGAAGACCGCGACATGCTCTACGTCACATTCTACGACATCTTGAACGACTTGATGGCTCGAAGCAATTTGGACATATACGTCACTGGCTCGAACTCCAAGATGCTTTCGAAAGACATTGTCACCAATTTCCGAGACCGTGGATCGGAGATAAAGGTCTATCCACTGTCGTTCAAGGAGTTCTATCCTGTTTCCAGACTTGAGAAGATGGATGCAATGGAGGAATATCTTACATACGGCGGTATGCCATTAGCAGTGCTGGAAAAGAACGAGACGGAGAAGCGCAAATACCTGAAAGGACTCCATAAGAGGGTTTACATCAAGGATATTGTAGAGCGATACAAGCTGAAAGATGACGAGGTGCTTGAAGCCTTGATTGATGCATTGTCTTCGGCTGTTGGTTCACTAACCAATCCGCACAATCTGGCCAATGCAGCAGGCTCGCTGATGAAGCGCAACACCTCGGACCATACCATAAAGAACTATCTGGATTATTTGGAGGAAGCCTACCTGTTTTTGGGTGCACAGCGATACGATGTGAAGGGGAAACGGTATTTCGAGAACACACAGAAATACTATTCGATGGACATCGGACTGCGGAACGCCAAGTTGAATTTTCGACAGCAGGAGAAATCGCATCTGATGGAGAACGTGATCTTCGTCGAGCTCATCCGCAGAGGCTACAGCGTGGATGTGGGTGTGGTGGAAATGACCCTCGTAAAGGACGGCAAAAAGCAACAGTCACAGTATGAAATCGACTTTGTCGTCAATACAGGTCGCGAGAAGGTGTATATCCAATCCGCGCTAAATGTGGATACGGAAGTGAAAAAGAATCAAGAGACTTTCTCGTTGAAGAACTCGGGCGATTTTTTCCGCAAGATTGTCATTCTTGACGGAAACGCGAAGCCGTGGACCGATGAAGACGGCATCATGTATGTGGGTGTCATTCCGTTTTTGCTTGAGGAAGCGGGACGGATAATCTAAAAACCATGATTTGTTCGGATTGCTTCGCAAGAAATCCCTCAAAAATCTATTTCAAAAATCATTCAAAATCAATTTCTTATGTTTTTGATAGATTTTCTTTCGATTTTGAAAGATTTCTTGCCGTAGGCAATCCCATAATAATCTATTCATTACGTAAGGATTTCACTGGATTCACCGTAGCCGCCCGCAGACTGCGCAAGGTGACCACCGCTATCGTGACAGCCAAGACGGCCAACAGCGCGAGAGCGAACACCCAAACGTGCAAGGGCACCTGATAGGCAAAGCCCTCCAAATAACGCCGCATGATGACGATGCTCACAGGTACGGCGACGACGAAACAAACCAGCACAACTTTTACGAAGCGCGAGTTGAACATCGCCAAAATCTGCCCCACAGTGGCGCCGTGTACTCGACGTATGCCAATCTCCTTGCGGCGGTGCTCCGTATCGAACATCACCAAACCGAACACGCCCATCAGTGAGATGACGATGGCCAAAATCGTGAATAGAGTGACCAACTTTGAGAGGTTCTGTTCCTTTTTGTATTGGTTCTCAATGGCTTGTTCAAACGGTCTCATCCAAACCGAGAAACCGTCGCCTAATGTCGGGTCGAGGTCGTTGAGGGTTTTTATTGAGCGTTCCATCAACGCTTGGGTATCAACGCCGGCTTCGGTACGGATGAACAGCCTCATGCACGGGCTCCACGGCTCCTTGCCATAGACATAGAATGCAAATGGACTAATCTCATCGCGCAAAGCAGAGAAGTTGAAGTCCTTGCAAATACCGGCAATCTCGGCAGGGGCATCTTTATGACCCTTGATTCTGTCTTCAGTGGTGATGCCATACTTCTTTTGTGCGGTCTCATTGATGATATAGACACCGTTTTCCGATTGCTCGTCGGCAGGAGTAAAGTCTCGGCCCTCCACAATATCGATGCCCATAAAACGCAGGAAGTTCCAAGAAACCGGATAAACCTGCCATGACACATTCTCAACATCACCTTTGAACGGACGGCTCCACGCCATACGACTGTTGGCCACAAACGGGCCGTCGCCCCAAGCGATGTCCTTGATGTCAGCATCTGTTTTCAACTGATTCTCGACGGTTTCACGGTTGTTAGCGAGTTCCCATGTCACATGCGACTGAAGCAGGTTTTCTTGATTGAAACCCATGTCATGATTCATCATGAAATCGCGTTGCTGATGAACAAAAATCGCACAGATAATCAGCACGATGCTCACGGTGAACTGCAAGCCAATCAAGCCGATGCGGAAAGCCTTGCCTTTCTGCGTGGTGCCGAGTGTGCCTTTCAAGGCAAAAGCGGGATTAAACGAGGTGGAGAACAAGGCCGGATAGAGGCTGGCAAGCACCGAGATGAGCAAGGCGATACCGACGGTCAAAGCCGCAATACCCAAGTTTTGGCCGAAGTTCAACGGTGTGTCAATCAGCGCAGCCAAGGTGGATTGTCTGAACAGCGTAACCACGGCCACCGCCAGTCCAAGAGCGATAACGACCATCAGCACCGACTCTCCCACCAACGACATCACCAACTGGAAGCGGCTGCTGCCCAATATCTTGCGTGTGTTGATACTCCGCAGACGCAGCGGCACCATCGCGAAGAAGAAGTTAATGTAATTGATGAAAGCAATGAGCATCACAAAAATGGCAATGACAAGCAAGGTGATGGTCGTGGTGCGATTGCCCGACTTGCCCGGATGCCCGACATTATCGGCAAAATAATTGTCCGTCAACTTCATAAGATGAGGTGACATCATTTTTTTATATTCCTCAAGATCCGCTGTTTTTTCTTCGGTCAAATTGCTTTCGTCAATGTCGAATGTTGTCTTAAAAAGGTCAAAGGCGACTTGGTGTGCAATCTCATCGAACTCTTTTGGGTCAGCGCCTTCAGCGAGTTTTATGAAATAATTCCAGCCCCATTGGCTCCAATCGCTCATACCCGCATCACCCAGATTCAGAATAAAGTCGATGGAGGAAAGGTCGCTGTTGACAGGCATATCCTTATAGATGGCCGCTACCGTGGCATCTGTCCAATTCCAGGAGCCAAATTGGAAATGGTCGCCCACCTGCAAGCCCAAGCGTTTGGCCGCTGACTCGGACATAACCGCATCCGTGTAACTAATCCAATTATCCAAATTGCCGGCAACAAGTTCAAATCCAAACACGTCGATGGCGGGCTTGGAGAAACTGGTGACTCTCAATTCGACCGACGACTGTCCTTCGCCCAAGCGAACAGAAACTTCGTTGCTTCCTAAATTGGCAGCGCAGCCGCCCGCCTCAACGCTGGGGACAGCAGCAATGACCGCTTCCGACATCTGACGATTGACGTATGTCGAATAAACATTGTTTGAAAACCGGTCTGGCATGGTAAGGACATAAATCCTGTCGCTGTCCTTAAGCCCCTTGTTGTAGGTGAGGTCGTGGTGCACCTGCACAAGGATGATGTAGAGCGCAGCGAAGGCTGCCGTCAAGCCCAAGATGTTCAGGATGGAAGACACGAGGGTGGTCTTGCCTTTTTTATAGATTCGAGCCATGATTGTGTTGTTTTGTTGGTTGTTTTTGACTATGGCCTATGGCCTATGACTATGGCCACTTCAACCAAAGGGGGAAGTCCCTGCCTAGGGTGAAGCTGCCATAGTCATTAGCCAAAAGCCATCGGCCATTACAGTTGTCCCAAAACATCCTCCACGATCTTACCGTCGAAGAGGTTGATGATGCGGTCGGCGTAGCCAGCGTCGCGCTGCGAGTGGGTCACCATGACGATGGTGGTGCCTTCTTTGTGGAGGTCGGTGAGCAGGTCCATCACCTCCTTGCCGTTCTTCGAGTCGAGGTTACCCGTAGGCTCGTCGGCGAGGATGAGCTTGGGGTTGGCGACGACGGCGCGGGCGATAGCCACCCTTTGCTGCTGACCGCCCGACAGCTGCTGCGGGAAGTGCGAGGCGCGATGCTTGATGGCCATGCGCGTCATGATGTCCTCGACGCGCTGCTTGCGCTCGGCGGCGGGGATGTTCATGTAGCGCAGCGGCAGCTCGATGTTCTCAAACACATTGAGTTCGTCGATGAGGTTGAAGCTCTGGAACACGAAGCCGATGTTGCCCTTGCGGAACTGGGTGCGGTCCTTCTCCTTGAGGTCGCCGACCTGATGGCCGAGGAGCTCGTAACGGCCTTCGGTGGGGTTGTCCAAGAGGCCGAGGATGTTGAGCAAGGTGGACTTGCCGCAGCCCGAAGGCCCCATGATGGCGACAAACTCGCCGTCGTTGATTTCGAACGAAACGCCGTCCAATGCGATGGTTTCGATTTCAATGTCCTCGCTGCGGAAGACCTTCCTGAGATTTTCTACTTTAATCATTGCTTTTAGTCTTTAATGGTTAAACTTATATTTTGTTGATTTGTTGTTTTCCTGTTTGAGATTCCCTTCGGGAATGGAGTTTCGTTTGCTCGTTATTAGCGGCGGCAAGAACAAGTTGCCTGTTTGTAGCGCCACTGGCCGCCGCGGTTAGCAACAACTCCCGACCTCCATTCCCCGCAGGGGAATCTCCTATATTTTTGTTATTACTCATCCTTCAAAGATTTCACCGGATTCATCCGCGCGATGCGCCAACTGCTCACGCCAATCACGATGGCGACGATGAACAGCACGATCACCGCGGCGCCGATGAAATACCACGGCGACAGGTTGATGCGAAACGCGAATTGCTCAATCCACTTGCGGGCCACGAAGAACGCACCCACGGCACCGACGACGGCAGCCACCAACGACAGTTTCAGCACCTCGCCGACAAACATCCCGACGATTTCGCCCGACACCGCGCCATGCACCTTACGGATGGCAATCTCCTTGCTTCGGCGGTTGGCCTCATCGCTGACATAACCAATCAATCCGATGAGCGAGATGAGCAGGGCGAACAAAGCCCCGACCAAGATGGTGTTGCGCATCTTGCGGTTGTCGGCATATTGGGCGCGCACCTCTTCGGCATACGACTTCACTTCCAATTCCTCTTCTTTCGCCACCTCGTTCACGGCATCTTGGATTTGCTGCATCGTATTACGATTGGCATGGTCCACTTTCACGAGAATATTCCAAAACCTCTTTGGTTTGCCGTTGCCGTTATAGCCGTAGAAGTAGCAACTCGGTTTCATGTTCGGATCGAGGGCACTGCCAATGCGGATGTTGCGGTAAACGCCCGACACCGTCAAGGATTCCTCGCGCCATTCATCTTCGCCAACCTGCTTGCTGTTGTGGCCGCTGACATAAACCTGTTTTCCAATCGGACCATCGCTCCAATCCTCAATCTTGCCCATCTCTTCCATAAAGTTCTCGCTAATGGCAATCTCGGCAGTATCGCTCGGCGCATGACCCATAGCGAACGGAATATCAAGCATGTCGAAGTAGCCTTCGGTGGTCGAAAAGCAGTCGGCAAGATAGAGTAGAACCGTTCTCTCAGGCATTTGAAGAGCCACGTTTCCTTCGGCACCTTGGTATGGCATCAACATGCATCCTTCCACGCCTTTAACCACGGGCAGCGACCTCAACTTGTCGAAAATCAGGGTCTGCGTATTGATTTTGGTGTCACGCACCTTGATATAATAAAGGTTTTTGTAGTTGTAGCCCGTTTCCTCACTCGCCATGTGTTCGTATTGCCCCGTCACGACGAGCAGCATCGCCACGATGAACACATTCACCGCCACTTGCAGGCTCAACAGGAAAAGTTTCCAACGGCGTTTGTTCTCACTGAAATTACGGATGGCCTGCCAAACGGGAACGCGTGTGTAGAGCAAGCCTGGCACAATCACCGAAAGCACGAAAATCAGCGCGATGACAGCCACAATGACGCGGATGCTCGGCCCGATAAGCGTAGTTGTAAAGGAAGTACCCAACAGGTTCTTCGCCAAGTTGTTACCTGCAAGGATAAGCAGAGCCGCCAGCACCAAGGCCAGCCCGATATGCACCGCCGCTTCCTTGATGAGCATCCCGTAAATCTCGCGACCGCCCGCGCCATAGCATTTGCGGATGCCGATTTCCTTGGAGCGTTTCACCATCGAGGAAAGCACCACGAGAATGTAATTCATCATACTGATAAACAGTAACAGGAAAGCCACGATGGAAAGGATGATGATGGTGTTGCGCACCTCGGGGTCGGAAGTATGGAGTTTGTCGAAAGGCACTAGAAGATAGCGCAACTGTCTGCCTTTTTCTGTCTTCATTTTCTCCAAGTCCTGATGCGTGGCTTGCATCTTGTAGATGGCATCTTCAAGTGAATGGGGATCAATGCCTTTTTGCAATTTGACAAAACTGGTGTAACGCTCATTGCCGATCCAGTTTTCAAGGCTTCCCTTGCTCATCCAATTGATGGAATACACCACATCGAAAGGAAGCGATATGTTTTTAGGTAGGTCATCAAACACAGCCTCCACGGTGTAAACATCTTTGTCGTTCTCAACATGTACAATCTTTCCGAGGCATGCCTCAACACCACCTAGGTTCTCTGCGAAAGAACGCGAGATGGCGATGTGTTCCTTCGACATCAAGACCTTTTCGATGTCGCCTGCAATGATAGGGATGGAAAACACCTTGAAAAAGCACGAGTCGGCCATAATGGCGGCTCCTTCGAAAACCACATTGCCTTCCTCGTCGGTGTAATTGGTTTTGTTCCAAGTCTGGTCCACGATGCGAGTGGCTTCCTCCACGCCCGGCACTTCGGCCTTGAAGCCTGGAGCCACGGCCCCGCTGACACGCGGAAACACATTCACGCCTTCGGAACTCGTGGTCTCCATTTGGATGCAATAGATGCGGTCCACATCCTTGTAGAAACTGTCGTAGGACAATTCGAAGCACACCTTGGCAATCAGCACGATGCCAATGGCGAGGCCTATCCCCAACGATAGGATTTTGATGAGTGTGTCTTTGAATCTGTTCATATTGTTGAAATTTTAATTCGACGTAAGTCAAATGTTGATTGTTTAACTGTTGAATTGTTTGTTGAGATTCCCTTCGGGAATGGAGTGTTTGTCTTAGTTAACAGCGGCGGCAAGAACAAGTTTCCTATTTGTAGCGCCACTGACCGCCGCAGTTAACAACAACTCCTGACCTCCATTCCCCGCAGGGGAATCCCCTCTATCAAAACACCAGTACTTCGCTCTCTCCAAAGTTATCATACGAAGAAGTAATCACCTTCTCGCCAGCCTCCAGGCCTTCGACGACCTCGTAATACTGCGGGTTCTGTCGCCCGATGCGGATGTCGCGGCGCGTGGCTTTGCTGCCGTCGGAAGAGAGGACATAGATCCACTTGCCGCCCGTCTTTTGGTAGAAGGCGCCACGCGGGATAAGCACCGCCTCCACAGGCTGGCCGAGTTGCAGGTTGAGGTAATAGGTCTGGCC
Organism: Bacteroidales bacterium; assembly: GCA_017539045.1. GTDB lineage: Bacteria > Bacteroidota > Bacteroidia > Bacteroidales > F082 > Limimorpha. The sequence goes on from JAFYHS010000025.1 coordinate 13,292, forward strand.
ACTGCGGATGTTCTCGGGCTGCTGCTCCATGAACTTGAAGTCAGCCTTGAACTTGCCATCGCGCACCTCGGGATACACTTTTCTAATCTGCGCCTGATACCGCTCACTCTGCCGTTCAAAGGTAGCCTCCAAGCCGGGCGTGATGCGATCGATGTAATGCTCATCGATTTGGGCCTCGATCTTGTAGCTGTCCAAGTTGTTGATTTGCCCAATCTTGGAGCCTGCGCCCACCGACTGGCCGAGGACGACATCGAGCAAGCCCAACTCACCGTCGATGGGTGCCTTGATGGTCAGGTTTTCCTTGCGCTTGCGGATCATCATCATGTTGACGCGCATATTTTCGAGGCTCTCGCGCATCCGGTCGATTTCCACCGAGCGGTGAAGGCTGTCCTGCTTGGCGCGGTTCTCCACCAGCTTCAGGCGGCTGTTCGAGAGCGTGAAGTCCTCCTCGGCCTTCAGGTAGTCCTCTCGGGCGATGAGGCCGTCGTCGTAGAGCGACTTCTGCGCCTCGTAGGTGCGGCGGTTGCGCTGCACTTCCATCTGTAGTTGCAGCTTCTCTTGCTCCACGCTCAGTTTCTGCTGTTCCATCTGAATCATGGTGTTACGCAGGATGTTCTCCTTCTCGGCGAGGTCGGCCTCGGAGGAAAGGATTTGCATGTCAAGGTTTTCATTGCTCAAGATAAGAATGACATCGCCCGCCTTGACGCGGCTGCCTTCCTCGGTGACGATTTGTTGCACCACACCGCCCTCCAAAGGGCTGATTTGGATGGTCGTCATGGGCGCGACCTGTCCGCTGATGCGGATGTAGTCGTTGAACTCGCCCGAGGTGACGGTGCTAACGGTGATGTTGTCTGCGTCGATGCGGAGTTTCTTCGAGTCGTCCCTGAAGATGAGCCAGAGGATGAAGACGAGGAGCAACGCCCCACCCCAGAACGGCAGCGCCTTCTTGGTGAACGCGCGTCGAATGCCTTTTTTCTGTTCGATTTTTCTGTCCATTGAGTGTTCCATAACTATTGTAGATTTATAATTTCAAGATTTAAAAATTCAAGATTTCAGGATTCTTTTTTTAACTACGGATTTCGCGGATTTTACAGATTTGTTCCCGTAAATTTTGGGACGCAAGCGTCCGATGAGTACGGATGGCTGCCACCGGTAGGAATCCGTAACAATTTGGGCACTTGTGCCTTCCAAATTTCTTGTCGGCCATCCGTTTAATCCGTGCAATCCGTAGTTTCTGATTATTCATTGTTTTGTGGGTTTTGATTGTTTTGTGATAAACGCTATTCCTTCTTCAACACCGTAGCTGGATTAGCCCGTGCCGTCTTGATGCTTTGCCAAATGACTGACAGGAACGCCATCAGCACGACGGTCAGCACGGCCAAAGCGAAAATCCACCACGAGAGGCTGATGCGATGCGTGTATTCCTCAAGCCAACGGTGCATAATGAACCAGGCTACGGGAATGCCAATCAGCGCTGCCACAGCCACCATCTTCATGAAGTTCAGCACCAACTCGCGCAACACGCCGCCATAGTCGGCGCCAAAAACTTTCTTCACCGCCACAGCACGACGCTCCTGCTGCATGTAGTAGGAACTCATTGCAAACAAGCCCAACGCAGAAACGAGCATCGAAAGCAAGGTGAAAACCAGGATGATGCGAAGCATCCTGCTCTCGCCAGCAAAAAAGGCTTCAATCATGTCCTCAAGGTAAAGCGCTTCAAAACGCTTGTCGGGAAACAGCTCTTTCGTCACTTGTTCCAAACGGTCGAGAGCCGCCTTGTGGTCACCGGTGGTCTTTACCAACAATTTCCATGGAAAATCATCGTCAGGATTCTCGCCACGGTTGTTAATCAACGCCGCCGACTGCTGTATTTCCAAAGGCCAAATCTTGAAATCGTAGTATATGCCACCAATTTCATAGGTTTTTCCGTCTTTATGCCTAAATTCCGTCACCGTCTCGTCTATCCCAATCTGGCCGAAAGCATATTCATTGAGCCAATAAGACCCAGGAATATGGTTGTCCTGTTTAGCGCGAAGGCCCAAGATGTCGAAATAATGCTGGTCGCCTTGTATTTGCTGGAACGAGACCCAATTGCCGTTTTCCACCTCCATCGTCCAATTGTTGGTGCCCAACAACGGCGTACCGTCACCTTGCCCCACGTCCTCCACAAACGGCTCGGCGCGATAAGCATCCAACAATGCCTTGATTTCGCCCGTCTTGCCGTACACATTGTCTATGACCAAAATGTCTTTCGTATTGTAGCCCAAATCGGCGGTTATCAGGTGCCGCGTTTGCAAGTAAAGGGTCAAAGCCGAAACAAGCATCACCACAGTCACGGCATTCTGCACCACGATGATGACAGGACCATAAACCGTCTTGGTCTTCACCCGCAACGACCCGCGCACAATCTCGATGGGCTGCACTTTTTGAATCATCAAAGCGGGAACAAGCCCGGCAAGGAAACCCAAAAGAAGCACGAATCCAATGACAATCAACACATTGACCGTATTGACCGCTCCGAAAACCGAGATATCGTAGTGCAATAGCTCAGAAGCGGCAGGCGCAAGAGCTTCAGCCAAAAGAACCGCCAAGCCCATCGCCAAAGCACAAAGCACAGTGCTTTCGCCTATCATTTTCAAGAAAATGCCTGCCTTTGTTGCCCCAACGAGCCTCCGCATGGCCATTTCCTTGGCGCGAAAACCGATGAGTGCAGTGGAAAGATTCAAATAGTTGAGTATGGCGAACAACAAAAGCATCAGGCACATGGCCAATAATAGGTTCACAAAAAAGCGGTTGCCCAAACTCACAGTGGCTGTATGATCCTGTGCTCCTTCTTTAAGGAAATACACCTCACGCAGCGGGATGATGCGCACCTCGTCATACTTTTGCTTATAAACCCAGAAGTTTTCCTCGCACCAAGCCAAAATGTCGTCGTGGCGAGCCTGCAAATCCGCACCCGGATAAGTCATCACGAAGCAGACACCTCCGCCGCCACCATTGCTCATGCGCTCATTGTTGGCCGGGTTGATAATCGGCATCAAATTGCCATGTCCCAACACATCTGGCGCGTTGATGATGCTGTTGCCGAAGTCTTTGAAAACGCCGCACACCACCATGGGGTAGCCATCGTTTCTTTCAAGTATGATTTGTCGCCCGATGGGGTCTTTGTCGCCGAAATGCGCGTTGGCAAACGCCTCGCTCACCATACAACGGTCACCTGATATTTTCCAATCGGCCTTCGAGCCTTTCACAAGGTCGTAGCTGAACATCTCGAAGAAACACGAGTCCGCGAAGGTGAGGCTACCATAGACGGTCTCGCCGTCAATGCTAAACTCCTCATTGAAAGAATAGTTGCAAACCGCGCACGATTTCTCAATTTCGGGGAATTGGTTGCGCAAGTGCTTGTCTAACCAATAGCCCATATTGAGGCTTTCCTCGTTGGTGATGACAAAAATTCTGTCAGCTTTCTCTTGGAAGGCATCGGTGGAGAGTTGTTTCTGCACATACACGGCCAAGAGCAGCACGAATGCCATTGAGATGGTCAAGCCCAAGAGGTTGATGAGAGCGTAGAGTTTGTTCCGTTTCAAAAAATTGAAAAATGATTTCATATTGTTGAATTATTGATTGTTTAACTGTTTGTTGAATTTCCCTTCGGGAATGGAGTGCTTGTCTTAGTTATATAGCGGCGGCAAGAACAAGTTGCCAATCTGTAGCGCCACAGGCCGCCGCGGTTAACAACAACTCCTAATCTCCATTCCCGCAGGGAATCTTTATTTATCATGCACCCTCATACCAATCCTCGTGCCAAACTTGCAAATCAATAATAATCAACGAAATACAAAAACAGCTATTTTACAAAGTGTAAAGTTTTTTTACAGTGGTGTAAAGAAACTTTACACTTGCTTTTACACTTTAATTTGTGAGCAGATTTGAAAAAGTGTATCTTTTTAACCTAAATACTACCGAAAAAGTGTATAAAAATAGAGTTTCTTGGCTAAATCTCATAAAAATATCGAGATTACGCCAGAATTCCACAACAAAGTTGGCGCAATCTCAATTTTTTTGTAACTTTGCGCCAACTCGCACGCAGGATGCGTATCTTCCGAAAGGTCACCAAAACGCGGAAGTCGTTGCTACCAGCGTTTATCACCCCGAACGGGCTATTGGACAACATGTACTCGCGGAAAGTATCCCGTGAGGTAAAAGGCGATGCGTTGTTCTTTGTTTAATTGTTTAATTGTTTGTTGAGTTTCCCTTCGGGAATGGAGTGTTGTTTGTTCGTTATAAGCGGCGGCAAGAACAAGTTACCAATCTGTAGCGCCACAGGCCGCCGCGGTGAACAAAATCCTCTGACCTCCATTCCCGTAGGGAATCTATATACATCGTTTCCATATCAATTGTTCTTCAAAGACTTAACAGGATTCATTCGGGCAACGCGGTTGCTGCTCATGACGACCACGGCGGTCACGATAAGCAAGACCACCACCATGCCGATGATGAAATACAGCGGCGAGAGACCGATGCGCTCGGAAAACTGCTCCAACCACTTATTGGCCACAAAAAAGGTAGCAACGCAAGCCAAAACCGCCATCGCCAACGAAAGGCGCAACACATCCCAAGTGAACAAGCGCAGTATGTCTGCCACCGTCGCGCCGTTGATTTTGCGGATAGCCACCTCCTTGCTTCTTCGGTTCGACTCGTCGCGGATGAAACCGATGAGGCCAAGCACGGCAATCAGCAGGGCGAAAATAGAGCCGATAAGTACGGTGTTGCGCATCTTGCGGCTGCCCTCGTAAGCCGATTGCATTTGGTCGGAATAGACGTTCAACTGCACCTCCCTCCCGTCAAGGGCTTCGGAGATGACAGCGGTCAGTTTCGCCATCGTGTTTGCGTTTATTTTGTTCACTTTGAACACAATATGCGGCATATAGGAATCGCCGCTATCTAAACTGCCGTAAAAACGCACACTCGGGCGGGAATCCATGTTCACGAGGTCGCCAATGCGGATGTCTCGATAAACACCCGAAATGGTGAACGGCTCCAATTCCATTCCCCAGTTGCCATGACCTGTGATTTGCACCTGCTTGCCCACTGCGCCGTCGCTCCAGTCGGCAAACTCGTTCATGCGTTCGACAAAAGACACTGAAACAACCACTTCCGTCGAATCGGCTGGGGCGCGACCGTCCACAAACTCCATCCTGAAAATGTCGTAAAAACCTTCAGTGGCTCCGTATTGGTCGGCCACATTGAACAACTCGCGGTCGTCGCCAGGAAGATAGACAATGTCGCCGCTTGAACCCGCAAAAGGCAGGCTGTTACACGCCGCAACTTGCACGACTTCAGGCACTTGGTTGAGAGCATCCACCACGCGTTGCTGGGCGGCATGGTTGCGGTCGTACATGTTCACAAACAGCACATTCTCATAACTATAGCCCGGATTGTCGTTCATCATTTTCTGGTATTGCGATGCGATAATCGTTAGCATCGAGACAATAAAAACGTTGATAAACACCTGAACGCCAAGCAGTCCGATTTTCCAGCGGCGCGAGTTTCCGATATAATTGCGAAAAGCCACCGAAACGGGTATCCGCACGAAGAGTTGTGCCGGCACGAAGACCGAAACTATCAGCACAAAGACCAACACGAGGCTAATGACAAGAACGCTTTGCGGAACGAGCAGCGTCTCAAACGGAACGCCCAACAGGTTCTGTATCACGCCTTTCATGGCAAAAATGATGGCCACCGACAAAGCCAAGGCCAGCAGCAAGTGGGCGAAAGCCTCGCCCGCCAACAAGGTATGGATGTTGAAGGCACTGGCGCCATAGCACTTGCGCACCGCGATTTCCTTGGAGCGGCGCACCATCGCCGAGATGACGATGAGGACATAGTTGAGTAAACTGACGAGAATCACTAACGCGGCCACGATGGAAAGTAGAATCACCAACGAGCGGACAGATGAGTCTTCGATGTGATTTTTGGCGAATGGCGCGAGAGAATACGTCAGCCTCACGCCGCTTTGTTCAAATTCCCCCAAAGGCTGGTGCGTTTCCTGCATCGTGCGTATGGCACCATCAAGCGATTGAGGTTCAACGCCTTTCATCAACTTCGCAAAACCTTGATAACGCTCGTTGCCCACCCAGTTTTCTGTGCTTCTTTTGGGATAACTCTCCATCGAAAGAAGCAGGTCGGAATCTATCGAGCCGTTTTTCGGGAAGTCCTTGAACACGCCCTCAATGGTCATTTTCAGGCCGGGTTGTTCTTCGTTGGAAATGGTTTTTCCAAGACACTCGTCCACGCCACCGAGTTTGTTGGCAAACGATTCCGAAACCATCAGGCACAGCGGCTTTGCCAAAACCTGCGCCGGGTCGCCAGCCAGAATCGGGCGGTCGAACACCTTGAAGAAACAGGAGTCGGCCAAGCGCAAGTTGCCCGTGATGACATGACCGTTTTCGTCCATATAACGGTTGCTACCGAAATAGAAAGTCGTCCGTGTGGCCGACTCCACGCCCGGCACTTCGGTCTTGAAGCCTGGAGCCACTGCCCCGCTCACTTTGCCGAAACTTTCCGATTCGCCTTGTCGTTCAAGGCCTGTTTGAATGATGTAAATGCGATCCACATCCTTGTAGAAACTGTCGTACGACAATTCAAAGCACACCTTGGCAATCAGCACGATGCCAATGGTGAGACCTATGCCTAACGATAGGATTTTGATGAGTTTGTCGGTTAGTTTGTTCATTTTATATCTTCCTCCGTATATTCTTTTCTTGACACATTTTTGTTTTGCTTTCCTTTCGAGAACCAATAGTCTATCTTCAGGAAAATGCCAGATGTATAAGATAGCGACTTCGTGAGCTGCGTGTAGGTGTCATATTCTACGGTCCTTTCATATATGTTCTTAAACAGGTCTTGGTAGGCCAGCATAATCGCTCCGCGATGGCCAAGGAAGGACTGCCGCAAATAGATGCTGCTGATTTGTGGCGTGCCTTTTGCAAATCCTTGTGGAAGCAATCCCTTGTTTTCATAGTCGAAAGAAACACCTGTGCTCATCCCCCACGGGAAAGTATAATCGATGGACAAACTGGTGCTTATGATAAACGCACTTTTTTGCTCTTGATTATAGGAATAGGTATCATGATGAAAATCGACAAAAGATTCTATCTCCAGCGATTCATCAAACAGATTGAACGAAGCGCTTGCCTTTGCGCCATATTTGTTGAGGGTCGAAATGTTGAAGGGCGCAGCGTACAATTTGCCGTCGTCCAAATAATATATGGTGCGAATGACACTGCCTGAATGGGTATAGTACAGGCTTGTCGAAAACACATTCTTGTTCCTGTTCAGCCTCAAGTTCAATTCTGCAACATCGTTGATTTGGGGACGGAGATAAGGGTTGCCGGAAGAAAAAGTCACAGAGTCCTGCATGGTGACTTGTGGGCATAATGACCAAATGGCCGGAGTATAGAGTCGGCGATTGTACCTCAAACTGATGATGTCGTCATCCATACGATAGGCAACCGACACAGAAGGAAGGAAATAATGGTAATGCGAAAGGGAATCGTTAGAGTTCCTGTCGTCGTAGGTGTAGCGTGCTCCAGCCTTCAGGCTCCATTTGTTGATGGTGGCATAGTAATCGGAATATAATGACACCTGACTTTCCTTGAAATCGAAAGTGAAATCATCCTGTGCCTCCGTGAACACATCTATGAAATGCTGGTAGTAATACTGCCCTCCAAATTCAATCCGATGGGCTTCGGCAAGAGCGACGATGCCATCCAAATGATAGTTCACCGACGCCTTATATCCGTCGTCGTATTGCAGTCTGTCAACCGCCGAGGAAGTGTTCCCTATCTGGTAATCCTCGTTATAATGGGCGACATCACTGCTTTTCATAAAGTACAGGTTGGCATCCGAACTGATTTGCCTCAAAGCGCCATCAAACGACCTCTTGAAATAAAGCGAGTAGTTTTGATACAGGCCTTTCGTCGTGTCGTTTTTCAATGAATGGTTCACCGTTTCCAAACCGTTCATGTATTGAATCATAGTCGTGTCTGTATGGCGCTTATCGTAAGTTTTGATCTCGGCGAATGCATTGAACAGGGTTTTGTCGTTAGGGATATAGTCGAATCCCAAACGGAAGGAGTGGTAATTTTCTTTCGGCAAATCCACGCTCTGTGAAATGTATGAGTTGTCCATCGTTCCGTCAAGGGGAGTCCTGAAGGTTTCCGTCTTATTTTTCATTGCCCAACGGCCGTAAAAATAGTTGCCATACAGCCTCATTTTGGAAAAGGAGTATTGTAGCACGAGCGAGCCTTCAGTCCTTTTGGCCGGAAACAAATTGCTCGCACTTGCGTATCCGAAAACGCCTTGGTTTGCTTCGCTTTTCAGTACTATGTTCACGATGCCCTCAATGTCTGTTTCATATTTCGACGAAGGGTTTTGCACCACTTCGATTTTCGCAATGTCATCCATCGAAATCGTACTGATATCAAAGCCTTCGCGCATCATTCCGTTGACAAGCACCAACGTCGATTTCCCGATGATGGAAACACTGTTGGTGACTTTGTTCACCTGCAACTCGGGAACATGCCCCAGCAGGTCGATGGAGGTAACGGAATTTGCAATCGCTATCGAATCGGGGACAAACACCGACCTGTCCGAGTTCATGATATAGGGGCTTGTCGTGACCGATACTTCATTAAGGGTGAAAGAACTTGGTTGAAGCAGGATAGGCTGTTCGATTCTCGTCTTGTTCTTGTTCAGGTTGATTTGTACGCTCTTTCTTGCGTAACCGATACAGGATATGGTCAAAGTCACTTGGTCGGGCAAGGAGCCTGAAAGCATGAAATATCCGGTGGAGTCGGATATGGTTGAGACCAAAGGTCTTTTCTCATTGTCCACTTCAAAGGTCTGTATGGCAGCATATTCCACAGGCAACCTTTGACAAGAATCCAGAACATAACCAGACACGGTCCGATTCTTCAGTTGTGTTTTCCGTTGCTGTCCGTAACTCATGGCCGAGAACGCCACAAGGCAGCAAACCATCATGAATTTCATTGTAGTTTTCATACTCGTTAGATTTTGATTGTTGTTTCTTTTTTGACCAAAACTTGCAAAACCTGCAAAACCTCTTTCTCACATGGAAAGTCGCCCGTCATTCCGAACTTGACTCGGAACGGCTCCTTTCCAACGGCAAGCGGTTGCGAGCCGTTGACTGTAGTTTTTAGATTATTGAAAAGGTTTTGCATTGTTTTGAATGTTTTGTGATAATAATCAATTGTTCTTCAGCAATTTTAAGATTCAAAGATTCAATTATCCGATTTTTGTTACTTTTGCGGAAAATTTGACTTATGCAGATTCTTACTGAAAAAATATCGAGAGAGCAACTTAAAGAATTGGCTTCCAATACTTTTGTTGACATGATTAAGTGTGTGGCCGATGTCAATCGCGGCCTTCTGGCTGTCGATGCCGAACTCCATGCAGACTTGGAATCCATGCTGCTTGAGAATGGCTCTGAGCAAGAAAACCTTTGGGGATTCAACCTGTATCCTGATGAGACTGGAGACGATTTCATCGAGTTTGACTCCTTAATCAATATCCGCGCATGGCAAGGCAACCGCAGCCGTGATGTGGAGAACGAAAGCGTGAGAAAACAAATCAAGGAACTTGTTTCAAAATTCGTGGAATGATGCAGCACCAGACACTTCAGAACGGCGCATGGCTTTCTTTGACCTTTCCCCAACAAATGGCCAACATCGGAAGCGAGACCTACAGGGCCACCAAATGGCTCGCCAAAGGTCGTCGCGACAATGCGGAGAAAGCCTTCGAACGGATGCAAGAACTTATCGACCTCACTATCGCCTACGGCAGGCAGGACGCGCCCAACCGCAAAGCCCTCTTGAAGGAACTTTGCCGCTTCAGGGAACTTTACTGCGGAGCTTTCCTTGAAGGCGATTTGGAAACGCTCACCGCGCTCAACCGTTATTTGGATCTGTTTGCACATATGAATTAATTATCTCTAAGCGACTTAACAGGATTCATCCGTGCAATGCGCCAGCTGCTGAGGCCAATCACCAAGGCGACAACGGCCAAAACAATCGCCGCCGCACCTATGAAATACCACGGCGACAACGTGATACGGAACGCGAACTGCTCTATCCACTCGCGGTCCACATCCTTGTAGAAACTGTCGTATGACAGCTCGAAGCACACCTTGGCAATCAGCACGATGCCAATGGCGAGACCTATGTCTAACGATAGGATTTTGATTAATTTGTCGGAGATGCTATTCATTGTTGAATTGTTGATTGTTTAACTGTTTAACTGTTTGTTGAGTTTCCCTTCGGGAATGGAGTGCTTGTCTTAGTTATATAGCGGCGGCAAGAACAAGTTGCCAATCTGTAGTGCCACAGGCCGCCGCGGTTAACAACAACTCCTGACCTCCATTCCCGCAGGGAATCTAAATTTTATCATGCACCCTCATACCAATCCTCGTGCCAAACTTGCAAATCAATAATAATCAACGAAATACAAAAACAGTTATTTTACAAAGTGTAAAGTTATTTTACAGTGGTGTAAAGAAACTTTACAGTGCATAGTTATCGCGCAAAATTGAGTTTTTTCCAAAACCAATCAATTTTGACAACTTTGGAAAAAACTCGATGCTTTCTCAAGAAGATTCAGAGAAAGGATCTGCTTTACAAAAACAGGTCGTCCGTGGTTAATGTAGCGACAAAACTGGAAGAATGGATGCCATTCTTAAGGCCATAGGTCGTTACAAGTGTTGGCCACAATGCTTCCTTGACTCCCGTTTCCTCGCGAAACTTTGAGACCCTACTGCGCAACTTTTCCTCTTCCTCCTTACTCAGCATGTATTCCGCCTCGCTATATTTCATCTCAAAAATGTTGATAATTCCGTCCGCACGTTCCAAAATCATGTCTATCTGGGCCTTGGGGTTTGTGCTCTTGCTTCGCCATGAGTAGAACTTGGTGGCGATACGGTCAATCCGCAATGCTTGTTTAATTTGGGCGACGTGTGCCATGCACAACCGCTCAAAACTCAAACCGAGCCAGGCGTTCACTTCCGATGTCCCGATATGGTTGCACCAATAACCTGTTTCCGTCTCGGCTTTGGCGACAAACGTCAAGTAGAACAGTGAATAGAAATCCGTCAGTTGGTAGATGGCTGAGTTCTTCTTTACATTTCTCTCCCTCACCACATATTTGCGGATAATATCGCAATTGACAAGGTCTTCCAATTTCTTGCTCAAGGAGCCACTCGAGTCTTTACCAAGCACCCTGCTCAATTCATTACGTGTCAATCCTGACCGCACTTTCGAGAGTGCCGAAACGATGGCGGTATACGAGTCTGGCGACTTGAACAATGTTCTGTAAAGCCGCTTGTATTCCCTTCGCAGTTCCTCATCCTCACTGAAGAACAAACGGTCGATGTTTATAGCAAAGCTTTCTTCCCGATTGAGCAAACTGAGGTAATAAGGTATGCCACCGAGAGCCATATAAGCCTGCATTACAGATAATCGTTCCCATTTGAAGCCTCGACTTTTCATATAGCGTTCAGTTTCGCGCAATGTAAAAGGTCTCAAGTGCATCTCGTGGGTGATTCGGTCATGCAAACCGCCTTTGTCATCCACAATATGGCGAATCATCCATGAAGTGGCCGAGCCGCACACAATCAGTGTCAAGTTGTCTTGAAGCGAGGCCCAACTGTTCCAAAAATAGCCCAATGCCCTAATAAAGCCCGAGCGTTGCGTATCCATAGAAGGCAATTCATCGAAAAAAACGATGCAGCGTTGCTTCAGCACGACTTTCTTCTTCAAAAACACTTTCAGAACCCGAAACGCCTCCATCCATGTCCTCGGCTTTTCAACCAACTCGCCGCTGTACTCCTGCATGGCATCGATGAATGCCTCCATCTGCTCATCCATGGAGCCGTCAAGGACACCTGTTATGGAAAAAGACATCTTCCCAGCAAACAATCGATTGACGAGAAAGGTCTTCCCGACCCGTCTTCTTCCATAAATGGCGACGAACTCAGGCCGCTCTGATTTGGTGTACTCTTTTAGCAACTTGATTTCCTGTTCTCTACCTATCAACTTATCCATAATTGTCCTTTGTTGTTTTCACAAGCAAAGGTATGGAAATTCCTCAAAATAGAAATGAGTTTTTTCCAAAATTATCGATTTTTGGCAATTTTGGAAAAAACTCAGTATCGTTTTTCACTCTTTTTTCAGTGCCCAGACCGGATTCACTCGTGCCACCGAGACGATTTGCCACAGCACCGAGCCGATAGCTATGACAAATGACAGCACCACCGTGACCACAAATATCCACGGATGCAAGTCGATACGGTAGGCGAAGTCTTCCAAATAACGTTTGCACAGCCACACTGCCACAGGAAAGGCAATTGCGTTGGCAATCAATATCATAATAATGTATTCCTTCAGGTTGCGGCGGATTTCGCTCTGCATTGTGCCGCCAAACACCTTGCGGATAGCGATGGTCTTCTCGCGCTCGGAGGCGAAATGCGTGCTCATGGCCACTAGGCCGAGCAGCGAAAGGATGACTGAAATCGCCATGATCAACTCAATGAGACGCATCTGGCGACGTTGCTTGTCATATTTTGAAGCTACGACATCCTTCACGAAACCGAAATAATCCGGCTCAATGTAGGAGCCAAACATGTCCTCGGAGTGTTTCTTATAGACCGCCTCGATGGCGCGACGAGCCTCGTCATGGTCACCCACGATGTCCAAAAGAAGGTTGCAAATTTTTGAAAAGCCCATACCTAAATTGCCAAAGACGACGGTATAATCCTCGTCGGTGGCGTGTAGCGCATCAAGCATATTGAAATCCTTGATAACTCCACAGATGTCATTAAAGAAACAAGAGCTAATTGTGTCGTAATTGTAAACTCCATAAGGCATACCTGTCAATCCCGCAACGGTGCTTTCTGTCATCCAGCCACTGCCCACTTCAGGCTCGTGGAACTTTTCCATCACCTGAAAACCCAACATCCGAAATGCCGCCGTGTCACATTCAAACATATTGACCATCACGTAGTGTTCCGTTTCGCCTTTCTTTTTCATTCCCAACGAGGTTCTTGACACCCCAGGCACGTTGTTACTCAATGCCAATTCTTTCACGCACGGCAAACCGCGAAGTTCCTCCCTAAAAGCCTCTGATTTAGTAGTAAAATTCACTTTTGAGTCGATATAAAACAGGTTGTCCATTTCCAGTCCCATCGGTCGTTCTACCATGTGGCGCATTTGTAACTCCATAGTTAATGTCAGAGCAATCAGGATAATGGAAATGGCATTTTGGAACACGATGAAGAAGCGCATCATCCCCTTGCGGCTACGCAACCGGAATGTGCCTTTCACAACATCGATGGGACGGGCTTGCGAGATGATGACGGCAGGCAATATGCCAGCCAGCAACGCCACCACCACGACCATCAACCCGTAGGCAACGAGATAGTCCCAAGTGAACGGAATCCTCACTGCCACACTGGCACCAAGCATCCGATTGACCGAGGGCACAAGCACATAGGACAGCAGCAAACCCACGGCAAAGCAACAGAAAGTGAAGAACAACGACTCGCCGAGAAACTTCAACACAATATCGGACTTTTGCGCCCCGAGTAAGCGGCGCGAAGCCATCTCCTTGGCACGTTTCCCCGTGAGGGCCACGTTCAGGTTGACATAATTGATGAGCGCGGAAAGCAACAAAAGCAGGCCAACCACAATCACATTGCGTAGCATCGACTTGTCGCCTTTTTGCAGCCCTGTTTTCACGTCGCTGAAAAAGAGCTTGTCCATTCGAAGCATCGACAGGCCTTCGTCCTTGAAAAAGAAATCATAACTTTCCCCATATTGCTCCCTACAAATCGAGTTCAATTTCTCTTTCAATTGGACGATGTCTATATTCGCCCCAACCTTCACAAATGTAGGAATATTCGACCACGAATTGGTGGGTTGTTGCCTAAAAGGATCAGTTAAGCGACTGGTTTCGATGTTGCCGATGATGTCCGTTGGGGGAATCAGGGAAGTACCCAAGTCGGAAAACGTGCCAACCACATTCAGCGTATCACTGGCAACAATAATCTGACTGCCAATGACTTCACCTTCAATTTGGGCTGCCACTTTCTCCGAAACGAAAGCGATGTGGGAATTCGTGAAGTTGTCAGCATTGCCTTCCTTGAAAGTCACGGGGAAGAAGTCGAAAAACTCGCGGTCGCAGTCCAGCACATTGCCTAGAATGCGTCCGTCGCCCGCTTTGATGACGTTTCCTTTTTTGTAATGAAAATGAGTAACGCTTTCCACTTCGGGCAGTTTGCCGTCGATGAACTCTTTCATTGCATAGCAATTGACCATATCATCGCTACCCACGGCATAAATCCGCTCGCGGTCGGGGTTCTCGCGCGTCACGGCGTATTGCTGCACCACATAGCAGAAGCTGATGATGACAAAGGCCAAGGCCACGCTCAAGCCAATGAACTCAATAGCAGTGTAGAGCTTGTTTCTGGATAGGAATTTCAGGTAGGTTTTCATATTGTTGAAGTGTTTATTGTTTAACTGTTGAATTGTTGAGATTCCCTTCGGGAATGGAGTGTTGTTTGTTCGTTATAAGCGGCGGCAAGAACAAGTTGCCAATCTGTAGCGCCACAGGCCGCCGCAGTTAAAAACGACCTTAGACCTCCATTCCCCGCAGGGGAATCTCTTTTACTGTTCTATATAATGTATCCCTCCATAGTAATTAACCACACTATTCTTGATAAAGTATTGAAGCCTAGCGTTCAATTGTTCCGCAAGGGCGTTGAGATAGTTGTTCGATGCCGTTTGGTACTCGATGGACGAAATCAATCCTTGCTCGAAGCGTTTGGTGTTCAGTGCAAAGGCCTCTTGCTGCAATTCGGCGCGGGTGTCGGCTTGGCGCAGGGCATCGGCTGAGCCGTCGCGGTCGGCAATGGCGCTGCGCACTTCGGCCTCCACCGTCTGGAGCGTCTGCTCATAGTCGGCCTGGGCGCGGTCGTAGGCGTTCTTCCGCTTTGCGATGTTGGAGTGTTTCGAGAGGCGGTCGAAGATGGGGATACTCAACGAGAGCTGCACATATTCGCCGCCGTTGTTCTTCAACTGCTCGAAATAAGGTGTGGGCACATAGCCCTCCATACCCGGATAGGTGAAATAACTCGACGACCAACCACCGTAGAGCGAGAGTCGAGGCAGCAACTGCCAGCGGGCTGTCTTGAGGGCAAGGCGGGCATTTTTCATCGTTCCTTCTGCCAAAAGGATGGCAGGCATATTGGTTTTGGCAAATTCCACCATTTGGGAAATGTTTTCCGCCTGGCCTGTAGGGCTGTCATAATATGGCAGTCGCGAAAACGATTCGTCAATTTTCAATGGTTTTTCAATGGGCCAAAACATCACATCCTTCAGGGTGATGATGGCATTATTGAGGTTATTCCTACAGGTGGTCAGCTGGTACTGCCGCTCGGCGAGGTCGCTCTGCATCTGAACCACATCGGCGTGGGATTTTTGTCCTAATTGTTCCTGCCTTGTGGCGAGTTGCACGGCCTTTTCCGCTGTGGCCACCTGCGCTTGCAAAGCTTTCTGCATCTCGGTGTAATACAGCACATTGCAGTAAGCCTCCATGGTAGCGAGACAGATTTGGTCTTCGGTTTGTTGTTCCTTGGTCAAGCCCATCAGCTGTGCTGTCTTGGTGATTTTCAGGTTGTTGACCGCCTGGAATCCGTTGAAGAGGTTGATGCTCGCCGAGAGACTGTAACCATTGTGGAACGAGGTCGTCCTGATGTAAGTGTTGGTCTCAGGGTCGATGCTGCGGCCGAAGTTGGAATAGGCGTATGTGTTACCCTCAATCGTAGGCGTGAAGGCGGCTAGGATGGCATCGCGGCGGTCGATCTGTGCATCGCGGTTGTCGGCTTGGGCAATGCGCATCTTAGTAGAATGTTCCACTGCATAGCGCATACAAGCTTTGAGATCCATAGTGACGGTGTCCTGGGCCTTGACACTGGTCAAGGCTCCAAGAACCATCATCAAAATAAAAAAGTTATGTTTAGCTTTCATTTTACACATGTTTTTACACGTGCCAAAAGAAAGCATATCTCATGCCAAAAATATAACTATTTGAAATTCAAATATTTAAAAATTTAAGATTCAAAACAAAGTGTAACGTTTTTTTACAGTGGTGTAACAAAACTTTACAGTGTAAAGTGAACTTCTCATCAAAAACCCCTTGCCTTTTTCGGATTTTTTCTATTTTTGTTGCGACTATAACCCACTAACCAAACACCAACTCTATGAAGAAAACGCTGATTATCGCCCTCGCGGGCATGATGATGCTCGCCTTCACGCAGTGCGGCGGCAAGGAAACCAAGACTGTAAAAGGCTCCAAGGAGTACCAAGAGACCATGGAGATTTACCAACAACTCGAAAAAGCCGTCAAGGACGTCACCACCTGCGACGAGCTTCAGGAAGCCGCTCTTGGACTGTTGCTTAACGGTCTAGCCAGCAAAAACTACACTGACGAGGAAAAGATGACCGAACAGGAAGAGAAGAAACTCGAAGAGTATATCGAGAAGCTCGGAAACGAAATCGAGAAGAAATCTGAAAAGCTAGGCTGCGACGACGAATAAAACGTGTCGTTAAACCAAAACAACGGCTGGTCACGCCTCGTGGTCGGCCGTTTTTGTTTTATTGCCTTCATCGACCACACACGACACCGTCATGTCGCCCGTCACATTCACAACGGTGCGCAACATATCCAAAGGCCTGTCAATACCCAAGATAAGTGCCAAGCCTTCAATCGGGATGCCGACCGAATCAAGCACAATCATCAGCATGACGATAGAGCCTCCTGGGATACCCGGTGTGCCTATCGAAGAGATGGTTGCTGTGGCTAAAATGAGCAACATCTGACCGAAGGTCAAATCCAAGCCCAAGACCTGCGCCAAAAACACCGCTGCCACCGCTTGATAACAACTCGTGCCGTCCATGTTGATGGTCACACCCACAGGCAACACGAACGACGACACCTCTTCCGAGACGCCCAAATGCATCTGCGTGCGCTCCATAGTCAAGGGCAAAGTGGCCGCACTCGAACTGGTAGTGAAGGCCAACATCTGCACAGGCGCCGCCGCCTTGAAGAATTGCTTCATCGTTCGCTTGCCGAAGACCCGCATGATGAACGGATACACCAATAAGATGATGACGGCCAAAGCCAGCACCACCGTCAGGGCATACAAACCCAAGGCGGAGAAGATGCCCACGTCGCCGGCATAGTCCACAATAAGGGCGGACATTAGGGCAAACACGCCGTAGGGTGCAAAGGCCATGATGAAGTCAATAATCTTGAGCAAAACGAGATTCAGTTGCTGGAAGAAACGCACCAGCGAGGGTACTTTTGAGGGTCCCACGACAATCAACGCCACGCCAAAGAGCAAGGCGAAGAAGATAATTTGCAGCATCTTGGAGTTGTCACCCAAGGCCTTGAAGAGGTTCTCGGGCACCATGTCGACCACGAACTGCAAGGGCGACTCATCCTTCACCTGCTGCATCTGCGCCTCGCGCTCCACCACGGTCTGCTGGTAACGCTCCATGAACTCCGTCTGCCGGTCTTTCGGGAAGACCTTTCCCGGCTTGATGACGCTGACCATGCCTAATCCGATGCTCACAGCAAGAATGGTGGTGCAGACATAGATCAGAATGGTTTTCAAGCCGATGCGCGACAGGTTGCGAATGTCCTTAAGGTTGACGACACCCAAAATAAGCGACACCAAGACCAAGGGTACGGCAATCAGCTTGAGCAGGCGCATGAAGATGTCGCCCCAAGGTGCCACCCAGTCGTGCACAAAGCCTTCCCAATGCAAGGCCAGAGCCAGAAAGCCGAAGCCCAGCCCCAAGCCCATGCCCAGCAAGATCTTGGCATAGAGCGGCACGCGTTTTCTATGTGCTTCTTCCCTATTCAATCAAGTTGATTTTTTGTGTGGCCACGCCGTCCTCGGTCACAATACGGACGACATAAATGCCTTTGGAATATCCCTCGAGGTTCAGTTCAATCTTGTTTGAATTGGCCTTCCTGTCCTCCAGCATCTCTCCCTTGATGCCCATCAGTGTCACCTGTTGGATGTTGCTTTGGGCCTCGATGACAACCTTATTCTTTGCTGGGTTGGGATAGACATCAAACTTCAGATCGGCCAATTCATTCACATTCACATCGGTGGTGTCGGTCGGGACGACTTTCACATCGTCGACAAACCAATCGTAGGCCAGCCACTCGCCAAAGGTATTGTAACCTCTGAAGCCAATCTTGATATTCTTGCCGATATACTCATCCAAATTGATGGAAATCGGCTCGTTGTAAGCATTGATTTGTCCGTAAGGCATATCGGCGGCATCCCATTTGTCGTCCCAAGTGCCGTTATAGGTGTCGTACACCCTGACCACGAAGCGATCGTAGCCATCGGTGCCATACTGCACCCAAGTCCAGAACTGCAAAACGGTGGGGCGCGTGATGGTCAAAACGGGCGTAATCAAAGTCTGGTCTTGTGCCGCGGGGCTCTCGCTGCTGTCCCACTCCAACACGGCATGTTTGTTGCCGCGATGGGGATTCACGATGAAGTCTTCTTCGTAGTAGTCCGTGTAGTACACCGTGCCTTGTACGGTCCAATCCCACCAGGTCGGATTACCGTCGGTGGTCCAGCCTTCGGGCATGGTGAACATGCTACTGCATTCCTCGAAGGTCTCATAGAGCAGCGGACGTTGGTAATCCCAACGAATCGGGATTTCCTCTGAAGTTGCGCTGTTGCCCAAGTCATCCACGAGTTGAACTGTCATTGTACCATGGGTGTGGTTGTCGTAGGCAGGAATGGTGGCTGTGTAGTCATAATTGCCCTTGCCTGCCCTCGCGAAAGTCAAATCGTGCGTCACTCCCCAAATGGTATAGGTGGCCGCCAGCGTTGCAGGCATCGAAGAGGCATCATGGACTCGTAAAGAGAGGTTCATCTCTGTGTCGGCGTAGGTTTGGTTACCGTTGACGGCAATCACCGTGGGCGCCTCATGGTCTTCCGAGGAACTATTGATGAAAATATCATCCAGATACAGGTTCCAGCCGTAGTCGCTGACGCCTTCGAAAATGATGAAGCCATAGTCGTCGGGACAATCGAAAGTGAAGGCATATTCATACCAGTCATCCACATCGGCGACAACGGGTTCCTTATAGGTGCAACGATGGATGGTGCCGAGAAGCTGCCCGCCTTCCGAGCGAGGCACCGAATTGTAATACACATTGATGCGGTCGTCCTTATTAATGTTCGGGTTGCTGTTGCGGAACATCCAGAAGCTGACGATGTTGTCATGATCGTTCAGGTTCATCTTGGGCGAGACCAATTCAGCCGAGCCTCCCGAAGGATTGGTGTAAGTATAGAAACGTGCCATATATTGGCTGCCTTCATGCGGCGTCGCGCTTGGCGTGGAGCCTTCAGTGATGCGGTCGAAAGCATAGTTGCCGTTAGTGATGTTATTTTGCCAGCCAAAAGGCACGAAGTCGTTCTCGAAGCCTTCTTCAAGCGGGAAGTCGGCGTAAGGTGCCAATGCCGTGATGGCAAAGTCGGCGCTTTGTGTCGGAGCAGAATGGCTAGAAGCCACGTCGAATGTGGCATGGACGATTTCGTTGTTGTTTAAATTCATCGGCAAGGTCGTCTTAGCCACCAACTCCACCGAGCTGTTATATGGCAAACTAACTTGGGTCACCTGGGTACCATTCTGGTAGAACTCAACCGGCAGATTGCCCGTGCTGTTGAACTGATAGGTATCCGACTGTTCACCAGTATTATTGAGGCGGAAACGAAGATAGGCTGGCTCGCCGAAATAGACGGAGGTGTCGGCCGTGAGTTGCTCCACATTGAAGTTGTATTGCGCGGTCTGCTCAATGATGATGTCGTCAATCGACAAATACCAAGGTGCGTTGTCTGCCACGCTGTGGAAGCCCACATAGTAAGCGCCCGAACTCGTTGCCTGAAATACGCCCGAGGTCTGTTCAAACTCCTCATTGGCGACCACCATCATCGGCACAGCCGTTTCCGTCATCGAAGAAGAATTGGCGCTTGCACCGGCTTTGACTTCCAGGTTGAAGTGGTCGACGTGCCAAGTGGCGTACCAGAACGAAACGCGGTAGTAGTTACCTGCCGTCACATTGATCTCCTTGTAAATCCACACGTCGGTGTTATAGGTGGCATACATATACCAGTCGCCGGTATGCGGCTTTCTGCCACGGGCCTCGTTGTCGTCAGGGATGGTGATGCCTGCTTTCCATCCGCCATCGCCAATCCAGCCCACAGGGGTTTGGTCTACTGTGTTACCGTTTTCAAAAGTCTCGTTGACAAGCACTTGGGCGAAGGCGCTTCCAGCCAGAAGCCACATCGCAATAAAAGCGTACAGTTTTTTCATATTTGGTTTTCTTTATTTTGCCTACAAAAATAGGGATTGTTTCAATACAAAGTGTGTATAACAAATGAAAAAGCAGGTCCCTGAGCTTGTCGAAGGGCCGTCTTAAACAAGTTTTATTTCCTTGCCACCACCAAGAAATGCGGACTCATCCCCATCATCTCGGGCTCGGATTCGGTGATTCTGACGATGTCCAAAAGGCGTTCACGGCTGGCCTCTTCCTCCCATTTCTCGGTGAGGTGTGGCGTAAACCAGATGCAACCTTCCACGGCGATGGCTTTCTCAACAGTGAGCCCTGCTTCAGCAATTTCCGATTTCATTTCGTCAGAGGTCGTAAAATACGATTCCGCGATGAACCTCGGGTATTCCGAAGGACGGATATGGTCGCCAGTTGTCATCTCGCCCTTGATCATGTTGAAAAACACGGGGTCGTCGAGGAATTCCATGAGTGAGGCATTCTTCTTCTCGCCATAGACCGACAAAGCCCACGTCATGGAACTGAACTTGGAGATACCCGCCGCAAACAATAGTCCGCCTTTCTTCAACACTCGGAACGCCTCGCGGAGCGACTGCAAACGCTCTCCCCTATCACGCAGATGGTACTGTGGCCCCATCAACAGCACCACATCGGCGCTCTCGTCAGGGCGATTGACTTGCAAGGCGTTGCCCGTCTCGGCGATGAAACGGCAGTCCTG
This sequence comes from Bacteroidales bacterium, assembly GCA_017539045.1. Taxonomy (GTDB): domain Bacteria; phylum Bacteroidota; class Bacteroidia; order Bacteroidales; family F082; genus Limimorpha. The sequence goes on from JAFYHS010000025.1 coordinate 34,464, forward strand.
CATCAAATTCGCCTTGGCATATTCCACGGCACTTTCGGCCAACTCAATAAGGTGGACTTCGTTGCCTTTCTTGGCCAGCCATGCCGCATACATCCCGATGCCGCCTCCGATGTCATAGATTACCTTTCCGCCATCAATGTAGCGCGACAGGATTTCCTTTGTCCTGTGGAACTCCACAATGCCCAGGCCGCGCTCCAACCGGCCTATCTCCGCACCGTTGTTATAGAAGTCGTAGATTTCGTCCATGTTCATTGTTTTGATGTCGCAAAAATATAAAAATCTTGCCATTTTGTCACTTTCTTTCGGTGGCACACAATTTGACCTATAACGCGCGTCAATTGAATTCAATAAAAACACAACGATATGCAACAAACAGGTAACATTGGAGTAAAGACAGAAAACATTTTCCCTGTCATCAAGAAGTTCCTCTATTCGGATCAGGAAATTTTCCTGCGCGAAATCATCAGCAATGCCGTGGACGCCACACAAAAGCTGAAAGCCTTGGCTGCCTCGGGCGAGTTTAAGGGCGAGTTAGGCGACCTTACTATTAAGGTAGAAGTCGACAAGAAGAAAAAGACCCTCACCGTCCGCGACCGCGGCATCGGCATGAACGCCGAAGAGGTCGACAAGTACATCAACCAAATCGCCTTCTCGGGCGCGGAGGAGTTCATCGCCAAGTTCAAGACCCAAAGCGAGGCCGAAGCCGCCAATATCATTGGACATTTTGGCTTGGGCTTTTATTCCGCCTTCATGGTCTCCTCGAAAGTGTCGCTGATTTCCAAGTCTTGCAAGGAAGAAGGCAAGAACGGCGTCATCTGGGAGTGCGACGGCAGCCCAGAGTACACCATGAACGAAATACCGAAGGGCGACCGCGGCACCGACGTCATCCTTTATATCAGCGACGATGCCGCCGAGTTCCTCGAAGAAGGCCGTATCCGCGAACTGCTCAACAAATACTGCAAGTTCCTGCCCATCCCAATCCAGTTTGGCACGCGCAAGGTGCAGGAGGAAATCGAGGGTGAGACCGACAAGGACGGCAAGCCCAAGACCAAGGAAGTGGAGAAGCCTTGGATCATCAACGACGTAGCGCCGCTGTGGAAGAAAGCCCCGACCGACATCAAGGACGAGGAATACAACGACTTCTACCACACGCTCTACCCGATGAACTTCGGAGAGCCGCTGTTCCACATCCACCTCAACGTGGACTACCCCTTCAACCTCACAGGCATCCTCTATTTCCCGAAGGTGAAGAACCGCTACGAGTTCCAGCGCAACAAGATCCAACTCTACTGCAACGAGGTCTTCGTCACCGATAGCGTCGAAGGCATCCTGCCCGAGTTCCTCTCGCTGCTGCACGGCGTCATCGACTCGCCCGACATCCCGCTGAACGTCAGCCGCTCGTTCCTGCAAAGCGACCAGAACGTGAAGAAAATCTCGACCTACATCACCAAGAAGGTGGCCGAGAAACTGGAAGAGCTCTTCAAGAAAGACCGTGAGGCCTACGAGAAGAATTGGGATGACATCCGCGTCTTCATCGAATACGGCATGATGAGCGACCCGAAGTTCTACGAGCGCGCCGAGAAGTTCTTCCTCTTCAAAGACACCGACGACAAATACTACACCATCGAGGAATACAAGACTTTGATTAAGGAAAACCAGACCGACAAGAACAAGGCCCTCGTTTATCTGTATGCCACCGACAAGGACGACCAGTACACCAACATCGAGAACGCCAAAGCCAAGGGCTACAACGTCCTGATGATGGACGGCATCCTCGACCCGCATTTCATCAGCGCATACGAGCAGAAGGAAGGCGAGAAAGGCGACGACAACCGCGCGATGTTTGCCCGCGTGGACTCCAACACCATCGACAAGCTCATCGTGAAGGATGACAAGGAAGCCGCCTCGGGCCTCGACGACAAGCAGAAAGAGACCGTGAAGGCCGCCTTCGAGAAGGTCATCGACAAGGTGAAGTTCAATGTGGAGTTCAGCAACGAAGGCGCCGAAGCCGCTCCTGTGGAGGTCACCCAAAACGAGTGGATGCGCCGTATGAAGGAGATGGAGCAGATGGGCGGCGGCCCAATGTCGTTCTACGGCTCCATGCCCGACAGCTACACCTTGATGCTCAACACCAACAGCCCTGTCATCACTGGCCTCTTGGACAAGGACGAAGCCGCACAGGAAGCCACGATTCGACAGATTTACGACCTCGCACTGCTCTCGAAGAACTTGCTGAAGGGCAAGGATTTGAGCGAGTTTGTCAAGAGGAATATGGAGAAGTTATAATTCGACAATGACTTGTGACTATGACCATGACCGCTTTGACAATTGTTGAAGCGGTCATGGTCATTTTGGACAAAACAATATTCCCACAACGCCATAGCATTGCGGGGATATTGTTTTAGCTATTTCAAGCATTATTTTGCAGGATGCACGGGGCGCACAGAACAACCTCTACTACGGGCATCATAAAACACCTTGAAGTAATTAGGAGAAAACTGGAAATACACCGCACCATCAGGAATGCGGAGATAGAGCGAATTCGACCAATAATTACCAAAACCAGAATCGTCAAAACTATTTGTCAAGTTTATGTTACTTTCCCAACGGTTACCAGCGGCAGGAAGGAATAGAGTGCGGCCATTGGATGCAGTAAACAGTCTTCCATCAACACCGTTTTGAGTCGTCCATGTATTTGACGTGTTTTGGCAAAGCTCTTCCCATTGATCTTCCGTTGGCATACACCAACCACTACCCCAATTGGCCGTAGCCGCATCATCAACAGCCTCCAAAACAGTCAAATCATCAATGAAGTGAAGGTATCCAAAAAGATTACTGCAACAATATTTGGTCAAACTCATCCAGTCACCTCCTTTGCAGTATTTGTAAGTACTCCATTCGTAGTAATCCTTTGGCTCAGTCTCGCCCCATGCGAAATAATCACCATAACCTTCCGGCGTGTCGGCACCAACATTGCAAGTGGCCCACAATGTTCCGCTTGGCAAGCCAAGGTCAACATAATCGTGACCATTGTAGTTTCCACTGACGTTATTCGGCTCATCAGGTTTTGTGCAACCTAACGCAAAAACCATCATCAGCATTATGGCCACTATCGTCTTCAAAACTCTGTTCATATCGATTCTGTTTTAGTTGTTTGAGACTGCAAAGAAACAAAAAAAGCGTGATTTGGCGAGGTTGAAATGCCAAATTATACTTAGTGTTTATATATCGCGCAAAGAATCATTCCGCTGAACGCACTGCCCGGACAACATGCCCTCGGCTGCGCTCGTAGGTACCGCACACATGGCTGCTTTCGAAATCAAAATGATAGCTCCACCCGCGTTCGGGGAAATGGTCGTGAAGTGTTTTTGACCAGTAAATGCCGAGTCCAAGGCAGATGAGTTCGCCATCCAGACGGAAACCCGTAGCAGGCAAAAAGATGCTGTTGCCGTTCGATCCAGTGAGTAGTCTCCCTTTCACTCCATTTATGTCGGTCCAAGTCCAAGTTGTTTTTTGGTACAATTCCTCCCATTCTTCCTTGGTGGGCATACGCCAGTCATCGCCCCAATTGACGGTAGCCGCATCGTCATCAGGTTCCAGAAGGGTCAGGTTGTCGACAAAACCGTTGAGTCCCCAAACCGAATCGGTGCAATACTTGGTGATGGCATACCAATTATCGATGCAATTACCATACTGGTAGCTTTTCCAGTCATAAACGCTTTTCGGTGTGGTCTCGCCCCAGGCAAAGTAATCGCCGACGCCTTCCGGCGTATCGGCACCTATGTTGCAAGTGGCCCACAAGGTACCGCTCGGCAGGCCGAGGTCGACATATTCGTGTTCGTCTACCTCATTCCCCGGATCGTCGCCATGATTAGGCTCGTCAGGTTTGCTGCAACCCGCAGCAAAAACCACCAGTAGCATTACGGGCAACATTGCCTTTAAGGTCCTGTTCATGTTCCAATCATTCTTCAATACCACAATGCAAAGAAACAAAAAATCATCTCATATCCGACTAATGCATGTAAAATTACGGAAAATGATTATTTTTGCACTCAAATCAGATTGACCATGTCAAACGCCATCACCATACTGAACCGAGAGGAAGACCACCGTGTGGTTGAAGCTATCCGGCAGGCTGAGCTCAACACCTCGGGCGAAATCAAAGTGCATATCGAGAACCATTGTCGAGGCGACGTCGAAGAACGCAGCCTGTATGTCTTCAACCGCCTGAAGCTCAACGAAACCCAACTGCGCAATGGCGTGCTCATCTACCTTGCCGTCAAGGACCGCAAATTCGCCATCCTTGGCGACGAAGGCATCAACAACGTGGTGGAAGAAGGCTTTTGGAACGACGTGAAAGACCTGATGCTGAGCCACTTCAAGGAAGGCCGCTTCACAGAAGGTCTCGAAGCGGGCATACAACGCTGTGGCGAGAAGTTGAAAGCCTACTTCCCCTATCAATCTGACGACATCAACGAAATCCCTGACGACATCTCCTATGAAGACAACTAATAGACATAAACTTACGCTTTTCTTTGGCCTCATCCTCGTGATGCTCACTTTTGGCATGACGCTGAAAGCCCAATTGCCCAGTCCGCCCGTTCCGCCCCGTTTGGTGAACGACTACACAGGCACCTTGACCGCCAGCCAAATCGAGGCCTTGGAGCGGAAGCTGGTAGCCTACGACGACAGCACCTCCACCCAAATCCTTGTCATGCTTGTCGACGACCTGCAAGGCTACAGCATCGAGCAGTATGCCACCGAGATTGGCCACAGCTGGGGTGTGGGACAAAAGAGCAAAGGTAACGGCGCCGTCATCTTGGTCAAACCAAAGAAAGGCAGCGAGCGAGGTCAGGTGAACATCAGCCCCGGCTATGGCATGGAACAATATGTCACCGATGCCACGGCCAAACGCATCATCGATAGGGAGATGATTCCTGCCTTCAGGGAAGACGACTACTACACGGGCATCGACAATGCCGTGAATACCATCATGGACCTTTGCTCGGGCAAGTTCGACCAAGATGAATACGCGGGCGAGGAAGGTTTCCCTCTTTGGCTCATCATCCTATTCATCATCGCCATAGCTATTATCTTCTCCAAGTTCTCCGATAACAACGGCCAAAACTACTCCGGTGGCGGCACCCGCACCATCTGGATTCCCATGGGCGGTGGAGGTTTCGGAGGCGGCGGAAGCTTTGGCGGTGGAGGCTTCGGCGGTGGTGGAGGCTTCGGCGGCTTCGGCGGAGGCGGCTTTGGTGGCGGTGGAGCCTCGGGAAGTTGGTAGTTTTAGTTTAGAGCATAGAGAAACAATATGTCAGAACCCATCATAGAAATCAAACACGCTTCCATCTTCCAAAAGGAGAACCTGGTGCTCAGCGATGTCAACCTGACGCTGAACAAGTGCGAGTTCATTTATCTCATCGGTCGCACAGGAAGCGGCAAGTCCTCCTTGCTGAAGACTTTGTATGGCGAGTTGCCTGCCCGCGACGGCATTGTGCGCGTGGCCGGATACGACCTCACCAAACTCAAACGGAAAGACATCCCCTATCTGCGTCGTAAGATCGGCATCGTTTTTCAGGACTTCCAGTTGCTTTTTGACCGTAGCGTGGAGAAAAACCTGGAGTTTGTGTTGGGTGCCACCGGCTGGACTGAGAAAGCCGAGATCTCGCGCCGCATCGACGAGGTGTTGGCCAAAGTGGGACTGAGTGACAAGCGCAAGAGCATGCCCCACCAGATGTCGGGCGGCGAACAGCAAGGCGTCGCCATTGCCCGAGCCTTGCTCAATGACCCCGATGTCATCCTCGCCGACGAGCCTACGGGCAATCTCGACCCCGACACGACCCTCGAGGTAATGAAACTGTTGCGCCGCATCAGCGAGAATGGTCAAGCCGTGCTGATGGCCACGCACAACTACACCCTCATGCAGAAATATCCTTCCCGCATCGCCAATTGCAAGAATGGGACGGTAATATGCTCAGAGATGGAATAACGAACTATGGCCAATAGCCTATGGCCTATGGCAGCCACACCCAAGGTCGTCATTGCGGACTCGATCCGCAATCTCCTACCTTAGAGGATGCCAATAGCCATAGTTAAAAAATGGCGTCAACGATTTTTCGCGCATTAGCTTCATTGTCATAAAGCTGACGCATTTGCGCATCGCGCTCCTCGATGTCGTCTTCGGTGAAATCTTCCTCCATTAGCCGCTTAATTTCGGCAATCATCTGATCGGGCTCGTCAGCCACCACACAAAGGCCTTCCAACGAAGTGCCTTTCACCATATCGGAGTTGACCAGACAGAAACGTCCATTATAGAGCGCGTTCAACAGTTTCAGTTTCAATCCCGTAGGCTGGTCGGTCACCAAAATGTTCACCTGTGCCTGGCGCAAGAGATCGATCATCTCAGCGTCATCGGGATTGGCCACCAAAGTCACATTAGCGTATTTCTCGGCCAGTTTTCCCAATTTTTCAGAAGGATTCAAGCCCGACACGATGCAATGCAGGTCAAGCTCAGAGAACACCTGCTCTATCAGCCACTTCGCGGCTTGCTCGTTCTCTTTGACTGAGAGGTTGCCATGATACAGCACATACTCGCCCCTACCCGTCTCCGAACACACCGAATCAGAGGCACTGAAACCCGGAACAAGCACCACATTATTATAGCGTTTGCTGAAATGATCCGCATCTTGTTGTGAGATGGCGAATATGCCTGTCGCTTTTTTCAAAACGGGTTCGTAGCGCTTCAATTTCAAGGCCTCGGCATGATAGAAGAGACGTCTCCACCAACACTTTTCCGTATCGCCCAAACCGTTATAATAATCGTGTTCCACATTGTGTGCACGAACATAAATCTTCCTGTTCTTCAGGCGTTTGTCAAGCAGGATAGCCGTGGTATGTAAACCTTCGCAAAGGATAGGATAATCGTCTTTCAACAAGTCCTGCACCAAAGCCTCCGACCTTCTCGAATTGACGATGAACGGTGTGAGACTCAGTTGCTTGGCAAAGGAAGTGTCACGCTTGTAATATTTCACCTCTTGGCAACGATTCAGTATCTCCTGTTCACCGCGACCATACTCGAAGCAATGCAGATGCACCTTGACGCCAGCCTCAATGAGAGCCTTCACACGGTAAAACACATCGATCACCCCACCGTAATTGGCAGGATAAGGCACGTCAAAAGCAATGATATGGAGGTGGTTTTCACTCATAATGTCGGTAGATTTCTAGCAGTTTCTGTTCCTCATTCTCCCAACACAAATCCCGTGCCGCAAGGGCAAGATTTTGCTGCCATTGTGCCCTTCTCACCTCGTCCGACAAGGCATCCCGAATCGTGGCCGCTATGGTAGCGGGTTCATGGTTTTCAATGAATAGTCCCAAATCGTATTGTCGGATAATCTTCTCGATTTCAGTTAGATGCGAAGCTACAATCGGCACGCCTGCTTGGATGAAGTCGAACAGTTTGTTGGGCAAGCTGAAACGGTAGTTGAGGTTGGTGTCCTTGTCGAGGCAGAAGCCCAATTCCGCGAGCTGTGTGTAAGCCATCATCTGCTGGTAAGGCATACGCGGGAAGAAGCGAACACGATCGGCAATGTTCAGCTCTTCAACCATTTGTTTCAAGATAGGCAACACATCGCCACCACCGATGATCATCAGGAAACAATCATCCAAAAGCGACATCGCCTGCACCAGTTCCTCTGCCCCACGCTGTATGTTGATACCCGAGCCTTGCAGTATCAAAAGGTGCTTATCTGTTGGCAAACCCATTGCCGCTTTGTCGCCTTTGGGTGGCAAGGCCTTGCGCGGCGGAATATTTCGAATAACATGGCACTTGACGCCATATTTCTCGCGAAACAAGTCAGCAATGCTGTCGCACACGGTTATCATCTCGCCCAACTTAGGCACCACAAAACCTTCGATGCGTTTCCACACGCGCTGCACCTTGGGCCGGTTGACCAACTCGGGCGTCTCGGTGAAGTATTCGTGGCTGTCGAAAAGTATCTTAGTGCCTTTCAGCTTGGAAATGAAATAATTGGGCAAGATCGTATCCAGGTCGTTTGACAGCAGCAGATGGGCACGATGAAACAGCAGGAAGAAAAACAGTCGGATATTGTACTCAGCATAGAACAGCGGGCCTTTCTCAAAGAGCAGTCTCATGCGGTGCGTGGCGTATGGGCGTTCATCCATCGACGGACTTTTGCGCTGCTTCCGCCCCACCAAAAGCACCTCGTATCCAGCCTTTTGCAAAGCCAGGCACGACTTGTTGACCCTTTGGTCCGTGACCAAGTCGTTGATCACCGATACGATGGCGCGTTTCATGGGACAAAGATACGAATGTTTTTGATGAAACGATGGTTTTTCACTTCTATTGTGTATTTTTGCAGCCATGAAAACCAACGTCAGCCTCAAACCCTACAACAGCTTCGGCTTCGATGCCGTTGCAAAACAATTCGCTGAAATCAACGAAGCCCATGATCTGCAAAACCTCATTAAAAGCGGTGCATTGAAGAGCCAAAACGTCTTGATTCTCAGTGGAGGAAACAACATCCTTTTCCAAAACGAGGTGTTTGACGGCCTTGTGGTTTACATCAACACCAAAGGCATCGAAATCCTTAGGGAGTGCGAAAACGAAGTCATGGTTCGCGCCCAGGCCGGCGAGGATTGGCCCGATTTCGTGCGCTTCTGCGTTGGCAAGGGTTGGCACGGTGTAGAAAACCTTGCCCATATTCCAGGCAAGGTGGGTGCCGCACCCGTGCAAAACATCGGTGCCTATGGCATGGAGTTGAAGGACAGCTTCGAGCAATGCGAAGCCATGGACTTGGCTACTGGCGAAACCAAGGTTTTCACCAAAGAAGACTGTCATTTCGGCTACCGAGAGAGCATTTTCAAAAGCGAGCTGAAAGGACGCTATGTCATTACCTCGGTGGACTTCCTGCTAAAGAAAGACGCACCGCTTCACCTCGAATATGGCAACATCAAAGCCTACTTGGAGCAAAACGGCATTGAAAACCCGACCTTGCAGCAACTCCACGACGCCATTTGCGCCATCCGCGACGCCAAGCTCCCCGATGTGAAGCAGATTGGCAGCGCTGGCAGCTTCTTCAAGAACCCTGTTATTGAAAAGGCACAATTTGAGGCTTTGCTAAAAGATTACCCCACGATGCCGCATTACGACGAGCCCAATGGGATGGTGAAAGTCCCTGCGGGATGGTTGATTGAACAAGCAGGTTGGAAAGGCTGGCGCGACGAGCATGTGGGCGTGTACGACAAACAGGCGCTCGTGCTGGTGCATTATGGTGGCGGCAAAGGTCATGACATAGTGGAACTAGCCCACAAAATCCAAGATTACGTGGAGAAAAAGTTTGGGATTAGAATCAGTCCGGAAGTGAATTTCGTTTAGGCCTCCAAAGCCCCGATCAAATCCGTTACCTTTCGGAAACCATGCCGTTCGCAGTATTCATTGATTCCCCAAGCGACTTTTGCCGAAACGGCGGGATCGATGAAATTAGCCGTTCCGATTTCGATGGCTGATGCACCGGCGAGCATGAATTCCACTGCATCGGTGGCGTTGGAGATGCCTCCCAAACCCACTACGGGGATCTTCACCGCCTTGGCCACCTGCCACACCATACGCAAGGCCACAGGTTTCACGCAGGCACCTGACAATCCGCCAGTTATCACAGACAACTTCGGCTTGCGCCGCTCCGCGTCGATGGCCATACCCATCAAGGTGTTGATAAGCGACACAGAATCAGCACCAGCGGCTTCGGCTGCCAACGCGATTTCAGCGATGTTGGTCACATTCGGCGAGAGCTTTACCATCAGGTGCTTGTGATACACCTTGCGGACTTCTGAAACCACTTGCGAGATGCCTGTGGTGGTCACGCCGAAGGCCATGCCACCTTGCTTCACGTTGGGGCATGACACATTCAACTCGATAGCTGGAATCTTGTCCAAGGCATCCACCATCTCGGCTCCCTTTACATAGTCATCCAGACAAGAACCAGAAAGATTGAGCAACACATTGGTATCAAAATCCTTGATGCGGGGATAAATCGTGTCGATGAAGTATTGCACGCCTTTGTTTTGCAGTCCTACGCAGTTCAGCATCCCCGAAGGCGCCTCAGCCATACGCGGATAAGGGTTACCCTCGCGGGGATTGAGCGTTGTACCTTTCACGATGATGCCGCCCAATTGGGCCAAGTCCACGAAGTCGGTGTACTCCTCGCCATAGCCAAAGGTACCCGAAGCCGTCATCACGGGGTTGCGCAGCACCAAGCCGCGACCCAAGTCTATCGTCATGTTCACCATTTCAACCTCCTTGTGTTAAATACCGGTCCTTCCTTGCAAACGCATACATGGCCGTCGACGGTGTCCTCCACACAGCAGAGGCAGGCACCAAGGCCGCAGGCCATCAGGTTCTCAAGCGACACCTCACACCAGACACCCATTTCGGCAGCCAGTTTCGCCACGGCCTTCATCATGGGTTTGGGACCGCAGACGTATATCTTGTCGAAGTTTTGCTTTTGCCAGACCGAATGCATCGTCACAAAGCCTTTCTCTCCAAGTGAGCCGTCTTCGGTGGTCACGAAAGTCTCGCCAAGGCATTGATAATCAGCCAGACGAAGCAAATCCGTTTCCGTCTTTCCTCCTAGTAATAAGATCGGACAAACACCTTTCTCATTCAGCACCTTGGCGAAATAATACAAGGGTGCGATACCGATGCCTCCACCTACGAGCAGACACCTCTCGCCTTTTTCAGGAAAGCTGAAGCCATTGCCCAAAGGCAACACCATATTGATCGTATCGCCCTCTTCGGCAGCGGCCAAATGTCTTGTCCCCTCGCCCACCTGCTGCACCAACAGCGTTATTTCATTATGTTCGAATTCCACGTCGTGGATCGAGATGGGGCGACGGAGGTAAGTGCTTGGCGAGCCATCGACACGCACCTGAACGAACTGTCCAGGCATGATTTCGGGCAAAGGCCGCATGGAGCGGAGCCTAAGCAACACCGAACGGCCGTAGTCCTTCTTCTCGACCAACCTAAAGTCTGCAATCTGTTTCATATAATTCCTCTTGCTCAGGAGATTGCGGGGCAGCCCGCAATGACTCCTTTGATTCGGGCACAAATATACAAAAAAAGCTGCCGAAGCAGCTTCTTTTTAATCATTTTGGGAAATCATTCCGCTTTCTCGGCGGGTTGTTCCGGCGTTTCTTCCTTCTTCTCCTCTTCTTCAGTGAAGTCAAGCAGGTTCTTGTCCATCAGCATCTGATACCAAGCGAAGACCTTCTTCATGTCGGAAGGATAAACGGCCTCCTCATCGTAGTCAGGCATGACGAAGGCAAACTTCTCGCGCAGCTGCTCGGGGGTGGCTTTCTTGTAGTCGAAGTCCACCTTATCGCCCATCTTCTCGTGAATCATCTTAAAGACATCCTTCAGCGGACGGTCTTCGTCGGTGCTGAAGATGGAGATCTCTTCCAACGAGCTCATGCGTTCGCGGGCAAAGGCAGGCGAGCATTTGCCGTCGATAACCGATTCAACAATAAGCCTACCAACGGCTTGAGACTTGATCACATACAGTCCAGGTTTACCGGATATTGAAACAATCTTACTTAAATCCATAGTCAATGTCGTGTTTAATAATGCTAAAAAACGGGTGCAAAAATAGGAAAAAGATTGGAATGTTGTCAAACAGGGCCAAAAATATGGCTACAAGTCGAAGCCCTGCCTTAGCAGCAAAGCCTCTGTAGTTGCCCACAGCCATTCGATTTGCGGGTTGTCCACATACTTCCTCGGCACCTTTCTGCATCGGTTTCCGTTGAAGAAACGAAGCCTTTCGCTCGTCGTCAAAGCATTCACCGCGGGAAGGGCCCCTTTCTCGGGCGACTTGCAGAAAGGGCGGAACAACAGATCCGCCAAACCGTCGTACCAACGGCTCATGTGCAACATATTGGAGTTAACTATTCCTGGGTCAGCCATATTGACATGAAAGTCGGCTCTCTGCGAGAGCGCAATGGTGAACAGCAGCAAGGCCAGCTTGGAGTCGCCATAAGTGCCCAATTGACGGAAGTCTTTCTCTTTTTTTTCGAAGAAGTCGCGATCGACATGGGCCAGATGACAGGTCAAGGAAACCATATTGACCACATGGGCGTTGGGCAAAAACAAGGGCATGAGTCGACGTGTGAGCAGATAGGGCGCCAGATAGTTGACCGCCACGGTCTGTTCAAAGCCATCTTCTGTCAAAGCAAAGCTACGATTCATCACCCCAGCGTTGTTGAACAGGCCCGAAAGCACAACGCCTTGGTCCTTCAGCAACTCGGCAAAACGGTTCACCGACTTCAATGACGCCATATCCACCTGCATCACTTGCAGCCGTGCCGAGGGGTTCTCCTCCAACAGACGCTGTTTGACTGCCTCGCCTTTCTCGACGTTACGGCATGCCATAATCACCGCATGGCCTTGCTTTGCCATGGCACGCACCGCCTCTGAGCCAATGCTACCTGTGGCTCCCGTGATGATCATTTGAACTTGTTCCATAACCTATCAACCAGTCGTTTGGGTAGAATGGCAATCAAAGGAGGAAGATACCTGTTCATCAAGCCAGGCTTCACGACGCGTTTCCTTCGCATCATGCCGCTGATCGCCTTGCGCACCAGCCATTGCGGCGTGCCGATAAGGCCTATCTTCACCCCCATGCGCAACAAATTGGGTTTCAGTCTGTATAATGGCGTGGCGATAGCGGCAGGGCACACTGTAGTGACACCAACGTTGTAGGGACGCATTTCGAAATAGAGCGACTTGCCGAAGCTCTTCAGATAGGCTTTCGTGGCAGAATAAATGGTGATGCCCGGACAAGGCAGTTGGGCCGCCATCGACGACATATTAATAATGTATCCGCAACCGCGTTTCTTCATCTCCTCGCCAAACAAGACACAGAGCCGTGTCGGCGTCAGGATATGCAAACGCATCATCGTCATGGCCTTGGCTTCGTTCTCCGAGGTCAGTTCCTCGAAAAAGAACATACCGGCATTGTTGATCAATATGTCCACGACAAGGTTCTCGGCCTGGCAAAACGCCAACAGCTCATCGGCTGCCGTCTCGGTGGCCAAATCATGATAATAAGGGACAACTTGTATGGCTTTTTCTGTGCTCAACAACGCTGCAACTTTTTGCAATTCTTCTTCTTGATTGCTGACTAACAACATGTTACAACCAATCTCCGCCAGCTGACGGGCATACTCCAAGCCCATGCCCGAGCTACCGCCCGTGACCATTGCCCAAGGCTTACGACCTTGTGCTTCCTCAAACCGTTTCAGCCACTTCTGTGCGTTCATCCTTTCTTCTCCGCCTTCTTAATCTCCCTACGGATGCTCCTGGGCAATTCCTCATCCACACAATGGTGGCACTTCATCTCCAACGTATACATACGACCGATGCAGTAGTTGGAGTGCTTGCACTCACTTCGAGTGACCTCACCACTATGCAATTTATTGATGAAGTCGGTGTCGTTGATCAAAGCGCGAGCCATCTGCAAGGCCACAAAGCCTGAATCCAGCACCTCCTCCATCTTTTCTTTCGACACCATGCCTCCCACATAGATGAGCGGCAGCTTCAGCTCGGAGCGGAACACCTTGGCATCTTCCAAGAAATAGCCTTCGCTATACGGCACGGTGGGAATCACGGCACGGCCAAACAAGGCCAAACCTGCCTTGAGCCACCAGAACTTCTTGGGGTCCATATAATAGCGCAAGGTCTTGAGCGGCATGGCGCCACGCATCACCTCCATCGGGGCCTTGCTGACGAAGCCGGCCGTCAGTACGAGGGCATGCACGCCCAGCTTTTCCAAAGTCTTGGCCACGATGATGCAATCATCCTGATCCATGCCTTTACGGAAACCGTCGTGCATGTTCACCTTGACCACCACGGCCATGTCGTCGCCAGCCGCGCGCATCACCTCCTCGATGACGAGTTTCATGAAACGCATCCTGTTCTCGAGGCAGCCACCGAACTCATCGTGACGATGGTTGGTATAAGGCGACAGGAACTGGCTGATGAGATAGCCGTGACCCGCATGGATCTCAACGCAGTCGAAGCCCGCCTTGCGGGCCATACCCACTGCCCTACCGAAATCGAGCACCAACTCATAAATTTCCGACTTCTTCAGCTTCCTGTAGAAGGTGGGAGAATACAGATTGAAGCCTCGCGAGGCGCCTACGGGCATGCAGCCACAGGTGTCGCGGTGGGTCATGTTGCCACAATGTCCCAACTGAATGGATGCCTTGGCACCATGGGCATGGACGGCATCGGTGAGACGCTTCAGGTCGGGGACGATCTCCTCGCGCATCCAAAGCTGGCCGTTGAACGACAGGCCCGAACGGTTGACAGCAGCATAAGCCACCGTCGTCATGCCCACGCCACCACGGGCAACAGCCTCATGATAGTTAAGCAAGTCGTCGGAAGGACGGTTTCCATAAGCCATATTCTCAAAAGCCGCAGAACGTATTACCCTGTTACGCAAGGAAATAGGACCAATCTGGCAAGGCGTGAATATCGTTGAGTTTTCCATAGGTCAATATATAAAAGGTATGATTCTCTTTACTTTTTTCGTGTCCAACTCGTCGCCAAACTCCGTCTTGTAACGGTCGTAGATACGCGCAGCACGCGGACACAGGTTGGCGAAGGTCCACAGGGCGAACACCGCTCCGGCCCACGACCAAGTGAGGATGGCGAAACCCACCCACTCAACGAACTCGCCGAAATAGTTGGCCGAGGTCACATAACGGAACATGCCGCCTTTGGGCAGATAATGATTAGAGTCGCCTTCCTTGCGCAGGTTGCGTATGATGTCGTCGGATTGGATGTTGATATACATCCCGATGATAAACACCAGGAATCCGCCGATAAACCTCGGGTCGGTCAGCCAGTCGGCAGGATAATAGTCGGCAGGAGAGATATAATAAATCCAACCACCTTGCATCAAGGCATTGGCCACATTGAAGGTCACCCCCATCAGGACGATGGACAGTGGCATCACGCTATCGCCCCGCATTCGGAAAGGAAACACGAACGAACGCTGGATGTAATGCAGCTCAAATAAAAACAGGAATGCCAAGCGCACCAAATCGCCACGACGGTCAGAGAAGAGCCATAGTAACAGCATGGCAACAAACACGGGCGATTCCATCAGCACCCATCCCAATTTGTTGTTGACCGCCGGTCCCCATTTCGGGTTATAGAACTTGCCGTAGCCGGCATCCACGAAAAACAGGCTTACAAACACCACCAGAGCCACGACGGCCATGATGATCAGAAACAAATGAAAGGATTGAATAGACATTTTGCAGCAAAATAATGGTCAAAGGTAGAGAAAATACCTTTTCCCGACTGAATTTTTCACTAAACAATCCAAAAAAATACATTACTTTTGCGCCATTAACAATCAAAACATAATTAATATGAATATCAGTTGGATTTTGATTATCGTCATCGGACTTGTCGGACTCATCGTCCAATGGCGCCTGAAAAGCGTGTTCGCCAAGTACTCGAAAGTGCTTTCGCCTGGTGGACTCACCGGAGCACAAATCGCACAGAAGATGTTGAACGACAACGGCATCTACGATGTCACGGTCACCTGCATTAAGGGACAACTCACCGACCACTACGACCCAACCAAGAAGACCGTCAACCTGAGCGAGGACGTCTATCGCATGAATAGCGTCTCGGCTGCTGCCGTTGCCGCCCACGAATGCGGTCACGCCGTGCAGCACAAGGTGGGCTATGCGCCTTTGCGCCTGCGTTCGGCCCTGGTGCCTGCTGTCAGCCTCTCCTCCAAGCTCTCGATGATCGTCATCATCATCGGTCTGTTGGTCATCAACTTTTTCCCGGCACTGTTCTGGATCGGTATCGCCATGTTCGCCTTGGTGTTCCTTTTCAGTGTCATCACCCTGCCGGTCGAATTCAACGCTTCGCGCCGCGCCTTGGCATGGCTGCAGTCTTCCAACTCACTGAGCCAAACAGAGGTCGGACAAGCCAAGGAAGCCCTCGGCTGGGCAGCCAGCACCTATGTGGTGGCCGCCTTGTCATCCTTAGCCTCACTGCTCTATTACATCAGCCTCGGCAACAGAAGATGACCCACCTAAAAACAAAAAAAAGCTCCGAAAATCGGAGCTTTTTTTGTTTTAGGCTATCCATATATCATCGCAATACATTGCTGTAGATTTCTTTCACTTGCTTGGCAATCTCTTCGGTGCCATTAGCGTTGATGACACCCATGAACTGGACGCGAGCGTTATCCCAGCGCATTTGGTCTTGTTCGGAAAGGGCATCCATAACGCCCACATATTCCTTACTCATCAGAGTAAACTGTTCCACGGCGACCTTCCAGTCTTCAGCTGAATAATGCTTGGACTTCTTCTCGGTTTGTTTCACAAATTTCTCAACTGAATTGATAAATTGGCTTTTGTCTTTTGGACGTTCAAACATGACAGGTCCCCTATTGCAGCCCATGAAGGCCATCAGGACCAATAACATAAGAGGTAATACTTTTTTCATTGTTCTGAAATCGTTAGATTCAACGTATTTAAATTTTGCTGCAAAAATAATACTTTTTGCCGACGTGTTCGAGATTTTTCGTATTTTAGCCAACTAAAATTTGAACAATCATCAACAAAACATCAACATTATGAGCACTATCAAAGATTTGGAACCGAATGGCGTGTGGAGAAACTTTTACAGTCTCACCCAGATTCCGCGCCCTTCGAAGAAAGAAGCCAAAGTGATCGCTTTCATGAAACAATGGGGCGAAGAGCATGGCCTTGAAACTATCGTCGACGAATGTGGCAACGTCATCATGCGCAAGCCTGCCACCCCTGGCATGGAAAACCGCAAGGGCGTCATCCTGCAAGCCCACTTGGACATGGTCCCGCAAAAGAACGCCGACAAGGTGCACGATTTTGAGAACGACCCCATTGAGACCCATATCGAAGACGGCTGGGTGAAGGCCAACGGCACCACCCTCGGCGCCGACGATGGTCTGGGCGCTGCCGCCGCCATGGCAGTCCTCGAGGCCACCGACCTGCAACACGGTCCCATCGAAGCCCTCTTCACCATCGACGAGGAGACGGGCATGACGGGTGCCAACAAGCTGCAACCGGGTGTGCTGAAAGGCGACATCCTAATGAATATGGACTCGGAGACCGAAGGCGAGCTTTACGTGGGTTGCGCCGGTGGTGTCGACAACATCGGCACCTGGACGCCTACCTTCGAAGCCGTCCCCGCTGGCATGAAAGCCTTCCGTATCTTCGTGAAGGGCCTGAAAGGCGGTCACTCGGGCATGGACATCAACCTAGGTCGCGCCAATGCCAACAAGGTGTTGAACGCCATGCTGCTGATGGCCGCCGAGAAATACGGCCTGCGTCTTGCCTGCATCGACGGCGGTAGCCTACGCAACGCCATCCCAAGAGAAGCCGAAGCCATCGTGGTCGTCCCCGCCGACAAGGAAGAGGAATTCAAACAATATGCCGCCGAGTATGAAGGCATCTGCAAGGAAGAGTTTGCCGAAGTCGAGCCCGAGCTGGCCATCCTCTGCGAAGCCGCCGAGATGCCAAAGCAGGTCATCGACGTGAAGACGCAAGACAACATGTTCTGCGCCATCGCCCGCTATCCCAACGGCGTCATCGCCATGTCGGAAGACTTTGAAGGCACCACCGAGACCTCCAGCAACCTGGCCACATGGAAGATGGACAACGGCAAGATCACGACCGCATCGCTGACCCGCAGCCTCGTCGACGCCGCCAAGGACAAGCTGGCTGAGCAGATCCGCAAGAACCTCACCGACAACGGCGCCGAGGCCTACTCCACCGGCGACTATCCCGGCTGGAAACCCAACATCAACTCGACCATCCTCAACCTGATGAAGAAGGTCTACCAAGACAAATTCGGCAAGGAGCCCAAGGTTATGGTCATCCACGCCGGTCTTGAATGCGGCATCCTCGGCTCGAAGTACCCGAACTGGGACATGGTCAGCTTCGGACCCACGCTGGTGCACCCGCACTCACCCGACGAAGCCCTGCTCATCGAGAGCGTGCAGCCCTTCTGGGATTTCCTCACTGAGACTTTGAGAAATATCCCCGAAAAGGAAATGATAGCATAATTAACTAATTATCAATAATTTGAAAAAGACAGAACCGAATTTGGTTTTGTCTTTTTCATTTTTTTCAAGAAAAGTGTTGGCGATAAAGAAATTATTCGTACTTTTGCAGCCCGATTCAAAGGGATTTTTAGCGAAAAATAACAAATAAATAGATACAGAGATGAAGCGCACTTACCAACCTTCAAACAGAAAACGTAGAAACAAACACGGTTTCAGAGAGAGAATGTCAACGGCTAACGGCCGTAAGGTTTTGGCCCGCAGAAGAGCCAAAGGCAGAAAAAAACTTACAGTTTCTGACGAATACTAAATCGTAAGATTCGGCATAGTCAATTCGGAAGCCGTTATATTTCTCATTTAAGGTAACGAAGGCGACCCCCTTGGGGATTCGCCTTTTGTTGTTTTTGCCAACATGCATGTCATTTCGAGGATGGTTTTGGCATAGATACGCTCTCCTTTCAGGTTCGGTATGACATGCCAAAACCATCCGAAGAAATCCCTACAAATTATTTCTCACAACGGTAAATGACTTCCTCTCCCCTGCGCGCCAAGTGCATACGCTCGCGCTGTTCTTCCGGAATCTCGTAGTAAAGCCTATCTTCCGTCACCTTAAAGCCTGCCTTGCGCAGCACCTCGGCATAGTCGCGGCCAAACTGGCGCACGTGGTCGTATTGTCCGAACAGACGCTCGCGCTCCTTCGGGTCCGTGATACTCGGATCCTCGAAGGTGTCGACATCGGGATTGATAGGCACCAGCAAAATGGCCCAGCCGCCCGGTTTCAAGATCCTCTTGATTTCAGAGAAAGCCTTGTTGGCATCGTTGACGTGCTCAAGGACATGGTTGCAGATGACCACATCGTAGGTATCGCTGGGTTGGTCAATGGCCGTCACGTCAAGGTGCAAGTCAGCGATGGGAGAATCGAGGTCGGCCGTAGTGTAATCGAGGTTCTTCAAGGCACGGAAACGCTTCAAGAAAGGCTGTTCGGGCGCAAAATGCAAAACCTTTAATGGTGCTGTGAAGAAATCAGTCTTCTCTTTCAGGTAAAGCCACAACAGCCGATGACGCTCAAGCGACAGGCACTTGGGGCACAAACGATTATCCTTAGCCTTACCATAGCCGTAGGGCAAAAACTTACGGAAATGACCACCACAAACGGGGCATTCCACCTTGTTGCCGAAATAGAACGGGCGGACCAATAGGCTAAAGAGGTAACTCAACTTGATGAGCCACTGGCGAGGAAAAATCTTTGTGAAAAAGGCTATCAGTTTCTTCATTTTCAGAGAATCGCAATTTGATAGCGCAAAAATAAGGAAAGAATCCCTATCTTTGCAAAAAATAATGAAAATGCTGTTTTCGATCATCATACCCGTCTACAACCGCCCGCAGGAAGTCGACGAACTGCTGGAGAGCCTATGCCACCAGACTTTCAAGGACTTTGAGGTCATCGTTGTGGAGGACGGATCGACGGAGAAGTGTGACACGGTCTGCCAAAACTATGCCGACCGCCTGCCAATCAACTATTACTTCAAACCCAACTCCGGTCCAGGACCTTCGCGTAACTACGGTGCCGAACACAGCCAAGGCGACTACCTCATCATCCTCGACTCCGATGTCATCGTTCCAGATAACTACCTGGAGATCGTCAAGGCCGAACTCGACCGTGAGCCATGCGACGCCTTCGGTGGCCCCGACCGTGCCCATGCCTCGTTCACACCCATACAGAAAGCCATCAACTATTCCATGACCTCGTTCTTCACCACGGGTGGCATACGCGGTGGCAAGAAGAAAATGGACAAGTTCTATCCCCGCAGCTTCAACCTCGGCATCAAGAGAAGCGTCTACGAGGCTTTAGGAGGCTTTGCACCCATGCGCTACGGCGAGGACATCGACCTGAGTACCCGTATCTTCAAAGGAGGCTACAGTTGCCGCCTCTTCCCCGACGCTTTCGTCTACCATAAGAGAAGGGTGAAATTCAGCTCGTTCTTCCGTCAAGTGAAGCATTCGGGCGAGGCACGTGTGGTGCTGAAAAACAAATACCCCGAGACCTTCAAGCTGGTCCACCTCTTACCCGCCGCCTTCGTGGTTGGCACCCTGATCTTGGTCATGCTGGGCATCTTCCACCATTGGCTTTGGCTACTGCCCATCCTGCTCTATGCCGCGTTGGTCTTCGTCGACTCGTTGATCAAAAACAAGAAGCTGAAGGTCGCCTTGCTCAGCGTCCCTGCCGCATTTTGCCAGCTATTTGGCTATGGATTAGGTTTTTTAGGGGCCGCCTATAAAGAGATTCTCGGCAAAAAACAGCCATCGCAAACAGAAAAACCGTAATTTCGCAGCACATATTATATAATAGACTATGGGAGCCTTCCTGAAAATAATCCTCTACGCCGTCCTGATCTTCTACGCTTTCAACATGCTTATCAAGCTGATATTCAGAAGAAAGATGAGAAAGTTGGAGAAGCAGATGAACCAATATGGCCAAGAAGAAGCCAAGGCCGACTCAAACGAGGAAAAGAAGCCTCACGTCGATCCAAACATAGGAGAATACACCGATTACGAAGAGATAAAATAAAGACACGATGAACAAAAACTTTTTCCAAAAGAACAAGAACATCCTCAGCATCGTGGCCGCCATCCTGGCTTTTGCGGTCATCACGCTGATTTATTTTAGCCCCGTGCTCCAAGGCAAGCGCATCAAACAACACGACATCGAGATGCACCTCGGCATGTCACAAGAGATCAACCAATTCCGTGATGCCACGGGCGAGCAGACCCTTTGGACTAACGCTCCGTTTGGCGGCATGCCAGCGTGGAACATCTCCGTCAGCCCCAAGGGCAACCTCACCAATCCAGTTTACAAAGGGCTGAGTTTAGGTTTCCCCCACCCTATCGGCTCCGTATTTATCTGTATGTTAGGCTTTTTTGTTCTGCTGTTGGTACTCGACTGCGGCTTCTGGATCAGTTTCATCGGCGCCATAGCCTATGGCTTCACGTCCTACCTATTCATCGTGATTGGCGCAGGCCACAACGCCAAAGCCATGGCCATGGCCTATATGGCTCCCGTCATCGCAGGCGTGCTGCTGGCCTATAAAGGCAAATATCTGTGGGGATGGCTGCTGACCGCCTTTGCCATGGCCTTTGAGGTTCGCACCAACCACCTGCAAATCACCTACTATCTTGCCTTGATCATCGTCATCCTGGTCATCGCCGAGCTTATCAGCGACATCAAGAACAAGAAGTTGGGGCATTTCTTCAAGGCTTCCGCCGGTTTGGCCGTGGCTGCCATCATCGGTGTGCTGACCTGCTCGACAGCCCTTTACGGCAACTATGAGTTTGGCAAGGAAACCACACGCGGCAAACCCGTGCTGGCCAGCGACCAAGACAACCAAACCACCGGCCTCGACCGCGACTACATCACGCAATGGAGTTATGGCAAGGGCGAGACCTGGACCCTGCTGATCCCCAACGCCAAGGGCGGCGCTTCGGCCTATATCGGAAAACAGAATCCTGCTTTGGACAAGGCCGACCGACAGTTCAAGGACACCATCGCCCAGCAAAACGCTTATTGGGGCGACCAACCCATGACCAGCGGCCCCGTCTACGTGGGCGCCATCGTGGTCTTCCTCTTCGTCTTGGGTGCACTGACCGTGAAAGGCAAGCTGAAATGGGCTTTGCTCATCGCCACCTTGCTCTCCATCTTGCTCAGCTGGGGAAAGAACTTCATGGGCTTCACCAACTTCTTCCTGGATTACATCCCTGGATACGACAAGTTTAGGGCCGTTTCCATGACGCTTGTCATCGCCGAGATCACCATGCCGTTGTTAGGCTTCTTAGGACTCGCCGAGCTGATGAAGGATCCCGACGGCTTCCAAAAGAACATCAAGAAATTCTATATCGCTTTGGGCATCACGGCGGGTATCTGTCTCTTGTTCTATCTCGCCCCGAAGACCTTCTTCAGCTTCCTCAGCCAAGGCGAAGCCGAGCAGTTCGCAGCCATGAGCAAAGGCAAGGACGGTGCCGTCTATGCCCAGTTTGCATCGCAGCTCGAAGACGTGCGTGTGGCCATCTTCCGTAAGGACACGTTACGCAGCCTGCTGTTCATCATCCTTGCCGCCGTTCCGCTGTTCCTTTATGGCAAGGGCAAGCTGAAAGGCCAAATCGCCTTCCCCATCCTCGCCGTGTTGGTTTTGGTTGACATGTTCCCCATCGACAAGCGTTACCTCAACAACGACAAATTCGTCAGCAAGGAGCAATACTCGAAGCCTTTCACCGCTTCTGCCGCCGACCAATACATCTTGAACGACAACGATTTGGACTTCCGTGTAGCCGACATCACCAAGGACATGTTCAACGATGCCAGCACATGCTACTTCCACAAGTCGCTGGGTGGCTATTCGGGTGCCAAGCTGCGCCGTTACCAAGACGTCATCTCGCAATACCTCGGTAGTGAGCTCAACCAACTCAGAGGTGCCAAGACCGCGCAGGATTTGATGCTGAGCCTGTCACAGCAGAAAGTAATCAATATGCTGAACACCAAGTACGTCATCTTCAACCCCAACGCACAGCCCTTCCCCAACGCCAATGCCTTGGGCAACGCATGGGTGGTGAACGACATCCGCTGGGTGAGCACACCCAACGAGGAGATTGACGCCATCGCGGAGACCAACTTGGCTCACGCGGCCATCATCAACAGGGAGTTTGCGCAACAAGTCGGCAACTACCAACTCACGGACAGCATCGTACCTGAGGTCACCTTGGAAGATTATCAGCCCAACAAGTTGACTTATAGGTTTAGGCCGGCCCTTCGACAGGCTCAGGGACCTCAAGATGCCAACTATCTTGTCGTCTTCTCCGAAATTTGGACCGAGAAGGGATGGAAGATGTATGTTGACGGACAGGAGCAGCCTTTGCTCCGCGCCAACTACATCCTGCGTGCCGCCCTCATCCCTGGCGGCGAGCATGACATCGTCATGGAATATGCGCCCAAGGCCTACAAGGTGGGCAACACCGTTTCATTTGCCAGTTCGTTGATCATGATCTTGGGCCTGATAGGCGCCCTCATCTATACCTTCAAACCCAAAAAAGAAGAAAAGGCATGAAACGCGTTCTAATCATCACCTACTATTGGCCTCCCTCTGGCGGCAGCGGCGTGCAACGCTGGCTGAAGATGTCGAAGTACCTGCCCGAATACGGCTGGCAACCTGTGATCTATACCACAGAAAACGCCGAGTATCCGATCATCGACCATTCTTTGGAGAAAGATGTCGCGCCCAACATCGAGGTCATCAGAAGACCCATCACGGAGCCCTACTCCGCATACAAGAAGTTCCTAGGCATCAACAAGGACGAGACCGTGAAGATGGGTTTCATCCAAGAGAAGGAAAAGGACAAAAACTGGAAATCGGACCTATCGTTGTGGGTGCGCGGCAACTTCTTCATCCCTGACGCCCGTTGCGGGTGGGTGAAGCCTTCGGTAAAGTATTTGAAAGAATACCTGAACGAGCACCCCGTGGACGCCATCATCAGCACGGGTCCGCCCCACTCCATGCACCTGATCGCCATGAAGCTAAAGGAAGAATTGGGTCTCCCTTGGATTGCCGATTTCCGCGACCCCTGGACTGAGATCGACTATTACAACGACTTGCACCTCACCGCTTGGGCCGACCGCAAACACCACCGTTTGGAGCGCGAGGTGTTGACCAAAGCCGACAAGGTGGTCACCGTGGCTCCCGACGGCGCGAGGAGGCTCGGTAGATTGGGCAACAGAAACGTCAGGACGATTTACAATGGCTTTGACCGCGACGACGACGCACAGACGCCCGTCGACTTGTCCGAACAGTTTACCATCACCTATCTCGGCGTGCTCTCCAAGATCCAGAACCCCAGCAACCTATGGCAAGCCTTGGCTGAGCTCATCAAGGAAGATAGCGGCTTTGACAAGAGCCTAAGAATCAATATGATCGGTCAGATTGACAGCGCTGTGGTAAGCAGTATCAACGAGAACGGCTTGACACAACATGTCGCCTATTCGCCTTACATGCCGCACGACCAAGTGTCGGCGGTGCATCGCAGCTCAACATTGCTCTTGCTCCTGCTCATGCCCGACAGCGAGCCACGCGCCAAGGGCCTGCTTACCGGCAAGCTCTTCGAGTATATGGCCTCTGGCCGCCCCATCCTCTGCATCGGTCCCGAAGACGGCGACGCTGCTAGAATTCTCAGGGAAACCAGTGCTGGCCAGACCATCAGCTTTGAGGACAAAGAGAAGATGAAGGAAACTTTGAAAAACCTCTATCAGAGGTATTTGGAGAATACTCTGGAAGGCAACACGAATCCAAAGGTGGAAAACTATTCGAGACAGGTTATGACGCAACAATACGCGGCCCTGCTCAACCAAGCCATTAACGAATGACAACCGGTCCCAACATAGACAAGAAATTCAAAGTCTGTCATCTGGCAAGCAAGCACAAAATGAATGACATGCGCATCTTTGAAAAAGAGTGCAAGTCATTGGCAAAAGGTGGTTTTGACGTCACACTCATCGGTTTTGGTGACACAGCCAAGACTGAAGTGATTGACGGTGTTCGCTGCATAAGCTTGTTTTGTCCCATCAAGAACAACCTCGAACTGCTGAGAAAGCGGAACAAGATGAGTTTGGAGACCGCCCTAGAAGTCGATGCCGACATCTATCACCTGCATGAGCCCGAGTTATTGCCAGTGGGGATGAAGCTAAAGCGTAAAGGTAAAATCGTCATCTTTGATAGTCACGAGTACTACGGATGGCAGCTTCGCGATAACATCCACAAGATCAAGGTGATAAAAACACCTGCTTTTCTCATGAAAGTGTTCGGCAACCTCTACATGCGCTACGAAAAACACGTCTGCATGAAAATCGACGGGGTAGTTCAGGTATGTACCATGAATGGCGTTGACTATTTTGGCCATCGTTGCCAAAAGACCTTGTTTATCAGAAATTTGCCAAGTCTTTCCGATTACACTAGGAAGATGCCTGTCGACTATTCACAAGGTCCAGCCGTGGCTATGATTGGAGGCATTACCAAAGAACGAGGCATTACGCAACTTGTTGAAGCTGCGCACCATGCCAAAGCAAAACTACTTTTGGCCGGCGCTTTCTCGCCCAAAACCTACGAAACAGAACTAAAAGAATTGCCTGCCTACGCCTGCGTCGACTACAAAGGCTTTTTGGACAAAAAAGGCATGGTAGCCTTGTTGGAGGAGGCAAACATCGGAGCTTCCACCCTGCTCAATGTCGGGCAATACGACAAAATCGACACCCTTCCGACCAAGGTCTACGATTACATGTCAATGCAATTGCCCGTAGTCATTTCCAATACAGACTTTGCTCAAAAGATGAATGACAAGTATCATTTTGCCATTTGCGTCGATCCTACAAATTCAGAAGTCATTGCAAACGCCATCCAATGGTTATACGAGCATCCCGAAAAAGCCTATGAAATGGGCAACAACGGTAGAAAAGCCATTGAAGAAGAGTTCAATTGGGAAAAAGAGAGCGAAAAACTGGTTGATTTCTACAAGAATCTCTTGGCTTAATTCATCATACATTTTCATTCGACACTTTAGCCTCAATGAAGCATTAGCCAATTCCATTTTGCATTACGACTTTTTTCGTTACGACTTTTTTCGTAATGACGGTGCAAACAATGTAGTTTTCATCAACACTGAAATAAATTGGCGCAATATACAATTATTAGAATTAATTATGTATTTTTGCAAATCTACAAGATAGAATGAATTTGCTTTGCCATGAAAAAGGCGCTACTCATCTTGCATCTCTTACTCCCTTTGCTCTTTTTCGGGCAGACGTTTCCCGACAACGTTCTTGAAAGCGACTGCAACCGACCCATATTAGGCAGTGCTTGGGAAATTCAGCTCCTCGAATCCAGCACCGGGGACGACGTAGCTTCCTATTCCCCTGTCATGGTTGGCGACATTGACGGCAACGGCGTTACCGACATCGTGGTAGCCAAATACAATGGCAACAACTACCGAAGCCGCGAAATCAACGTCTATAGCGGTTCAGACTTAAGCCTTCAACATTCCTTTATCGTCCCCGACACCATCTACCTTTCCAACGGTCCATACGCCATCGGACGCTATCCCAAAGCTGACGGCACGATGCAAGGCGCTATCTTCACGCATTGTTACGACAAGAGAATCCGTGCCTACTCCATCAACGGCACCCTACTGAATGTCTCAGACCAGCCCACCTCTTGCGACGGCATGGTCTCACTGGCTGACTTCAATGGTGACGGCTATCCTGAAGTATATGCGGGCAGCGACATCTTCGATGCAGCCACACTTCATTGGCTATGCTCCGGACCCAACAACGGCAACAAAGGCCTAAGTTACAGAGGCACACCTGCCTACAGCAATGGCGTCTACCACCATACCTATTATGCCATGTCATTGGCATATAACGCCTTAGGTGATGATACACAGGAATTGATATGCGGCAACACCATCTACAATGTCAACATAGTCAGCCGCACCAATCCCAGCCAAAACTCCATCACGGTCAACAAGACCATCACGCCTCCCAACGGTTGCTCCCAAGATGGCCACACCTGCATAGCAGACTTTGACCTCGATGGAGAAACTGAAATTCTCGTCATACGTGACGACACCAACGACCAGATTGTTGACAACACATTTTTCTATGCCTACAAACCTTCCAACGGACAAATCCTATTCGAGAAGCCTCACCGTTGCGCCAGTTCAAGTTATGTGTTCATAGGCAACATCGACACCGACCCCTATCCCGAAATCGTCTTATTGGAGAATCAGCCCAACGGCAACACTGAAAAGATTTTCTGTTGGAGATACGTGCCCCAATCAGGTCTTCAAACTGTTTGGTCGCAAAACCATGACGACCGTTCGGGACAAACAGCCATGACACTATTCGATTTTAACCAAGATAACATCATGGAACTGGTCTACCGTGACAACAACAATCTGCGCATCATCAACGCCAGCGGCAAAAGCCATGTCACAGGAAACGACACCATTAGACCATACAATATTTACACGAGGACAATGGCTGCGGGAACGGGATGCGAATACCCCATCGTTGCCGACATAAATGGCGACGGTATAGCAGAAATCGTTGCCACCGGCTTGCTTGACCAACACTTCAATTACGACATAGGTTATGGCAACATTCATGTCTTTGGAAGTCCCAGTTGGGGATCGGCACGACCTGTCTGGAACCAATACATGTACCACGTCACCAATGTCAACGAAGACCTCACCATCCCGACCTTCTGCTACAACGCGGCCACTGTTTTCACGGCACCTGACGGCACCGTACGCCGACCCTACAACAACTTCTTGCAGCAGGCAGGCTATATTGACCAATATGGTGAGCCCTACAATCCTGGAGGATTGACCGAAGTCGGCATCAACGGTTCGGGGTGCACCGCCTTTGTCTTCCATGGCGTCACATACAACGAAAGCGGGTCTTTCCAACAATTGGTAGAGGCGTCAAACGGGTGCGACACTCTTTACAATATCGAGGTGAGCATTGGCGGAACCGTGACATACGAATGGTGGCAACAAGCCTGCAACGCTTTCACATGGAACGGCGTCACATACGATAACCCTGGTGACTACACACAAGAGTTTGTCGCTCCCGATGGTTGCGATAGCATCGTCACCATGCATTTGTCTTTCGACCTCTATCCCGAATCCATCCCTGCCATCTACGGTCCGACTGAAGTCTACGTCTCTACCGACCTTATCTTGGGTGTATTTCATTATTTCATTAACCCTGTAGGACTTGCTGAGCATTACGAATGGGAGCTCGACGGCGCAGATTGGACCATGAATACCATGGGTACAGCATGCACACTCACCATCTACCACCCCGGCACAGCCACCCTGCGTGTCAAGGCTTGGAACGGCTGCGGATTCACGGAACAGGAAATCGTCATCCATGCTGGATTCTTCGACATCAATGATTTCCAAACAATTTCCGCCGCCTTATATCCCAATCCCGCGCACGACAAAGTAACCATTGAAGCCGAAAGCATTGTAAGGATTAAATTGTACAATATGCAAGGGCAATGCGTTTGGGAACATCCAGTCAACCAAATCGACCATGTGGAACTTCCCCTACCGCCCCTTCCTCCCTCGCTCTATCTCGTTGAGATACAAACAGTATATGGTATTGCTCGAACCAAACTAAAAACAGAACCGCAATGAAAAACAGAATCATCGTCATCATCCTCTTCACACTGTTGTTGCCGACATGCATCATCGGCCAAGTCAATATCGGTGACATCCTCTGCACCGACGAGAGCATCGTCACACCGCAGGACTTCCCTTCTTCTGGGAAGACGGCTTGGGGAATTGTGTTTCATGTAGATGCAACGGATACGCATGGCTGGGCCGTCGCGCTCAACAACCAAAGCTCTTCCATCAAATGGTGTAGATACTACGAATACGATATTCTCAACCTGCCCAACATCAGCAATGCCCGCAATGCCATGCACGATTTGGACGGTCATACCAACACAGGTATCATACGTGCAGAAGGCAACAGCTCCATTTTTCCTGCGGCATGGGCCGTTGACTATGACAACGGATGGTATCTACCCAGCGCAGGACAGTTGCGATACCTCTACTGCTGTGCTCCTGAAATCAACGCCTCGCTGCAAGTCGTAGGCGGAACAGCCATACACTATCAATACAACTTCTATTGGTGGTCGTCGACCGAACACTCTCCCTATCATGCCTACGACATGAACTCAGGAGGTAGCACAGGTGATTATCTAAAAGACAACAGCAATAACTATCCCCCCACTGGCATCGCTGTCCGACAAATCAGAGACTTCACCATACAACAACCCGTTCATCCAACGTATCATATTGGCGATATAATCACCAACAACGATGGCAGCCGTGGCATCCTTTTCTACGTCAGCCCTGACCAAACCGATGGCTGGATGGTGGCCTTGAACGACGCGGCAAGCGCAACACCTTGGGGCGACAACACCGATGTGCCTGGATTGGACAACCAAACCTGTGCCCAACCTTTCGGCGCCTTGCTCGACGAAACCAACGGCTTTGCCAATACGGGAAGCATCAGAAACCACCAAAACGGGTTGGCCACAGCCGCCAATGCAGTCGACTATCAGCACGGCTGGTATCTGCCCACGGCTGGACAACTATTGAAACTCTTTGGCTCTCTTGCCTTCATCGAGGACAAGTTGCAGACGTATGGCACCACCTTAGCGGAAGATTATTATTGGTCAAGCTCCGAGGCCAACGACTCTCAAGCTTTCGGTTTAAGTTGCGCCCCGATGGCCAACGTCCGTGCCGGTCACTGCGTACTCGCTTTAAAATCGAACTCATTCCGTGTCCGTGCGGTCAGAAACATCATCTTTGAGGATCCCGTTCCTGTTCCCGGACTCCCCGACAACATCCTTCAGGACGATTGCAACCGTCCTATGGAAGGCATGGCTTGGGACGTAAAGCTAATTCATTCCACACCACAGGTAGTGGCTTCCTACGCCCCTGTAATGGCTGGTGACATCGATAGCAACGGCATCGTCGACATCTTGATATCGCACTTTAATGGCAACAACTACCGCACCAACACCTTGGACATTTATAGTGGTATTGACCTCTCTCTACAATACAGGTTCAACATCCAAGACTCCATCTACAACACCACAGGCAATTATGCCCTCTGCAGGTACCCCCTGCCTAACGGTTCACAGCAAGGTGCCATATTTGTCCACAGTTACGACAGAAAGATCCGTTCGTATGCCATCGACGGTACGCTACTCAACGTGTCGGACCGTGCCACTTCCTGCGAAGGCATGGTCTCATTCGCCGATTTCAACGGCGACGGCTTCCCAGAAGTATATGCTGGCAGCGACATCTTCGATGCCGCCACGCTGAAATGGCTCTGCTCGGGCCCCGCAGACGGAAACAAAGGAGAGAGTTACAGAGGCTCGGCACCGGGTGTGGTCAACAGCCACCGCTGCTATTATGCCATGTCGTTAGCCGCTGACGTACTGGGCGACGCAACGCAAGAGTTGATTTGCGGCAACACCATTTACGACGTAAACATCACCAGCCGCACCAATCCTGCACTCAACGCCATCACGGTTAACAAAACCATCACGCCGCCGTCAGGCTACACCCCCGACGGACATGTCAGCCTAGCCGATTTCGACCTCGACGGCGAATGCGAGGTTTTGGTCACTCGCAACAACACCGATGACCACACCATGGGCACGGTCTATTTTTATGCCTACAAGCCTTCCAGCGGACAAATCATTTTCCAGAAGACCGTCCTATGCCTTTGCACCGGTTATCCCCTCATCGGCAATATCGACGACGACCCGCATCCCGAGATTGTCTTTCTTGAAAAGCAAGAGTCATGGCAACCGATGTATATCTATTGTTGGCGATACACGACACCAACCGGGCTGACTACCGTCTGGCAACACCAGCACGACGATTCATCAGGACAAACAGGCATCACACTGTTTGACTTCAACCAGGATGACATCATGGAACTCGTCTATCGCGACAGCGAAAACCTCCGCATCATCAATGGCAGCGGAAAGAGCCACA
Organism: Bacteroidales bacterium; assembly: GCA_017539045.1. Classification (GTDB taxonomy): domain Bacteria; phylum Bacteroidota; class Bacteroidia; order Bacteroidales; family F082; genus Limimorpha. Next base: position 65,234 of record JAFYHS010000025.1, read on the forward strand.
TCACCGGTAACGACACCATCAGGCCTTACAACATCTACGCACGAATGATGGCAGCTGGAACAGGCTGCGAATACCCGATCGTTGCCGATGTCAACGGCGATGGATCAGCCGAAATCGTTGTTTCTGGTATGCTTGACCAATATGCCAATCTCCCTGGCGTTGGCGGGCTCCACATGTTCGGCAATCCCGGTAAATGGGCACCAGCCAGACCAGTATGGAACCAATACATGTACCATGTCACCAACGTCAATGAAGACCTTACCATTCCTACCTATTGTTTCGACAAGGCGACAGTTTTCACGGGGTCGGACGGCACCATTCGCCGACCCTACAACAACTTCTTGCAGCAAGCTGGCTACATCACGCCTCAAGGCGAACCCTACAACCCTGGTGACATGGTAGAAATCGAGCACTATGGCGAAGGCTGCGACACTTACACTTACCATGGTGTAACTTATACAGCAAGTGGCGACTATGAACACCTGATCGAAAACCCCTTGGGCTGCGACACATTGCTGAACCTCCATGTTCACTTAGGCGACACGATTCACAACTACCTATACAAAGCCGCTTGCGACAGCTACACTTGGAATGGGACGACCTACACAGAGAGTGGCATTTATGAGCAGACCTTCACCTCGGCACAAGGCTGCGACAGCATCGTCATCCTCGACCTGACCATTGGAGCCTCTTCTTATGTCAGCCCTATCCATGGTGAAAGCCTCATCTATTACCAGACCAACGGACAATACACCTATAGCATCGCCCCTGTCGAAGGTTGCTTTGGCTACGAATGGAGCATTGACGGACCTTGGACCATTCAATTCTCGCCTGACTCGCCTGAATGCATAGTCAACATCACTTCACCTGGCACTGCGACATTGAAAGTAAGGGTCTATACCGCATGCGGTTATGTGGAGCGCACCCTCTTCATCAACCACGACGCCCGCCCCGACATTGTCATTTACCCCAACCCCACCCAAGGCGAGTTCAATATCGTCCTTTATGGAATGGAGGGCGAGGCTGTCATAGTCATTTACGACTATTTGGGACAACTCATCGGCCGCTTCAATGTTGATGCAGATATCCACGGCACCCTCGTGCCCTATTCCTTGGCAGGAAAGGCAGCAGGGATGTATATGGTCACCGCCATCAACCGATACCATAAAGTCACGAAAAAAGTCATCAAGAGCACACCCTCAAGCTTCGGGATTTTCAACTGGGATTGGTAACATCAATTATTTCCATCCAATGATCTTCATGGCCTTGTCAATCAGGTCATTCACCGACTGAGAGACCTTCAATTTGTAAAGCGCGGCAAGACCCATGACGAGGAAAAGGACCGATTTCAGCACCGCATTGATGCCCAAGCCAAAAACAGGTTTGGCAAACAAACCTTCAAACCAGGGCGTCAGCACAAGGGTCCACAGCCAGTTGAGGCCAAACAAGGCCAATACCACAATCGCAACAGGGATCAGTTTCACCGACAGCGGATTCACCCCGATCTTCCACTTGATGAAAGCAAGCAACAAGATGAAATAGACGAGATACGACACCACTTGGGCCAAGGCGCCGCCGTTGATGTCCCACTTGGGCACCCACCATGCATTTAGGCCTACGGACATGCCCGCCAACAAGATGGTGAACGCCAACGAATAATAGTAATACTTCGAATAGCTCAAAGCGGTGGTAGTCACGCCAAGGGTTGAATAAACGAGACGGCTCAGCGACAAGATGAGCACCGCCCATTTGCCCAAGCGGTAGATGTCGCCATTAGGCAGCAAATCGAAGATATAGTCAATGTTGATCCAAATAAGGAAAAACACAAAGGTTCCGGCTATGAACTGATGCAATGCCACGGTCTTGCACAAGAAATCAGCTTGCTTTACATCCTGTTTGGCCATAGCCTCGGAGATATGCGGCCTCGAAATGGCGCCCAACGAACGGTAGGGCATCTCGACCAACGCCGCGATATTGGTGGCAATGGTGAACACACCGGCCAGATGGAAACCCGTCTTGCCCGCCACGAAGAACTTGCTCAGCATCGGAATGACATTGCCTGCCAATGCCGCCGTAATCATGAACAAGGTGTAAAACAGAAAGTCGCGTTTCAACTCCGGCTTGATGTAGTTCCATTCGATCTTGAACGAGACCCGCTTCAGAGAAAGCAGATAGATGATGTTGATCAAAGTGGCGAGGCCATAGAACACGCAAAATGCTACGATAACGCCATCAAAATCAATGACTTTGTAAAAATACAGCAGATAGACCACCAAGGTAGCCACCCGCAAGCCCACCTCACGGATGAACTTGGGCAGCACGATACGCAGCAGAAGATTGCTATTTGTCTCAAAGACAGAGATATATAGCATAAAGAACGCCAAAGGAATGACGAAGTTGACGTATTTGGCAAAGAGATCGGCACCCACCTCAGCATCCTTCGTGAAGAAATGCACAATGGGGCCTTTGAACAAGAAAAACGCCAACAGGAAGAACATGAACCCGATGAGCGGGACTAGCAACGTCCAGCCGAAGAAGCCATGGTCGCGGTGTTCCTCATCCTTGAAGAAAGGATAGTAACGCATCGCCGAAGAGTTGGTACCGAGTTGTGCCAAGCCGCCGAAGAGCAACGAGCATTGCAGCAAGATGTCGATGAGGCCAATCTGCTCAGGTTGAAGGGCTTTGGTCTGGATGAAAAAGGTCGTGACGATGCCCACGACCACCCCGATATAGGTGGCTATGGTGCCCTTGATGCTCTGTCGTGCCACGATGCCCATGCCTTATTCCCCTTCCACCTTCAGGTATTCTTCATCCGTGCTCTTGCGCTCATATTCCACATAGTCCTCATAAGCGCTGATGATCAACTCGTAATCCTTGTTCTGTTCCTCAAGGTTTTGAATCAAAGTATTCTGTTCCTCGATTCTCTTTTTCAACTCGTTGATGCGGCTTTCGCGATATTCATTGGCGGCCTGATAGGTCTGGATGTGCTTCCTCAGGTCTTCGATGACGATCTCCTTGCGTCGGGTCTGGATCTCGGTCTCACTTAGATGCATCGAACGCTTACGTATACCCGAGTTCAAGTCGTTGCCAGCCAAAATCAAGATAGCCACCACCCATATCCATAGCATGAGGATGATAAGGGTACCGATGGAACCATAGAGGGCGTTGTAGCGCGAGAAGTTGGAGATATAGGTATTGAAAGCCACGGTGCCCAAAACAAATAAGGTGGTGGCGAGGATGGTACCCGGACTGAAGATGACGAACTCACGATATTTCTTGCCTTTGCGTCTGGGGTGTTTCAGTTCCACCCGATAATGCTCTTTGTATTTCACATTGCCGAAATAATACAGCAAGGCGATACCAAAACAGAGGGCAAAGATACCAACTACCCAACGCAACACACTGAAAAGGAAGAAGGTAAAGGTACCTCCTTGGATAATCTCGTGAGTCACCAGATACTTCAAAGCCATGCCACCCAAGGATATCAAGAGGACGGAAACGACCAACAGCGCACCGATAATCACCAACATGACGATGGCAAAGAGACGCTGCTCAAGCCAGTCGCGAAGGTTCAATTTCTTGCTACGGAGATAATTGGCATAGACATTACGGAAGCCGTTGAAGAAGGCCACCACGCCACTCGACCCGAAGACGACACATAAGATAATACTTATCGACAGCAAGCCGTCGTGGGGCTGGTTCATGATGCCATCGATGGTCTCCGTCACGAAGTCGAGCGTGCCCGAAGGGATAAGGAAATCGTTGATGAGCATCATCACACGCTCGTAGAGATGCGGGATGGGAATATATGGAATCAGCGTGAAGAAAAACAAGATCAACGGGAAGAGTGCCACGAAGAAATTGAATGCCACGCCAGCGGCACGGTCGATGGTACGGCCCTTGGTAAACAGCTTGATGAAGTCGCGCACGACATCCAGGAACGGTAATTTGGTGCCCGGGAAACGCACCCTACGCAAATAGTTGTCGTCGCGGTTGTACCAAGCCTTGGCTGCGTCAATCTTCGCGTTGATCCACAGCTTCAGTTTACCGTCTTTCTTTTCTTTTTCTGCCATAATTCTTAGTGAATTAACTTGCAAAAATAGTGGTTTTATTGCAACAAGCCCACAAAAATCGTAATTTTGCAGCATGAATACGCAAGAAACCATCTCACACGAGGGTATCGTGACTAAGATTACCGACGAAGAACTGGAAATCAAGATACTGGCGCAAAGCGCCTGCGCTGCCTGTCACGCCAAGAGTGCCTGCGGCATAGGCGAGCAAGCGGAGAAGATCCTCACCGTGCCTCGTCCCAAGGACAAAGACTTCGCTATCAACCAAAAAGTCAACGTCAGAATGGGCATCGGGCAAGGCAACAAGGCTGCCGTCTTGGCCTATCTTCTCCCCGTCATCCTGCTGCTGGCCGTGCTCTTTGTCTGTCTCGGTCTGGGCTTGGGCGAAGGCCTGTCGGCCCTCATCAGCTTCATCGCGCTGATACCTTATTATATTGTCCTCTACCTGCAACGCGACAAACTCAAGAAACGGTTCGAATACACCATTGAATAAAAAACGGAAAAAAATCTTTTGCCAAAAAAAGGAGTTTCCGTATTTTTGCAGGTTGTTTTGACGAAAACAAACTCAAAATTCTATACAGATGAGTAATACTTTACTAATTTCCTTAGCGGTTCTCGGAATCCTGGGCGGCATCCTTGCCGTGGTTCTGTACTTCGTTGCACAGAGGTTCAAGGTGGAAGAGAACCCTTTGATTGATGAAGCGGAGGCCTGTCTGCCTGGCGCCAACTGCGGTGGCTGCGGCTTTGCAGGCTGCCGTGCCTTGGCTGAGGCTTGTGTGAAGCAAGCCGCCGAGAAAGGCAACATCGACGGTCTGGCCTGTCCTGGCACCGACATGGGCAAGGTGGCCGCCGTCCTAGGACTGAC
>JAFYHS010000003.1 GCA_017539045.1 Bacteroidales bacterium
GCAACCATCGTCTTCTTTCTTTCGCGGAGAAGGGGGGATTCGAACCCCCGGTACCCATTGCTGGATACGACAGTTTAGCAAACTGTTGGTTTCAGCCACTCACCCACCTCTCCTCGGCTGTGAATTGCGGTGCAAAAGTAGGCTTTTTTTCAATACCGACAAGCTTTTTTGCCTACTTTTTTTGAAAAAAATATCTTATCTGTTGATTGACAAACAAATACGATATAAGAGAATGGCTATTCGTGGTTTTTACTTACGCAGTCGTGCAATCAAGGAATGGATAAAATTGGCAAAAAAAACGCTTTGACTTACAAATAATTGACTTACTTCGTGCAGATGAATAAAAAGAATTACTATCTTTGCAGGCTTAATTGTATAAAAAGGTATCAAGGCGAATCCGGATTCTGGACTTCCTTGGTCGTAAACAACGTATTGAAATGGAAAACAACGAACAACTGAATCAAAATTCCCCCGTTAGCGAAGGAATGGAGAATGAAAAGAAAACATCGAAGGCTCCTAAAAAAGCCATCGACGGTAATGAGAAAAAGAAGATTGTCAAACTGATCCAACCCAGCATCTTGCCCGGTAAGGTGAGAATTGAGGTGAACACCCTCGTGGAGGAGCCTCAGCAGGCCCCCGTCGTCGACGAGGAACTCCCCGAAATCGTGAATGCTCCAGAGATGGAAGAAGAAGAGGTGGTGGAAGAAAACAATGAGTTTGAAGGTCTTAACAAGCTGCAATTGGTCGAGATGCTCGAAGAGCTCGTGCAAGATGCCGATATCCAGAACAACAAAGACAAGGTGGCTGCCGTTCGTCTCCATTTCAATAAGCTGAACAAGGAAGACATGGACAATGAACTCGACCGCTTCATCCAAGGCGGTGGCGAGGCGGAGAGCTTCCAACATGTGGAAGATCCCATCGAACAGCGTTTCAACGCCGCTTTCGGCATCTTCAAGGCCAACCGTGCCAAGCAGAACGAAGACATGGAGAAGCAGAAGACCGAGAACCTTGCCAAGAAGCAGGCCATCCTCGACGAGTTGAAGGAGATCATCGCCTCCGATGAGTCGCTGAAGAAGACCTACGACGACTTCCGCGCCCTGCAGGACCGCTGGAAAGAGATCGGCCCTGTGCCGGCTGCCGAGAATTCCAACCTGTGGAACAACTACCATTTCCTCGTCGAGAAGTTCTTCGACAAGGTGAGAATTGGTCGCGAACTCCGTGACCTCGACATGAAGAAGAACCTCGACTCGAAGATCGAGCTTTGCGAGAAGGCCGAGGAGCTGCTGGACGAGAAGTCCATCACCAAGGCTTTCAAGGCATTGCAGAAGCTTCATGAGGAATGGAAAGAGGTTGGCCCGGTGCCTCAAGAGAAGAAGGATGAGATCTGGGAGCGCTTCAAGGCTGCTACCGATAAGATCAACCAGATTCGTCGTGAGCATTATGCCAAGATCGAAGAGGAACAGGCTGGTAACTTGGAGACGAAGAAGGCCCTTTGCGACAAGGCAGAGGAGCTCATCGCCGAGGAGTACACCAGCGTGAATGCCTGGCAAAAGAAGTCGAACGAACTCTCCGAGATCTTCAACGTCTGGAAGACCGTGGGTCCCGCCAGCAAGAAGGACAACGAGGAGATTTGGCAGCGTTTCCGTGGCGCCATGGATACCTTCTTTGCAAAGAAGAAGGCTTTCTTCGCTTCGCTGAAAGACCGTCAGACCGAGAACCTCGAGCGTAAGACACAGCTCTGCATCGAAGCCGAGGCCCTGATGGAGTCGACCGAATGGAAGAATGCCACCGAGCAGATGAAGAAGCTCCAGGAAGAGTGGAAGACCATCGGCCCCGTGCCGAAGCGCCATACCGACAAGATATGGAAGCGTTTCCGCGCCGCCTGCGACACCTTCTTCAACCGTAAGAACGAACACTTCAGCGGCCGCCGTACCGAAGAGGAAGCCAACCTCGCCGCAAAGAAAGCTTTGATTGAAGAGATCAAGGCCTTTGAGATTGGTCCCAACCGCAACGAGAACATGGAAGCCATCAAGGCCTTCCAGAAGCGTTGGATCGAAATCGGCTATGTGCCCATGAAGCACAAGGATGCTATTAATAAGGAGTATCGCGAGCTCATCGACGGCCTCTTCGACACGATGCGCAAGAACCAGAACGAGGCTTCGACCAACGAATTCCGCGAGATGATGGAAGGCTGGAAGGATGACCCGACGGCCAACGACCGTGTGCGTCGCGAGCGAAACACCTTGCAAACCCGCATCCAGAAGCTTCGCGATGAGATCGCTGCTATGGAGAACAACATCGGTTTCTTCTCCAACAGCAAGAACTCAGAGCTGATGCGTGCCGAGTACGAAAAGAAGATCAACAAGGCCAAGGAAGACCTGAAGGTCCTGGAGGCTAAGCTGAAGATTGCCGAGGAATAAGGCAGTCGTTCTGAAAAGAGAAAGCGGGGTGAGGTATCTCATCCCGCTTTTATTATGACTAACGGGCAACAAAAAAGCACCTCAAACGAGGTGCTTTTTTGTTGGTCCGAAAGGACTTCTAGGATTAGAAGTTCAGACGGAGGTTCAGAGCAGCTGACCAAGTGGAGAGCGTGCTGGCATACACATTCCAAGTAGGATTGGTGAAGGTGTAGGTGTAAGGCTCTTCTTCAGTGCCCTTGCCGTTCAGCTTGATGATGTCGCTGCTGCTCAGACGCTGCATGTTGCCCCAGCCTCTGTAGAACAGGTTGGCGAGGTTCTTAACATCGATACCAGCGCTGATGCTTTCACCGCCCTTGAACTTATAGGTTCTCTCATACTTGAAGTTGAAGGTGTGTCTCCAAGGAGCGATGGCACCGCCACGTTCGGCATATTGGCCACGGTGGGCGCTGAGGTACTTGTCGGCTTTAATGAAGTCGTTGAATTCGGCAGCGTTGGTGTAGGGGCTGTCCTCGGCCATCAGTTGAGCTTCGGTCGGGATGTAAGCCAAGCTGTTGGAGCCACCGTCACCATTCACATTGCTGGTCATGGTGTAGCTGTAACGAGTGTAGCTGTAGCCACCGATGTAGCAGTGGTTGAAGCCTTCGTAGTAGAGACCAACGGTCTCAGTGGTGTGTTGACCAGTAGCCCAGGTCCAGCCAGCGTTGAAGAGCACGCGGTGAGGCGTGACATAGCTGCTGTAGCCGAGTTCGTGGACGTTAGAACCATTGATACCAAAGGCGTTGGTGTTGTAGGCAGAGGTGATCTGGTCGCCGATACCGTCGGTGACGTTCTTACCTTCTGAATAGGTGTAGGCAGCCATCAGGTTGAGACCACACTTGAAGTCCTTCATCAACTGACCGGTGACGCTGTAGTAGTAACCGTTGTTACCCTTTGCAGTGTTGGTGATCAGATAAGGAGTGACGGCCTTGCCGAGTGAGTTGACCACGCCTTCGCTCTTCCAGGTGATTCTTTCACCAGGTTCGCCGGGGAGTTGGATAGGATCATCTTGAACGATGCCGAGCTTGGTGACGGCAACAGAGGTGATGTCCTTGTTGTAGATGCCTTCCACGGTGGCCTTGACACCGCCAGGAAGTTCAGCATCGAAACCTAAGCTGCTTTTCCAGGTCTGGGGCATGCGGAGGTTCTTGTCCATGATGGTGGTGGACTGAGGAGCCGGCAGGTCGCCCGTCAGCAGGAGGTCAGAGTTGTTGGCGATGATTTCGTTCGGGTTTTGGAAGAACTTGATCTGGGTTTCTTCGTTGCTGTTGATGTACTGGTTCTGCAGGCAGTTGGAGTTACCCACGGTAGAGACGATCCACACGAAGGGCAGACGGCCGGTGTAGAGGCCTGAGCCACCGCGGACGATGTACTTACGTTCGCCAGTGAGGTCCCAGTTGAAGCCCAAGCGGGGTGAGAGGTTCACGCGAGCCTTAGGCATGTCGGCAGTCGACATTCCGTACATGGTGTTGCCTTCGCCGTCGGCGATGCTGTGGTGGTTGCCTTCTTCGTCGTTCCAGCCTTCAGCAAACTCCTTGTTGTAGTTGTACTCGGCGATGGAAGGATAGTAAGGCAGTTCGGCGCGGAGACCGAGGGCGAGTTTGAAGCGCTCGCTGAGGGTCATTTCGTCCTGCAGGTAGAGAGAACCTTGCATGTAGTTGAACGAAGGATAGACCTGTTCGTGCTTTTCGTTGTTACCATAGGTGATGGCGAAAGCGCGAGGATTGGCGTTGTTGACGAAGTCTTCCCAGCTGTTGTAGACATAGTAGCCGGCGCCGCCTTGCATGAAGCCGTTCTTGGTCTTGTCGAACTCGTACTGAGCACCGAGGGTGAAGTTGTGGATACCGGTGAGGTAGCTCACTTCGTCGGTGACCACTGCGGTCTGCACGTCACGGAGGTTACCATAGGTGAACGGGTCGGGACCGAAGCTGGTGTAGACAGCAGGAGTGCCGTCCTCGAGGGGTTTCAGAATATCGACGGTGGGGAAGAGGTCGCCCACGAAGCTACGAGGCTCGTTCTGGTGCGAGTAGGTGGCACGCAGCATGTTGTTGCCACGGCCGCTCAGGAAGCTGTGGTTCCATTCGGCAGCGACCGAGCTGAAGTTTTGCTCCTGGAAGTAACGGTTGCTCTCGAAATACATGGCGTATTCAGAGGTACGGCCGTAGGTGTTACGGTTGTAGACGCTACCACTCAGAGGATTGATGGAGCTTGAAGGAGCGGTTGAATACTTGTTCTTCACCAAGCTGTAACGGATGTTGAACTTGTTGTTGTCGTTGATGTTCCAGTCCAAACGGGCCAACAGCTTGTAGTCAGGCGTGCTGGCGCTGTAGTTCTGGTAACGGCCGGGATCGTAGTTGAACTTGCTCTTCAGGTAGTCCTTCATCATGTCCATGTCGGCCACGGTAGGACGGTTGTATTGGGTACCACCGCCGAACTCGTCATCCTCAGATTCGCGGGCGAAGTGAGTTTGACCGGGGTCGATGTCGCTCTGGTACTCGAAGTTCACGAAGTAGAACAGCTTGTCTCTCAAGATGGGACCGCCGACGCTGACGCCGACCGTGTTGTCCAAGGACTCGCTGAGTTTCAGACGCTCCGGGAAGTTGCCGAGTTCGTCCTTCACACCATACTTGGTGCCCATGAGACCGTCGTTGTTGTAGTAGTCATAGATGCTGACATGGGTGGCGTTGGTACCGCTCTTGGTGACGGCGTTGATGGCACCACCGGTGAAGCCGCTGTGACGGACATCGAAAGGCGTGACGTTGATGGTCATGGCCTCGAGAGCATCCAACGAGATGGGGCTACCGCCAGCAGGCAGGTTGCCGCCGATACCGAAGGCGTTGTTGAAGGCAGCACCGTCAACGGTGACGTAGGACGAACGGTAGTTACCACCACCGATGGCCAAACCGTTGGAAGTGGTGGCAGCCTGAGGCGTCAGGGCCAACACGTCGTTGAGGCTACGGCTGATGGTGGGCAGGGTCATGATCTGCTCATTGTTGATGGCCGTAGTGGCACCGGCGCGGTCGCTGTCCATGCCATTGGAGATGGCTTCGGCAGCCACGGTGACTTCACCCAGACCGACCGCCTCTTCGTTCATGCGAACGTTCAGGATCTTGGTCTCACCCAGGGTGGCAGTGACACCCTCTTGGATGACGGTCTGGAAGCCGATCATGCGGTACTCAATCTTGTAAGGACCGCCGGGACGGATGTTCAGCAGGCGGTAGTTACCGTTGGCATCAGCTACGGCATAGTACTGCGAGCCGGACGGAGTGTGCGTGGCAACAACGGTGGCACCCGGAAGGGTGGCTCTATTGTTGTCCGTGATTTTTCCACTGATGCTTGAGGTGGTCACCTGGGCCATCAAGCTAATGGAGGCAATCATAGCCACGAAAAAAGTAAGTAACTTTTTCATAGATAATAATTTAATGTTAATAATTGAGTTGATTGTATTTGCTTGATTTTACACTCGTTTTCATTCAGTCCATACTATAAGACCGTGCAAATATATAGTTTTCCGATGAAATGCCAAGCCAATATTTTGCAACATTTTTCCATTTTTTAGAAAAATAATCAACACGTTTTGTTCATAACTGGATAAGATTCTGATTCTGACAAGATTGATAGGGTCGGGCGATAACCGATGACGTACCCGCCTTCCATACCTTATTTATAATGCGTCCCACTTTGCAAAACTTTCGCCGTTTTCTCGTGTGATTTCATTTTTTTTGTGTATTTTTGAAGCGTGAAAAACTACACCAACTATGAAAAGAGTATCGATATTGATGGCAATGGCGGTTTGGGCTTTGGGAATGGCCTCTTGCGGTAACCAGCCGAGCAAAGAATTCAAGGCGATGGAAGAGGAAGTGTCGTCGATTGAAGCCAAGATCTGCGAGATGACAGATTGCGACGAGCTTCAGATGCTGAATTTCGCTATCCTGGGTCTTCGCTCCGATATGGACAACTTCAGGCAGAATTCGGCGATGAGCGAGCAAGAGATCGAACTGCTCGACGGCAAACTCGATGAGCTTATGGCCACTTGGAACGGCAAATGGGCTGCCCTTGAGTGCGAACAGGACATGACCGACGACGAGCTCGACACTTCGGGCGAAGAAGCCGGCGACTACCCTGATTGAGACTAAACTATAATTTTTTACATTGCCTTATAAACACTGAAAAGCTATGGCATTCTTCTATAGACATAACCCTAAGAAATTCAACTACAAGCCCCGTTATTTCGACCCTGAACAGCAGGAATGGGAAGAGAAAAAGGCCGCTGCAGGCCTCGATTCGAAGCTGACGCACGAAGAGCAACTGCGACTCAAGATGCGCCAAAGCTGGAGCGCACCCAAAAACGAGGAAAGTACGGCAGAAAAAAATGCGAAACTCATTCGACGCGTTGTTTTAGGCGTATTCATCGTAGTTGTCGTTTATTTCATTTTCGGTACCGATTACTTCGAAAGAATAGTTGAAGGCTTAATGAGAAAATGATTCGTTATGCTCGACGTGATTAAGCTATTACCCGATAGCGTTGCCAACCAGATTGCGGCGGGCGAGGTGATCCAACGACCTGCATCGGCTGTGAAAGAGCTGATGGAAAATGCCTTGGATGCTGGAGCCACGCAAATCGATTTGGTGGTGAAAGACGCCGGCAAATCGATGATTATGGTCGTCGACAACGGCTGCGGCATGTCGGAAACCGACGCCCGTATGTGCTTCGAACGTCATGCCACCTCCAAGATCAGCAAGGCGGAGGACCTGTTCGCCATCCGCACCATGGGTTTCCGCGGCGAGGCCTTGGCCAGCATAGCCGCCATCGCTCAAGTGGAACTGAAGACGAGACGCAAAGAGGACGAAGTGGGCGTGAAGATCGTCAACGAAGGCTCTGTCGTCAAGGAACAGACGCTGGTGCCGATGCAACCGGGCACGACCTTCACGGTGAAGAACCTGTTTTTCAACGTGCCTGCCCGACGCAACTTCCTCAAGTCGCCCCAAGCCGAGCTGCGCCATATCGTGGAGGAGTTCACCCGTGTCACGCTGATGAATCCTGAAATTGGCTTCACGTTCAACAGCGACGGCAAGGAACTGTATCATCTCTATCCCGGTAACCTCAAGCAACGCATCATGGGCCTCTTCGGAAGCAACTACGAGGAGAAACTTCTCCCAGTGCGACAAGAGGCGGAACGTATCAGCATCGACGGTTATATCGTCAAGGCGGAGTTTGCCAAGAAGACCCGCGGCGAGCAGTATTTCTTTGTGAACAAGCGTTTCATCAAGCATGCTTACTTGCATCATGCCATTGAGAATGCCTTCATGGAGATGATCCCCAAGGACAGTTTCCCGGGCTATTTCCTTAATATAGAGGTGGATCCTGCAGATATCGATATCAATATCCATCCCACCAAGACTGAAGTCAACTTCTTGGATGTCAAGTTGGTGTATGCCATCCTGCATGCCGCGGTACGTAAGGCCATCGGCCAGCACAACCTCTCACCGATGATCGACTTCGAGGAGTCGGCCGACCTGAACAACGACTTCAGCGCCGCCATGGGCATGTCGCAACCGCTGTCGTTCCCTAATATCCCCATCGATCCCAATTACAACCCGTTCAGTAAGACGCCTACCCATCATGAAGGCCGTCAAAACGATGGCTATAAGCCCGAGCGTAATGCTTCTCCGGGCGACTGGCGTCTGCTCTATGGTGAACGTACTGACTTGCCGAACGAGACTGTCGAAGCGATAGAGGAGAAGCAATACAGAAGCCAATACCTGCAAGTGAACCAGTCGTTTGTCGTGACTTCAGTGAAGTCGGGCATGCTGGTCATCGACCAACATCTGGCCCACATGCGTGTGCTTTTCGAGAAGTATCTGAAGGAGTTGGAAAACCATAGTGGCGTGTCGCAGCAGGAGCTGTTTCCACAGGCCTTGACGCTTAACATGAACGACGCCTCGCTGTTGAAGGAGATGGTGCCTGAGTTGGAGAACTTGGGCTTTGTCTTGGAACAGGCCAACCCGACCACTTTCATGATCAACGGGACGCCCTCTGATGCGGCAGGCTGCGATGCGGTCGCATTGTTGGAGCAGATCCTGGAGAATGCGAAGATCAACCGCACTGACCTGCAGCTCGACAGGAAGCTGAACCTGGCCAAGACCATGGCTTCACAGCTGGCCATCAAGGCGCAGACGCGGCTCTCGGAGATGGAGATGCAGAACCTTGTGGACCAACTGTTTGCCTGTAATGTGGCCGAAGTTGCTCCCAACGGAAAGAAGATTTATGTGATTTTAAATATGGAGGATTTGTTTCAATGAGTCAACAATTCAGCCCTACTGGATTTAAGGTACTGCCCACTGTGGTGAAACACCTTTTGATTATCAACTGTTTGTTTTTCCTGGCTACCTTTACCTTTGAGCGTTTTCATATCGACCTGACAGAGTATCTGGGCCTTCATTTCTTCAAGGCCAGTCATTTCCGGCCCTATCAGCTGATCACCTATATGTTCATGCACGCCAACTTCGGGCACCTGTTTTTCAACATGTTTGCCCTCTGGATGTTTGGCAACACGCTTGAAAACCTTTGGGGCTCAAAGCGTTTCCTTTTGTTCTATATGGTGTGCGGCATCGGTGCGGGTCTCTGCCAAGAGCTGGTGCAATACATACAATATGCCACCTCCTTGGCCAATTATGCCACGGTGAATATGGGCGGTAGCATCGTTACTATGGACACCTACCTGAACATGATGAACACCGTTGGAGCCTCAGGTGCCATCTACGGTCTGTTGCTGGCTTTTGGTATGATGTTCCCCAATTCGATGATTTACTTCTATTTCCTGATCCCCATCAAGGCCAAGTGGTTCGTCATCGGTTATGCGGTCATCGAGTTGATCACGGGACTCACTGGAGTCGACAATGTGGCACATTTCGCCCACTTGGGTGGCATGCTGTTCGGCTTGATCCTAATCCTGTATTGGAAAAAGAACCCTGCTGGCCCCAACAAGAACTTCAGAAAGCTGAAAGACGTCTTCCAATCGTGGAAGAAAAGGTCGCGCACGAAATACACGCGTTACGAGGAGGTATACGACAAGGTGCCTCGCTCCGACGAGGATTACAACTACCAAAAGGCGCAGAAAGAGAAAGATATCGACGCCATCCTCGACAAGGTGGCGAAGAACGGCTACAGCAGCCTGACCGATGAGGAGAAGGAATTCCTCTTTAAAAACAGTAAGTGACATGGAAGAAGAAAAGAAGGGTAGAAGAGGCTTTTTCGGGAGGCTGCTGGTGTTTGTCCTGGCGCTGTTGGCCTTTGTGGGCTTGGTGGCCATGGCCTTGAGCGTGATCAATGGCTTCATCAACCCGAGGAATTTCATCTGGACGACGGTCTTCGGACTGGCGTTTTGGGAGATCTTCATCTTCAACGTGGTGGTGTTCCTGCTGCTGTTGTTGCTGTGGTCGCGCAAAGTGTGGATTGCCGTCTTGGCGCTTTTGGTGGCCATCCCGGGACTGAAGCGTTCCTATTCCTTTGGCAATAAGATAGAAGCCCCTTCGAGTGTCCGAATCATGAGCTACAATGTCCATAACTTCGACCATATCGATGGGAAGACGGACAAGGAGAGTATGGCCCGACTGGTGATGGATAAGGTGCAAGAGGAAAACCCCGACATCTTGTGCTGCCAGGAGTTTTCCGCCTTCAAGCACGGTGTCACCCGACCCCAGTGTATCGACCTGTTTGCTGAGGCTTCGGGTTATCCTTATGTGTATTACAACAAGAAACGTAACTATGGCGGCAATGTGGTCTTCTCGAAGTACCCCGTCGAGAAGGTGGATGAGGACAGTGGCTTCGGTCAGGAGAACACCTATGGCATCATGGTCTCGGTAGATGCAGGTGATAAAGGCAAGTTCTATGTGGCCAATGTCCATCTGCTTTCCTATATGATCACCGATAATGAGATTGAACTCTTGGTGGGTAGCGCCGAACGCCAGAACCTCGACACTTTGGGTAAGACCTTGCTGCATAAGTTGAACTTTGCCTTCCAACGCCGTAGCGAAGAGCTGCAGCGTTTGCTTGATGGGATGCCCTCTGTCGACGCCCCAGTGCTGATGTGCGGCGACTTCAACGAACCGCCATTGTCGTACAATTACAACCAAATGCGTAAGGCGGGTTTTGTGGACACCTTCACCGAGGTGGGCCGTGGCATCAAGCCGACCTATGCGGGCAAGCTGCCGCTGCTGCGTATCGATTACATCTGGTCCGACACGGCCGTGACGCCGCTTCACTTTGAGCGCTGTCGTTTCAAGGCCTCCGACCATTATCCTATCCTGTTAGATTTCAAAATCAAGTAAATATGACCCTGATCAAATCCATATCCGGCATTCGTGGCACCATTGGCGGCCAGCCGGGCGACAACCTCACGCCAATCGACATGGTGAAATTCACCGCTGCTTTCGTCAAATTCGTGCAACATCATAAAGGGGTGAAACGCCCCAAGGTCGTGGTGGGTCGCGACGCCCGTCTCTCAGGTTTCCTCGTCAACCAGGTGGTATGCGGCACCTTGCAGGCCATGGGCGCCGATGTGCTCGACATCGGGCTGAGCACGACGCCAACTACCGAGATTGCCGTCACGGGCCTGAAAGCCGACGCTGGCATCATCCTTACGGCCAGCCATAACCCCGCGCAATGGAACGCCTTGAAGCTCCTCAACGAGAAGGGCGAGTTCATCTCAGCCGCCGAAGGCGCTTGGTTGCTCGACGTGGCTGCCAAAGACGACTTTGACTTCGTCCCGATCGAGGAAATCGGCAGCTACCAGCTGGTGGAAGGATGGATGGACAAGCATGTTGACATGGTGTGCCAACTGCCTTTGGTCAACAAAGAGGTGATTGCGAAGGCCAACTTCAAGGTGGCCGTCGATGCCGTCAACTCCACGGGCGGCATCGCCATCCCCAAGATGCTACGTGCCCTCGGTGTGAAAGAGGTGCTGGAACTCAACTGCGAGCCTACGGGCAAGTTCGCCCACACCCCCGAGCCGTTGGCTCAGAACCTCACCGACATCTGCCGCTATGTGAAGGAGCAGGGCTGCGACTTCGGCGTAGTCGTCGACCCCGACGTCGACCGTCTGGTCTTCGTCAAGGAAGACGGCGAGCTGTTTGGCGAGGAATACACTTTGGTCTCGGTGGCCGACTTCATCCTGAAGCATACGCCTGGTCCGACGGTGAGCAACCTCTCTTCAACACGTGCTTTACGTGACGTGACGCAAAAGCATGGACAGCAGTACTTTGCCGCTGCCGTGGGCGAGGTCAACGTGGTGGAAAAGATGAAGGAAGTGGGCGCTGTCATCGGCGGCGAGGGCAACGGCGGTGTCATCTATCCCGAGTTGCATTATGGCCGCGATGCCCTTGTGGGCACGGCCTTGTTCCTGACCCAACTGGCCGAGAAGAAGGTGAAATGCTCGGAGTTGAAAAAGGAATATCCCGCTTATTTCATGTCGAAGAACAAGATCCAGTTGACGCCCACCACCGACGTGGACGGCATCTTGGCCAAGTTCACCGAGAAGTTCAAGAACGAGCAAGTGACGACCATCGACGGCGTGAAGATCGACTTTGAGGAAGGCTGGGTGCATCTGCGCAAGTCGAACACCGAGCCTATCATCCGTATTTACAGTGAAGGCAAGACCGAGGCCGAAGCCGAGCGTTTTGCCAATATGATTTTGGAAGAAGCTAAAAAGATGGTATAATGAAACGAGGATTTGGAAGTGACAACCATTCGGGCATCTGTCCCGAGGTGATGGAAGCCATCGCCCGCGTAAACAAGGAGCACGCGTTGGCCTATGGCGATGATGAATACTGCGCCGCCACCGAGGCGAAGTTTCGTGAGCAGTTTGGCGAGCAGGCGAGGGTGTTCTTCGCCTTTAACGGCACGGGGTGCAACACCTTGTGCATTGATGCCTTGATCAAGTCTCACGAAGCCGTGGTGTGTGCCGAGAGCGCCCATATCAACGTGGATGAATGCGGTGCACCCCAGCGTA
This sequence comes from Bacteroidales bacterium, assembly GCA_017539045.1. Classification (GTDB taxonomy): domain Bacteria; phylum Bacteroidota; class Bacteroidia; order Bacteroidales; family F082; genus Limimorpha. Next base: position 12,467 of record JAFYHS010000003.1, read on the forward strand.
TCGTGGGCTGCCGTCTGTTGACGGTCGACACTCCCGATGGCAAGCTGACACCTGCCTTGATCAAGACGCGGCTGCATGGCTTCGGCTTCGAACACCACTCTCAGCCCAAGCTGATCAGCATCACGCAGCCGACGGAGTTGGGCACTTTGTATACCTTGGATGAGATCAAAGCCATCGTAGGCTTGGCAAGGGAATACAACATGTATGTCCATATCGACGGCGCCCGTCTGGGCAACGCTGCCGTGGCTTTAGGTTGCACCTTCAAGGAGATGACCACCGACCTCGGCGTGGATGCCGTCTCCTTTGGCGGCACCAAGAACGGCCTGATGATGGGTGAGGCCGTCGTGCTTCTCAATCCCAACGTCTGTTCCGACTTCAAATACCGTCGCAAGCAGGCCATGCAACTCTGCTCCAAGATGCGTTTCATCGCGGCCCAGTTCGACGCCTATTTCGAGAACGACCTATGGCGTCGTAACGCCGAGCACTCCAATAAGATGGCTCAGTTGCTCTATAACGCAGTGAAAGACATCCCGGGTGTCAACATTGTCTATCCCGTGCAGGCCAACGGTGTGTTCGCACAGCTGCCTCGCAAGGTGTGGAAGGAGTTGCAAAACCATTATTTCTTCTACGACTGGGACGAAGATGCCGATGTGGTGCGTTGGATGTGCGCCTACGACACCACTGAGGAAGATATCGGGTGTTTTGCTGAGAAGCTGAAGGAACTGATAAGCCAATAAAAGGCTTATTCCACCATTATCTTAAGGATCTCCACGTCGGTCTCCTTCATGCCGTAGCGGCCGAGGCAGCCGATGTGGTCGATGGTCTCTTCAACGTCCTTGCCGATGATACCGTCGCCGCCAAGGAGGTTGCAGCCTTGTTTACTCATCTCATAGCCCAGGATACCCGCCTCCACGGAGAGGGCGATCTTGCCGGCACAAGAGGGCTTGGCGCCATCGCAGACGATGCCAGCGGCCATGCCGAGGGCGTTCTCAAGGGTGTGCTCGATGATGCTGAGCGGCTCGCCCATGAGGTAGGCGATGCCACAGCCCGAGGCACAGCCTGCGCTGACGGCGCCACAGTAGGCCGAGAGACGGCCGATGCCGGTCTTCTGGTGGATAGCCACAAGGTTCGATAAGGCTACGGCACGTATCGTGCGTTCCTCATCGATGTTGTATTCTTCGGCGTAGGCGAGGATGGGCAGACTGACCGTCATGCCTTGGTTGCCGCTGCCCGAGTTGATGATGACAGGCATCTCACAGCCGCTCATACGGGCGTCGCTGCCAGCTGCCGCCCAGGCACGGGCCTTGATTCTCACGTCGGTGCCGAAACTGAGTATGGTGCTGCCGATGTTGGCGCCCCAGTTGTTTTTCAGGCCTTCTTGCGAGATGGCCTTGTTGCATTCGATCTGCGGCTTGATGATGGGCTTGAGGTCTTCGATGTCGACGGTGTTGGCGAAGTCGTAGATGCCTTTCATGCTGAGGCAGCTGCGGTCGGTGAGTTTGGTGGCGCCACTGTCTTCATAGCCCGAGTCGAACAACACCTGGTCGTCCTTCACCATCTTAACGATGTTGGTGTGGAAGCCTGCGATGCGCACGCTGGCGGAGTGTTCTTCATTATATAAGGTGACCGTCACGTCGAGCTGGGCGATGACGTTGAGTGGGACGATGGTCATCAAAGTGTTGTCCAAGAATTCGGCGATTTCCTTCTTTTGCTCCGGTGTCACCTCGGCGATGACCTCAAGGGCTTTCTTGGGGTTGCCGGCCACGATGCCAGCTGCCACAGAGGCCTTCAGGCCTTTCATGCCCTTGGTGTTGGGCACGATGACACTCTTCACGTTCTTGATGATGTTGCCGCTGGCCTTGATCTCCACACGTTTCGGCATGGTGCCAAGGATTTCGTGGGCTTTGGCGGCAGCATAGGCCAAGCAAATCGGTTCGGTGCAGCCCATGGCGGGCACGAGCTCTTCCTTGAGGATGTTCAAGTATGAAATATACAAACAATCGCTTTTATCCATTGAATACTTCTATTTTTCGGCAAAAATACAAAAAAAAGTACTTTTCATTTGTTTGGATTAAAATAATGCCTAACTTTGCCAAAAATCTCAACAATTAACCCAATGTAGAATAAAATTGTTTCAATCATGAACGACAGTTTTGAATCATCCTTGAAGGCGTGGAATGAAAATGAAAAAGCCGCCAATGAACTCATCAACATCGTCGGAAGACTGTGGTACGACAAGTCAGTGGAGCTGATCATGTTGCGTTCGCTGCTGGTCAACCGTGGTTCGGGTAAGATCCTGAACAAGCACCTCCGTGCCGCGACGGTGTTGGGCAAGCCTGTCCGTGTGCAGGACTCATTGCTCATCGCTAAGGCCCTTCTTGCCGAGAACCTCGCACCCGCCCGTATCGACCTCGGTCGTCTCAACTCCGAGTGGACGGATGAGAAAGAGAAGTATAATAACAACGTGACTGCCTTTGTGCGCGACAAGCTCAGCTACATCATCGATGCCAATCCGCGCAGCAACAAGGTGCAGGACGTCATCCTTTATGGTTTCGGTCGTATCGGCCGTATCCTCTGCCGTGAGATGACGGAAATGGCTGGCCGTGGCGACGCCCTTCGTGTCCGCGCCATCGTCACCCGCAAGAACTCACCTGAGGACATCCTGAAGCGTATCAACCTGTTCCGTACCGACTCGGTGCACCGTTACTTCCACGGCGTGTGCACGCCCATCCCAGGTGAGAACGCCATGATGGTCAACGGCCAGAAGATCCTGTTCCTCGAGAGCAAAAACCCCGAGGACCTCGACTACACGCAATATGGCATCAACGATGCTTTGCTCATCGACAACACGGGTGCCTTCCGTGACAGAGAGTCACTGTCGCGTCACCTGCAGGCCAAGGGCGTAGCTAAGGTGTTGCTCACCGCTCCCGGTAAGGGCGATATCCCGAATGTGGTGTACGGCGTCAACCAAGACACGCTTGACCTTGAAAACGAGACCATCTTCTCTGCTGCCAGCTGCACCACCAACGCCATCGTTCCCGGCCTTGAGGTCATGCTGAAGAACTTCGGCATCGTGAAGGGCCACATCGAGACCATCCACAGCTACACCAACGACCAGAACCTGCTGGACAACTACCACAAGAAAGAGCGTCGTGGTCGTTCGGCCCCGTTGAACATGGTTATCACCGAGACGGGTGCCGGCAAGGCAGCCGCCAAGGCCATCCCCGAGCTGAAGGGCAAGCTGACGAGCAATGCCGTGCGTGTGCCTACGCCTGATGTGTCGTTGGCCGTGTTGGCCCTCGACCTCGAGCGCGCCACCACCGTTGAGGAAGTCAATGAGGCCTTCCGTATCGCTTGCCTTGAGGGTAACCTCATCGAGCAGATCCGCTTCAGCAGCAACACCGAGTTCGTCAGTAGCGACGGCATCGGCGACAGCTGCGCCTGCATCTTCGACGCTCCTGCCACCAAGGTCAGCGAAGACGGCAAGACCGTGATCCTGTATCTGTGGTACGACAACGAGTTCGGCTACAGCAACCAGGTGGTCCGCCTCGCCCGCCACATTGGCCAGGTGAAGAGCTATCGTTACTATTGATTCAGTACTTTCACTGAAAAAGTAGTGCTGTCAAACGAAAAAGTGTCCTTCGGGACACTTTTTTTCGTATTTTTGCCGCCTTATTTGCAAATTAAAACCCAATGAACAATAAAAACACCCTTATTGGTTTTCTCCTCATCGCGGCCATCCTCTTTGGTTGGATGTATTTTATGACGCCGTCGAAGGAGCAACTGGCTGAACAACAGCGTATTCAAGATTCCATCCGACAGGCACGACTGGAGCAGATGGCTCTGGATTCGCTTCGCATGGCGCAACAGCAGGATGCTCAAACGACTGCGCTGATGGCCGACTCGACCCAGCTGTCGGAGATGGACTCCCTTGACAGAGCTCAGATGATGCAGAACAACCTGCGCGACAAATTTGGCATCTTCGCAGTTTCGGCTCAAGGCACCGAGCAGACTTGGACCATTGAGAACAAATTGCAGAAACTGACGTTCTCAAGCAAAGGCGGCTTCCTGAAGCAAGTGGAGCTGAAGGACTATAAGACCTATGACTCGCTGCCGCTGATCTCGTTCGACCCCGAGACGGTGAAGTTCGACCTGTCGTTCTTCGCACAGAACCGCATTGTCAACACCTCGCAGTTCTACTTCCAGCCCTATATGAACGGCCAGCCTTATTCGGGCGGCGACATCACCGTGGCTGAAGGCGACAGCGTCGTGTTTGCCCTGCGCATGCCTACTGCGGAAGCCGACAAATACCTTGAGTATGTCTATACCGTGCGCTATGACAACTATATGATGGACTTCGACATCCGCACCGTCGGACTGAAGGACGTCATTGCCAACAACGCCGACTATCTCACCATCGACTGGAACGTCGACCTGATGAAGCAGGAGAAGAGCACCGACCGTTTTGCCGGTGAGTCGGTGTACTACCGCTCGTTGACCGACAAGGACGTCGACCACCTCAACGAACAGAAGGACAGCGAACAGACGGTGAACAGCAAGCTGAAATGGGTGTCGTTCAAGCAGCGTTTCTTCTGCAACGTGATCGTAGCCAAGAACGAGTTTGAGAATGCCCGCATGGCAACTTTGACCCGCAACTCGAACAACCCGCGTTACTTCAAGTCGATGTCGGCCAATATCGAGGTGCCTTACGACGTGAAGGCAGAGACCAACGTCATCCCGATGCAGCTCTATTTCGGTCCCAACCACTTCAAGACCTTGCGTAGCTATGGCATCGGATTGCAAGACCAGATCAACTTGGGTAACTTCTTCCTCATCCGTTGGATCAACTACGGTGTCATCGCCGTGTTCAACTGGCTGAGCAGCTACGGCTGGAACTATGGCATTGTGATCTTGATTCTGACCATCCTCATCAAGACCTTGCTCTTTCCCTTGGCTTTCAAGTCCTACAAGTCGTCGGCCATCACCCGTGTGCTGAAACCTGAGATGGAGGCCATCAACGCCAAATATCCCAAGGAAGAAGACGCCATGAAGAAACAGCAGGCTGTGATGAACCTGCAACGTCAGGCTGGCGTGAGTCCCGCTTCGGGATGTCTGCCCGCCTTGCTGCAGTTCCCCATCCTCATCGCTATCTTCCGTTTCTTCCCCGCCAGTATCGAGTTGCGTCAGCAGCCCTTCCTCTGGGCCGACGACCTCTCGACCTACGACAGCATCATTGAGTTCCCGAAGTTCCTCGGCATGGACCACTTGAGCTTGTTCACGCTGCTGATGACCATCACGACCTTCATCTACACCTATGTGAACAACAAGCAGATGGACGTCTCGAGCAACCCGCAGATGAAGCCCATGAAGTGGATGATGTATCTCATGCCCATCATGTTCTTCGGCATCTTCAACAACTACTCTTCGGGCTTGAGCTACTACTACATGCTGGTCAACATCATCACCTTCATCCAGATGTTTGTCTTCCGTAAGATGATCAACGAGGACAAGGTGCGTGCCACCATCGAGGAGAACAAGCGTAAGCCTCAGAAGAAATCCAACTTCATGAAGCGTCTTGAAGAGGCCCAGAAACAACAGGCCAAGATGCAGCAACAACAAAAGAGACGTTAACCATGGAAGACAAACTCGAATTATTCCTGAAAGCCATCCTGGAGACCCGTAAGGTGTGGCTACTCGAAGCCAAGGAAGGCTTCTTTGCCATGCTGGAGGACGGCGATGGTGAGCCCTACATCCCGCTTTGGGAGTCGGAGGCTTTGGCGACAAAAGCCGCACAAGGCGATTGGGAAGGCTATACCGTGACGGATATGGGCTTCTCGGAGCTGGAACACTGGCTCAAGGAGTTGGCTGCCGATGACATCGACATCGCGGTGTCGCCCGAAGCCGATGGCCAGATCACAGCCATCCCGTCCCATAAGTTCCGTAACTGGCTCAAGCCCTACGACGACCATTCCTATAAGGAGAAGGACGACGAGGATGACGACGACTTCGACTACGGCGAAGGCTGGGCGCAACCGTGGAGTTAATCTGTTGGGGGCAGACCTGTGTGTCTGACCAATAAATGCCCAAAATTTAACGCCTCACGCGTTACAAAAACCTAAAAAAAGAATAACAGAAAAATGAAAAGCAAGCTGTTTGGTGTATTGTTGCTGATTGAGGCGGCGGCGTTGCTGCTGACCGCGGCGGTGGCATTATACTATCAGCGTGTGGCAGGGGAGACCGATGCCCGTTGCTTTATGCTCACGGCCGCCATCACTGGTGCGGTGGGCTTGTTGCTCTACAACATCGGCAACATGAGCAAGCGCGGCACCCTTCAGATACGCGACACCTTCTTTGTAGTGGCCTTGTCGTGGGTGCTGTTCTCCATCTTCGGTATGTTGCCTTTCCTGATGTATGGCACGGTCGACAACGTCACCGATGCCTTCTTTGAGACCATGTCGGGCTTCTCTACGACGGGAGCCACCATTCTCGACAACATCGACCAGCAGCCGCATGGCATCTTGTTCTGGCGTAGCATCACCCAGTGGATGGGCGGTTTGGGCGTCGTGGTGTTCACCTTGGCATTCCTTCCCTCGGTGGCCAAAGGCTCCAAGAAGGCCTCGCTCTTCGCTGCTGAGGCGCCAGGCTTGAGTGTGGAGAAGTTGGCTCCTACCATGGGCGCCACCTCGCGCCTGCTTTGGATCATCTACATTGCGTTGACGGTGCTTTGTGCCATCGCCTATGCTGTGGGACCGATGAACAGGTTCGACGCCATCTGTCATGCCATGACCACCATTGCCACAGGCGGTTTCAGCACGCATCAGGCAAGCATCGGATATTTCGGCTCCAACTACATAGAGTTTGTTTGCGTGTTGTTCATGTTGCTGTCGGGCATCAATTTCGCCATGTATCATTTCCTCTTCAATGGTCGTTTCGACGTGATCAAGAGAAACGAAGAGCTGCGTTGGTACCTGTTGGCGATACTCTTTTTCACGGTGCTCTTCTTGCTTCGCTTCTATTTTGCCCCACGCATGGACGTTATCACTGAGGAGCAGCTGGTATCGCATCCGCAAACTGAGTTGGACCGCATCCGTACTTCGTTGTTCCACGTGGTGGCATTGCTGTCGAACACGGGCTTCCAAGGCACGAATTACAACTATGACTCTTGGGGCCGACTCTTCCTCATCCCGACGGTGGTCATGATGGTTGTGGGTGGCTGCGCAGGGTCCACCAGCGGTGGTATCAAGATGGTGCGTGTCATCGTGCTTTTCAAGTACATCAAGAAGACGGTCAACGAGATGATCCATTCGACGAGCATGTACACCATCAAGATTTCGGGTCAGATTGTGGAAGACCTCAGTTTGAAGCGTGTGCTCTCGTTTTTCTCCTTGTTCCTCATCGTCTTCATGCTCAATGTGGTGGGTCTTTCGGCCGCTGGCATGAGTCTCGAAGAGGGGGCCGTCTCATTCCTGACCTGTTTCAGCAACTACGGCCCAGGCACGGGCATCACGGGACCGAGTGGCACTTTCGATGCCATCCCCAATGCTGCCAAATGGATCCTGTCATTCGATATGATGGTGGGCCGTCTTGAAATCTACACCGTCCTGCTGCTGTTTTCGCGCAGCTTTTGGCGGGCGAAGTGACGAAGTCGTTTACAAAAAGTGATGGACAAGAGCTAAACAGAGCAATACAACACAAGCTATCACAAAGAGTGCTCCTAACAGCAGGTAATACAACAAAGTAGCCCAAACGCTACGTAGGATAGTTTGGGGGATGTTATATCCAGCCATTTTTCGGAAACAAACGGCCAAGGAAATACAGATGGCCACAGGAAAGATGGCTATTGTGCTTGACAAATCGGCAGAAAACAGGTAAACCAAACTCACTACACACCGGAATAAGACAACCATTACCATTGAATACACGACCGTTATGGTGTATTCCGCTCCATTATAGCGTTTCCTGTTTTGTTTGCCGAAGGCGCGTCTTGTCGCAAGCACCAATATGGGAAGCGTCAGCAAATAACATGTTGTATAGTGGTTATAGTAGAATTGAAGGCCTTTGTAGGCGGTCGTGTAAATAAGCTTTATGTCGTCTTCATATTTTGCTGGACTTTCCAATTCAGTAGTAATATCTTTTTCTGAAATGTTGTATTCGTCGCGACTTCCGCTGACCGATGCGATAAGGAGATAAATCGTCAGGGAGAAAATCAACATAGGGAAGGGGGAGAAGTATTTTCTGCGTTTGCCGTTGAGGATCTCGACAATCATCGCGCCTGGACGGGTGAATAGGTTCTTGAGTGTAAACCAAATGCCACCGTCTCTGCCAAGAATGGCTGCTATAAGGTTCTCCCAAATAAACTTGAATGTGAACCGTCCCGTTTCGGCGCTTTGTCCGCACTCGGGACAGAAATTGCCTTCGAACTCGGTGCCGCAGTTGAGGCAGTGGGTGGTTTTGGCTTCGGGTTCGGGTTGGGTCTGTATTAGGGTTTGTGTTTCGTTATCCATGATGTTCGGATTTGAGGGGCAAAGGTAGAAAATAATTGTCAAATTGTCTTAAATAATAATCTAAAATCTTGATTTAGTGTCATTTTGTCGTAAACCCTGCCGTTTTTTCGCTTTGATGGGATTGGCGGGGATTTTGATGGGGCCTTGACCGAAAAACAGAAAGGAAACCCAAAAATGAACATCAACCAATTCACAATCAAATCACAGGAAGCCATCGGGAAGGCTCAGGAGATAGCGCAAAGCCACCAGAGCCAGACCGTGGAGAACTTCCACCTGCTGAAGGGTATGATATTGAGCGACGACTACCTGGTGCCCAACCTGATGAAGAAGCTGGGCGTCAATATCTCGCGCTTGAATGATGCCCTGGATCAAGCTATCAACACCCAACCGCGCACAAGCGGCTCCGAATTGTATTATTCCTCCGAGGTCAGCAAGACCTTCAATGACGCCATTGCATTGGCCAAGAAGATGGGCGACGAATACGTCTCCATCGAACACCTGTTGCTGGCAGTCTTCGAAAGCAACAGCTCGGCCTCGCAGATGATGAAGGACCAAGGCATCCGCAAGGATGAACTTGAAAAAGCCATTATGCAGTTCCGTAAGGGCAAGAAGGTCGACTCGCAGGATGCCGAGCAGAACTACGACAGCCTGAACCGTTTCGCCAAGAACCTGAACGAATTGGCCCAACAAGGCAAACTCGACCCCGTGATTGGCCGTGACGAGGAGATCCGTCGTGTGCTGCAGATCCTGAGCCGACGCACCAAAAACAACCCTATCTTAATAGGTGAGCCTGGTGTGGGTAAGACCGCCATCGTGGAGGGTTTGGCCCAGCGTATCGTCAACCGCGACGTGCCAGAGAACCTGAAGAGCAAGACCGTGTTCAGCTTGGACATGGGTGCTTTGCTGGCCGGCGCCAAATACAAGGGCGAGTTTGAGGAACGTCTGAAGAATGTCGTCAAGGAAGTCGTCGACAGCGATGGCGAGGTCATCCTGTTCATCGACGAGATCCATACCTTGGTAGGCGCAGGCGGCGGCGAAGGCGCCATGGACGCGGCCAACATCCTGAAGCCGGCCTTGTCGCGTGGCGAGCTGCGTGCCATCGGTGCCACCACATTGAAGGAATACCAACAGTATTTCGAGAAGGACAAGGCTCTGGAGCGTCGTTTCCAGAAGGTCATGATCGACGAGCCTGACGAGGCTTCGGCCATCAGCATCTTGCGTGGCCTGAAGGAGCGTTACGAGACGCACCACCACATCCGTATCTTGGACGAGGCTATTATCTCGGCCGTGCAGCTGTCGGTGCGTTACATCTCCGACCGTTTCCTGCCCGATAAGGCCATCGACCTGATCGACGAGGCCGCCTCGCGTCTGAGGCTGCAAATCGACTCGATGCCTGAAGAGCTCGAAGACGTGGAACGTGCTATCCGACAATTGGAAATCGAACGCGAGGCCATCAAGCGCGAGAACGATAACAAGAAAGTGGAGGAGATAGGGAAGGAGCTGGCCGAACTCAACGACAAACGCTCCGCCATCAAGGCCAAGTGGGAGACCGAACGCAACTACGTGGAACTTATCCAGAAGGAAAAGAGTAACATAGAGACCTATAAGCACCAAGCCGAGGTGGCTGAGCGTGACGGCGACTACGGCCGTGTGGCTGAGCTGCGTTACGGCAAGATTCGTGAGGCTGAGGCCGCCATTGAGAAGGCCAAGGCCGACTTGAGTGCGGCGCAAGGCGACCATCCGCTGGTGGACGAGGAAGTCGGTGCCGACGACGTGGCAGAGATTGTGTCGCGTTGGACGGGCATCCCGGTCAACAAGATGATGCAGAGCGAGCGCGAGAAGCTGCTGCACCTCGAAGACGAGCTGCACAAGCGTGTGGTGGGTCAGGACGAGGCTATCACTGCCGTGAGCGATGCCATACGTCGTAGCCGTGCGGGCTTGCAGGATGCCAAACGTCCTATCGGTTCTTTCATCTTCATGGGTACCACGGGTGTGGGTAAGACCGAGCTGGCCAAGGCGTTGGCTGAGTTCTTGTTCGACGACGAGAACGCCATGGTGCGTATCGACATGTCGGAGTACCAGGAGCGTCACACGGTGTCGCGACTCATCGGAGCGCCTCCAGGATATGTGGGCTACGAAGAGAGTGGTCAACTGACCGAGGCCGTGCGTCGTAAGCCTTACAGCGTCATCTTGTTGGATGAAATCGAGAAGGCTCACCCCGACGTGTTCAACATCCTGCTGCAGGTGTTGGACGACGGCCGTCTGACCGACAACAAGGGTCGTACGGTGGACTTCAAGAACACCATCGTCATCATGACCTCCAACATCGGCGCCAACGTCATCCAGGACAACTTCGCCCTGCTGAATGGCAGCAACGACGAGGAAGTCTTCGAGAAGACCCGTAACGAGGTGATGGAACAGCTGAAGCAGTTCATGCGTCCTGAGTTCCTGAACCGTGTCGACGACATCATCATGTTCAAGCCTTTGGACGAGAGCCAGATTGCCGACATCGTGAGGATGCAGTTCCGCAGCGTGCAGAAGATGCTGGCTGCCAACGATATCAAGATTGACATCACCGATGCCGCGGTCGACTTCATCGCAAAGCAGAGCTACAACCCGCAGTATGGTGCGCGTCCTGTGAAGCGTATGATGCAGCGTGAGCTGCTCAACTCGCTCTCGAAGATGATCTTGGCCGAGTCGGTCGACAAGACGAAGACCATCATTGTCGACGTGCAAGGCGATGGACTGATCTTCAGGAATTAATAGAAAGCCAGCCTCCCATGTCATTCCTGAAGAGGTATGCAGGGGAGGCTGGGAATCTATGGGAGGCGGTTTAGAAAAAGAAATAACAAAAAAAGTCGGCTTCAGAAAGTATAGATTCCATGCTTGCCCACATGCCAGCGTAGGAATGACATACTTTCTGAAGCCCTTGCTGTTTTACTCTTCTTCCATCTCTGCAGCATTGATCTCATCCAACAGCAGCATGGCCTTGTCGTAGTCCTTGTCGAAGACATACACAGAGGCGTCGCCTTTGATGGTGCCAGCAGCCCAGCCAGCCACAAGGCTTTCTTCCTGGAAGTTACGGATGAGGAACTGGATGTCGTTCTGCTCAAGTACGCTGCCGATAAACTCGGCGTTGACGACTGAGCCAGAATAGATTCTCTTGATTTCGTTGTCCATGGTGTTACTTTTTTTGTTGATGTTGCAAAAATAAACAAAAAACGGGAATAATTGGTAAATTTGGATTTGATGAGATTCCCTTCGGGAATGGAGTACTATTTATTGTTATTAACGGCGGCTTGAGACAGCTACTGACAGAAAACTGCTAATAGCCGCCGCTTGTCACTATATGCCTAATTCCATTCCCGAAGGGAATCTATTCCTTTTCTTTCCCGCTAACATTCAACATCACGATGGCAAACAGCATCACAAAGGCCGCTGCCCACTGCACGGGTGAATACTTTGTGCCGTTGACGAAGTAATCCAATACCACGGCGGTGATGGGATACATCAGCTCAAGGAAAGTGGACAACGAGGCCTTCACGTGGCGTAGGCCATAGTAATATAGGAAGATGGCTCCCGAACCTGTCGTCAGGCCGATGAGGGCGATGAAGAGCCAGTTGCGCGGCGTGATCTGTGAGAAGTCGCCGATATGGCCGGCAAACAGCACGATGATCAGCATGATCAGCGTGGTGAAGCCGTAACGGAAAAACGTGGAGGTGACAAAGGAATAGTTGCCTAAGATCTTCTTGGAAAATACCGTGGAACTGCCGAAGGAGAAGGCCGCCAACAGTGAGAGCAAAGCCGCATAAACCGTGGTGATGCCTTCGGTGCTGAAGTCGGGCAGCGACCAACCGAAGGTGAGGAAATAGCCACCGATGAGGGCGAAGCAGGCCCAAAGCGCGAAGTGCTTTTTGATTCTCTCTTTCAGGATGATACGCGCCAAGATGACGGCAAAGACGGGCTGGAGCTTTTGCAAGAGCACCACGACCGAAAGGTTGTTGAAATGCAACAGAAACAGCGACTTGACTATGGCCAAGGTGCCCAAGGCGCCACCAAACAAGGCGATGAGAAGGAAATAGATCAAGTCGGAGCGCGTCATGGTCTTCAAGTGACGGTATTCCCTGAAGAAGAACACGTTCATCAGCAGGAAGGGGAAGAGGTGGATGACGAAGACCACGAAGGCGGTGTTGAGGTTGTAGAGCTGAGGCGTGAGCAATATACCATCCACACCCCAAAGCATGGCTGACATGGCCACCGCTATGGCTCCGATTAGCTTTGTATTACGTTGTGTGTCTTTCATTTGAGCAGTTTGTCGTTGGCGGTGGCTTCTTTCTCCCAGCGCACGCACATGATGATGGAATTGACAAGATAAACGACATACATCATTGTGATGGGGAAGTTGCCCGCCTTGATATACAAGAAAATGCTGACGCAGTTGATGGCAATCCAGAGCCACCACTGCTCGCTGAACATCCTGACCATCAGTATCATGGCTACCACCTGCATCACGGCCTTGGCCGAGTCGGCGAAGGGGGCGAGGTCGTTGGTGAAGTATTTCATCAGCAGGCCAAAGCCTATCGTACCCGCCACGATGACGGCGAGACAGATAAACCTGTTCTTATTGGTCATATGGATCTTCATCACCTCGTGGGTCTCGTGGTTCATGTTCTTTGCCCAGGTGAAGAAGCCCACAAACTGCATGACGAAGTTGTAGACGGTCACGCCAAAATCGGCATAGAGTCTTGAGATCAAAGTGATGTAAATCATCAGGCAGCAGTGGATGAAGCCGAAGAGGTAGTTGGAGAGCTTGCCTTTGCCGCCCAACACCACGTTGATGATACCGCAGGTCGCAGCCACGATGTGGATCCAGTAGAATTGGTCACTGGTCTTGTCGTATTTGAACAGGATGGACATCACCGTGATGACCACGCTCACCGTCACCAGCCAGATGACGTCGAACGGCTTCCACCCTTTGAGTTCTTCTTTGATTATGTCTTTGAATTTCTGCATGATGAATTGGAGTTTATTTAGATGTAATGCTTTTGGCTATCATTTTTACCGCCTTGAACCCATCAGGGATGGGAAACATGGCAAAGGTATGGAACATACCCTCAAACTCGTGAAAACAACCTTCCTTGCCGGCTTTTTCGTACATCTCTTTGAGAAAGAGGTCGTCGGGTTGCAGGATCTCGTCAGAGCCGAAGTAGACGCTTAGGTTGTCGACACCGCTGAAGTCGCCGAACACCGGGCTGACCCAAGGATGCTGGGCGGGCAGGTCGGCCTGCCAGATGGCATTCAAGGCGATGACACGGTCGAGTTGGAGCATGCTGTCCTTGTCTTGCAGGGCGCGCATCTCTTTTTCCTTGGTGTGGCTGAGGTCGACGCAGGGCGAGAGAAGGGTAGTGGTGGCAGGTTTCTGCCAGCCGTTCTTGTGGGCTTCTTGGGCTACCACGAGGCATAGACAAGCCCCAGCAGAATCGCCAACGAGATGAATCTCGTCATATTGTTTGGATTCGGAGATGTTTCTGTAATACTCCAAAACGGTCTTAACCGAATATTCGCAGACGTATTCGGGAGACTTGGGATAGACCGGCATCAAGGTGTCGCAATGCGTGCGCAGGGCGAGGTCGTGGAGGAAGCGCCAGTGGAAAAACACCGGTGGGTAGATGAAGGCGCCGCCGTGGAGATAGAGGATGAGCTTGCGTTTTTGAGGTCCCTGAGCCTGTCGAAGGGCCGAAGAGTGCTTGTCAAGGTGCTTGAACACCTGCATCTCGAAGCCTGTTGAGGCTTGGTATTTCTCCTCGGTGAAGTAACCTCTGAAATAGCGTGGCACGCGCACGGGGCGGCGGTTCTCGCGGCGACAATGCTCCAACTCCTCCATCACCTCATCAGGCGTGGCGTCGCGCAACGACTTGAACATCAGCCTCAAATACTTCTCCGTAAAGACAACTCCAGCATTCATACCTCTCACTTCTCAAATCAAAAATCCAACGTATTTTATTGTCAATTCTCAATTCTCAATTCTCAATTCTCACTAATGCTTTTGATAAATCTTGAGGTCAAACATCGTCGCCGCCGAAATAATATGGTCGAAGATGTCGCTTTGGATTTCCTCGTAGTTGACCCATTGCTTGTCGCTGCTGAAGGCATAGATCTGCAACGGCACACCAAACTCGGTGGGCTGCAGCTGTCGCACCATCATGGTGAGGTTGTGGTTGAGTTTCGGGTTGTTGTTGAGGTAGGCCTTGATATAGGCACGGAAGATGCCGAGGTTGGTCTGTTGGCGTCCGTTCAGGACTTGGCTGGTGTCGATATTGTTGGCCTTGTTGTATTCTTGGATCTCCTCTTCACGCTGTGTGATGTAGTCTTTCACCAAGGAATACTGCTTGTATTTCTCCAGCATCTCGGGTGTGCAATAGCGTATGGTGTTGACGTCGATATTGATGCTGCGTGCGATGCGGCGGCCTCCCGACTCCGACATGCCGCGCCAGTTGGTGAAGGGGCTTGAAACCAATTGATAGGTCGGGATAGTGGTAATGGTGTTGTCCCAGTTTTGCACCTTCACGGTGGTGAGGTTGATTTCCTGCACGGTGCCGTCGGCATTGCCTACGGCAATCCAGTCGCCGATGCGGAGCATATCGTTGATCGACAGCTGGATGCTGCCTACAAAGCCTTTGATGGAGTCCTGGAAGATCAGCATGAGGACGGCTGAGATGGTGCCCAAACCAATGATGATGCTGTAAAGGCTTTTGCCCAAGAGGAAGGTGGTGATGAGCAACACGCTGATGGCGATGATGATGCCTTTGATGACTTGAACCAGACCTTCAATAGGTTTCAGCTTCGAGGTCTCAAAGGAGTTGTAGAGCTCGTGTGCGGTATTCACCAAGGCCATCAAGATGGAGGCATAGACGGTGATTTCGTAGATCTTGGTTATCTTGGTGATGATGGCTACAGCTCCTGGGAAGTCGGGCATGGCGTCTTTGAGGTAATACTTGACGAGGATGGCCGGGATGAGGAGGCAGATGCGCACAAACACCTTGTTTTTGATCAACAGGTCGTCGTATTTAGAAGGTGTCTTCTTTATTAGCACATTTATGGTCTTGCTGATGATGAAACGGGCAAGGAAATAGAGAAGAAGGCCGATGACAATCAATGTGGCGACGGCAATACCCTCGGCGATGGCCAGCGAGGTCGTGGCGCCAAAATGCATACTTTCGCCAATGCCATTGAGTATTTCTATGTATTTTTCAATCATAATCCGCTGATTTTGGTTTTTGTATATCCTTTTTGAAGCAATAAAGCCAACACCTTTTCTCGAAAATCACCTTGTAGCAAGATCTCTCCGTCTTTGACGCTGCCGCCTACGCCGCAGGCCGATTTCAGCTCCTTGCCTAAGACGGCCAGGTCGAAGTCGGAGCCTTTGAATCCGGTGATGAGCGTCACTTTTTTGCCCGCCCTTTGTTTCTTGTCGAGCATGACACGGAGGTTCTGCTTGGCAGGCTCGAGGGTGATGACCTCTTCCTCGCCATAGTCGAACACGTAGTCGGGGTTGGTGGAGTAGACGGTTCCGTTGTTGTCACTTTTGTGTTTCATGGCAGATAATGTTGAGACTTAATGGGTTGACTTTGATATGGAGGTCTTTCTCCATCATGACGGATTCGCCGTCAAGGTTGATGACGTCGGCTTTGGGACGTATGATGGTGGCCTCGGGGGTCTGTATGATTTTCACTTTCGGTGCCTTGTCCATCATGCCGTCGAGCATGAAACCCCCGATGATAGGCAGCTCCAGGGGATTGGGTTTCTGCACAATGCAGAGGTCGACTTTGCCGTCCCACAACGAGGCATGGGGCGAGATGGGGAAGTCGTAGCCCATCTGGTTGGAGTTGGCGAACGAGATGAAGAAGGCCTGCACGTCCATCGTCTGGTCGGGCATGACGATGGAGTAGGGTTGCTCCTTCATGGTGATGTAGTTGCGCAGGATGTATTTGAAATAGGTATCGAACCCCCTGCGTGGGTCTTTGCTGTAGTCCTCAGCCACCTTGGCGTCGTAGCCCGTGCCTGAGATGCTGATGAAAGGCGTGCCGTTGATGTCGACGGTGTCGATCTTGCGCTTGTAGCCGCCGTTGATGACCTGCAGGGCCTTCACGGGGTCCAAAGGGAGGTCGAGGCAGCGCGACAGGCCGTTGCCCGAGCCGCATGGGATGACGGCCAAGGCGAGGTCGGTGCCGATGAGCGGCGTGCCCACTTCGTTGATGGAGCCGTCGCCACCGGCCACGGCGAGGATGTCGACGTGCTGGTTGACGGCGTCTTTGGCAAGGATGGTGGCATGGCCTGCGTATTGCGACAAAAAGATCTCGTAGTCGAACCTCGTATGGTCGAGATGGGACTCAATCTGGCTCGGGAGCTGGTCCTTGTGCTTTGTGCCTGAGATAGGGTTAATGATGAATCGTATCTTCTGCTTGCTCATGGATGCTGTCGTAGGTGGGTTTGAGTTTGTTTTGGATCATCCTGTTGCTGTATTCTTCCAGGAAGGCATAAAGCTTGGCGAAGATATCGGGACATTGCAGCCTATCGATAAGGTTGTCGCTCAAGACGGGGTCGTGAATGGGCTTGTAGATGCCGAAGGGGTCTTGCCCGTCGGATTGCACGAGATAGGTGCCGTCGCCGTATTGGTAGGTGAGGTTGAAGTAGCTGATGAAGGTAGGCTCGCTGAGGGTGTCGAAGAGGTTGCGCCCGAATGAGAGCAGGGTGTCGTTGACTTTCAAGGCGGAGAGGATGGAGGGACCGAGGTCGATCTGCTCGGCGATCTCTTCACACTTCTCAGGCTTGATGCGGCTGGGTTGATAGAAGGCGATGGGGATGGAATACATGCCCCAGACGTTGCTGTATCTTGGGTTGAAGTGCTCGCTGTTGGAACAGTCGGAGGTGATGACGAACAGGGTGCGGTCAAACCAGGGCTTCGTCGAAGCGGTCTCGAAGAAATCGCGTAAGGCACAGTCGGTGTAATAGACGGTCTTCTCGAAGCCCGTCCAGAAATAGCTGTCCTCGGGTAGCTTGAAGTCGTAAGGCACTTTGTAAGGATAGCGCGAGGAGAGCATGTAAATGGCTGTGGCAAAGGGCTCGTGGACCCTGCTCATCGTGGTGGCGGCATATTGCAGGAAGGGACCGTCGTAGATGCCCCATTGTCCGTCGTAGTCACTGTCGTCGCCATATTCGATGCGGCCGAAGTAGTTCTTGAACCCGGCACGACGTGAGAAGACGTCGAAGCCTTGTACGCCGTTTCTGCCGCCATGCATGAAGATGGTGTTGTACCCCTTTTGCTGCAGGTGCTGTGCAAAAGCATCGAAGTCGTTGTCGGCATAAGGCGACCTGACGAAGTCGTTCTCCATCAGCGAGGGGATGCTGGCAAGGATGGAAGGCAGCACCTCGAGGCTTCTTCTGCTATTAGCCATACCGTTGAAGGTGAGGCTGTTGGATAGGATGGAATCCAGGAAAGGCGTGAGGTTGAAGCGTCGTTCGGGGTTGTAATAGCCGATCATCTCCTGGCCGATGCTTTTCATGATGAGGACGACCACGTTGTTGGCAGTCGTATCGGCTTCTATGCTGTCTCCGACCAGGAACCTGTTGGCCTTCAAGTCCTCGTGGATGGGCGAGAAGGGCACTCTTTCAGGGTTTTCTATGATCTGCAGCGGGTTTTCGTGTGTGTGTAGCAGGCAAAACGGCGTGTTGAGTAGGATGGGCGCATTCTGCGGGTCGGCATATTGCATGGCCGTCTTCATGGTGATGGGCTTGGCCTGCCATCCACCTCGCCAGGCGATGACGGAGAGGACCAGCATGATCACCAAGCTGATGGATTGCTTGAGATGCCAGTGTGGAGGCTCTTCTTTCTCGTGTTTGCGGAGTCGGGTGTGTTGGGCTACCACGATGAGGATCAACACGAAAAGGATGAAGATGACCAGGAGGTACCAATAGTCGAAGAAGACTTGTTTGATGACGCCAAACGAGACCTCGTCGGAGTTGCCCAAAATCTTCAGGAAGTCAATGGTGAGGTGCTTGCCGAAGAAATTGAAACAAACGATGTCAATGAAATTCAACAGGATGGCCAGGGAATTCACGACAACGTATACGATATCGATGAAACGCTGTAGGCCTTTGTTATAGATGACTTTGGAGGGAAGACAATAAAACAGGATGACCAAGATGTTGAGTCCGATGACTATAGGGAGGTCGAAACGCATGCCGTTCACATAGAGCCCCATGGCCTGCTTCAGGTTCAGCTGATGGAAGAACTGGGAGTTGAAGAGATAGAGCATCCAGCGGCTGATGCTGATGGCGAGTAGTATGGCCAGCAGCCTGTAAATCAGCAGCATGTATGGCGATGAAAGCCATTCCTGGAATTTCTCTTTTCTGGTGTGACGACGCATCGTTTTTCTTTGTTTTCCCGTTGCAAAAATAGGAAAAATGGCGTATCTTTGCACATTATTTCAACAATAAGAAAACTGTGACTATGAAAACGCGTTCCTTCCTTCTCGTTTCGCTACTTTTTGCTTGTATGGGCCTTATGGCTCAAGAGAACTTCCCCAAGTATGGCAAGCCCGTCGACATTCCTATCTATCTCTCCGCCACCTTTGGTGAGTTGCGCCCTAACCATCTCCATGCGGGTCTCGACATCAAGACACAGGCGGTAGAGGGGAAGAAGGTCTATGCCGTGGCCGACGGTTACGTGAGCCGCATCGGGGTGTCGCCCTATGGTTATGGTAACGTGTTGTATATCACGCATTATGATGGTTATACCTCGGTGTATGCCCACTTGCAGCGTTTCTCGGGTGAGATTGCCAAGTATGTCAAGCAATACCAATATAAGAACAAAACCTTTGCTGCGCAGATCTTTCCCGACAAGGACAAATTCCCCGTCAAGAGGGGTGATTTGATAGCCTATTCGGGCAACTCGGGTGGCTCAGGCGGACCCCATCTGCATTTCGAAATCCGTCATACGGATAGTGAGAAACCCGTCAACCCATTGTATTTCGGCTATCAGATCGAAGACAATGTGAAACCCATGATTTTGGGCGCGTCGGTGTATCCCATAGGTGAGGAGGCACAGTTGGAAGGCGGCATCAAGCCGATGTATTTCTCGGTGGCGGGCGAGAATGGACGCTATAGCCTGAAAGACCGTCCCTACGTGTATGCCAACGGAGAGATAGCCTTTGGCATCTGCACCTACGACCAGGTGGGCACCTCCACGAATAAGAACGGCCCTTATCTCTATGAGCTTTACCTCGACGATGTGCTGGCTTTCCAGGTGGAGGCCGACAGCTTCTCCTACAGCGAGCCGCGCTATGTGAACAGCCTTCTCGACTACCGTCATTACAAGCAGAAGAAGTCGAGCTATGTGCGTACCGAGACCGACCCGAACAACAGACTGCACATGATTGCCGTGAAAAACGGAACGGTGAAGGTGGCTGAAGGCGATACGGTGAGTGTCTGCTTCAAGATCAGCGACTATGCCGGCAACACCGCAAGGCTGCGTTACAAGCTCGTGGGTGTGGCCCCGGTTGAGGTGGAGCGTCCCCAGCGTTGGCGTAGCGAGTATTTCGTGAAGGCCGACGGCTCGCTGAATTCCGAGATCGTTATCGAAGACTTCAGCGTGACAATGGAGAAGAACACGCTCTTCCGCGACGAATGGATACAGACAGGGCAACGCGACGAACGTGGCTGCTGCTCACGCATCTTCCGTTTCGGCGACGAGGAGATGACGACTTTCAAAAATTTCAAGGTGCGCATTATACCCCAAGAGGAATGGGCCCGCGATTCAAGGATGTATATCGCCAGCATCGACAAAAACGGTAAGGTATCGTCGCTGGGCGGTAAGATGAAAAACGGTGCCATGGAGGTGGAGACACGCACGATGGGCGAGTACACCATCAAGATTGACTCGGTGGCCCCCAAGGTCTCGGCGTCCAACTTCAAGGACGGACAGTCAGTGAAGGCATTGAAGTCGCTTCGTTTCAAGATCAGTGACGACATGACGGGAGTCGATACCTACAACATCTATCTCAACGATGCCTGGGTGCTGGGCCAATACGATGCCAAGAACGCCTTGTTGTATTATGAGTTCGATGACCGCATCAAGGCGGGCACCAACAAGGTTAAGGTGGTGGTGACCGATGGTGCAGGCAACACCAAGACCTTGAATGTGAAGGTGGTGTATTAGTTCGGAATAAACTGATAGGCGCCTATGTCGGGCATGCCAGCCCTGGAGACGCCGTCGAGGTCGTAGGGCACTTCGTTGCCGAAGATGGGATTGCCCGTGCCGATGACGGAAGAGGCGATGCTGTCGATATGGAAATTGCCCTTATAGTCAGCAAAATAAGGTTCCATATTAAACAGACAATGGTTGAATCCAGCCATGTTTCCGTTGAATTTCTCGGATTTGACCAAACAGTGGTCGAGCACGAAGGTGGAGTCGGCCTCGGCACTGAATTGGGTTGAGAATTCGTCTTTTTGCTTGCCATAGACGATGCAGTTGTCCATCTCCATGTGGAAGGGATAGTAGAACAGCTGTTCCGTCTGTGCGTCTTTGGCATAGTTCGTCACTTGCACGGCGAGGTTCTTGTTGTGTTCGTTGGCGTCCCAGTAGTTGGCTATGGTGCCGTGCACCAGACGGTAGTCACCACCAAAGGCCCAGAAGTTGGCAAAACCGCAGTTGGCGATGACGAAGTTCTTGGCCTCAACGGCATAGAGGATGGAGAACAGGCCGTAGCCGCTTTGGTTTTCAACGATGGTGTTGTCGATACGCAAGGCGCATTCCGTAGGTTTCAGTACCGATTGGCTGTTGAGGCCGATGGTGCCGTTGCGGATGATGGCGTGGCTGATGCGATGGTCAGCTCCGGCGCGACCATCCATCATTAATATCTGTTGCCATTGCCCTGGCGTGTTTTGGTAATAAGGTTCCAAACGGTCGCCTTGAATGATGACAGGTTCCTCGGCGGTTCCGTCGATGATAAGTTGTCCGTCGCTCCACGAAAGAATGCCGCCGTTTTGGTGACAGTAGATGCGAGTGCCTTCTTCGATTCTTAGGGTTCCATACGAGTTAATGAGTGCATAGCCGTAGACGACGTAAGGCTTTTCTTTGGTCCACACCGTGGTTTGCAGGCTATCGGCAACGATATGGTAAGGATAAGGCTCTCCGCCGATGATCACCACCTTGTCAGCAACGATGTAGTTGGCGTTTTGTCCCCACGCCAAGAGCTTGACGGTCTGAGTGTTGCCGTTGGTGATAAACTCCAGCTCATCTTCCACTACGAAAGGCGTGTTGAGGTCGTTCGGGTTGATGGTGACGCGCATGAATGAGAAGAGGCTATCGTTGGCGGGGATGACCTTGTCGTAGAACTCGGTGCCGCTCTCGCCGTCGAGGTTGAGACGGTAGGGCGAATCCTCGCCGCCAAGGAGTCTTATGGAGCTGATCTTCAGATCGTCGTCATGCTTATTGTAGATCATCAGGTGGTGTGTGGTTGAACCTAATGAGGTAAAGACGGTATCGAAAAGCAGGGTATCGGTTGAAAATGAAAGCTTTAGGCTCGGGTCGTTGCTGATGGGATTCTCCTTTTTGCAGGAATAACCCAGGAACAACAAAGCCAGCATAAGATATAAGATGTGTTGTTTTTTCATGACGGTGTTTTGAAGGGACAAAGATAAATTATTTATTGATACGGCTGGATTCGGATTTTATTGTATTTTTGCGGAAAATATCACGAATATGAAACGTTTTGCAATCATCGCATCGCTTTGTTTGATGCTTTTCGGCTGGGCTGGCAAGGCCTCGGCACAGTTGCTTCCTGATGTGCCGGATATGAAAGGAAAATTCGTCGTCGGTGGTAACGTTGGCGGCGGCATGTATGGCAACTACCTCAACGTCTCCATTGCTCCTCAGTTTGGCTATCGCATCCTCAGCCCTTGGGAAGTGGGCGTTCGCGGGGTGTATGACTTGTCGTGCGATTTCAACCGTGTCTATGGAAGCACCTATGCCCATTATTTCGGCGTGGCACCTTATACCAATTGTCAGGTGTACAAAGGGCTTTTCCTCCATGTCGAGGATGAGGTGATGTATGGCTTTGCGCGTTGGAATCATGAGACGGCGGGGAGCCGGTGGTTCAACAGCATTTTCGTTGGCGGCGGCTACCGTCAATATACTTATGCGGGTAGTTATGTGTATTACATGGTGCTTTACAACCTGAGTTGGGGTGGCGATCAGAACTCGGCTTGGGGTACACCATACTCAGCACCGATTTCCATTCGTGTAGGCTACTGCTTCAGCTTTTAATCAGTTGATAGTTAGCAGTTTGCAGTTGTTCAGTTTGCGTTCCCATAACTGAACAACTAAACAACTAAACAACTGACAACTAATATCTCTCCATCCTTTCCAACTCCCGCTTCGAGTCCTTGGTCTTCAGGCTCTCTCGCTTGTCGTAGTAGTGTTTGCCTCGGGCTAGGGCAATGTCCAATTTGGCCAACCCGTTCTCGTTGATGAAAAGGGTGACGGGCACGATGGTGAAACCCTTTTCTTGCACTTTGTTTTTCAGCTTGCGCAGTTCGCGGGCGTTGAGCAACAACTTGCGGTCACGCTTGGGGTCGTGGTTGTTGTAAGTGCCTTGGGCGTATTCGGCGATGTGCATCCCGATGACAAACAACTCGTTGCCTTTGAAGCTGCAATACGAATCCGCCAGGCTCGCCTTGCCGCCACGGATGGACTTGATCTCCGTACCGGTCAGCACGATGCCTGCCGTGAGCGTCTCCACGAGGAAATACTCGAACGTGGCGCGCTTGTTCTTTATCTTGATGTTGCTATTTGTGCTCTTTTTGTCCATTGCGGCTGCAAAAATACAAAAACTTGGACATATTTGCCTATAGATTCACTTCGGATTTTATCGGCATGTCATACCGAGCCTTCAAGGCGAGCGTATCTATGCCGATAAAATCCTCGGAATGACATAGGCAAATTGTTTTATTTCTTATTTTTGCCTCATGAATACCATTGGACATATCTTCAGGCTCACCACCTTTGGCGAGTCGCATGGCACGGCCATCGGTGGCGTCATCGACGGCTGCCCGTCGCAACTGAAACTGGACTTCGATTTCATTGACAGCGAATTACTTAGACGTAAGACGGCGCAATCCTCGACGGCTTCACAACGCAAGGAACCCGACCAAATCGAGTGGCTATCTGGCTTGCTCGATGGCGTCGCTTTAGGCACGCCCATCGCCTTTATGGTACGCAATGTGGACTGTAAGCCAGAGGATTATGAGGCTCTGAAAGACGTATATCGTCCCTCGCACGCCGATTTTACCTACGAACAGAAATATGGTCTCCGCGACTGGCGTGGTGGTGGCAGGGCTTCGGCAAGAACAACGTTGCCTATCGTGGTGGCAGGTGCCATAGCAAAGCAGCTATTGAAGGAAAAAGGTATTCGAGTCATTGCCAAGGTTACCGTTATGGGTGACGCAGAACGGGCTCGTAGAGAGGGCGACACCGTGGGTGGCATCGTCGAATGTCGTATCATGGGTGTTCCTGCTGGCTTGGGCGAACCGATGTTTGGCAAGTTCTCGGCAGAGTTGGCTCACGCCATGTTCAGCCTCCCCGCCGTGAAAGGCTTTGAAGTCGGTGACGGCTTTGCCTTAGCAGGTATGAAAGGCTCAGAGGCCAACGACACCTATATTAATAAAGAGGGCAAAATCACCACTGCGACCAACCATTCCGGTGGCATCCAAGGTGGCATCACCAACGGAAATGATGTTGTTTTCCGTGTGGCTTTCAAGCCTATTCCAAGCTTGGCCCAACCTCAGCAAACCGTGAATCGGGCAGGGGAGACTTGCCAAATCGCCATCGGCGGACGGCATGATGTGTGCGCTTTGCCGCGTGCCGTCGTGTTAGTGGAGGCGTTGGCGGCAATGGTGACGGTGGATATGGGGATGATGCAAGGATAGTCGGCCCTTCGACGGGCTCAGGGACCTTGGCTAATATGCAAAGAACCCCACCACGCCCGACAGTACAATCAGCAATATCGGATTGGCCTTAAAG
This sequence comes from Bacteroidales bacterium, assembly GCA_017539045.1. Taxonomy (GTDB): domain Bacteria; phylum Bacteroidota; class Bacteroidia; order Bacteroidales; family F082; genus Limimorpha. The sequence continues at coordinate 37,052 of JAFYHS010000003.1, forward strand.
AAATAGGAGGCCACAAACGCCAGCACGCAGATGATGACGCTGATGTTGTATTGTCCGCGGCCGAAGTCAGGGAAGTTCTGCAGGTTCATCATGGAGAGGCCGGCGGCGAAGATGAGGCCTGCGATGGCGGGTTTCAAGCCTTTCAGGGTGTTGTCCATCAAGGCGTTGTTTCTCTTGCTCATGAAGAGCCTGAGGATGAGATACACCATGATGATGGAGGGCAGACATAGTGCAAAGGAGGCCAGCAACGAACCGCCGAAGCCCGCCGTGGTGTAGCCCACGTATGTCGCCAGGTTGATGGAGATGGGACCGGGGGTCATCTGCGAGATGGCCACCATGTCGGCGAAATCGGTGGTGCTCATCCAAGCGTAATGGTCCACCACCTCGTGTTGGATGAGAGAGAGCATGGCATAGCCGCCGCCGAAGCCCAACACGCCGATTTTCACAAAGACCCAAAGCAGTTGCAGGTAAATCATGACTCGGCCTCCTTCTCTTTTTGACTTTTTGACTTCGAGACACAAGACGTGGGACGGCTCCCCCTTGAAAGGGGGACGGGGGGATTCCCTCCCGCGTCTTGTGTCTTGTGTCTGATGATCAGCGCATAGATGAGGCTTCCTGCGATGGCGGCGAGGATCACGTAGGCGGGCGAGATCTTGCACCACCAGATGAGAAGCACTGTGGCGATGGGGATGATGGCGGTCTTCCAAGTCACCTTGGCCGACTTGATCATACGCAGCGAAGGGGCGAGGATGAGGGCCACCACGCAGGGACGGATGCCCTTGAAGATGCGCTCCACCACGGGTTGGTCGCGGTACTCACGAAAGACGGTGGCCAAAAGCAAAATGATGGTGATGGATGGAATGATGGCACCCAGCATGGCAGCGAAGGCACCTTTGGCACCAGCCACCCGATGCCCGACGTACAAGGCCGTGTTGACGGCAAATACACCGGGGAGCGATTGAACCACGGCGATCATGTCCCAAAACTCGTCGTTGGGAATCCATTTCTTCTGGTCGACGACGGCCTTCTCCACCATCGACAGCATGGCGTAGCCGCCGCCGAGGGTGAAGGCCCCGATCTTGAAAAAAGTGTAAAACAGTTGCAGCGGCTTTTTCATGCCGCAAAAATAAAACTATTATCATTAAGAACAACATTAGAGAAAAAGAAGTATTTTTGCAATTCTTTATGTCAAATTTACAAACCAAGAGAATTATGATATGAAAGCAAAAAAAATATTTCTCATCGCAATCATTGCATTTATTTGTTACTCTTGCCATTACGATTCTGCCTATCATGAGGAATACTTCGTGGTGAACAAAATGCCGAAATCTCTCCGGATAGTTTGTTCTGTAAGAGGATTACTAGATACTTTGGATTTACAACCTGAATGTGAGGTGCTTATTAAAGATTGGTATGATGCAAGTTACAGCGATGCTGGGACTACTTTATCGGTTTGGGCGATGCGTGACGAATTTATCTGTTTTAATGATAGTGTTGTGTTGAAATACAGTGATTTGTCGGCATCGTTTTTTGAGAAATCGTTATGGAAGAAGGAGTGTTGGGAGGTTTTGGAATACAACGGGAAGCCTCGCAACACATATTATAAACTGCGCTATGCCATCGACGGACAGGATTATCAGAATGCGCTTCATCAATGTGGTTATGATTTAGAGGAATAATTAAATAAGGATTAAAACTTATTGGTATGGTTTTACTTGAAACTACGGTGATGACCTTTGACCAGCCTCAAGCTTGGCAATGGTTGATTCAGTTTTGTATTTTGGCGACGGCCCTTCTTTTGGGTAACGTGCTGAGAACCAAGATACCTTTCCTAAACAAGAGCTTGCTGCCCTCTGCTTTGTTGGGCGGCTTATTGCTACTCATTTTCAAACAATTCCCCAGCTGCCGCGAAATCATCAACAAGCCTATGATGGAGATCGTGACCTATCATGCCTTGGGCTTGGGATTTGTGGCCTTGGCCTTGAAGAACAACAAGATTGAATCGAGATCCACGCCGATGAAGGTGATTGAGACAGGTGCCTTGACGGCTTCCACCTATGTCATACAAGGCATCGTGGGCCTCGTCATCTCCATCCTGTTCTTCTACTTTGGCAGGCGTTTGTTCTATGCTGCTGGTCTGCTGTTGCCTATGGGCTATGGCCAGGGACCGGGACAGGCCTTGAACTTCGGTAAGATCTTCACGGGTTGGGCCACGCAGCAGGGCGTCGACTTCCCGGGTGCCGACTTTGGCCTTTCCATTGCTGCCACGGGTTTCGTGGTGGGTAGCGTGGTCGGCGTCATCTATATGAACATCCTGCGCCGTAAAGGCATCCTTTCGAGGAAGAAAATCGCCGAAGCCCAGGTCAACACGTTGCAGGACTATGAAAGCAAGGGCGAGATTCCCGATGCCGAGTCGGTCGACAAGCTCTCGATACAAATCAGTATGGTGCTGTTTGTGTATTTCCTGGTCTATCTGTTCACCAACTGGATCCAGGGCATGGAGTTGGGTAACTTCGGTACCAACACCTTGAAACCCATGCTGTGGGGCTTCAACTTCCTCATCGGTACCCTGTTTGGTATTCTCTTCAAGAACGCCTTGAAGGGCTTCAAGAAAGCCAAGCTGATGAGCCGCGAATACATCAACAACTATATGCTCAACCGTATCAGTGGTTTCTGCTTCGACATCATGATTGTGGCGGGCACGGCGGCCATCAACTTTGAGCATTTTGGCAAGTTCTTGTTGCCTTTCATCCTCATCGTCGCCTTGGGCGCTGTCGTCACTTTCATCTATGTTTTGTGGATTTCCAAGCACCTCTACCCGAATTATAAATACGAAGGTTTCTTCTCGATGTTCGGCATGCTGACGGGTACGGCCAGCAACGGCATGATCCTGCTGCGCGAAATCGACCCAAAGTTTGAGACTCCTGCCGCCAACAACCTCGTGTTGCAAACCCTTTCGGCCATCGTGCTGGGCTTCCCCGTGTTGCTATTGATGGGCTTTGCCCCACAAAGCATGAAAGCCACTTGGATTACCTTGGGTATCATGGTCGTCTTCTGGTCGGCGTTGACGATATTCATGCTGAGAACGAAGATCTTCAAATGGAAGAAAAAAGAAGAGGAATGAAGTGTGCTGACGGACAATCTTCGACCCATGGTACGGAATAACTGCCCATTCTCTGGTCAATCATTTGGGGATAATTTAAACAAATGGTGTGGTGGTGTAGGATTTGACACTATAACATTCTCAATCGTACATTAAAACAAAGATCATGTTTAGCTATTTGTATTATTGGTTTTATTCTCATCATTACAAAAAAAAATACAAATTTGATGATAATCCCGTTTTTCCGGCTTCCTGTGCGGTTGGAGTCATACAAGGCCTAATCATCTATAATATAATTATGATTATCAGATTGTTTATTCCTAGGAATCATTCTTTTGGCAAATTAACGACCCTGCTTCTAACTCTGTTATTGGCAATTGCATGTATTTGTTTTAATTCAATGTATTATGGAAGAAGACTTTCTCTTTTGTCAGAAAAATATGAATCCTATTCGATTAATAGATGGTTGAAAAGCTGGATGATGTGGTTGTTCATGTTTGGATTATTCCTATTGCCAATATTGTCAAGTTTTATATTTCATTTATTTAATTAATCTTGGTTGGTGAGTTAGCCGCAAGGAGAATCTTCCTCAGAACCAAACTCTGGCGGATTTGCAATCCGCCAGCCTTGAATATCAGCATTTGTAATGCGAGAAAAAAGGCTTGTGCAATTGTATGAAAACCATTATCTTTGCCACCGAAACTAGAAAAAGCCATGAAAGACACAATAATCAAAAGGGATGGCAATTCCGTTGGAACGTGGTTTGTGGCGGAAAAGACAATAAACGTTTGCTATGAAAACGAAAAGGACAAACATTAACTAAATCTATATCACCATGAAAAAGTACCTACTTGTCGCCCTTCTATTGGCGGCGTTCAGCGTTGGGGCGATGGCACAGCGAGAGCCTAGCCCGAAGAAATGTGCCATCTCCGCCGGCGTGTTGCAAGGCGGTGGCGGCCTTGTCGGTGTTGATTTCGAGGCCATGATAGGCAGCCACTTCAGTGCCCAGGCGGGCGTTGGCTTGCTCAGTTTCGGCGTGGGCGTCAACTACCACTTCAAGCCATTCATCAACAGCTCCATGGTTTCCTTGGTGTATTGGCACCAAGGCCTTGGCGATTCCCACACGGTAGGATGGGTAGGCCCCGTCTATACCTTCCGCGCGCCCAAGGTGTTTCAGTTCCAGATAGGAATGGGCTACAAAGCCAACTACGGCCCGGCCGCCACCTCCGAGATGCGCAAGGTCCCCGTTGGCCTAATGTATAGCATTGGCGTGTATTTCCCGATCTAATGACATTTACCAGCACCGTGTCGATTATGGACAAGTCGTTGCTGTCTATTTATTAGCGGCATCACTTTGCAGCGGGTTGAAGGGATTGCCCCAACGGGACTTCGGCATCCTGACAACCCGAAAACAAGTCAATCAAGTATAATTATAGGTCCCATATAATATGTCAGATATATTGGCCACCCGATTGTTGACGGCGACGTAAATATTGAAACGCCCCCTGTCGGAACAGACACAAAAAAAAGCCCCGAGCAAACGTTCGGGGCTTCTTTGTTGTTGGCTTGATGTTGAATCACTTCTTGAGTTCCTTGATTTTGGCCTTCTTGCCGCGCAGACCACGCAGATAATAAATGCGTGACTTGCGAACTGCACCCTGCTTGTTGAGCTCAATGTTCTCAATCATGGGGGAGGCAATGGGGAAACATCTTTCAACACCGATGTTATTCGAAATCTTACGGATGGTGAAAGTGCCCACCTTACCTTGGCCGCTACGCTTCAGGACGATGCCCTGGAACTTCTGCAGACGCTCTTTTTGTCCTTCAACAATCTTGTAGGTCACCGTGATGGTGTCGCCTGTCTTGAACTTCGGAAAATCTTTTACAACGATCTGATCTTCAACGAATTGAATTAATGCTTGTTTGCTCATTTTATATGATTTTTGTATATTTTTCTCCAAAAAGTGGGTGCAAAAATACAAATAATTTCAATACGTAGCGAAGATTATCAGCTTTTTTTGAAAATTTCGTACATTTCAGGTCGACGTTCCTTGGTGCGCGCTATGGCTTGCTCCAGTCGCCAGTCGTTGATGAGCTTGTCGTTGCCCGACAAAAGCACCTCTGGGACATCCCATCCTTTGTAACTGCGCGGGCGGGTGTAGACGGGTGGCGACACCAAGCCGTCCTGGAAGGAGTCGGAGAGGGCAGAGGTCTCGTCGCCCAAGGCGCCGGGGATGAGGCGCACCAGGCTGTCGACCAAGACGGCCGCACCCAGTTCTCCTCCGGAGAGGACGTAGTTGCCAATGCTGATCTCTTTGGTAATCAGGTGCTCACGGATGCGCTCGTCGATGCCTTTGTAGTGCCCGCAGAGGATGATGATGTTCTCTTTCATAGAGAGTTGGTTGCACAAAGGCTGGTCCAAAAGCTCGCCGTCGGGGCTCATATAGATGACCTCGTCGTAGTCGCGTTGGCTCTTCAGGTGGCTGATGCAGTTGTCGACGGGCTCGATCATCATCACCATGCCGGCACCGGCAGCAAAGCTGTAGTCGTCCACCTTGTGGTGCTTGTCGGTGCTGTAGTCACGGAGGTTATGAAGCCCGATCTCCACGATGCCTTTGTTGATGGCACGCTTGATGATGGACTCCGTGAAGGGACCTTCAAACATTTCGGGGAAGACGGCAATGATGTCGATGCGCATGGCTTGGCTTTTGGAATTTTTTGCAAAAGTAGGCATTTTGCCTGAAACTACGTTTTGTGTTGGGAAAAATCGTTATTTTTGCCCGATTTTTATCACCTAATTCTGTGTTTATTATCAAAATTCAATAACAATGAGAAAGCTTTCATTTTTACTGTTGTTTTTAGCGGTCACGATGTTTGCGCAAGCCCAGGTCGCGACCAACATTTATTGGGTGCAGTTCACCGATAAGAACAACTCGCCCTATTCCATCGACAACCCCGAGGCCTATCTGAGCCAAAGGGCCTTGCAACGTCGTGCCAACTTGGGTATCGCCATCGATGAGTACGATATCCCTGTCAACCCGCAATACCTGCAGGCTGTGGCCGACTGCGGTGCCCAACTGCTCAACCCCTCCAAGTGGTTGAACGGTGTCTCGGTTTACGTCACCGATCCAGCCGTGATTGAGGCCGTCAACGCCCTTGAGTTTGTGCAATCCGTGCGCAACTGCCCCAACGACTTGAAAGCCCAGGAGCAGAAAGAACGTTGGCTGGCCAACGAGATGAAGCCCTCTGCCGAGCCCAATCGTGGCACGAGAGGCTTCTACGGTGGAGCCGAGGCTCAGGCGAAGCAACTCAATGTCGACATCTTGCATGAGATGGGCTTCGACGGCACTGGCGTCATCATTGCCGTCCTCGACGGTGGCTTCGAAGGCACGCCCGACCAGAACTGCTTCGACAATATGCGTGAAGAAGGTCGTCTGCTCGGCACACGTGAGTTCGTGTACGGTTCCACGACGGTGTATTCGCAGAGCACGCACGGCACTTCATGCCTGAGTACCATGGGCGCCTACGACCCCAACCAAATGGTGGGAACGGCTCCCAAGGCCTCCTATTACTTGATTCATACTGAGGATGGCAATAGCGAGAACATCATCGAGGAATACAACTGGGTGTCGGGCGCCGAGTGTGCCGACAGTCTGGGCGTGGATGTGTGTTCCACCTCATTGGGTTACATCGACTTTGACATGGGACAGTGGAACCATCCCTTCGAGCATTATGACGGCCATACCGCCCCGATGTCTATCGGTTGTGAGATTGCCGCTAGCCGTGGCATGATCTGCATGAATGCTGCTGGCAACGAGGGCGATGGCACCTGCACCTTGGGCATCCCTGCCGATGCCGAGCATATCGTCACCGTCGGTGCTGTTGATGCCAATGGCGATCGTGCCTATTTCAGCTCTGTGGGACCCACCTACGACGGCCGCATCAAGCCTGATGTGATGGCCATGGGACAAGACACTTACGTCGCTTCCGGTTACGGTAGCTATTGGCCTTACTACAATGGCAGCGGCACCTCGTTTGCTACGCCTGTGTTGGCTGGTGCCGTGGCCTGTCTGCGTCAAGCCCGCCCGTATTCTTCGGTTCAGGAGATATGCGATGCACTCCGTGCTTGCGGCAACCGTGCCGAGAATCCCGACAACAACTATGGCTATGGCATCCCCGACTTTAGCCAGGCCTTGGAAGTGCTGAGTGTCAATGAACCTATAGGGAACACACCTGCCCATATCATTTCGGTGTATCCCAATCCATCCCATGGTGAGGTGCATGTGGCACTGAATGACCTCCATAAGGCAGATCTTACCGTCTTCGACTTTATGGGCCGCAAGCTGTATTCCTATAGCTTCAATGGTTTGAATCACACTACGTTTGAGCGTTACCTCAACACGCTGGAATCAGGTGTGTATTTCATCAATGCCGTGTCGGAGTCAGGCAGCGAGACGCTGAAGCTGGTGCTGACAAAATAAGGAACATAAATGAATCAAAAAAGGTGAGTCTCGATAGAGGCTCACCTTTTTTTGTTGCCTTGATTTGGCCTTATCTCTTGACAAAGCGCATCGTGTGCTTCTCGTCGATGCGGAGGAGGTAGAGGCCAGCCGACAGCTCGTCGATGTGGATCTCACCTTCGTCCTGCAGCGTGACGGCCATGACCTTCATGCCCATGGCATTGTAGATGCTGATTTCATGCTCGCCTTCCAGACCCTCAATTCGGATCTTGTCGTTGGCGGGGTTGGGGTAGAGGCTGACGTTCTCGAAGCCCTCCTCGTCGACCCCCGTGCCTTCGAAGAAGGCGGCAAGGACGATGTCGTGGTCGACAAGGATTTCTCTGGGATTATCGGTGTTGCCGTCACCCCATTTCTTGAAGTAGTAGCCGTCGGCAGGGATGGCTGCAAGGGATGCGGTGGCTCCTGCGTTATAGGTGCCTGCGCCGATGATGAAGCCTTGGGTCTCGTCATAATACACGGTCACGGTATATGTCACGGTAGGATTGGTGGAGAACGATGCGATATACTCGGCATCTCCGGTGACGGTGATGGTGCGCGGGTTGTTCATGTCGCCGTCTTGCCATCCTGAGAAATAGAAGCCCTGGTTAGGCGAGGCTCCGATGTTGATGATGGTGTTGACAGGATAGGTGCCGCTACCATAAACGGTGCCCATGAGGGGATTCTCGGACCTGACGGTGATGGTGTAGGTCTCACCGGGTTGGATGGCCTCAAAGAGCGCGGTAAAGGTCATGTTGCTATTGACGGTGATGCTACGCGGGTTGTCGGTGTTGCCGTCGTCCCAGCCACGGAAGGCCACGTTCTCGAACGGCGTGGCGCTGATTTCGATAGTGCTGCCTTGCGGATAGGTACCGCCGCCGGTCACGGTGCCCAGCGCAGGATCGTTGGGCAATACGGTGATGGTGTATTGTGGCGTGCCCTGGAGGTAGAACATGGCCTTGTAGTTGGCGTTGCCCGTGACTAAGACATTACGCGGGTTGGAGGCGATGCCGTCACTCCAGCAGAGGAAGATGTAGTTCTCGTTGGGTGTGGCGGTCAAGGTGGCGGTGCTGCCGTAGTAGTAGGTACCAGCGCCGCTGACGGTGCCGCCTTCCACGGGATCGCATTCGGTGGTGATCTCATACGGCAAGGGCGAGAAAACGGCAGTGTAGGTGGCGTTGCCTTCCACGAAGACGGTACGCGGGTTGGTGATGTTACCATCTTCCCACATGCTGAACACATAGCCGGTGTTGCTGTGTGCCGTCAGGTGGATGGTGGCGCCATAGTCGTAGGTACCGCCGCCGCTGACGGTGCCTGCTCCTTCTGGGGTGACCTCAGTCTTGATGAGGCACTGCTGCACACGGAAAGTAGCTGTATAGGTACGGTTCTGGGTGACGACAATGGTGCGTGGGTTGTCGGTGTTGCTGTCTTGCCATCTGACGAATTCGAAGCCAAGATAAGGCGTGGCCTCAATCTGTACGGTGTCGCCATAATGGTAGGTGCCACCGCCGCTCACCGAGCCCCAGCCAGGATGGTCGCTCACAACGTTGATGGTGTATTCGATGAGACCAAACGAGGCGACGAAGGTACTGTCTTGTGTGACCACGATCTCACGCGGGTTGTCGGTGATGCTGTCGTTCCAACCCAGGAACTCGCAGCCGAGTTCGGGAATGGCAACGATGGTGACCGTGCTTCCTGAAGGGTAGGTGCCGCCACCATCGACAATGCCCATTTCTGGATTGGCGGATTCGAGGGTGATGGTGTACTCAGGTGGCGTTGGGGCAGGCTTCACGACGAGGTCGGAGATGATGCATTCTTCAGGCTCGTACAGGACTTCGCCGTCTTTATAAACGGTTTGTGCATCGGTATAATACACACCGCTTTCGTTGACAATCAAGTTGCTGATCCCAGAAAGCTCGGGCAAGGCGTAAAGCACCTCGCCATCTTGCCAAATATAAACAATGGTGTCTGTCAGCGAAATCCCTGTCCAATAGAGGCTGCTGTCAAATACGGCGATGAACCCGAAGTTGGCGTTCTCCATTTGGTAGATGATGGAGTCGTTTTGCCAAATGACTCCGTAGGAAAGGGAGTCGTTTACAACCATGAACCCCGTTGCATAGAGGTTCTCGCCATCGAAGCAAATACTTTCGATGCTCGATACGTTATCTTCCATCCATAGAAGCGAGTCGTTTTTCCAAACGCTGGCATGAGCCAAATTTACGCTATCGAGAAAGATAGCACCGCCTGCATAGATGTCGCCTGTTGTGTCAACGGCCAAACCTTGAATGTGGCACTCATTATCTCCGTGGGTGTAGGAATAAAGTAACTCGCCGTTTTGCCAGACACTGTTGAAGCCAGCCACTGTCCAATCGTTGCCGTTGAGGGCGATATGCTCAAAAGTGGTGTTGGTGTCGGCAACGAATATGCACGAGTCGTTCATCCAAACGTAGCCATAAACATCTGAGCTATCGTAAGCATATCCGGTTCCATAAACCGTTCCGTCTTCCACTACTTGGATGCCTCGCAACTGAACATCGATGCTGTCGGTGATGCTATATAACAACGTGTTGTTTTTCAATACTTTGCCCGTAGTAAAGTGGTTGCCTGAGACATAAACGTCTTGAGGTTGGGGCTGCGGTCCGTCCCAATCGAAATAGGTCTTCACCGTCCAGTCGCCGTATTGTGATTGCTCCCATCCAGCGAAAGGTCCCTGCCATATCCAATGCCCGTCGCCGCTTGGGTCGTTGCCTTCGCAAACGCCCATGGGACAAATGCCCAGCTGATGGGTGCATACCCAGACAATCCAGATGGGGACATTGCCTGTGACCACAACGGGCGTTTCAAGGTCAAACTCGACCCAGTCGCCGAGGCTTTGCGGCACCTCCACGGTAATTGAGGAGACTTCGAGGCCTTCGTAGGGGGAGTCGCCGCCCACGTATACGGTGCAAGTATATGTGCCGCCAACAGCGTTGTAAAGCGTGTCGCTATAGATGGCTACTTTGGTAATGGAAGTGCCGGCGTATTCGGCTACCAAGTCACCGGAGTAGCAGGTGGCGGTGATGAATGGCACCGGACCACCGATGGCGTTGTTGAACTCGCCTTGGCAATAGGTGTGCCAGCCGTGTTGGGGGGTGTCTTGCGCCCAGGTCATTCCGGCGATGGCAAGCAGGAGGGAGAGTAAGATGAGATGCTTTTTCATTACTTCTATGGTTAGATATGCCGCAAAAGTAGCAAATATTTTGCACTTCGAGGCTTATTCGTGGGAGTTTTGTCTTTTTTCGTCGTTTTTGCTTCCATTGTAATTGAAAATGCATTATCTTTGCAGCCGATAAGCGGTGCCGCGAGGCTCAATAGGGAATCGGGTGGAAATCCCGGACAGTTCCCGCTGCTGTAAGCTCTTCGTGCTGGCCACTATGCCACTGAAAACCTGGTGTTTCGGGAAGGCGGTCAGACAAAAGGAGTGAGTCAGAAGACCTGCCGCCTGTCGTGAAACGAAGCTTTCGGGACAAGAGCTGGCGTTCCTTATAGAATAAGGTGTACCCTCCATTTCCGTTAGCATATTAATGTAATTGATTGAATGTCAAACCTAAAATTATATTATTATGCGTAAGATCTTTACAAAGTTATTCCTTATTGGAATCCTCGGTCTGTTTACGACCAACCTGTTTGCACAACAAGATGCCACCATCGATCCTGCCGACATCCGCTACTGGATTGGCGAGGGCGAGAATCAAGCTGTCCTTATCGTCAACTGGGCAGAGCCCGACACGGCTATGGCATGGGGCTATCGCTTCGAAGGCGAGACCGTCACGGTCCAAGAGATGATGGACAAGATTACTGATGTAGACTCACGTATTTCCTACACGCTGGGTCCTTGGGGCATTGGCGACATCCTCTACAACGACGGCTCCCTCGAAATGGGCATCACCGCTGGTGGCTACTGGATGTTTAACGTCGATGGCGAGATGGCTCAAGTGGGCTTCGACCAGCAGACCATCGCCAACGGCAACTACGTGAAATGGGGCGACACGAACTGTGGCACCATGGTGGATCCTGAGACGTGGGCGTATGTCTGGGAAACTTCCGTCGCGGCTGTCTATCCTCTGGCCGACGAATCCACGATCGATCCTGATCTCATCCGTTATTGGGTTGGAGAAGGCGAGAACGAAGTGGTCTTCGCCGTCAACTGGAACGAACCTGACACCTGCCTGGCATGGGGCTATCGCTTCAGCGAGGAGAATGTGACCGTGAAGCACATCATGGACGCCATCAAAGACGCCGACCCGCGTTTCGACTATGTCGACATCGGCTGGGGTGTGGGTGACATCTATTTTGCTGATGGTACCCTCGACCTTGCCCTTTATGGCACCTATTGGATGTATAATGTGAACGGCAGCATGGCTTTGTTAGGCTTCGACCAACAAACCGTCGAGAACGGCGACTTCATCAAGTGGGGTGACGAGTCATGCGGCACCGAGATCGCTCCTTGGACCTACGTCTGGGAGTCACCCGTGGCTGCTGTGTATCCTTATGCCGAAGAGGCTATGATTGACTTTGCCGATATCGTTTATTGGGTTGGCGAAGGCGCCAACGAAATCATCTTTGCCGTCAACTGGAACGAACCCGACAGATGCCTGGCTTGGGGCTACCGCTTCAGCGAGGAAACGGTGACGGTGAAGGAAGTGATGGATGCCATTGCAGAAGTCGACAGACGTTTCTCCTATGTGGCTGGTGACTGGGGTGTCGATGACATTATCTTCAACGTTGATTCAGAAGAACTGCATTATAGCCTCGCCGGTCAATGGTGGCTGTTCAATGTGAATGGCAGCATGGCCATGCTCGGCTACGACCAACAGACCGTCGAGAACGGTGACTTCATCAAGTGGGGCGACGAGTCATGCGCCACTGAGATTGCACAATGGTCCTATGTCTGGACGCAAGAAGTCGAGCCCGTTTGGATGAACACGGGCGTCGTGGAGAGCCAGGACAACACCCTGAGCATCTATCCTAATCCCGCTGTCAACGAGACCTTCGTGACTGTTGACAATGCTGGCATGAATACCGTTTCGGTGTACGATATGCAAGGCCGTCTCATCAGCACGATGAGTGTCGATGCCATGGCTGGCGAACAAGTTCGTCTCAGCACCGAGATGCTGAACAGTGGCGTGTATTTCGTCACCGTGAGCAACGAGAGCGCTGTGCGTACCGCTAAACTCGTAGTGAAATGATGAAAAGGATTTCCATCCTGCTGTTGGCTTTGGTGCCGACGATGCTTTGGGCTCAGTTTGCGCCCGAGGCGGGTTTCGCCGGCACCACGGCCATGCATGCCGACTCGTCGGCCTTTGTGGCATGGGCCACAGGCTGCACCGTCGAGCGTGGCCTGCAACGTATCGACAAGCCTGAGTCAGGGGTGGCCAATTTCGGTGAGGAAGCCTTGGCCACAGGCGTGCCGGGCGGTACCATGGATGTCATCAGCCTCGGTGATGGCGGAAGTGCTACCTTGACCTTTGCTTCGTCGATTTATAACGGTCCAGGGCCCGACTTCGCCGTGTTCGAGAACGGACTCGTCAACGCGCAGGACACCTCCATTTGTTTCCTTGAGATTGCCTTTGTGGAGGTCAGCTCCGATGGCGAGAACTTCTTCCGTTTCCCTGCCGTCACCAAGATGCAGGATACCGCACAACTGAATGGCTTCGCCTGTATGCATGCTAGCCTGATCCACAACTTCGCAGGAAAATACCAGGCCATGTATGGCACGCCCTTCGATCTCGACGAGGTGGAGGACAACGCCTTGTTGGACAAAAACAACATCACCCATGTAAAAGTCATCGACGTCGTGGGAACGATCGATCCCGAATACGCCACCTACGATTCTGAAGGCCATAAGGTCAACGACCCCTGGCCCACGCCTTTCGGCTCCAGCGGTTTTGACCTCGATGCCGTCGGCGTGATATACGATTTGGCGCATTACGACATTGTTGATAATGAGACGGAAAGCGTTGCGGTGTATCCCAATCCAGTGAGGGATCGTCTCACGGTGAAGGCCGAGAACCTGCAGTCTGTTGAAGTATACAATATCGTTGGACAGTTAGTGATGACTGCATCGTCTTCTGTCGTTGCCATGGACGACTTGACTCAAGGCATCTATTTCGTTCGTGTCAACGCTGATGGCAAGACGGTGACGAAACGCATTGTGAAACATTAAATACGATAAGAAATGAAAAGAATAAACCTGTTTTTGCTGGCACTTGTCGCCGCTTTGATGTTCTCCTGCAAGCCCGAAGAACCTGTCAACCCCGTCAATCCTAAGGCGCTCAACTTGGGATCGGGTCTGTTTGTGCTCAACGAGGGCAACTTTCAGTTCTCCAACGCATCCCTGTCGTTTTACGACATTGAGGCTGACACGGTGGGCAACAATTTGTTCTACAAGGTGAACGACGCTCCTTTGGGCGATGTGGCCGAGAGCATGGCATTGGTGGACGGCCAGCTGTATGTCGTCGTCAACAACACCAACCTTATCTATAAGGTAAATGCCACCACCCTAGTATGCGACACCACGAAGCCTTTCAAGATGGGCGACTTCTACTCGCCGCGTGAGCTGTTCTTCATATCGCCCGAGAAGGCATACGTCAGCGACATTATTGGTGCTGGCCTGTGGATCATCAACCCGAAGGACATGAGCCACACTGGCTTCATCCAGACGGGCAAGACCACCGAGAAGATGGTGCCTGTGGGCAATGAGATTTATGTCAGCAACTGGTCGAACTATTATCTTCCCGGCATGGAGAAGAACACCGTACAAGTCGTCGATATGAACAACGACGTGAAGGTGGCCGAGATCCAGGTTGGGAAGGAGCCTAACACAATGGCTGTCGACAAGAACGGCCATGTGTGGGTGCTCTGCGAAGGCGCCGTTTGGGAAGCTGATGCTGAACAGCCTTCGTTGTGGGAGATCAATCCTCTGACGAAGACGGCTGAAAAACGTTACGAGTTTGACGGTACTGCCATGGTGCTGAGAGCCAACCCAACAGGTGATCAGTTGTATCTCATCTTCAACAACGAAGTGCGCCGTTTCGACATCGCCACGCTGTCGTTGTCGGAGAGCTTCCGCATCGCCGCCCAGGAAGAGGGTATGTTCTATAACATGACCGTCGAACCAAGGACGGGCGATATCTATGTGACCGACGCCAAGAACTATATGATGAACGGCACGGTGTACCGTTATACCAACGACGGCCTGCTGCTCAGCTCGTTCGAGGCAGGTGTCATTCCCAGTGCAATGTTGTTTAAATAATTGATATTCATTTTTTGTTTTGCGAGACCTCCCATGGAGGTCTCGCGTTTTTGACTATGAAAAAGACCTGTCCCCGTTGCGGAAAAACGTTTGAGTGCGTGCATTCCATCGACTGCTGGTGCGTGAAAGTGCAGCTCAAAGACAGCACCAAAGCCTATCTGAAGGAACACTACGGCGACTGCCTTTGCAAGGAGTGTCTCGAAAAACTGAATGACCAATGAGAAAAGTGTGGATCCTGTTGTTGGTGGCGTTGACGGCATGTAGGTTCAACCAACAAGTCAAGGAAGAGAAGACCGAGGTCGACAACCTCATGCGCTATGCGCATAACGTCGTCGTCAGCGAGAAGGACTACGGCTATCTGATGGAAGTGATCTGTCCATGGGATACGACCTTGTCGCTGGGCAAGTTCGCCATGGTCAAGGACACGACGAAAGCCGTTGATGCGGACGTGAAAGGTGTCCTTCGCGTCCCCGTGAAGTCCGTAATCTCGTTCTCAGCCACGCAATGGGCCGTCTTCCTTCGTTTGGGTGAGATCGACCGTGTGAAAGGCATTCTCGAAGGCCGTTTCGTGACCGACTCCACCATGCGTGCCTTGTTGGCGGAGGAGAAGGTCTACGATATCGGTACGGAAGCCGCAGCCGACATTGAAAGGATGATACAATTGAAGCCCGACGCCTTGCTCTATTCGCCTTATTTCGACGGCAACCAAGGCGGCCTCAACGTCACGGGTGCTGTGTTGTTCCCCTTTGCCGATTATATGGAGAACACGCCTTTGGGCCGTGCCGAATGGATCCGTGTCATCGGCATTATGGCGGGCTGCGAGGACAAGGCCAACGCCTGGTTCGACGACATCGAACGGCGTTACTCTGCCCTTTCGGGACTCTGTGAAGGGGTGGAGCACCGTCCCACGGTGTTCTCCGACCTGGCCTTCAACGGGCAGTGGTATGTGGCAGGTGGTCGCAGCTATATCGCCAAGCTCTTCGCCGATGCTGGAGCAGACTACATCTGGAAGGACAATCCGTCGACGGCTAGCGTCCCCATGGATGCCGAGAGCATCCTTGCCAAGGCACAGCATGCCGACTACTGGCGCGTCATCAACTCCAATCCTTTCCCGATGACCTACGAGTCATTGTCGAAAGAGAGTCCCGTCTATCCGCTCTTCGATGCCTTCAAAAACCATCAAATCATCGTCTGCGACATCCTCTCGACAGGCTATTTCGAGCAGTCGCAGTGCGAGCCTGACCTGTTGCTGGCTGACTTCATCCATTTCTTCCATCCCGAGCTCTTGACAGGGGAGTGGGAGGGATACCAGACTAGATATTATCATTTGATGGAGGAATAATCATCTCCTAAACGGACAATCCACCGTGCAGCCCGAACAGCCTAGGGCATTTCCGTCATTTTTGCTATCGTCGCCACAAGAGCAAGTGCCCTTGCCCCTACGCATTGCCCTTATGGCAACCACGACGAGGGCCACTACAACCAACAGCACTATGACGGTAGGCCAGTTCATGCGATGACGGCGTTGGCGATGAGGTAGGCAAACCAGGCGCAAAGCCAGGCGACGACACATTGGAACAGGATGATGAAGAGCATCCACTTGCTGCCCAACTCGCGACGGACGGCGGCCATGGCGGCCACGCAAGGCGTGTAGAGCAGGCAGAAGACTAACATGGAGATGCTGGTGACGGTGGTGAACAGTGGCATGGCGTTCAGGACCTCGAGGGTGGCCACCACGCTTTCCTTGGCCATGAAGCCGCTCACCAGGGCGGTGACGATCTGCCATTCACCCAAGCCGATAGGACGGAAGATAGGCGCGATCCATCCGGCCACGCTGGCCAGCATACTGCCTTCGCCGTTCTCGACCATCTGGAAGTGGAAGTCGAAGGTCTGCAGGAACCAAATCACCAAGGAGGCGATGAAGATGACAGTGAAGGCACGCTGCAGGAAGTCCTTGGTCTTGTCCCACAGCAGGTGCGCCACATTCTTAAGGCTTGGAAGACGGTAGTTGGGGAGTTCCATGACGAAAGGCGCCACATCACCCTTGTCGCCAAACCATTTGGTGAACAATGCGGTGACGATGCCGACGATGATACCTAGGAGATACAAACCTATCAGCACCAACCCGCCATGATGCGGGAAGAATACGCTGGTGAAGAAGGCGTAGATCGGAATCTTGGCCGAACAGCTCATGAAAGGCGTCAGCAGGATGGTACGCCAACGGTCGTGGGTGGAATGCAGGGTGCGTGTCGACATGACGGCGGGCACGGTGCAGCCAAAGCCGATGAGCATGGGCACGATGCTGTGGCCGGTGAGGCCGAGCTTACGCAAGAAGCTGTCGCTGACGAAGGCCACGCGGGCCATATAGCCGCTGTCTTCCAACAAACTGAGGAAGAAGAACAGCAGGATGATGATAGGCACGAAACTCAACACACTGCCCACGCCACCGAAGATGCCGTCGACGACGAGTGACTGCACTGCTGGGCTGACGTTCCAGTTGGCCAAGGCGCTGCCTGTCACTCCTGCGAGCCACGAGATGCCTTGGTCGAGCCAGTCCTGCAAGGGTGCACCGAGGGCGTCGATACTGAGCCAGATGATGCCCATCATGACCAGGATGAAGATGGGGATGGCGGTCCACTTGCCCGTCAGGATCTTGTCAATCTTGCGGCTGCGTTGGTATTCCTTGCTTTCCTTGGGTTTCACGACGGTTTTGTCGCACAGCCGTTTGATGAAGGCAAAACGCATCTCGGCCATGGCCGCGGCGCGGTCGAGGCCGCGTTCCTCTTCCATCTGAAGGATGAGGTGCTCGAGGGTCTCTTTCTCGTTTTGTGAGAGCTGAAGTGCTTCCATGACGATGGCATCGCCTTCGATGAGTTTGGAGGCAGCGAAACGTACGGGGATTTCGGCACGCTGGGCATGGTCTTCGATGAGGTGCATGATGCTGTGGAGACAACGGTGCACGGCGCCGCCGTGGTCGTCTTTGTCGCAGAAGTCCTGTCGCACTGGAGCCTCCTGATACTTCGCGATGTGGATGGCGTGGTCGACGAGCTCGTTGATACCTTCGTTCTTGGCAGCCGAGATGGGCACCACGGGCAGACCGAGGATCTGTTCCATCTCGTTCACCAGGATGCTGCCGCCGTTGTTACGCACCTCGTCCATCATATTGAGGGCGAGTACCATGGGCGTACCTAACTCCATGAGTTGCATGGTGAGGTAGAGGTTGCGCTCGATGTTGTTGGCATCCACGATGTTGATGATGGCCTTCGGTTTCTCTTTTATGATGAACTCACGCGAGACAATCTCCTCGGAGGTGTAAGGCGACAGCGAGTAGATGCCCGGCAGATCGGTGACCGACGTCTCGGGATGCCCTTTGATGACGCCGTCTTTGCGGTCGACGGTGACACCGGGGAAGTTGCCTACATGTTGGTTGGCGCCTGTCAGCTGGTTGAAGAGTGTGGTCTTACCGCAGTTCTGCTGTCCGGCGAGGGCAAAGGTGAGCTTGGTGCCTTTGGGAAGCGGGGTCTCGTGGGTCTTGTCGTGGTAGATGCCTTCCTCACCCAAGCCCGGGTGTGCATTGTGGTCGGGGAGGGAGGTGATATACAGTTGGTCGAGGTTGCTGTCTTTTTCTTCGTTTTGGGAGTCGTCGCATGCTTCCACTTCGATGAGGGCGGCATCGGCTTTGCGAAGGGTGAGGGCATAACCATGGATCATCACCTCCATCGGGTCGCCAAGGGGCGCGTATTTCACGATTTTGATGAACGCATCGGGGATAAGGCCCATGTCGAGGAAGTGCTGTCGGCGTTGGCCTTCGCCTCCCACGGCCTTGATGCGTGCGGATTGTCCTATTTCGAGTTTATCGAGGGTTGACATTGGATGCTATTGTTTGATGCTGCAAAAATACGAAGACAATCCTTACCTTTTTATCCTTATTAATTATACTTTTGTCTGCCGGCACTCATTATTAGTGATGAGGAGCAAACCCTTTTGTCGCTTTTTAGTTCTTCTTAGCCAGCTTTTTGGCGTCGCCATGCGTATAATAACGCACGGTCACTTCCGGCTTCTGCCGCTCTTCCATTTTGACCTCGCAACTGAACGTCACTGGTGATATGCCTTCATCCAGGAAGGACTCGCCTTCAGCGGTCACGTTGGCTATCTTGTTGTAGTTGAAGTCGGTGATGCAAGCATGACCTTCGAAGTCGTAGATGAGATATTGTCCGGCGCGTAAGGTGCATGGGAAATAGAGCGTCCCATTCGGGGTCGTGATGACCAGGTTGCTGACGCTGCCTTTGCCTTCGGCTGTGATGCTGAGTGCAAATCGGCCCGTGTATGGGGAGTTCCATTCCCATTGGTCGTCGCTGAGGTTGCAATAGTAACGGCGGGAGTTATGCTGGGGATAGAGGAGGAAGCTGGAGTCCTCGTCGCGTTGGATGTGCCAGTCGCAATAAGGGTCTTTTAGCGCTTCCTTGATGTCGTCGCTGAAGGCATGTGACAAGCGCAGGCTCTCCCATATTTTTATGGTGTTGAGCATGATATTGGTGAGCCCATGCTTACGCATGGCTGCCGCGCTGAAGTCGAGGCCGAAGCCAGCGTCGAAGGCGGCGGCTTTGGAGAGGAACCACTCCAGTTCTTCCATCGAGGTCGACTTACGGTTCTTGTCGGCCAAGTGGATTTGGAAGTTGCCGATCATCCACGGCATCTGTTGCTTGCCATAGAACTCCTGTTTCTCAGCCAGCGTCTCCACGATCTTGGTGCGCATCGACTCGTTCCAGAGTTGGTTCTCGTTGACGCGGCTCAAATAGGGCCATGAAGCGGGGGTGAGCAGGTCAGCCTGCAGGAGCTTGTCGGGGTTGTATTTGTGCATAGTGTCCAGGAAATGGCCGATGGCCAAGTCGCCTTGGCTGTTGTAGGAATAGCTGATCAGATCGTTGAAAATGAGCAAGGGATAGCGGGTCTTGGCGCATCTCTTGGCTTCGGCTTGAGCCATTTGGTCTTGCAGCTCGAGGTCGGGCAGCAGGCTGCGTTGTGGCGTGTCCCAAAGCTTATAGACGACGGCGTTCTTGCTATGCGCGACTCTCCTTGTGCCGAAGGCACCGCGTACGCAATGGTAGAACACATGGATGTTGCCTACCTTCTCGACGCTGCGGTAGGTGACGAGTTCGTCGTCGATTTGTAGCACGTTGATGTTAGCAGGCTGGTCGAAGAGCTCGGAGTGGTAGACGGCGAACTCGGTCTGCTTATCGTCGATAGGAAGCTGCAGGTTCAAGACGCCTTGTTTCAGCAGGTGTGTCGAGGGCTTGGGAGCGACGAGTTTGCTGGTGGTGGGGACGCGGTTGGCTAACACCGACAGCCCCAAGTCCAAGCCGGCCTGACGGCTCTTTACCCTCAAATAAGCGGTGTCTTTGGGGTTGCCGTCGGCGATGAGATAGGACTTGTTGCTCCTTGGCACGAGCGGCTCTTGTGCGAGGCTAAACACCGCGCAAAGCAACAGGCATACGATGGCAAATGTCTTCTTCATCAGTCTATTCCTCTCAAGTCTTTATAGAGTTGTACGGCATAAAGGTCGGTCATATTGGAGATGAAGTCGATGACCGACTGAAGCTTGGTGTAGGTGTCGTCGGTCTCCACCTTGAATTGCTCGGGGATGAGCGACAACAGCTTCTTGTTATAAGGAGTGTTGGGGTTGAGCACGGCGTCGGTGAAGTCTTCCATGAGCGTGCCGATGATGTTGAAGCCCGTCAGTTCGATCTTCACCACCGAGGGATGGCGGTAGATGTGCTTCACCGATTCGTCGCGGCAAAGGTCGAGGGCGTTCTTCTCAAAATCGGGTAGATGGGCGATGAGGCTCTTCTCGAAACGGCCTTCCATGATGGCGTCGTAGTTTTTCACGAAGATGTCGCTGGCCAGGTTCACCAACTTGTTGATAAGCATGGCGCGAAGGAAGGCCATACGCTCGTTCACGTCGTTCACGTCGCGGTAGGCGTCGTCGCGGTGTTTGAAGAAATCCTTGTCTCTGTTGGGGTCGAAGAACGACACGAAGCAGTTCTCGATGGATTCTGTGCTGATGATGCCGCGCTTGTGGGCATCTTCCATGTCGAGGACGAGGTAGCAGATGTCGTCGGCGGCCTCCATCATATACGACAGGGGATGACGGGCATAGACCAGATGCTCGTCGTCGATCCTTGGGATACCACATTCTTTGACGACCTCTTCAAAGGCGGGGATCTCCGAATAAAACACGTTGTATTTCTTGCGGTTGCCTTTGTTATAGGAGGGGTAGGGGTATTTCACAAGGGTGGCCAAGGTGGCCGAAGTGAGCGAGAAGCCTCCCGCTCTGCGTCCCGTGAACTGATGGGTCAGCTGACGGAAGGCGTTGGCGTTGCCTTCGAAGGCGATGAGGTCGCTCCATTGCTCTGGCTTCACCTGACTTTGCATTGCCTTGCCTTTGCCGTCTTTGAAGAAGCTGCTGATGGTGTCTTCGCCCGAGTGGCCGAAGGGCGGGTTGCCAAGGTCGTGGGCCAGACAGGCCGAGGCCACGATGGTCTCGATGTCAGACTGACGCTCCTTCAACTCGGGGTGTTTCTTGGCCAGTTTCTCGACGGTGCGACAGGCGATGGAACGTCCCACGCTGGCCACTTCGAGGCTATGGGTGAGGCGGTTGTGTACCATCTGGGCGCCGGGCAGCGGGAAGACTTGGGTCTTGTTCTCCAGGCGACGGAAGGGACTGCTGAAGATGATGCGGTCGTAGTCGCGTTGGAACGAGCTGCGGATATCGGGGCTCTTGTGCGGCTGCGCGTAGCGTTTGTTGGAGAGGAGGTCGGTCCAGTTCATGGTCAGTGGTCGTTTAGTCTTTTAAGCTCTGTCTTGCATAAGGCACCAAATCCTGCGAGGCGAACTCGCCTTTCAGGAACTTGAAATAGCCGGCCACAGCGACCATGGCCGCGTTGTCGGTCGAGTAGCTCAGGCGGGGTATGAACACCTTCCAATGGTATTTCTCACCCAGGGCAAGCATGGCGTCGTGGAGACCGCTGTTGGCACTCACGCCGCCCGCAATGGCTACGGTCTTGATGCCCGTCTGCTTGCTGGCTTTTACCAACTTGCCCATCAGTATGTCAATGATGGTCTTCTGCACCGATGCGCAGAGGTCTTCTTTGTTCTCTTCAATGAAGTTTGGGTTGGTCTTGAGTTTGTCGCGAACGGTGTATAAGATACTGGTCTTCAGTCCGCTGAAGCTGTAGTCAAGGCCAGGGATCTGGGGCTTGGCAAAGCTGAAGGCCTCAGGGTTGCCGATCTTTGCCAGCTTATCGATGACGGGACCGCCAGGGTAGGGCAGGCCAAGGATCTTGGCTGTCTTGTCGAAGGCCTCGCCAGCCGCGTCGTCGATGGTCTTGCCGATGACTTCCATATCGAAATAGTCCTTTACCACCACGATTTGAGTGTGACCGCCAGAGACGGTGAGGCACAGGAACGGGAAGTCAGGCACCTCGGTATGGGTATCATCGGTGGCAAAATGCACCAGGATGTGCGCATTCATGTGGTCAATCTCCACCATGGGGATGTTGAGAGTCTGTGCGAAAGCCTTTGAGAATGAGGTCCCTACGAGCAACGAACCCAAAAGTCCGGGTCCACGCGTAAAAGCGATGGCGGATAACTGATTTTTTTCTATTTTTGCAGTCTTCAAGGCCGTGTCGATGACGGGGATGATATTTTGCTGGTGCGCACGTGAAGCGAGCTCGGGGACAACGCCACCGTATTGCTCGTGAACCTTCTGGCTGGCAATGACATTGGAGAGCACACGGGTGCCCTGAAGCACTGCGGCAGAGGTGTCGTCGCACGAAGATTCGATGCCTAATATGTATTCGTTCATAGGTCTCAATTTGGAGGGTCAAAATTATTAAAAAAAAGATTATCCATAGCATTTTGATTGTGATTGTGGTGTTGCTGGCCATCATCACGAGCCTCTTTGTTGCCATCCAAGACCCTATCATTCAGAAGTTTGCGGTGCGTTTTGCTGGTGGATATCTTTCTGAAAAAACTGGTGCCGACATCAAGGTAGGCCGATTGGCCATCACCCCCGATTTTCGTGTATATTTGGATGACGTCGTCGTCAAAGACTTGAGAAGCAATAACTTGGCTAAAATCGGGTCGTTGCAAACCAAAATCAACATAGGGGACCTGATGTCGGGTGAGTTGCATCTCGAAGAGGTGGAATTGAGCGATACCGAAGCCAACCTCATACAATACGAAGGGGAGGATGCGCTTAACTTCAACTTCATCGTTGAGGCCTTCAAGAACGACAAGGAGAAGCCCGAAACCGAGCCCATGCCCATCACCATCGACAAGATCTCGCTGAAGGATGTGGATTTCGTGTTCTGGAACCAAAACAAAGACTATCCTGAAAAGACCGAGCAGCATCTGATGGACTATGCCCATATCGACCTTAAAGGCATTAATTTGGAGGCCAAGGACTTGTATATCTTAGGCGACTCCATCCATGCCAATATAGGCCGTTTGGCGGCAAACGAAATCAGCGGCTTGGAGCTCAAAGACTTCAAGTCGGATGTCGTCGTTTGTTCCCAAGGCATCTTCCTCGACGGCATGAAGATGGAGACCAACAACAGTAAGTTCGACCTCGACCTTCACATGCTCTATGACGACTATACGGCTTTCGGCGACTTCGTGAACGACGTGACTTTCGACGCCGTCATTCGTCCGACCGACGTCATGCTTTCTGATATCGGCGTCTTCACGCCAGTGATGTACAAGATGCCCGATAGGATCCTCTTTGAAGGCCTGTTCAAGGGACCCATCGAGCATTTCCGTGTCGAAGACATCGACGCGCAATTTGGTAATGCGACGAGGATACGTGGTAACATGAGTATGCATCCCTTGAATTTCGAGAACGGTGAGCATACGCTGAACATCAAGAACATGCATTTCTCGTATGACGACCTGACGCATTTCTATATCCCCTCCAATACCGTTACCATACCCTTGCCGGAGTCGCTCCGCGCCATGAACGAGGGCTACATCTCGGTGAATTTCGAGGGCTCGTACAACAACTTCGATTCGGAAGTCAATGTGGATTGCGGAATAGGTAGCATCGATGCCAATATCGCCAGGGCGAAAGAGGCCTCGGGCGACAATGTGTTTTCGGGCTACATCAACGGCGAAGGCGTGGACGTAGGTTCGCTGATCAACAACAACAAACTGTTGGGCAGCCTCGACTTGAATGCGGGCTATTCCGTGCGATTCCCCAAGAAAGGCAACCCCGAACTGGATGTCAACGGAAAGGTGCTGAATGCCGATCTGCTCGGCACACAGATCAACGAGGTGAAATTGGACGGCAAGATGAAGGAAAACCTCTTCAAGGGTAAGCTGTCGGTCGACGACAATATCCTTGCCTTCGACTTCAACGGTTTGATTGATTTCGAGAACCGCAAATATCCGAAATCCAACTTCAACGCGGTAATCAGAAAGGCCGACCTCTGTGCACTGAACCTTAACAAGAAGGACTCGATTTCCGAAATCAGCACGAAGGTGTATGTGAACATGAAAGGCTTCGACCTCGACAACCTGGAAGGCGTGGTGAAGATCGATAGCACCGTGTATCGCGACGATCGGGGCCGCTACCGCATGGATGAGTTCACAGCATCCATCAATAATGACAATCTGATGCAGCGCCGCATCAACATGAATTGTGACTTCTTCGATTTCGAGATGGCTGGCAAGATTAACTTCGCCAGTCTGATGATGTCGCTTAACGAATACGTCGACTCTTTCGTGCATTTCCCGCAATGGGAAAACAAGAGGGAAGACTTCCAGAAATACAGCGCCAAACACGATGTTGACCAGGACTTCATCGTGCGGCTCGACTTGAAAGACACCAAGACCATCAGCCGCCTGTTGATGCCGTCGGTGAGCATCGCGAAAAACACCACATTGAATGGCACCTTCACCTCACGTAACAACGCGCTCAACCTGACCCTCCGTTCCAAGAAGGTTAGGGTCGGGGAACTGGACTTCAATGATATTGAGCTGAAGAACTACAGCTTTGGTAATGCTGCTTTCACCTCGCTGAAACTGGACGAGGTCCTATATAGCAAAGTCTCTGAGACCGATACGTTGGAGCTGGGCTTGGATAACCTCGCTGTCGTTACCAGAATGACGAACGACACCATTTTCGCCAATATCCTTTGGGATGACGATGAATTGGAAGACCATAACAAGGCAAAGATATCGGCTTATTTCCACCCGCATGAGCAAGGCGGCATCTTCTCCATCACCGAGTTGAATGCCATGATCAACGACTCGCTTTGGACGGTCTCGCCCAACAATTTCGTCGACCTCGCCGATGGCCATGTCAACATCTCCAATCTGATGTTCAGCCGAGGACAGCAATCAATCCGCGCCGACGGTTTTGTGCCCATGGAAGAAGGCGACACCCTCTCCGTGCAGTTGCGCCGTTTCGACATCTCCAATGTCGATTTCCTCTTCAAGGGCTTTGATATCGATGGCTTTATCTCGGGTGACGGTTTGGTCAGCATTGTGAAGAACAATCCCATGGTCTTGGCCGACCTTACGGTGGAAAACATTGGCGTGAATGGAGAGCCTATAGGCGATGCTTTGGTGGAGAGCGTATGGAACAACGCCAACAAGGCGATAGAGGTCAACGCCCAAATCCTCGACCTCGGTAAGAAGACCCTGAACGCTTACGGTGCCTATTATACAGCCAAGAATAAGGACAACATCGACTTCACGGTCGAGATGGACTCGTTGCGTCTGGCGGCGTTGAGTCCTTTGCTGACAGGCATTGTGAGTCGTATGCAAGGCTTTGGCAATGGATTGGCGACCATTAAAGGTTCGCCTGATCATCTCGACATCAACGGCAGGCTGAAACTGAATGACGGCGGTTGTAAGATCGGCTATCTGAATACCTTCTATACGTTTAGCCCTACAATACTCATCGACAACAGGAGTATCCGTTTTGAGGATATGGTTCTGGTCGACACCTTGGGCAACAAAGCCACGGTGGAAGGCGAGATCAAACATGATCATCTGAAGGACTTCTATCTTGATTTGAAGATGCATCCCAGGGACTTCCTCGCCATGGCCACCACGAGCAAGGAAAACGAAACGTTCTACGGCACGGCTATTGCCAATGGATTGATCACGGTGAAAGGTCCTTTCAACGACATCAAGCTTGACATTATGGCTCGTACTCGTAAGGGTACCAACATGACCATCCCGTTGAACCAGACGGCTACCGTCAAGGAAAACGACTTCATCGTGTTTGTGTCGCATGAAGAGGAAGAGGAGGAAGTGGTGGAGGAGGCTCCTAAGAAGAAGGAAAAGACCAAGAGCAATTTCAGCCTCAATCTTGACGTGAGTGCCACCGACGAGGCCTCGCTGAAGATCATCCTTCCCTCCAACATCGGCACCATCGACGCCTCAGGTAACGGCCGTATCAAGCTTGGCACCTCGTCAAAGGAACCGCTGACCATGTTGGGTGACTATACCATCAAGAATGGACGTTTCCAGCTGACGCTTTTCAACCTGATTTCGCGCACTTTCAACCTGAAGCAGGGCGGTACCATCTCGTGGACGGGCAATCCCACCGACGGCCGTATCAACGCAACGGGTGCTTATACAGTTAAGGCCCCGATCTCAGGCCTGGGCATCCAGGTCGACTCGACGGCGGCCAGGAACAATGTGAACGTGGAATGCCTGATCCATCTTAAAGGCGCGTTGCTGAATCCTACCATCACCTTTGGCATGAACCTGCCTAATGCCACGGAAGACGTCACGCAGACCGTATTTGCCCTCGTCGACACCACCAACCAAGCTGCGATGACCCAACAGGCCGCCTCGTTGCTGGTGCTGGGCCAGTTTGCCTATGCAGGTGGCTCGGGAGGTTCTGATGCCTTGAACTTGGGCAATATCTTTGGTGCCGGCATGCAGCTCGACATTACCGACAACCTCAATTTAGGCCTCAAATATCATTCAGGTACCGAAGACTCCTATGACGAGTACCAAGTCGCCATGCGCACCGAGCTCTTCGAGAACCGCCTGACCATCGAGACCAACGTAGGTGTGATGTCGAGCAACAACCCCTCTTCAGGTAACGCCTCCAACATCGTGGGTGAATTCGACATGTACTACAAACTCAGCAAGGACGGTCGACTACTGGGACATTTCTACAACCACTCCAACTACAACTCTAACTTCAACAGCTTTGCTTTCGATAGGCGCGCCCCTTATACGCAAGGCCTCGGCTTGTCATTCAGCAAGTCGGCCGATACCTTCCCCAACCTCTTCAAGAAACGGAAGACCTTAGGCTCGGGCCAGCCACTCATCAGGCCTAGAAAACAGGAAAACGATTGATGATGAACACGAACGACAACTTCAAAGTCTACCAAGCCTCAGCGGGCTCGGGAAAGACTTTTACGCTCATCAAGGAATACCTTAAGCTTTGTTTGAAGGACAAGGCCTCGGTGGGCAACTATCAGAATATCCTCGCCATTACCTTCACCAATGCCGCGGCCAACGAAATGAAGGAAAAGATCGTCAACAACCTTTGCGAGATTACGGGACTCAAACCCGCGAAACAAGAGGATATGAAGTTGACCTTGATGAAGGAGTTGGACGTCACCGAAGAGGAATTGAAAAGCAACGCCCAAGCGCTATTGACCTGTATTATGCACGACTATAGCAACTTTTGCGTTAGCACCATCGACGCCTTCGTGCAGAAACTGTCGCGTAGTTTCGCCCACGACCTGGGCCTGCCTAACCAATATACCGTCAGCATCGACGACGATGAGATGGCCGAAGCCATCATCGAGAATCTCGGACTGAGAATCAACGACAACGACAAGTATCTTATCGGGCTTCTGGAAGAATTCAGCGAAAACAAATATAACAAGGAACAGAAGAATTCTATCGAAAACGAACTCTCGGTTTTTGCCAAGAAACTGCTGGAAGAAAAGACCTACAAGGCGGAAGACAATAACCAAATAACAGATTCCGAGAAATACAAGGAAACACGTGATTATCTTAAAGATAAAGTAAATTATTTCGAGCAAAAGATTAAGTCGTTTACCCAACAGTTTAGGGCGGTGGAGCGT
This sequence comes from Bacteroidales bacterium, assembly GCA_017539045.1. GTDB lineage: Bacteria > Bacteroidota > Bacteroidia > Bacteroidales > F082 > Limimorpha. The sequence goes on from JAFYHS010000003.1 coordinate 65,066, forward strand.
AGATTGGGACTATCTACGGAAGACTATTGGAACAAAAGTTCTGGTGTGGTAGGCTTTATTGGTAAGTTGGAGAAAAAGGACTTTGATGCATTCCCAAAGATATTTCTCACGGCGCTTGAGACGCGCAAATGCCTGGGCAATGAGACCTTGACCGATGCCAATGATGCCTTGCTCGCCGTACTCGACCCGCTTAAAGCATTTTATGAAAAAGAGTATGGTAAGTATTTGTTTTACAATGCGCAGCTTGACTTGCTTTATCTGTATGCGCTCCGTGTTTTGATTCGTGAGGAGTTTGCCCATTTGGCCGAGGAGAAAGAGGTGGTGCATATCTCTGAATTCAACAAGTTGCTCAACACGGTGATGGGCGACTTTAGTGTGCCTTTCATCTATGAGCGTCTGGGCGAACGATTCAAACATGTCTTTATAGACGAGTTTCAGGACACCTCGGTACTGCAGTGGCAGAACATGTTGCCTTTGGTCCATAATGGTTTGTCGGAAAACCAGATGAGTATGGTGGTGGGTGATGGCAAGCAGTCCATCTATCGTTTTCGTAGCGGCGAGGTTAAGCAGTTAGCCAACTTGCCGAATATCTATCCCATGCCCCATGACCAACGTGAGGCGGCTTTTCACGAGTATCAGGATATGCTAGGAAAAAGCTTTGGGTTCGAACGCTTGGACACCAACTACCGGTCTTTCTGGAATGTGGTTGAATTCAATAATACCTTCTTTGACTTTGCCTATAAGCAGCTATCGGACGAATCGCAACAGGTATATGTTTCGGAGAAACCGGGTAGCGACGATGGAGTTAAGATTGAGCAAAAGAAAAGCATAGAAGAAAAAGGGTTAGTCCAGGTGGAACTCTTTGATCCCGAGGCTCAAAAGGACTATTGCTTTGAACGTGTGGCAACCCTCATCCATGAGCTCACTGCAAATTGTGGCTACCATTTTGCCGATATCACACTGCTCGTCCGAAGGACTGAATACGGCTCCTTGATGGCAAATTATCTGAATGCCAAAGGGATTCCTGTCGTATCGAAGGTCTCTATATTGCTGAAATCGTCTGAAAAGGTGCAGCTGTTGGTTTACACGCTTCGTTATTTGCTCCATGATGACAACAAAATCAATCTCGCTAACCTGTTGTATTTTTGGAACCGGTGCCAGAATCCTGGGTTCAAAGGCGACATCAATGGCTTTTTCGATGAGGTTGATGCCGTCATGATGGGCGATGTCGCCCTTGAAAAGGTCATGGGCATCGGTGAGGAGGGTAGGCTGCGTGGGGCGCTTCTCAAAGCGACATGCCTGTATGATTTTTGTGCCTCGCTGCTTAGGATCTACAATATGGACACCATGGACGACGCCTTCCTGAATTACTTTATGGAAGAGGTGTACCAATGGCAGAGTGGCGTCATGGAGGGCATTGAGTCGTTCTTGGATTATTGGGACAAGAAAAAGAATTCGCTTTCGGTGAAATCGACGAAAGGCGACGCGGTGCAGATCATGACGATACACAAGTCTAAAGGCTTGGAATTCCCCGTGGTCATCTATCCTGAAGCCATTGTTAATTTGGATGAAAGGCTGAGAAACAATGACATACCGGAAGATTGGGTGCAAGTGGATGACCTTGATGTTGAGCCAATCGAAGGCTTGAAACAAGTGCTTTTCAAGCTCAACGATAAAGGCATGTTGCTGGGCGAAAAGGCCAAAGCTCTTATTGAAAAAGAAAAAGAAAGCAATCGTTTGGATAACCTTAACCTGCTCTATGTGGCTTTCACCAGGGCGGGACAACGTTTGTATGTCATTGCCAGACAAGGTAAAGAGGATAAAGCCAATCTTATGCGTGATTTTATGAATAGCGACAAGGCGAAGGAACTGTTCAAAGTGGAGAAGGGCGATGTGGCCACCACATACCGTTTAGGCTTGCCTGATTTCAGAAACCCGAAAGAGAAAAAGGCAGAGGGGACACAGCAGAGCATGATGATGGATTCCCGTTCCGCTGAATGGTTCGAGCGTGTCGATGTCGAGCCCGACCCGATGAAACTGTGGAAGGCCGAGACTGGCCTCATGCAACCTCGCGAATGGGGTGAGCTGGTTCACGGTATCTTGGCTAAAATCAAGAACGTTGAGGAGACGGATGCGGTTTTAATCCCTTATATTCATGAGGGTATCATTACAACGGAAACGGCAGGCGCAATAAAGGACAAACTCTTGCAGATGTCACAAGACCCGCAGATTGCGGCAGCCTTCGACACTTCTGCCATGGTGAAGACGGAGTGCGAGATCTATTATCCAAAAATAGGTAAAGTCATCCGCCTTGACCGCTATGCCGAGTTGCCCGATGTCATCTACCTCATAGACTACAAGACAGGAAAGAGGGAAGAGGCGCATCAAAAACAGATACGTACCTATTCCGATGCCTTGCGGGAGATGACGGACAAGGAAATACGGGCATACCTGGTGTATCTGGCAGAAGATACGATTCAAATAGAAAAGGTATAAATGAAAAAAGCCTCCAAATCCTGGAGGCTTTTTTTCATTCTGGACGAAACGACCAATTACTTGGCTCTTTCTTCCTCGATAGCGGCTTGGGCAGCAGCCAGACGTGCCACGGGCACGCGGAACGGCGAGCAGCTCACGTAGTTCAAGCCGGTCTTGTAGAAGAAGCGGACCGAAGCGGGGTCGCCGCCGTGTTCGCCGCAGACGCCACACTTCAGGTTGGCGCGCTGGCTACGGCCACGCTCCACACCGAGTTTCACCAGCTGACCGACACCTTCTTGGTCGAGGGTGTTGAACGGGTCGGCGGGGATGATCTTCTCTTCGATGTAGTCCTTCACGATGGCGTTGACGTCGTCGCGGCTGAAGCCGAAGGTCATCTGGGTGAGGTCGTTGGTGCCGAAGCTGAAGAACTGGGCCACGCTGGCGATTTGGTCGGCCACGAGGGTGGCTCTCGGGATCTCGATCATGGTACCATACATGTAATTGATCTTCACACCGAACTTCTTCTCGATTTCAGCTTGCACGCAGTCGGCGATGGCCTTCTGGTGCTCAAGCTCCTTGACGTTGATGGTCAGCGGGACCATGATTTCCAGATGCGGGTCGAAGCCTTCCTTCATCAGTTCAGCAGTGGCCTGGAACAGGGCGCGGAACTGTGTCTCGGTGATTTCGGGATAGACGATGCCGAGGCGGACGCCACGCAGACCCATCATCGGGTTCACTTCGTGGAGGGCCTCAATGCGCTTGACCAGTTCCTTCGTGCTCATGCCACGCTCTTTGGCCAAAGCCTTGATCTTCTCTTTTTCCTCTACTTTAGGAACGAACTCGTGCAAAGGCGGGTCCATCAGACGGAAGGTCAGCGGTTTGCCGTCCAACACCTTCAGCGTACCCTTGGCGGCCTTTCTGATGTAAGGCTCAAGCTCCTTAAGGGCGGCTTTTCTGTCTTTGGTGTTGTCGGTCAGGATCATGTTGCGCAGCTTGGCCAGCGGTTTCTCGCTGTTCTTGCCGTAGAACATGTGCTCGATGCGGAACAGGCCGATACCTTCGGCGCCGAAATTGATGGCGTTTTGGGCATCTTCCGGGTTGTCGGCGTTGGTGCGGACACCCATCTTGCGGTACTTGTCGACGAGCTTCATGAACTTCTTGAAGAGCGGGTTCTCAGTGGCGTTGATCATGCCCACGGGCTCGGCATAGACCCAACCCTTGGCGCCATTCAGGCTGATGACATCGCCTTCCTTGAACATCTTGTCACCGATATGGACGATCTTCTTGTCGAAGTCGATCTTCACGGCGTCGCAACCTACGATGCAGCACTTACCCCAGCCACGGGCCACGAGGGCGGCGTGTGAGGTCATACCGCCACGGGCGGTCAGGATACCGTCAGCGGCACGCATGCCTTCGACGTCTTCGGGGTTCGTCTCTTCGCGGACCAGCACATTGGCGATCTTAGCGGAACGATACTCCTTGGCTTTCTCGCTGGTGAGGGCGATGCGACCGACAGCGCCACCAGGACCTGCGGGCAGACCCTTGGCGATGACGGTGTGCTTCTTCTCGTCGGTGCTGTCGAGGATGGGGTGGAGCAGCTCGTCGAGTTGCTCGGGGCTGAGGCGCATGACGACTTCCTTCTCGTCGATGCGGCCTTCTTTCAGCATGTCGAGGGCCATGGTCAGGGCAGCCACGCCAGTGCGCTTGCCGACACGGCACTGCAGCATGTAGAGCTTGCCATCTTGGATGGTGAACTCGATGTCGAGCATGTCGTGATAGTTGTCCTCGAGGATGCGGCGCACCTCGCAGAGTTCCTTATAGGTCTCGGGCATCAGCTTCTGCATGGAAGGCATGTGCTTGTTCTGCTCGTTCTTGGTCTCGTCGTTCAACGGGTTGGGAGTACGGATACCGGCCACCACGTCTTCGCCTTGGGCGTTGATCAGCCATTCGCCATAGAATTGGTTGTCGCCAGTGGCGGGGTTACGGGTGAAGGCCACACCAGTAGCGGAGGTGTCGCCCATGTTGCCGAACACCATGGTCTGTACGTTGACAGCGGTGCCCCAGTCATCCGGGATGCCTTCGATGCGGCGGTAGGAGACGGCCTTCTTACCGTTCCAGCTCTTGAACACGGCCTTGATGCCGCCTTCGAGTTGAGCCTCGGCGTCATCGGGGAACTCGGTGTGAAGCACTTTCTTGATGCGAGCCTTGAACGACTCGGCCAGCTTCTTCAGGTCGTCGGCGGTCAGCTCGGTGTCGCTCTTGTAGCCTTTCTTCTCTTTGTAGGCGTCGAGCATATCATCCAACTGCTTGCGGATGCCTTGGCCGTCGGCGGGTTCGATACCCTCAGCTTTCTCCATGACGACGTCGGCGTACATCATGATGAGACGACGGTAGGAGTCGTACACGAAACGCTCGTTGCCACCGGTCTTCTTAATCAGGCCAGGGATGGTCTTGGAGCAAAGACCGATATTCAAAACGGTATCCATCATGCCGGGCATCGACTTGCGCGCACCAGAACGGCAGCTGACGAGCAGCGGGTTCTGAGGATCGCCATATTTCATGCCCATGATCTTTTCCATCTTCTTGATGCCAGCATGGACTTCGTCCATCAAGCCTTTCGGAAGTTTGCAGTTGTTCTTGTAATAGTCTGTGCAGCACTCCGTGGTGATGGTCAAGCCAGCGGGTACAGGCAGCTTGAGCAAGCACATTTCGGCGAGGTTAGCGCCCTTGCCGCCCAGCTCATTCTTCATCGAAGCATTGCCTTCAGCGGTCTTTCCGCCAAAGGTGTAAACGTACTTTGTCATTGTTTTAATTGATTATTAGTGATTTAACTTCTTTTCTAACGTTGAAAAATTAAGGCGCAAAAATAGGGATTTGCTAGAAACTATGCAATAATGAGATTGTTTTTTTTTTGAATAGTATGAAAAAAGCCTTGAAGCAGGTGCTCCAAGGCTTTTTGTTTTTAAGTTTTTTCAGCGTCTTATTCCTTCACGAATTTCAAGGTGTTGACAGCATTAGCAGACTTCACCTTGACGAAGTATACACCTTCGTTCAAGCCCTCAAGGTTGAGGGTGGTCATGCCCTTGGCTTGTTGGCTGTAGACCTGCTGTCCAACGTTGTTGAACACCACAATGTCGCAGTCTTCCTCAGGAAGGTTGATGCTGAACTGGCCGTGGTTCGGGTTGGGATAGATGGCCATGCCGTTTGTCACGACCTCTTGCGTGATGGTGATGGTTTCCGCAGGTGGGAAGACGATGTTGTCCAACCAAGCGCAGTCGCTGCCGGAGATTGTATAAACGTCCTTGTTGTAGGACCAATAGAGTTGATGCTGTCCAGGAGTGATGGGATACGTTACTTTACCCCATCCCACTTCTCCAGACCAATTTCCTAACAAGTCATCATCAATGGAGAAGTATAAAGCATCATAACCCTCTTCCGAGGAGACTTTCCTGTAGAAGCTGATTTCGCCTTCGGTTTGCACATCCAGAACGATTTTCAAGACGGAGCTCTGGTTGTTGCCTATGTTGCCTGATTTGGCGCAATAAATGCCTTCATAGGGATTTTCGGTGACGATGGTCCAAGGCTTGCTGGGGTCGTTCTCCCAGTCGAAATTGCTGAAGTCGCCGCTTTCCCAGTCTTCAATGATATTGCCTACCGCAAAGGCGAAGCTGCCGTTAGTGGAATAGGCACCCGAGGTGACATTGAAGCCAATTTCGTAGGCTACACCTAGTTCAGCTGTTTCGGAGAGTGTGAAGACGAAGTCGGCAGTGAACTCCTCATCTGCATTCACGGTGCCTTGCGGGAAGCTGCCCTGCTCGAAGGTGATCTCGGGCAGGTCGCAGACGATGTCGATCATGGTCTCTGGTGCCGCTGCCATACCAGCGTTCTTCACGGTGATGTGAGCGGTGACGGTCTCACCCGGATCGACATGGCCGTTGCCGTCGCTGTCTTCGATGACGGTGCCAAGCACGGCGAAATCGGGAGCATAGAGGCGTATGGCGAACTTGCTCTCCCATGTGTCGGTGCCATCGGTGCAAATCAGGGTGAAGTCAGCTTTCATCATGTTGGGCACGTCGTTGGCAATGTCCATGGCGAAGGCTTCGGCAAGAATAGCTGTTGCACCACCATCGAGGCTGGGAATGGTCTCTATGGCATCGGTGATGGTGATATAATCACAGTCGGTGCTGAGGGTTGCAGTGACATTGTTGGCGGTCACGGTGCCCACATTCTTGATTTGCAAATCGAGTGCAATGCTGGTGCCGAAGTCAGGCTGGGCGCCACCACTGATGGCATAGTTTTGGTAAACGATGTAGGCGCAGTTGCCAGGAATACTGAGCACGGACAGGGATTGCGGCCACGCATCGCGGCCAGTGACAACGAGGCTCATCTCGCCAACGAAGTCGATGGGCTCGGCAAACTCGATGGTGCAATTGCCATCTTCATCAGTGTAGCCGACGCCAATCATGTCTTCTCCATGGAACAAGGCACAACGGAAGTTCTTCAGGACGACGCCATTTGCGTTGGTGACGGTGACATCGGTGGAGGTGCTGCCCACCAAAAGTTCGGTCGTATAGTTGACATAAGTGGTGAACGGCTCGTCGTGCCAGGGACTGACAGCCACATCGCCCATCATGTTGAGGTCGTAGAAATTCCAGCGCAGGGCACCTTCTTCCCACTGGCCGGGGGCGTTGACCCAAGGTGCAGTGGCGATCTTACCTTCTCTCAAAGCCATACCGCCGTAGGGGATGTGGTCAAAGAAATAGGCGTCTTCCGTCTCACGGTGCAAGTGGATGGCGGGACCTTCGGTCTGGCCTTCGTTGAACCAGCCGTAGCGGGAGTTACCGAAAGTGGCCACGGCGAAGTTGGCGATCTTGGTCATGCGTTCCAGGATGCAGTCGCTGCTGAAGTCGCCACAGATGCAGCCCGAGGTGTGGAAGAAGGTGTAGTTGTGGTCCACGCCGTTCGCGCCGCTGAAGTTGCTGTTAGTGATGTCACCATTGGTCCAACCTGCCACATAGTTGGTGTTGGCATGACCGTCGTGGTGGACGTATTGCGTGCCTTGGTTGATGGCGTTACGGAGGTTGGTGCCACTCCAGGTGCCTTCCTCTTCATAGAGACGGGTGAAATTATAGTCCTCGGGGATGCCTGTGGTGGTATAGCCATTGTCGTGGTGAATGCCGATGAGCAGCTCAAGGTATTGGCTACCATTGCTGACGGGGTTGTCGTAGAGGTGTTCGCCAGCCATGATGACGTCACGGAACTCTCCCAGGACGGGTTCAGCTTGATAGGTCATGGCTTTATGGAGCATGTTGTCAAGCTCGCTTTGGTTGCTGAAGCACATACGTCCGATGCCAATCTCGGGCAGCAGGTCGTCTTCGCCAATCTCACCCCAGCGGTTGTCGCCATCGTCGTTCCAGTTGCCGTCGAGAGCAGCATAATAGAGGTCGGCTGGGATGTCGTTGTCGGTCTCGTGATTGCCACCTGTCAACACATCGCAATAGAAACCACGGTAGGGGATGTCGGGCACGTCGCCGCCAAGGTTTACCATCATGATGCCGTTGTTTTCGTATTCTTGGATGATGTAGTTGCGCAGCTTCTCGGCATTGTCTTGTCCGCTCATCGTGCTAAGGATGGTCTCGAGGGCAACAACTTGGGTGCGGAGACCACGAGCCAGATAGAAACTAACATAGTCGTCAAACGAGGCGACGTACTGCTGCTTGGTGACTAACAGGATGTCATAGCCGCCAACGGTGCGACCTCTGTCGTTGTAGGTCTGAAGCATCTCAGGGTTCTGGGCGAGACGCTTGGCACGCTCGGCGTTGCCACAGTTGAGCCACAGCTTACGGCTTTGGTCGGCCTTGGAGGCGGTCGTCGTGATGCGAACAATGGCCTTGGTGGCATAGCGTACTTCGCCGGTGCCGGGCACATACTGTACGGGCGTGAACGCCGAGAAGGCGAAACCGACGCCGTTCAGGTATTGTGTGCTGAGCTTGCCATAGGCTTGGGCAGGGTAGACGCTCTTCGAGGCATAGAGGGCCTCGTCTTTCTCAAACTGACGGCGCACGGGGTCGGTGTAGGTGCGTGCCGACTGGTAGGGGAAGAGATTGTGGCTGCCTTCCATCGTCTGGAAGTCGGAGAGTTCCACTTCGATGCTGACGGCTTCAGTGCCTTGGGGCAGCATGAGGCTGACGCTCTGCCAGGGCAGCGACGGCTGACCGGCAATAGCACTCTGCATGCAGTCAGTGAATTGAACCTGCTCGTAGCCTTGGATTTGGCTCACGTTAGGCTGATCAAAATAATAGGTCTTCTCGATGGTCTGTGCCGAAGCGAACAGGCTGACCATCAAGGCTAAAAGGATTAGGTTAATTTTTTTCATTGTATTAATTAATAGTTTTGCTTTTTCTTGGGTGCAAAAGTACACATATTTCTAACAAAGTGTTGCTAGTATTCCACCACCATCTTTTTCACTTCAACACCATTGGCATTGCTGATACGGACGAAATAAACGCCTGCAGCATCCAGATGGAAATGGTGAGAGCCGCTCGCCTCGTTGAGGTTGAGGACCTGTTGTCCCATGGCATTGAACAAGCTGACTTGTGAGGTTTGGTGGAGTTCAACGGTAAAGTCGCCGTGAGTGGGGTTGGGGTAGAGCGTGAAGGTCCCTGCGGTTCCTGAGCCTGTCGAAGAAGTCGAAGGGCCGTCTTCATGCACATCCAAGACGACCTCCATGGGCGGCAGCACAATGTTGTCCATCCAGACACAGTCTTGCCCGCCAGTGGCGCCACCGTCTTTTTCGTAGCTCCAGGTGAGGTGGTGCGTGCCTTCTGGAATCATGAAACTGATGTAAGTCCAGCCGGTTTGGCCAGACCAACGGCCGTAACGCTCGCCGTCGACATAGAATACGAGGAAGTCATAACCAGTCTCCGTTGAGGTTCTCACATAGAAGGAAATCTCGTTGTCGCAAGCGAAGTCATAGTCGAGACTCATGTCGGCATGGCTGCTGTGCCCCATCGAAGTGGAATGAGCGCAGTAAAGGCCTTCGTATGGGCCATGGCTAACGATCTCCCATCCGCCTTGACCTTCAAACTGCCAGTCGTATTTGCTAAAGTCGCCCGTCTCAAAGTCTTCCATCTCGCTGTTCACGTTGAGGAAATAGGAATCCATGACGACATAATGTCCTGAATAGGTGGCCAGGATGAGTTCAAAGGCTTGGGCATTTCTGGCTTCTGCGATGCTCAGTGTGAAGTCGACGCTGAAAGTGTCGTCAACGGCCAATTCACCTATGATGAACATGTTCTGGTCGAAGAGGATCTCGGGGGCAGAACAGTACACGCCGAAGACGGTGTTGGGAGAGAGGCTGTGACCAATGTTCTTGCCCGTGAAGTGCAGGGTGAGGGTCTCACCGCTGTCGGCATGGCCGTTGCCGTTGCCATCCACTTCTTCCAACTGGGTCATGATGCGCCCATAGTCGGGTGCATTGAGTGTCATATCAAACAGACTCTCCCATGTCTCGTTGCCATTGGTGCAGGTCAAGGTGAAGGTGACGACAGTCTGGTCGGGCACGTCATCGCTGACGGTGAAAGAGAAGGCATTGTCGAGGCTGACGGTAGCATGGGAGTCTACAGTTCCAATCGTAGCAGAGCCTTGTGTGACGGTGATATACGGAGCGTTACAACTCAAGGAGGCCGTGACATTGTTTGCCGCAAGGTTACCCACGTTGCGGAAGCCAACATTGAGAGTTTGGCTCTCGCCGAAGTCGACCTGCCCGTCAGGGTCGTTGAGGGCGTAATTGTCGAAGAGCACATGAGCGCAGTTGGCGTTGTCAAAGCCAAGCTCAAGGTGCTGTGGCCAGCCGTTCATGCCAGTGATGTAGAGGTCGAGGACGTCGGTATTGTTGACAGCGGCAAAACAAAGCTCTGCCTCGCCGTTGGCATCCGTAGAAGCCAATGCAATCAGTTCGTCGCCCTTGAACAGGCGGCATTCAAAGTTATAGACGCCATTGCCGTTTTCATCCTTCACGGTGACGGGGATGCGGTTGGTGCCCACGGGAAGGGTGGTGGCACACTCGATTTCGGGTGTGAAAGGCTCGTCGAACCAAGCGCTGAGCCCCACGTCGCCTAGGGCATTGAGGGCATAAAATGACCAGCGCAGCACGCCGATTTCGCCATCCATGGTGATGAAAGGCGAGGTTTGTATCTTACTTTCTTTCAAAGCTTCGCCAAGACCCGCCATGCGTTCGTGGCAGTAGGCGTCGATAAGCTCACGGTGGTAATGGTTTGAAGGACCGTCGCCCATTTGGTTGTACCAGCCATAGCGTGAGTTGCCGATGGCGGCCACGGCACCGGTCTCGTTGACGACCATGCGTTCAAGGATGCAGTCGTCGGCAAAGTCGCCACAGATGCAGCCTTGGCTCTTGAAGATAAAGTAGTTGTGGTCAGTGCCATTGGCGCCTGCAAACAGGCTTGGGGTGATATCCCAGTTGTACCAACCCGACACATACTCAGTGTTGGCATGGCCGAAATGGTTCACGTATTGTGTGCCATCGTTGATGGCAGCGGCTAGCTCATCAGGATTCCAACTGTGGGTGGGCGTTTCATAAATACGTACAAAGTCGTAGTCTTCGGGATAGCCGAAGGTCGTATATCCGTTGTAGTTGCATTCGCCGATGAGGCGTTCGAGGTCGTTGCTGGCATAAACGCCATCACCGAGGTGTTCGCCGGCCAGGATGGGTCTGCGGAACTCACCCAATACAGGCGAAGTCATATAGCTGAAGGACTTGGAGAGTATGATCTCCAGCTGGCTGGCATTAGTAAAAGGCAGGCGGGCGATGGACAACTCGGGCAGCAGGTCGTCTTCTCCTATTTCGCCCCATTTGTTGTCGCCGTCGTCGTTGAGGGTGCCGTCGAGGCAGGCGTAATAACTGTCGGAAGGTATGTTGTCGTCATAGCCTTCTTGGGCGTGGCACCAAAGGCTGCGGTAGGGTACCAAATTGACATCGCCGCCGATCATCACCATGGAGATGCCGTGTTTCTCGTATTCATCAATGATGTAGTTGCGGATCTTTTCCTTGTTGTCGCGACCCGTCATGGCGGCGTAGATGTCTTGGGTGGTGGCGATACGGACACGGATGCCGCGGCCAGCATAAAGTGCTACATATTCGTCAAAATGTTCAACATAGTTCTCAGGTGTGATGAGCAACATCTCGTATTCTGGCAAGGCGCCGTCGCGGCGGGTGTAGCTGTCAAGCATCTCGGCATTTTGTGCCAAGCGGCTGATGCTGTTTCTCGTCTCGGGACGCAACCAAAGCTTACGGCTGTGGTCGGCGCGCGAGACTTGGTATTCCACGGTGACCGTCACGGTTTGGGCATAGCTGACCTGACCCGAGGCGGGTTTGTATTTCACCGGCGTGAAGCCACCGAAGGCAAACGAAACGCCATTGAGCACTTGCGTGCTGACGCTGCTGAAGTCATTGTTGGGATAGGCCTCATTGGAGCGATAAAGCGCTTCATTTTTCTCGAAGACGAAAGGACTGTCATCCGAGATGGGACGCGACTTCTGCGCGGGCAAAAGGTTATAATGGCCGCCCAGTTCCGCGAAGTCACCCAATGACACATGGATGGCCGTGGCTTCGGTGTTTTGCGGCAGCATCAGACTGATGCTTTGCCAGGGCAGTTGTGGCTCGCCGACAGTGCCGTTTTGTATGGATTTATCAAACGAGAGCGTCTGGTATTCACCTACTTGTTGAATGGTAGGCTTGCTGAAATGATAAGTGTGTGTGATGCTTTGCGCCGAAGCGAAGATGCTAGTGGCAAGTAATAATAAGGTTAAAGACAGTTTTTTCATGTGGATTTCAATATTGAGCCGCAAAAATAAATAGAATTTCGGAAAGAGAGAACGGATTATTGCTATTCTCATTCTTTGGGATTGCCCAACACATCATGCACTTCCCAGGACTGCGCCTTCATCTTACAGGTGGCCGTGCCTCGAATATCATCAATGGAAGCCCCAAACAACACTTGATATGTACCAGCAGCGGTCTCCCAAGCTGAACGTTCCTCGCTGAAGGAAGCCAGTTCGTAAGCACTGACCTTCATTGTCAAGGTCTCTGACTCACCTGGCGCCAACAATTTGGTCTTGCCAAAGGCTTTCAATTCACGAGCAGGTTTCTCAAGCCCTCCTGACGGAGCAGCAACATAGAGCTCAACGATTTCGCGACCAGCCACTTTGCCCTGGTTAGTCACGGTGATGGTAGCAGTGAAGCCGTCCTTGTCGGCTTTCACCTTGGGTTTGGAATAGGCAAAAGTGGTATAGCTCAAGCCATAGCCGAAGGGGTAGGAGACCTCCACATTATTGGTCTGGAAGAAACGATAGCCAACCCAGATGTCTTCTTCATAGTTCGTGAAATCGACATCTTTACGCTCACCGCGACGACCAGAAGCGCTTTGTCCGTAGGGGAAGTTTTTCGACGAAGGAATGTCCATGTAGCGCATCGCAAAGGTCATCGGCAGTTTGCCTGATGGGTTCACTTTGCCCGTCAACACATCCACCACGGCATGGGCACCTTCTTGTCCTGGCGACCAGGGCAACACGATGGCATCCACGAGGTGCTTCCACGAAGCCGTCTCGATGACGCCGCCGACATTCAGCACAACGATCAACTTCTTGCCCAAAGCGTGATAGGCACTGCTGAGGTTTTGCAACAGTTCACGCTCGGTAGTGTTCAACTCGAAGTCGTCTTTCAGGACACGGTCGGCACCCTCGCCAGCATTACGACCCAATACATACACTGCCACATCGTTCTCTTGGGCTTGCAAATAGATGGCTCTGGCAGAGAGTTCGGCTTCTTCACGGATGTTACGATAGCCCCAACGATTGTTTCGCTCCATCTTTTGGACGGTTTCTTGTTGCGCGTAGAAGTGTTGGTAATACTCAGCTAGATTCTGGTCCAAAGTGAATCCTGCCATTTTCATAGCTTCCTGCATGTTGGCTATATGTTCAGTGTTCACTTCACCCGAACCCGTTCCGATACCAACGAAGTCGACGGAGGTGAGACCATAAAGGGCCACCTTTTCATTGCCTTTCAGCGGCAGCGTGTTGTTTTCGTTGCGTAACAGAATAATGGACTCATCTGCAGCCTTGCGGGCAACTTCGGCATGGGCTTTCAGGTCGGGCTTATTGGAGAATTTGTAGCCTCTGAAATGCGGTGTCTTGACAATGTAATTCAACATATTGCGCACATTGCGGTCGAGCTCTTCTTGACTGATCTCACCGCTGTTGACGGCGGCTAAGATGCGGTCAATCTCGACTTGGTTGCCCCATTCCATCAGGTCGTTGCCGGCTTTGGTGGCTTTCACGGTGTTGTCCTTCACGCCCCAGTCGGTCATCACGATGCCGTCGAAGCCCCACTCGTCGCGGAGGACAGTGGTCAGCAGACCGTGCTTCTGCTGGGTGTATTCGCCGTTGAGTTTGTTGTACGACGACATCACCGTCCAAGGCTTGCCTTCCTTGACGGCAATCTCGAAGTTTTTCAGATAAAGCTCTCTCAAGGCACGGTTGCTCACGCGGGCATCGTTCTCCAAGCGGTTGGTTTCTTGGTTGTTGGCAGCGAAATGTTTGGCAGAGGTGCCGACGCCGTTTTTCTGGACGCCGCGAATGTAGGCTGCCGCCATCTTGCCCGAGAGCAGTGGGTCTTCGGAATAGTACTCGAAGTTGCGCCCACAGAGCGGATTGCGATGGAGGTTCATACCCGGGGCAAGGAGCACATCCACGCCATATTCCAACACCTCATTGCCCATAGCTGTCGTCACGGTTTCAACGAGTTCAGGGTCCCATGAGCTGGCAAGGAGCGTGCTGGTGGGGAATCCCGTGCAATAGAAAGTTTGGTCGGTGCCTTCACGCTTGGGCTGGATGCGGAGACCGGCGGGACCGTCGGCGAGCACGGTCATGGGGATGCCAAGACGAGGGATGGCACGGGTATAGCCTGCAGCACCTGGCACAAGGTCACCGGGACCGCCGACCAATAAGGTGACTTTTTCTTCGTTGGTCATTGCAGCAATGATTGCTTCGATGTTATCCTCACGTAGCGTAAGGCTTTCTTTGTTTTGTGCAAAGCCGTTGCTCAAGCCAACAGCCATTAATACAAGGAGTAGACTTAGTCTTTTCATAATGAGTGGTTTAATGTAGGTTGCAAATTTACAAATAAAATGTTCTTGACTTGTATTATTTTCCTATTTTTGCCTTTTAAATTTTAAACAAATGAAAAAGATTAGAGCTGCCATCGTTGGCTACGGTAATGTGGGCCGCTTCGCTCTTGAAGCCCTTGAAGCCGCCCCCGACTTCGAAGTGGCGGGTATCGTCCGCCGCAATGCTAACAAAACTATTGAACTCTCTGCCTACGAAGTGGTGAAAGACATCAAGGAACTGAAAGACGTGGATGTGGCCATTTTGGCATGTCCCACGCGCAGTTGCCCCGAGTACGCCAAACAGATCCTTCCTTTGGGCATGAATACCGTGGATTCCTTCGATATCCATACTTCCATCGTGGACTACCGCCGCGAGCTGATGCCTATTAATAAGGAAACGAAGACCGTCAGTGTCATCGCTGCTGGTTGGGATCCGGGTTCGGATTCCATTGTCCGCACCTTGATGCAAAGTTTGGCACCTAAGGGATTGTCGTACACCAACTTCGGTCCAGGTATGTCGATGGGGCACAGCGTCTGCGTGCGCTCCAAGAAAGGTGTGAAGAACGCCCTTTCGGTGACCATCCCGCTGGGTGAAGGCATCCACCGCCGCATGGTGTATGTGGAGCTTGAAGACGGCGCCACGCTTGATCAGGTGACCAAGGACATCAAGGCAGACCCGTATTTCGCCAACGACGAGACCCATGTGTTTGCCGTGGATTGTGTCGATGCGGTGCGCGACATGGGACATGGTGTGAACCTCGTGCGCAAGGGCGTCTCGGGCAAGACCCAAAACCAACGCATGGAGTTTAACATGAGCATCAACAATCCCGCTTTGACCGGACAGGTGTTGGTCAACGTGGCCCGCGCCACGATGCGCCTGCAACCGGGCTGCTACACGATGGTGGAGATTCCTGTCATCGACATGCTCCCAGGCGACCGCGAGGATTGGATTGGGAAACTAGTGTAACATAAATAAAAAACATGAAAAAGACCCTATTGCTTTTATGTCTTTGTCTTTTTGTGACTTCCATTCAGGCACAAAAAGAGCAAGTTTATCAGAATGAATCAAAAACGCATATTGGATGGCAACCCGATAGGCGTTTGACCAAGGAAGATTATCAGGGTGATTTTAATAATGATCCCAGACATCAAAAATACTGTGATAAAGTAGGGCTATGTGTGAATGCTGCTACAGGTGTCTTTTATAGGGTTGATGCGCGAAAAGGAAGGTATAAGCCTGGCAAGTATTATGAGAAGCTCTATGTTTCTCCTCTTTTTCAAAAGAACATTTCATGCTATTCTTCCACTGCAGATTCCTTGGATTTTGCAAAACAACAATTGGTGTTTGATATTGACGAACTAACGGCTCGTTATATGAAATATCAATTTCATCATTTCTTGGATAGTTTTAACCTTCATTGCGATAATGAATGTACTTTCTTTTTCTTGAGTTTTTATGAAGAAGCCATGGCCATTCGTGATACTGTTATTGCACGATACTCGCATGATGTCTATCTCGTAAATAGAGAAGGAGCGTACGATGAGTGGCGTCAAAAAGTTGACCAATTGTTGGATACTTATAAAGATTATGCCACTACTCCTGAAGAAGTGCAGCGTATTTTGTTTGATAAACCTCTTGATAAGAAATTGAAACTGGCTAAATATTTGATGCCAAGTTGGTTTGCTAAACAAAAACAAAAGGAAATGCAGCAAGATGAAAAATAGACTTCTGCTTTTTTACATAACGGTCTTTGTGGCGATTGCAA
Organism: Bacteroidales bacterium; assembly: GCA_017539045.1. Taxonomy (GTDB): domain Bacteria; phylum Bacteroidota; class Bacteroidia; order Bacteroidales; family F082; genus Limimorpha. Next base: position 81,489 of record JAFYHS010000003.1, read on the forward strand.
CTGTTTCCTGCAATAGGAAAGATCGTGTTTCGGAACTCATTAACCAAATGACCCTCGAGGAGAAATGCGGCCAACTGACCTGCCCCATAGGCTTCAATTTCTATGGGAAGGAAGGCGATTCGCTTTGGCTTGCGGAGGATTATGTTGGCATGATGGACACCATGCCACTCGGCTCGTGCTGGGCCGTGCTCCGTGCCGACCCTTGGTCAAGGAAGACGGTGGAAACAGGTTTGAAGCCTCGTGAGTCGGCAAGGTTGCTGAACATGATGCAACGCCATGCCATTGAAAACACAAGATTAGGTATTCCTCTTTTGTTTTGCGAAGAAACCCCTCATGGCCACATGGCCGTTGGAACTACCGTTTTTCCCACGGGCATCGGACAAGCGTCTACCTGGGACCCTGCATTGTTGGAACAGATGGGTGAGGTAATGGGGCGTGAAGTGCGCCTGCAAGGGGCACAAGTGGGCTATGGACCTGTCCTCGACATTGCCCGCGACCCGCGCTGGTCAAGGGTGGAAGAGACTATGGGCGAAGACCCGTATCTCTCCGGTGTTTTGGGTGCGGCGGTCGTGCAAGGAATGCAGAAAAATGTCTGTGCTACCTTGAAACATTTGGCTGCTTACGGCATTCCTCAAGGCGGACATAATGCTGCCACCGCGGAGGTGGGCCAGAATAGAATGATGACTGATTATCTGCCTTCTTTTGAACAGGCCATTAAATATGGTTTTGCCCATTCTGTGATGACTTCCTACAACACCATTGACGGTGTGCCATGCTCGGCCAATGAATGGCTTTTGCAAGACATTCTGCGCAACTCATGGGACTTCAAAGGTGTCGTCTTCTCTGATTTGAATGCCGTCAATGCCATTTATGCTACGCAGCATGTGGCCGCTGACCCCGCCGAAGCCGCTGCCATGGCATTGAAAGCTGGTGTCGACATAGATTTGGGCGGTTACAACTACGGCGGTTTCTTGAAAGAGGCCCTGCAGCGAGGTCTCGTCACCGAAGCCGACATTGACCGTGCTGTGCGGCATGTATTGCAACTGAAATACGATTTAGGCTTGTTTGACAATCCATACGTTGACGAGGCTTTGGCCGATGCCGAGGTGGGCACTAAAGAGAACGCCCAGCTGGCCAAGCAAGTGGCTTTGGAATCCGCTGTGCTTCTGAAAAACGATGGCATTTTGCCCTTTGGCGAGAACATTAAAAAGGTTGCCGTCATCGGGCCGAATGCCGACAATATGTACAACCAACTCGGCGACTACACCGCGCCTCAAGACCCCGACCGCATCGTGACCATGCTCGAAGGCATCCGCGAAAAGGGCAGGGCAGAGGTGACCTACGCCAAAGGCTGTGCCGTGCGCGATGAGAACGACGCCAATATTGACGAGGCGGTGAAAGTTGCCAAGGCCGCAGATGTGGTAGTGTTGGTGGTAGGCGGCTCATCCGCCCGCGACTTCAAGACGAACTACGAGGAAACAGGTGCCGCCATCGTTAATGAGTCCATTTCTGACATGGACTGTGGCGAAGGTTATGATCGCTCCACATTGAAACTGTTGGGCAGGCAAGAGGAACTGATGCAGCGCATCTATGCCACGGGTAAGCCCGTTGTGACGGTCTACATCCAAGGCCGTCCCTTGGACATGAACCTCGCTGCAGATAAATCCAATGCTCTGCTGACACTTTGGTATCCCGGTATGGAAGGTGGTTCCGCCTTGGCTGACATCCTATGGGGCGACAATAACCCGGCTGGTCGTCTGCCGATTTCCATACCTCGTTCAGTGGGACAGATCCCTGTCTATTATTCCCAACCTGTCACTGGTGATTATGTTGAGGAAACCGCCAAGCCTTTGTTTCCCTTCGGCTATGGCATGAGCTATACCCAGTTTGAATACAGCGATTTGCAAGTTGAACAGTTTGAGGCCATAGATTCCAATCGCACAACCTCTCCTAGGAATGACATGGCCTCAACTTATGACATGGCCGACACCTTATTTAGAGTCACCTGCACCGTGAAGAACATTGGCCCATACGACGGTGACGAAGTCGTACAGCTCTATGTCCGTGATGAAGTTGCTAGCATCGCACCTGCTTCCAAATTGCTGAAAGGCTTCCAAAGGATGCCTATTAATAAAGGTGAAACGAAGCAGGTCACCTTCTACCTTACTGAACGCGATTTGGCCGTGTATTCACAAGAAAAAGGCTGGCATGTTGAGCCAGGTGAGTTTACCATTATGGTCGGTGGAAGTTCGGAAAACTGTATGCTTTCCGCTACTATTGAAGTAAAGTAATTAGCTCACTTTCACATTTACAATACCATTTCTGTCGCAACGCACCACGATGCGCTTGTATTCGGTATTGCCTTCGTAGACGCATTGTATGATGATGGTGATGTGGTAGACTTTCTTGCCTTCGATGGGCTTGTATTCGTTGTCCTCCCAAGTGCCCGAAAGCGGGAAGCTCGGATTGTCCATCTTGCGGGTGTATTCCGTGAAGTTATACCTCAGAATGTCGTTGATGCCCCTGAGTGGGTAAGGGCTAGCCTTGGCCAATTCTGTTGGCCAGAGTTGTACCTTTTTACGGTAAAGCAACACCTTCTCATCTTTACCACTCACTTCTGCGAAGAGCGGATTGCGGCTACGTAACTTAATGACTTCAGGTATGATCTTTTCGCTATCGATGAAGTCGACACTGTCCTTGCTCCAGCCGATGTATCTGTCTTTGACGCGGAAGTCGGTACGTGTGTCGAAGACCTTGTTGCTGACACGCTTGGCAAAGATGAGGCGTAACCAGTCTTTCAACCGGTCCTTAAACATATAGCTGATCACCAGCGCGATGAGGAAAGGCAAGGTGAAGTTGCCGTATCTCTGCTGGAAAAAGAACGACGACAGCGTGGCCACCACCATGGCGGCGCCGGCAGCCAGACTGTAGAGGATCTGCTCCACCAAGAAGGTGTTCTTCCGCTTGGTGGCGTTGAGGTAGAGGTCGCTTTCGGTGAATTTCTTCAGTAGACTGGCGCGGAAAACGAAGTCCTCGTTGCCTTTCTCGTCGTCGGCCTTCACGCAGAGGTAACCCTTTTGTTCCCTGTAATTCCTTTCGTTGAGGAGCACTTCTTTGAATAACGTTTCCAGTTGAGGGTACTCCTCGGGATGCATCAACCGGATGTTGTCGCGGAGTCGGTAGGCGTATTTTTCCAGGACATTACTCAAAAACTCATCACCGTATGCGAATACTTGCCTTATCCTATCTGAAGCGTTTTTCTCATCCAACTGACCATGCAGATGGCGGTAACGCTCCAATATCTTGCGACCGTCTGTCAGATACTCTTGGCACAATTCTACACGGTTTTCTGCATCTTCTTTTTGGGTGATGGCAAAACAGCCGTCGCGAAAAGCGCTCTTGGCGATAGCGCAATACATCCTAATGGCATGGGTCAGGTCTTGAGTGTCTTTAGGAGCACTACTCATGTCGTTGAAGTTGGAGAAGAGCGCTTGGCTTGGAAGCAGCTCCTCGTTGTTGGCCAACTCATGCAGGCTATAGGAAGGGGTGATGAGACGCACACCCGACTTGAGGTCGCGGTAGAAGTCCTCTTTACTGTACTTGGCTGCGTTGATGTCGAGACTGTTAGGGACAAAAATCCATGTATTCATCACATAATCGCGGAATTTTGTCTTCCGTTCTGCTGTCTCTGTGTTGAATCCCACCTTGAACTCCAAGGTGAACTTGTCATGGATTTTTGTCTCTAAGTCAATCATTGTTGTGTGTTTCTGTATTGTTCGTCAAGATTAAAGCCTTCTGGATGCTTGGCTTTGATGTCTTTGTAGTAGTCCCAGATTTCGGCTAGGTCTTTGTCGTAATCGCCCGTAGGATAGAAGATCCTTTCGATGCCGCAGTATTTCTTCTTGTAGTCGATGAAACCCAAGACGATGGGCACATTGGCACCTTCAGCGATGACATAGAAGCCCTTCTTCCAGTGTTTCACTGCCTTTCTTGTTCCTTCGGGACAAATGAGGAGGTGGGTGTCCTTGGTTTGGCTAAACATGTCAACCATTTGTTCCACAAGGTTGTTGTGATGGCCACGATTGACGGGGATACCGCCGACTTTCTTCAAAAGCCAACCTAAACCAGGCTTGAAGAACTCCTGTTTGATCATCACCTTGAACTTGATGCCATAGTACCAATAGAATCCAAGGCCGACGAAGAAGTCTTCGATGGCGGTGTGGGGCGCTACGATGCAAACCGCATTGCCCAAGTCAGCTGGAGCTTCGTTGACGGTCGTCCAACCGCCAAGACGAAGCCCCAGTTTAGCTATTTGTTTTTTTAAACCCATGATTACCAGATGATGGCACGCTCTTCGGGAGCGATATACATGGCGTTTTCAGGTTGGATGTCGAAGGCTTCGTAGAAGTGCGGCATCGAGCCGAGGGTGCGGTTGACACGAGCCTCAGCGGGCGAGTGCACGTCGGTCTTCACTTGGCGCTCGATATACTTGTCGCGTGAGTTGTTGCGCCAGATGGTGCCATAGCTGATGAAGAAGCGTTGGGCAGGCGTGAAGCCGTCGATGCTCTGGTTGGCCTTGGCCTCTTCAGTCATCTGGTAGGCATCCCAAGCGATGTTCAGGCCGCCGAGGTCAGCGATGTTTTCGCCAAGGGTCAGCTGGCCGTTGATTTGGTTACCTCTCACTTGGAACTCGTCGAAGAGCTTCACGAGTTGCTGCGTGCGCTCAGCAAACTTGGTGGCATCTTCTTCGGTCCACCAGTTGTTGAGGTTGCCGTTTTCGTCGTATTTGCAGCCTTGGTCGTCGAAGCCGTGAGTCATCTCGTGGCCGATCACCACGCCGATGCCACCGTAGTTGACGGCGTCGTCAGCATCCATGTTGAAGAACGGGGGCTGAAGGATGGCGGCGGGGAACACGATTTCGTTCATCTCGGGGCTATAGTAGGCGTTGACAGTCTGAGGCGTCATGAACCACTCTTCCTTGTCAACAGGCTTGCTCAGACGAGCCATGTCGATGTCGTTCTCAAAAGCGATGTAGTTGTGGAGGTTCTGGAAATAGGAGTCAGCAGTGATTTCGAGTTTGCTGTAGTCCTTCCATTTGTTCGGGTAACCGATCTTCACGTTGAAGCAGTCGAGTTTGTGCAGGGCCTTGGCCTTGGTCTCGTCGCTCATCCAATCGAGGTTCTTGATGCGTTCGCCCAAGGCGGTGCGCAGGTTACCGACGAGGTTGAGCATACGCTCCTTGGCTTCGGCCGGGAAGTGCTTCTCAACATAGAGCTGGCCAACGGCTTCGCCGAGGCAGTCGGAGGTGGAACCAAGGATGCGGCGCCAACGGGGCTGCTGCACTTCTTGGCCATAGAGGTAGTTGCCGTAGAAGTTGAAGTTCTCTTCATCGAGGTCATGGCTCAGCAAGGAGGCACTGCCGTGGATGACTTTCCAGCGGAGGTAGTCCTTGATGGTGTTGAGGTCGGTGTTGAGGATGACTTTGTCGAGAGCGGCAACGAAGTCAGGCATGCCCACGTTGAGGTTGTCGAAAGCCGGGCAGCCAGCATTGGTGAAGTATTCATTCCACTTGAAGTTGGGGGTCGACTTTTGCAACTCTTCGACGGAACGCATGTTGTAGGTCTTGTCGGGGTCGCGACGATCCACACGGCTCATCGAGTTCTTGGCCAACTGGGTCTCAAGGGCGAGGATGCCTTGGGCTTTCTTGGCGGCTTCGATGGAGTCGGTGCCGGTGAGTTGGAACATCTTGGCCACGTGCTCGACGTATTTGTCGCGCATCTCCTGCGACTCTTCAACGAGGTAATCGTCGCGATCGGTCAGGCTGAGGCCACCTTGATAGAGGTGCATGATGTAGTGTTCGGCATCCTTCGGGTCGAGGCTGGGTCCGGCGTAGAAGAAGCCACCGAAACCGTTCTTGTGGAGGTCGCCGAGCAAGGCTGCCAGTTCAGCCTTGTCTTCGAGGGCTTCGATTTGCTCGAAATAGGGGAGCAGCTCGCTATAGCCACGCTCGTCGATGGCGACGGTGTCCATGCCTGCATTATAGAAGTCGCGGATCTTTTGGGCGACGCTGCCTTGTACGGCGTTGACGTCTTTGGAGACCTCGTCGATGATGTCCTGAATCAGGATTTCATTGTGTTGGTCGATCTCGGTAAAGGCACCATAGGTGGAGTACTCTTCGGGGATGGGGTTGTTCTTGATCCAGTTGTTGTTGGCATAACGGAAGAAGTCCTCCGCAGGGTTGATGGTGGTGTCCATGTTGCTCAGGTCGATGGCCGGAACAATTTCTTTCTCGGGTTGAGGTGTTTCGACTGCCTTCTGTGCGCAGCCTGCTGCCATTGTACTTAAAATCATCATGGCTACAATGTGTTTTTTCTTCATTTTGTATTTGGTTTGATATTTGATATTGGATTGATTCGTGTTTATAAATCACCTTCGAGTTTGAGCTCGGTCTGTAAGGTCCTCAGGTAAGGCCGCTCTTCCACCATTTTCTCGAACTTGTCCTTGTCAGTGTAGGCCTCGATCTCGCCTGGACGTTCCATCAGCTCGGGCTTGAGCTGGTATTGGTTGTTGTGAAGGCTTTGCTTTAGGTGTCGCTTCAAGGCCGCCATGCCTTCCGTGTCATGTTCGAAGAGCAGATTGTCGACGCTGAAGTGAATCTCAGAGTTGCCCATCAGTTTGGGCGTGTATTTTCCTAAGGCCGCTGCGAAAGTAGGCGAGATGGTCTTATATCGGTTGACGAAATCACCCCATGCCGCTGTGAGCTGTTCCTGAGTGAACGGGGTGTCCCAAGTCTCCTCTTTTTCCTCTGCTTTCTGTCCCACCTGTTGCATGGCTTTGTTGATGCTGAAGCTGCTGGTGGTGCCACGGGGGCGAACAACAGGTTTAGCAGGCGTTGCGGACGTTGAGCCTGTCGAAACGGGAGCGGCTTGTGGTTGAACTGTTGGTTGTTGAGGTGTATTGCTGATGGGTTGTGCAGCAGGAGCCGTCCCTTCGACGGGTTCAGGGGCCTTAGCAGTAACCACGGGCTCGGGAACCTTTGTAGCAGCGGACGTTGAGCCCGTCGAAACGCCGCTAGGTACGGTAGGGTTTACGTTTTGCGCCGGTCTATTCTGCGGCATCTGCACGGGTTGTGCTTGTGCCGTAGGTATGTTTAAGGCTTGGCTGCACAAGGCGCACATCTTGAGCAAGGCTATCTCCAGATGCAACCGCTTGTTGTTGGCGGCGCGGTAGTCGATATCGCACTTGTTGTTGATTTCCAAAGCGCGGATCAGGAAGGGCATGGGGCAGGCCTGCGATTGTGTCACATAACGCTGCCGTAGTTGTTCACTGACTTCCAATAGTTGCACAGTGGCAGGGTCCTTACACACCAAGAGGCTTCTTAGGTGATTGCCCAAGCCACTGACGAAGTGCTGGGGCTCGAAGCCTTTGCTGATGATATCGTTGAGGATGAGTAGGATGTCGCTTGTGTTGCCGTGCAGGATGTGGTCGACGATCTGGAAGTAATAGTCGTAATCCAACACGTTGAGGTTGTCGATGACGTCCTTGTAGGTGATGTTTTTGCCTGAGAAACTCACCATCTGGTCGAAGATGGAGAGAGCGTCGCGCAAGGCGCCGTCGGCTTTCTGTGCGATGATGTTCAAGGCCTCAGGCTCGGCGTTGACGCCTTCGCTCTTGGCCACAAAAGCCAAGTGTTTGGCGATGTCATCCACGGTAATACGCTTAAAGTCGAAGATCTGGCAACGCGAGAGGATGGTCGGGATGATCTTGTGTTTCTCTGTCGTGGCCAGAATGAACTTGGCATACGCTGGCGGCTCTTCCAAGGTTTTCAGGAAGGCGTTGAAGGCTGCCGCCGAAAGCATGTGGACCTCGTCGATGATGTATACCTTATACTGTCCGATCTGCGGGGGTATTCGCACCTGGTCGACCAGACTGCGGATGTCCTCCACCGAGTTGTTGGAAGCGGCGTCCAACTCATAGATGTTGAACGAGGCGTTGTTGTTGAAGGCACGGCACGACTCGCATTCGTTGCAGGCCTCGAGGTTCTCGGTAGGGTGGAGGCAGTTGATGGTCTTGGCCAAGATACGGGCGCAGGTCGTCTTGCCCACGCCACGCGGACCGCAAAACAGGAAGGCCTGCGCCAAAGTGTTGTTGCGGATGGCGTTCTTCAAGGTGTTGGTGATGGAGCCTTGGCCCACGACGGTGTCGAAGGTCATCGGCCTGTATTTTCTAGCGGATACGACGAAGTTTTCCATATCGGGTTAGCCTTTATTCAAAACGACAAAATTACAACTTTTTCGCGTCGCCCGAGCAAAGTTGCATTATTTTTCACTTATTTAGCCGTCGTAACGAAAATCGTCCTATCTTTGTGCCTATGAAAATGCTTGTCCTTGTACCGAAAGTCACCGGACGTGTGATGTATGCCATGGAGCTGCTACTTGGTCAGCTGCTGGGCCTTGAGTTTGATTGCACGGTCGATGCCGAGCAATTCAACGCCTACGATGGTCCCAAGATGCAATATGGCTCACAGCGTCAAGGCGAGGCTCCTTTCGTGAAGGCCGTCGATCTGCTTTTTGAGCGTCACATCCACGAACAGAGCTTCCGTACGGTCGACTTTGAAGGCACTGTGGCTCCTTACGCGGTCTACGGCCAAGGCAATCTTATGCCGTTCGATGTCTTTGCCGCCTCGTTTTTCCTGGTGTCACGCTACGAGGAATATCTCTCACAGGTGCGCGACCAGTATGGCCGTTTCCGCGCCGAGTCGACATGGATGTTTGAGAACGACATGCTGCAAAAGCCCTTGGTCAATATCTGGACTTTGGCCTTGGGTGCACGTTTGAAGGCCGTCTATCCCGATCTGCCAATTAAAAAAAGGAAATTCACCTTTATCCCGACCTATGATGTGGATGCGGCATGGGCCTATAAAAGCAAGGGCGTTTACCGTACCTTGGGCGGATTTATCAAGGATTTGTCGTCGGGCGACCGCGAGCGCATCCGTGAGCGTCATCAGGTGTTGAGAGGCAAACGCAAGGACCCCTTCGATTCGTTTGAATTCCAGTTTGAGCTGCAGAAGGAGTTCAAGCTCAAGCCCATCTATTTCATCCTCTGTGGCGATTACGATACCAACGACAAGAACATCTCCATCCGGAAAGCGGCTTTCCGCTCCCTAATCAAAACCCTGGGCGACCATGCCGACGTGGGCATACATCCCTCGTTTTCTTCCTATCTCGACATCGACAAACTGCGGAAAGAAATCAACAGCCTTTCCGAGGTGTTGCACCGACCGCTGACCAAAAGCCGCCAGCATTTCCTGAGGATGAACCTGCCCCGTAGCTATCAGAAACTCATCGAGTTGGACATCAGCGACGACTATACCATGGGCTTCGCCTCACAGGCGGGATTCCGCGCGGGTATCGCCGACACTTTCCGCTTCTACGACCTGGAAAACGATATGGTCACCAACCTACGCGTGCATCCCTTTGCCTTGATGGATGGCACCATGCGCGACTACCTCAATTTGGATTTGGAGGCATCCTATGTCTTGACCACGCAACTCATCGACGAGGTGAAGGCAGTGGGAGGGACCTTTATCTATCTCACGCATAATGAAACCCTTGGCGGTGAGCAACGCTGGGAGGGCTGGCCCGAGATGTACCGTCGAATGTTGGAATATATCACCAAGGTCCCTGAGCCTGTCGAAGGAGGCGAAGGGCCGATTTAATTATGATCAGATATCTCGAACATAAGGCCATCGACAAAACGAAATGGGACGCCCTTATTGCCGAGTGCGGCAATATCTACGCCTATTCATGGTATCTTGACATCGCTCATCCAGGCTGGGGCGCTCTAGTGGACGACGATTATCAAGCCGTGATGCCTTTGACAGGAGGAATAAAGTTTGGCGTCAATTATCTCTTCCAACCCTTCTTCGTTCAGCAACTCGGCGTGTTCTCCAAGGCTCCAATGACAGAGGGAAGACTCAAGGATTTCTTGGATGCCATCCCTGAAAAATACCGTTTTTGCGAGCTTCGTTTGAATGAAAGTAATACTTTAAATAACGATATTGAAGGAATTGAGTATCATAGAAATATTTTACTTAATTTAAATCAAGATATACAATCCTTACGCACCAATTATCATCAGAACACCAAACGTAACTTGGCCAAGGCGGAGACCCATAATCTGCACCTCTTGGAAACGGTACTACCTCAACAGGTGGTGGATTTGTTTCGCGACAACCGAGGTGCCCGTTTGGAGAAATGGGGCGATGCCGAGTATGGGGTGCTGCTTCGTCTCGTTGAGGAGGCACAACAGCACGATGCCGCTTTTGTGTGGGGCGTGACGGACAAAGAGGACGGCGAGCCATTGTGTGCCGCCATCTTCATGAAAACGACTGACCGCATCACCTTCCTCTTCTCTGGTCTTAACGAGGAAGGGAAACAATGCCAAGCCATGACCTACCTTATCGACCAAGTGATACAACGCTTTTCCGATCAACCAATTACCTTTGATTTTGAGGGTTCTGACAACGACAACTTAGCTCGTTTTTATTTGGGTTTTGGAGGATATGAGGTGCGCTATCCTGGATACACTTTCAATCGGATGTCACCCGTGGGAAAAGCCTTGCTTAAGGTTTGGAAATGCCGTAAATAGGTTTTTTTTCCTAAAGTTTTGCAATAGTTTGTTTCTTTTCCCTATTTTTGTGGCATATACCAACACACTATGATTAAAATCATCAACCTTGAGAAAACCGACAGCGTTTTCAACCAATACATGGCTGAACTACGCGATGTCGTCATCCAGCAAGACCGCATGCGTTTTCGCAGCAACCTCGAACGCATCGGCCAAGTCATGGCTTATGAAATCAGCAAGTCGTTTGAATATGACGATGAAGAGGTGAACACGCCTTTGGGCATCAAGCAGATTCGGACGATGCACGAACAACCTGTCATCGCTACCATCCTACGTGCCGGTTTGCCGTTCCACAACGGCATGCTCAGCATGTTCGACCAGGCGGACAGTGCCTTCATCGCGGCCTATCGCAAATACGACAAGAACGAGGAAGACTCTGAGATACGCGTGGAGTACTTCTCTTCACCCGATATTGAAGACCGTATTCTTATTGTTTGTGACCCTTTGCTCGCCACTGGTGAATCCATCGTGAAGACCTTGAATGGCTTGATGGAGGACATGATGCCTAAGGAGATCCATATCGCTGTGGCCGTGGCTTCGCAAGACGGTCTCGACTATGTGGAGCGCACCATGTCGCGCCTGCCCGTCACCATCTGGGTGGGCAGCATCGATGAGGAGCTGACGGCCCGCGCCTATGTCGTCCCGGGCATTGGTGACGTGGGCGACCTTGCATATGGTGAAAAGCGTTAAGCTATGTCTGAAGAAAAAAAGAAACGCGATGGCTTTGGCTCGAAGATAGGCATTATTGCCGCTGCTGCAGGCTCTGCCATCGGATTGGGTAACATCTACCGTTTCCCCTGCGAATTGGGAAACAACGGTGGTGCGGCTTTCTTGTTGGTTTATCTCGTCGTGGTCATCTTCCTCGGTATCCCTGTGATGCTGTCGGAGTTGGTCATCGGTCGTCGTTCACAGAGCAATGCCGTTGGTGCTTTTAAGAAGCTCGCGCCTAAGTCGGCGTGGCCGATTGTTGGCTATATGGGTGTGTTGTGTGGCTTCATCATCTTTGCCTTCTATTCCACCGTGTCGGGCTGGACTTTGGAATACATCATCAAGGCGGTGACCAATTCGTTCCAAGGCAAGGACTTGGCTGCCATGGAGCAAGACTTTACCGACTTCCATAATATGGGTTGGCGCAATGTGATGTGGCAGGCTATCTTCATTTTCCTGACGGGTTTTGTGGTTTTCAAAGGGGTGCAAAACGGTATTGAGAAATACGCAAAAATCCTTATGCCGTTGCTCATGGTCATCCTTATCGTTCTGGGCATACGTTCTGTGACTTTGCCTGGTGCCAAAGAAGGCTTGTCGTTCCTGTTTCGTCCGGATTTCTCCAAAATAGATGCGAATGTCCTCATCAGTGCTTTGGGACAAGGCTTCTTCTCGTTGAGTCTCGGCATGGGGGCGCTCATCACCTATGGCTCGTATATCAAGAAAAAGGATAACCTGACTTCCACCGCCTTTTCCGTGGTGCTTGCTGACACCTTGATAGCGCTGTTGGCGGGTCTCGTCATCTTCCCTGCGGCTTTCTCATTTGGCATCCGTCCAACGGCAGGCATGGGGTTGGTGTTCAATACGATACCTATGATTTTCAACCAGATGACAGGAGGCTATATCTTCTGCATCATCTTCTTCGTGCTGTTAGCCATCGCTGCGTTGACATCCACGATTTCGCTGCTTGAGGTCGTGGTGGCCTACCTCTCCGAGGAGCTGCACATCAACCGCAAGTGGTCGACGGTGTGGGCTTGTGCAGCCACACTATTCATCGGTAGTTTTGCCTCATTGAGTCTGATGGAGAACACGCCTTTTGCCATCGGTGGCAGGACGGTATTTGACCTCATGGACTTCGTTTCGTCCAACATCCTCTTGCCCCTCGGTGGCGTGTTGATTGTCATCTTCGTGGGCTGGCGTTTGGGCAAGGCCAAGTTCTTCGAGGAGGTGACCAACGAGGGTACCATCAAGGCGTCGCTGAAAAAGGTTATCTTCTTTATTATTCGATATCTGGCTCCCATCGCCATCACGATTGTGTTCATCAGAGGATTGATTAACTAAACGGCGTTTCGACAGGCTCAACGGCCGAGGGTCCCTGAGCCTGTCGAAGGGCCAGAAACCAAAGAATATGGATTCCTTACGCAAATGGTTTTCCTTCAGCAAAGGTGAGCGCATTGCCATCATCACGATTTTGGCATTGATACTGCTGTTGATTTTGGCTTGCCTTTTTCGTCCTTCGCGCAAGTCGCTGAGCGATGAATCTTTGCACAATCTGGACTCCTTGTTGGCCTTGCGTCAGGCGGCCATAGAGCAGCAACAGCAGCAACAAGCTGAGAAGCCCCAAGAGGTGGCGGAACTGCATCCTTTTCCCTTCAATCCCAATACCCTCACAGAAGAAGAATGGCTGCAAATGGGTCTTACTGACCGTCAGGTGCGCAACATCATGAACTACAAGGCCAAAGGCGGCAAGTTCTACTCGAAAAACGATTTGGGCAAACTCTACACCATCAGCGAGGAGGAGTTTGAACAGCTGGAGCCTTTTATTGTGCTGCCCGAGGTGTCGCGGGAGAAAAGAGCCAAATCATCATCACAAGGCGTTTCGACGGGCTCAACGACCGCTGCGGCAGCACCTTCTGAAAAGAAACCCATTCCCATCGTCGACTTGAATACGGTGGACTCGATTACCTTGGTGGAGTTGCCTCAAATTGGAGCTTACACGGCATCACGCATCCTAGAGTTTCGCGAAAAACTGGGCGGCTTCATCGACAAGGAGCAGCTCCGTGACGTGAAGGGCATGGACGATGCGCGTTTTGCCGCCATCCAACCTTATATTAATTTAGGTGCGGTCGAGATACGGAAAATTGACGTCAACCGTGCGGATTTCAAGACTTTGGTACATCATCCTTACCTCAGCTACGAACAGGTGAAGCGCATCGTCAACCAGCGTGAAAAGCGTGGCATGATCAAGAACTGGGCCCAACTGGAGGAACTGATTAAGGAGGAAGGGGAGGTAAACCCGCTTTTGGAACAATATGTGAAATATTGAAGTTTTTTCTTATTTTTGCGCCCTATATTAATTAGGATTATCCCGTCATGCGCAAAATATATCTTATCCTTCTGCTTTTTGTTTTGGCCCTGCCTTCAAAGGCCGCCTATCTCCTTATCCCCATGGACAATACCCAGACCAACCACCTGAAAGCCTATGGCGTGGCTTATTGGGTGCTGCAACGCGAGGTGGAGATCAGCTGGCTGCTGAACTATAGGGGAGGGAGCTACCTCATTCCTTACCACGAGATGTTTGAGCGCGAGTGTAAGATGCGTAATGTGTCGTACAACGTCATCGCCGACGCCCAAGCCGACGCTATCCTCGCTGAAATCGCCGACCCTGGCGTGAACATGGACGAGATGAAACTCCAAAAAGTGCCCCGCATCGCTGTCTATGCACCTAAGAACAACCTGCCATGGGACGATGCCGTCACCCTTGTGCTGACTTATGCTGAAATTCCTTATGATGTGGTCTATGACGACGAGGTGCTGCAAGGCGTGTTGCCCACCTACGACTGGCTTCACCTGCACCACGAGGACTTCACGGGACAGTATGGCAAGTTCTGGGCACGCTATCGCAACTACCCTTGGTATCAGGAGGATGTGCGTGCACAGGAAGCAACCGCACAACGCTGGGGCTTCAACAAAGTTTCTCAACTGAAACTCGCAGTGGTGAAGAAGATCCGTGAGTTTGTGGCAGGCGGCGGCTACATGTTCTCCATGTGCTCGGCTCCCGACAGCTTCGACGTGGCCCTCGCTGCCGATGGCCTCGACATCTGCGAATATATGTTCGACGGTGACCCCATCCGCAGCGGCGACCCGCAACGCCTCAACTACGACAATTGCTTTGCCTTCACCGACTTCAAGGTGTCGACCAACCCACAGGAATATGAGATCTCGAACATCGACGTCACGCAAGGCCGCATGCAGCGGGTGAGGGAAGAGAACGACTATTTCCTTCTCTTCGACTTTTCGGCCAAGTGGGACCCCGTGCCAACCATGCTCACGCAATGCCACGAACGTCTGGTGAAAGGCTTTATGGGTCAAACTACGGCCTTCAACAAGGCAACGGTCAAGCCATCGGTAGTCGTATTGGGCGATAACGCAGCCTTGAACGAGGACCGTTATATCCATGGCAACTTCGGCAATGGCTTTTGGACCTTCTTAGGAGGCCACGACCCAGAGGACTACCAGCACATCGTAGGTGACCCGCCCACCGAACTTGACATGTATCCCAATTCACCGGGATATCGCCTCATTTTGAACAATATTTTGTTCCCTGCGGCAAAGAAAAAAGAACAGAAAACCTGAAAATGTTTATATTTGCCGCTCTAAATTGAATTAATGCACAAAAATCATAGACTATGAAACGAAATTTACTTGTAATCCTTGCCTTGTTGTTAGGCATGACCACGCTTCAAGCCAAGCCTGTTGAGATCAGTACCGCACAACGTCTAGGCCTCAACTTCATCCAGCATAAGGCCATGTTCGCCAAGGCTGCTGTCAACGAGTTGGATTTGGCTTACACATTCCGCGCAACTAACGGCATGGCCACGGCCTATGTCTTTAATTTTGATGGCGGTTATGTTGTTGTGGCTGCCGACGACAGCTATTCACCCATCCTCGGTTATTCTGACCAGGGCCAATTCGACTACGATAATGCTCCCGACGGCTTGCGCTTCATGTTGGGCGAGCTTTCGAACGATATTGAGAAGACCGTGCAGCTAGGTCGACCCGTTCCGAGCGACATACTCTGCCGTTGGAAAAACCTGGATGCCTATGGTAAGATGCATCCCGACCGTAGACAGGTGGTAGTGGAACCGTTGGTTCAGCAACGTTGGAACCAAGACTCACCTTTCAATATGTATGCTCCTGGCGGCTGCCCGACGGGCTGCGTGGCCACGGCTATGGCCCAGATCATGAAATACTGGGAGTGGCCTGTGCAAGGCACTGGCGAGCACAGCTATGTGGCCATGGGTTATGGTGAGCAATACGCCAATTTCGGTGCCACCACCTATGACTGGGACAACATGATTGACAATTACAACTACGGCTCTACTCAAGAACAAAAGGTGGCTGTAGCCACCCTGATGTACCACTGCGGCGTCTCGGTCGACATGATGTATGAGCCCAGCGGCAGCGGTGCCTTTTCTCCTGACGTGCCCGTGGCAATCAGCAATTACTTCTCGTATTCCGACCACGCCACTTATCTCGGCAGAAGCGGTTCCTACGACAACTGGATTGCCTTGCTGAAGACCTATATCGACCAGCACATCCCGCTGTATTACTCTGGCCAAGGCGAAGACGGTGGTCATGCTTTCATTTGCGATGGCTACGATGAAGACGACTTGTTCAACTTCAACTACGGCTGGGGGGGATCAGGTGGTGGTTTCCTCATGATCGACGGAGAAAACTTTGAGTTCTCGGGAAGCCAAGCTATCGTTTACGATTTCGTTCCCGACTATATCTATAACCAAATGCCCAAGGCTCCAGAAAACTTCAGTGTGAGCATCGACAGCGACGTCTCGCGTATCGGCCACCTCAGCTGGACCAACCCCACTGAGACCGAAGCAGGGGAGACCTTGACCAATATTGACAGGGTCATCGTCAAACGCAATGGCTTTATCGTCCAAGAACTCACCAATGTCGCCCCTGGCCAAGCTATGACTTACGACGACGAGGTGCCTTTCTTCGATCAGTTTGACTACACGGTGCTGGCCGTCAGCGGCAATAACTATGGCCGAACCACACATGTCAAAGGCGTGTTTGGACCTTATTGCGACTGGAAAGTTATCATGACCTCGTCAAGCTTCCAAGGCTGGGACGGCGGTGGCATCACCGTGCAGAATGCAGCCGGTTCCTACATCGACTTCCTGACCACCACACAGGCCACGGCTAGCATACAGACCTTCCAGATGGCTTTGGGCAACAACAACCTCTATTGGGTGGAGCCCAATTCCAACATCAGCAACATGTCGTTCAAGATCAGAGACGCCGAAAACCAAATCGTCTATCAATACGAAGGTCCGTCGTCGGGATTGGAAGCCGGTATCTTGCGCACCTTGAACAACAGCTGCGGCAACGAGAACACCTGTGAGGCACCTTATAACCTCAAGGCCACCGTCGACCCCGAAAACGACAGAAACATCATCCTCACTTGGGATTCGGACCATGCCCCTGAGTTTGGCTACAACATCTATCGCGATGGCTTCCTCTTCAATATGGCGCACGAGCTTCAGTATATTGACGAAAACACTGACATTGGTGGACACTGCTACTATGTGACTGCCCTCTGCACTGGCGGTGAGACGGCCAACTCCAACGAGTATTGCGCCACCTCGGGCACAGGTTGCGAGCCTCCTGTCGACCTCTATTACACCTATACCACCAATAACAAAGTGCAATTGAACTGGTCAGCTGCTGAAAACGAAAACGTGACAGGTTATGTCGTTTATCGTAAGACCGATGACACCCCGTTCAAGCGTATCAAGAATTTGAATGCGAGTACACTCTCCTATAAGGACAACACCGCTGCCGTTGGCACGACCTATCAATATGCAGTGACTGCCTATTACCGCGATATCGACTGCAACTCAGCCTATGCCAACGACCGTTTCAATGCTGACAGGTTCTTCGTCGAGGTGGACTGGAGCAACGCCCCGCGCGACCTGCAAGCCGTGCTGAACGACGAATCCACTGCGGTTAACTTGCAATGGAGAGTCGCCTATCAGGCCACTTCCTATGACATTATGCGCGATGGCGTGAAGATTGGCGAAGCCACTGAGACCGTTTTTGAGGACCAAAACATAGAGATAGGGAACACCTACTGCTATCAAGTCGTCGCCCATGGCACCGACTTCCAAGAGGTTTCCAACGAAGCCTGTGTCACTACAGCCGAACCGCCCGTCTTGCCTTGCTCGGCACCCGTTAATTTGGCTGGCGAGTTGGACGATTTGAATACTATGCATGTTACATGGGAGGTTCCTGAAGACCGTGTTCCTGATGGTTATGAGCTTACACGTATCGACATGATTGCGCATGATACGTTGCATATAGCGGTTATGAGTAATGCTTGGGAAGAATCTTGTCCGATAGACATGTATGACATGGTTTTTCAGGTGCAAGCCATTTATCCTGAGTGTTTGTCAGAGTTTGCACTCACCGAAAATGGTGAAGACTTTGTCAGGTTCTCCAACTTATCGGTCGGTGAAAACGTGGGAATGGTCGGCCTTTATCCCAATCCCACATCGGGTCTGCTGAGCATCGAAGCGGAAGAGATGATCTCTGTTAGTGTCTACGACCTCGTTGGTCAATGCCTCATGCAAATGCCTGCCAAAGACGGTCAAGCTAATCTCGACATGAGCCCGTTGCAAAGCGGCGTCTACCTCATCAAGGTGAGCACGGCCAACGGCTCTGCAATGCAACGTGTTGTTAAAATGTAAAGAATCAAAATCAATAATCTAAATGCTTTAAACAAATGAGAAAAACCTTATTTCTGATGATGACCTTGGCTCTCTTCGTGGGCCAACTCATCGCTTCGCCCGTCAGCGTGGATCAAGCACGTCATTTGGGTATGAAGTATGTGCAGAGCCATTCTGCCAAGCAGGCCATCGAGCTTAATTTGGCCTACACCGAGGTAGCCGAGAATGGCAACCCCGCCGTCTACGTCTTCAATTTCGACCACGGCTTCGTCCTCGTCTCAGCCGACGATGTGGCCCGTCCCATCCTTGCCTTCTCCGACGAGGAGAGCGTCGACCCGAACAACATGCCTGACGGTTTTGCCTACTACCTGCGCTTCTATGCACGCCAGATCGCTTATGCCCAAGCCAACTTCTTTGAGCCTGAGATGGAAGTGACTGCCGAATGGATGCATGTGGCTAAGGACGGCTTCGAAAACGACAACCGCAGTACCCGTGGCGACATCGCCCCCTTGCTGACTACGCTTTGGAACCAAGATAGCCCTTACAATGCCTATTGCCCCTCTGGCCATGGCGGTCCTGGCGGCCATGCCTATGCCGGCTGTGTGGCTACGGCCATGTCAATGGTGATGAAATACTGGAATTGGCCTACCCAAGGTAATGGCGAGCACAGCTATACGCCTGAAGGTTATCCTATGCAGACGGTCAATTTCGGTGCCACGACATACGATTGGGCCAATATGCCTAACTCCTGCAACAACTCCAACTACCAAGCCGTTGCCACGTTGATGTACCACTGCGGTGTGTCGGTCGACATGATGTACGGTGGCGGTTCGTCGGGTGCTTATTCACAGGATGTTCCCCCTGCGATTGCCGAGTATTTCCGCTACACCGACCATGCCACCCGTATGGAACGTGACCTCTATTCCAAGTTCGATTGGGAGGAGATGCTGATTGCCAGCTTGGAAGAAGGCTTCCCGCTGTATTATTCCGGTAGCGACGACTCTGGTGGTCACGCCTTCGCTTGCTGTGGCTATCGTGAGAGCGACCGTAAGTTCTATTTCAACTGGGGCTGGAGCGGATCACTCAATAACTACTATGCCATCGACGCCCTTAACACGGGTTGGAACGGTAGCTTCAACCAAGGTCAAGCCGCCATCTTTGATTACATCCCCGACTATGTTTATAACGACCTGATTCCCGCTGTGGAAGACCTTAGCGTCTCGGCCGAGAACGCCCATTCCAAGACGGGTATCGTGAGCTGGACCAACCCCACCACCTCTTTGGGTGGCAATGCCTTGGAAAACATCGACCAAGTGGTGCTGCTCCGTAATGGCCAGCAGATCTTCACCCAAAGCAACCTGGTGCCTGGCGAAGTGATGCAGTTTGAGGACAACGTGCCTGATTTCGATTGCTACACCTATACTCTGTACTTCCTTTCCAATAACGTGAAAGGCCGTTTTACTAAGTTCCAATATCAATATGGTCCCACCTGCACCTGGAAAGTGGTTGGCCAAACCACCAACTTCCAAGGCTGGAATGGCGGTAAGATCCAAGTGAAGAATTCCTTTGGCACGGTCATTGAGGAAATCACGATGACCACAGCTACGCCTATCAGCCAGCAGATCCGCATGCCCGAGGGTAATGTCACCTTCAGCTGGGTGGCTCCTTCGACCGCAGTACAAAGCCTGACCATCAACATCAAGAACTCCAACAACCAGTCGGTTTATACCTACACCGGTAACTCCAACCAGGTTCCCGCCACGCTCTATGCGGGTGACAACGACTGCGGCGGCTGTCTGCCTCCGACCAATTTGAACGGTGAGTACCAGTGGACGGGCGACGGCTTCGGCACCCTGCTGACTTGGGAGTATGATGGCGAGCCACAGTCCTTCAAGGTGTACCGTAGCGAGGACGGTGTTGACTACACTGAAATCGCCACCGTCGACAAGACCCTCCACGAGTATTTCGACATGACCGATGCAGGCGGCTATTACTATCAAGTGACCGCTTTCCGTAGCTATTGCGAGTCGACGCCCGCTTGGGTCGATGACGAGACCGACTATGTCTACATCGAGGTGACTTCGGTAAGCGAAGACGTCGAAGAAGGCTATAAGGTGTATCCCAACCCGGCCAACACTTTGATGAGTGTTGAGGCAGAAGGCCTGCAACAGGTCACCATCTGCAATGCCATGGGTCAAGTCGTCATGATGCAACGTTGCAGCGAAGACGGCGTGGTCATCAGCACCTCCAGCCTGGCTTCGGGTGTCTACACCATCAGCATCAAGGCTGCCAATGGCACCGTGACCAAACGTTTTGCTGTGATGCACTGATGCATTTCAGTACAAAATGAACCAAAACAAAAGGAAACATGCGCGCATGTTTCCTTTTTTTATTATATTTGCCGCTTAAACCAGAAAGGAATTACTATGAGAAAAACCATCTTTACCATGCTGGTTCTGGCGCTTTCAAGCATCGCGCTTCAGGCCCGTCCGGTCGACCAAGCCACCGCAAGCCGCTTGGGGCAATCATTCGTGAAAGCCAATTTCGAGTTCACTCGTCAGAGTGATCAGCTGAACTTGGTCCAAACCGCCTATTCCGACAGGGGAGAAGCCTGCTATTACGTCTTTAACGTTGGCGATGCTGGCTTCGTCATCCTTGCTGCCGACGACAACTATCGTCCTATCATCGGCTATTCTTATAGCGACACGTTCAATCCAAACGACATGGCTCCGGCTATGGTCGACTTCCTCGAAGTCGTCCGCCAAGGGGTGATGAAGGCCTCCCAATACACGTCGGCCCAACCTTCCGTTGCCGCCGACTGGGCCATGCTCGAAAAGACGGGACGTCTTGTCTCACGTCACGGCGGTAGGGGAGACGACCACCTCGTGCAGACCACGTGGAACCAGAATTATCCTTATAACTATTTCTGCCCGGAAGGCGAAGGTGGCCCTGGCGGTCACTGCTATGCGGGTTGTGTGGCTACGGCGGCCGCCCAGCTGATGAAGTTCTGGAACCATCCCATACACGGACAAGGAAGCTACACCTATTATCCTGAGGACCATCCGGAATACGGTCCCTTGACCGTCAATTTCGGCGAGGCCACCTACGACTGGGACAATATGCCTAACGCCATCACCGCCAATTCTCCGATTGAACAGATCGAGGCGGTGGCTCAGCTGATTTATCATGTTGGTGTGAGCGTTGACATGAACTACCGTCCCACAAGCAGTGGTGCGGTGACAGGCAAGCTTTGCCAGACCATGCCCGCCTATTTCTTCTATACCGACCGTATGGACAATCTGTATCGCGAAAACTACACCCACGAAGGCTATATGCGTCTGTTGACGGATGCCATCGACATGGGCTGGCCCATGGTGCATCGTGGTGGCGGTCATGCCTATGTGGTAGATGGTTATAACGATCATGATATGGTTCATATCAACTGGGGCTGGAGCGGCAGCAGCGACGATTGGTTCAACATCGACGAACATGGCTATACCGATGGCGAGAGCGTCATCTATAACTATGTGCCTGCTGAGATTTATTCAGCTACGCCCAATGCTCCCACCAATATGAATGTGATTCCTTCCCAAGACGGCACGCTGATGGCTTCCATCTCGTGGAAGAATCCTGCAATCACCTTGACCAACGCCACGCTGACGGCTATCGACCAAATCGTCGTGGAACGCGATGGCGTAGTAATCTATACCGAAGATAACGTCACCCCAGGCGCTGAAATGAGTTTTGTGGACGAAAGCGTTCCTTATTATGACGTCTTCGATTATGCTGTCTATGCCGTGTTGGGCGGACAGCGTGGCGCCTCGGCTAAGGTGGAGAAACAGCTGGTGGCCCCGACTTGCGATTGGAAGATCATCATGCAGAGCTCGGCTTTCCAAGGCTGGAACGGTGGTTATCTGTCGCTCTACAGCGCCACAGGCAAAGAGATCCAACGCTTTACCATCACCAATTCCGTCCCCGCTACGTTAGACTTCCCCATGCCGGTGGGTAAGGCTTGCTTCGGCTGGACAGCACCCAACAACACGGTGAACAACATCTCAATGGTCATCAAGGACGCTCAGGGCAACACGGTTTACACCTATCAAGGTAGTACGACGGGTTTGGACGAGGGCATTTTGTTTGATGTCAACAATGGCTGTGGCAATACTTTGGTCACGACGGCGCCTTCCCATCTGATGGCAGAGATGGAAGGCGAAGATGCGGTCTTGACTTGGGAAAACGACGGTGTCGTTCCTGATTATGGTTTCAACATCTATCGCGACGAGCACTTGTATGGTTTCTCAACAGAGCTCAGGTTTGTCGACGAAGGCATCACTGAGGGACATTGCTACACGGTCACCGCATTAAATCACGGTGGCGAGTCCGACCCGTCCAACGAGACCTGCGCCTCGGCGGGCGACTGCTTTGGAGCCTACAACCTCTGGTATGAATACGTGGGCAACAACTATAAGATTAAGCTGACTTGGGACAAACCGGTGAATGCTGAGGGCTTGTCGGGTTACTATCTGTTTAGAAAAGACGGACAAGACGGCACTTACGTTCGCATCAAACTGCTCAATAGCAGTGCCACTTCCTTTACCGACAATACGGCCAACGTACAGGGGGACTATTATTATCGCTTGTACGCGTACTATAGTGCCACCGACTGCACGTCTTCACCCGCAGCTGTCAAGTACGACCCGAACCTGTTCTATCTGCATGTTTATTACTCGCCGACTTCGGTGCCTGAAAACGAGAGTTCGGCCCGTCTTTTCCCGAACCCCGCCGACCACAACCTCCAAATCGAGGCTGAAGGCATGACCCAAGTGTCGGTCTACAATCAGATGGGTCAGCTGGTCTATGACGTGAAATGCGATTCCAATATGTTGAATGTCAGTGTTGAGGGATGGAGTGAAGGCATCTATTTCGTGAAAATGCAGACCTCTCAAGGATTGTTGACACGTCGTGTGGCCATTGTCCATTGATGGCGTTTTTTTCCGCAAACCACACGTTATTAATGGAAAATATCTATATTTGCACGCTTAAACAGAATCTATTTTTAAACCACACTACAATGAAAAAGTATTTAATGACTATGCTTGCCTTGGTTTTCGGCCTCGGTTTGGTGCAAGCCAACCCGGTCGGTGTGAGCCAGGCCAAGTATGTGGGACAACAGTTTGTCCAAGCCAACTTCGAGCAGTCGCGTCAGGCCCAGGATCTCACCTTGGTCTATACGGGCACTTCCACCCGTGGCGAAGCTTGCTTCTATGTGTTTAATGTAGGCAACGACGGTTTCGTCATGGTTTCAGCCGATGACTTCTATCGTCCTATCATTGGTTATTCAAAGAATCGTAGTTTCGACACACAAATCAACCCTGAACTGGGCTATATGCTCAACCAGTTGATTGCCAGCCGTACTGGAAAGAACACGGGCAAAGCCACGCCTAAAGTCGCTGCCGAATGGCAGAGCGTGATGAACTCAGGAAAACTGATTTCACGCAATGGCGGCCGTGGTGAGTTCTATCTCGTTCAAACCCAATGGGACCAAGGTTCTCCTTACAACTATTTCTGCCCTCAAGCCGCTGGCGGTCCTGGTGGCCGTGTCTATGCCGGTTGCGTCGCCACTGCTATGAGCCAGATGATGAAGTATTGGAACCACCCGTTACAAGGCACGGGTAGCCATACCAACTACAACTCAGGCTTCGGTCCGCTGTCGGCCGATTTCGGTGCCACCACCTACGAATGGGACAAGATGCCCAACAAGCTCACCAACAACTCCCCTCAAGAAGAGATTGAAGCCATAGCTCTGCTTATGTATCACTGCGGTATTGCAGTTGACATGCACTATGCCATCGATGGTAGCGGTGCCTATTCGCAGGATGTGCCGTCCAGAATCTCCCAGTATTTTGGCTACACCAACCAAGCTGTGTTGAGAGGCAGAGACAACTATACTTACGATAACTGGGGCCAGATGCTGAAGGAATCGTTCGATATGGGTTGGCCTGTCTATTATTCTGGTCAAAGCCCTGATGGCGGCCACGCTTTCGTGTGCGACGGCTATAACGATGAAGGCCTCTTCCACTACAACTGGGGTTGGAGCGGCAGCGGCGACGATTTCTACGATTTCGACCAAATCGACTACAACTCGAGCGATGGCGCTATCTTCAACTTCGTCCCCACTGAAGTCTACAACACGACTGCCCAGGCTCCTGCCAACCTCACCGTGACGCCTGCTGCCAACAACGAGCTGTCTGCCGCTATTTCTTGGACCAATCCTTCCAAGACTTTGAACAACAGCAACCTTAGCAGCATCGATCAAATCGTGGTGTGCCGCGACGGTCAAGTCATCTACACCGAGGACAACGTGACTCCTGGTGCCACCATGAACATCACCGACAACAACGTCCCGCGTTTTGACTACTTCATCTACTCCGTTTATGCTGTTACCAATGGCAACCACGGTAAGATCGTTTATTCCAACAAGATTGGTTTTGGCCCCACCTGCGGTTGGACTGTCAACGTCAGCCAAGCTTCCTTCACGGGCTTCCGTGGCGGTAAGATCCACGTCTACAACGCTGCCGGTACCGAGTTCGCTACGGTGACCACTACGAACTCCTCAGTCCAGAGCTTCCCGATCGACGTGCCGCTGGGCAACGTCTCGTTTGCTTGGACTGCCCCGACTCAAACGGGTAGCTTCAACATGGCCTTCACTATTAAGGATTCGCAGAACAATACCGTTTATACCTACAGCGGCAGCTCGGATGACATGCCTGTTGGCGTGTTCTATGAGGGCAGCAACACTTGCGGCAATGCCGTCGGTGATGGCGTTCCTACCAACTGCGTCGCCCTGGTCGATGATGAGAACCCCACCAACATCAATGTCTCTTGGGATCCCATCCGCGACAACGGTTATGGCTATGTCGTTTACCGCGACGGTTTGCTCTATCGCCTGATCCCCGAAGGCACTTCCTTCGTTGACGAGAACGCCACTATTGGCGGCCACTGCTATGTGATTGGTTATCTCTATGACGGCGGCGAGAATGGTCAATATTCCAACGAGTCATGCGCCACTTCTGGCGCTTGCTATCCTGCCACCAACCTCGACTTCGAATACACTGGCAGCAACTTCAAGATCAAACTGAAATGGGAAAAGCCCGAGCCGGCTGATGGTCTCTCTGGCTACTACCTCTTCAGAAAGTTCGGTGAAGAAGGTACCTATGAAAGAGTCAAGTCACTGAGTGCTTCTGCCACCAACTACACCGACAATAGCGCCAACCAAGAAGGCGACTACTATTACAAGCTCTACGCCGTCTATCATAACCTCGGCGATTGCATTTCGGCTCCTGCTTATTGGATCAACGACCACAACCAGTTCTATCTGCACGCTCCGTATTCGTATGATGGCGTCAACGAACTGGAGGCTGGCAGCGTGGCCATCTTCCCCAATCCTACCACAAGCTCCTTCACGGTCGAAGCCGAAGGCTTAAGCCACGTGACGGTTTACAACCTGGTTGGCCAGAAGGTGTTCGAGCAGAACTGCCAAGACAACAAGGCCGTCATCAACATGAATGTTGAGACTGGTGTTTACATGGTGCGCGTGGCCACCTCACAAGGTGAAATCACCAAACGCATCACCATCATCAAGTAACAAAGCTTGATGCCGTAACAAAAACGGTTGCCTCGTTTGGGGCAACCGTTTTTTTTGTAGGTATTTGGATTATCCTTTAGGCCTGTTTTCTCTCCCACACCTCAAAGCGGTAGCTGTAGTCGACCTGCGGGTCGTCGTCAACGACTTCGAGGTCGGCCAGCTCCCACTCGTCGAAATTGATATAAGGGAAGAAAGTGTCGGCCTCAAACTCCTTGTCAATACGGGTCAAGTAGAGGCGGTCGGCCTTGGGCAGGAACTGTTCGTAGATGCTTCCACCGCCCATGATGAAGACCTCGTCCTCGTTTTGTGCCATCTCGAGGGCCTGCGGGATGGAGAGCGCCAGTTCGTAGCCTTCCGGGGCTTTATCCAAGCGGTCGGAGATGACGATGTTGCGGCGGTTAGGCAAAGCCTTCTGTCCGGGCAACGAGAGCCAAGTGTTGTGGCCCATGATGACACAATGTCCCGAGGTCACCTTCTTGAAGTGCTTCAAGTCGTTGCTGTTGTGCCAGATGAGCTGGTTGTTGATGCCGATGGCGCGGTTGGCGGCCATGGCGACGATAATTGAGATTGTCATATTGCTATTCTTTTTTCTTGTTTTACTATCAATAATCATACCGAAACCTCACCTTTGATGGCAGGCCATGGGTCGTAGTTTTCAAGCGTGAAGTCCTCATATTGGAAATCAAAGATGCTCTTGACCTCCGGGTTGAGACGCATGGTGGGTAGCTGACGTGGCGTGCGCGAGAGTTGGGTCTTCACTTGCTCGATGAGGTTGTTGTAGATGTGCACGTCGCCGAAGGTGTGTACGAAGTCGCCAGGCTGCAAGCCACACACCTGTGCCATCATCATGGTAAGGAGGGCATAGGAAGCAATGTTGAACGGCACACCTAAAAACACGTCGGCACTGCGTTGGTAGAGCTGGCACGACAGCTTGCCGTCGGCTACATAGAACTGGAAGAAGGCGTGGCAGGGTGGGAGTGCCGCCTTGCCTGCCGCCACATTGGCGGCGAAGTCCTTCTCGTGCTCGTCGGGCAACACACTGGGGTTCCATGCCGTGACGATATGCCGACGGCTGTTGGGATTCTCCTTGATGCTCTTCACCACCTCGGCAATCTGGTCGATGCCTTCGTTGTTCCAATTGCGCCATTGTGCGCCATAGACGGGTCCCAGGTCACCGTTTTGGTCGGCCCATTCGTCCCAGATGGACACTTTATGGTCGTGGAGGTATTGGATGTTGGTGTCGCCCTTCAGCAGCCACAGTAGCTCGTAGATGATGCTTTTCAGGTGTACTTTCTTCGTCGTCACCAATGGGAAGCCATCCGAGAGGTCGAAACGCATCTGATAACCAAACACACTGATGGTGCCGGTGCCCGTACGGTCGCCCTTCTGATGGCCGTGGTCGAGGATATACTGAAGTAAGTCTAGGTATTGTTTCATTGGTTTTGTTCAGGATTGTGCTTGTACTTGAACAACAGGGCAAACAGGATGCCGACCACGAAGGCGAAGGCGGCAAACACATACCATGCGTTTGACCAACCTGCCATCAGTTCATTGAAATTGGTCTTGCCAAGCGTAAAGTGGTTGACGACAGCCTGAGCGCAGAACGAACCGATGGTGGCACCGAGGCCGTTGGTCATCATCATGAACACACCTTGGGCACTGCTACGGATCTTTTCGTCGGTATTCTGGTCGACGAAGAGCGAGCCGCTGATGTTGAAGAAGTCGAAGGCCACGCCGTAGACGATCATGGAGAGGATGAAGAGGACGAGACCAAAGCCCGTGGGGCTGCCAGCACCCAGGAAGAAGAAACGCAAGGCCCATGCGGCAAAGGCGATGAGCATCACCTTCTTGATGCCGAACTTTTTCAGGAAGAAGGGGATCAGCAGGATGCAGAGCGTTTCGGAGACCTGTGAGATGGATGACAGGAAGACGTTGTTCTTCACAGCGAAAGCGTTGGCATATTCAGGCGACTGTCCGAAGGCATCCAGGAAAGGCGTGGCAAAGCCATTGGTTACCTGCAGGCACATACCTAAAAGGAAGGAGAAGATGAAGAACACGGCCATGCGTGCATCCTTAAACAAGGCAAAAGCACGCAGACCGAAGGTGTCGACAAACGACTTGCTCTCCACGTTCTTGTTGACAGGGCAGTTAGGCAGCGTAAACGAATAGATGGCGAGGACGATGCCCCATGCGGCAGAGACAAACAACTGCTGGTAGCCATCCTTAAAGCCCGTGAAGTTGACGATCCACATCGAGAGGATGAAACCGATGGTGCCGAACACACGAATGGGAGGGAAGGCCTTCACCGTGTCAAGACCGGCTTGGGTCAAGGCGTTGTAGGATACCGAGTTGCCCAAGGCGATGGTAGGCATAAAGAAAGCCACGCTGATGGCATAGTAGGGGAATAGCTGCCCGAAACTGACGGCGCTACCGTATTTATAGCCCATATAACCCGCCAAAGCCATGAAGACAGCGGCGAGGAAATGGCAGATGCCCAGCAGCTTCTGTGCCGGGATCCAGCGGTCGGCCACGATGCCCATCAAGGCAGGCATGAAGAGGGAAACGATGCCCTGGATGGCGAAGAACTTTCCGATATTGGCACCCATGCCGATCTTGCTGAGATAGATGCCCAAAGAACAAAGATAAGCTCCCCATACTGCAAAGATGAGGAAGTTCATCACGATTAAACGAAACTTGATTGCTTTCATATTTAAATATTTACTGATTATTTCCTTCTGTTGATTTCGTCGCGGATTTGTGCGGCGCGTTGGTAATCTTCGTTGTCGACGGCTTCTTGAAGCAGGTCTTCCAAAGCATCCAAGTCGAGAATGTCAAGGCTAGTGCTTTCGTTACCTTTATTAATAATAACATCATCTGGCGCTTCAGTTCTTGGCTTCTCAATGTCGTCCATGATGATGCCGGCTTCTTCCATCACGCTTTCGTAGGCATTGATTTCGCAGCCGAGGCGCACCGCAATGGCGATGGCATCGGAAGGACGCGCGTCGATCATCGTCAGGTCGTCGCCTTGTTTGCACACCAGCATGGCATAATACACGCCGTCGCGGAAGCGGTTGATGACCACCTCGCTGATCTCGATGTCGAACTCCTTGGCAAATCTAAGGAAGAGGTCGTGGGTATGGGGTCGGCCGTTCTTGTGCTTCTCGATGCCGACGGCTATGGATTCGGCCTCAGTACCGCCGATGACGATGGGCAGACGACGTTTTGAGTTCTTGTCGCCCAAGATCAAGACATACGCTCCCGTTGAGGATTCGCTGTAGGTCAAGCCGATGATTTCCAAACTGACTTTGTTCATTTTTGCTCGTTTTGGGAAGGGATGGGAAGGGCTGTATAGCTAAAGAACTGAGTATTAAGTCCCTATTTGAAAACAAAACCTTCTTCCTTCAATCGTCAAAAGTAGGGACTTTTTTGGAAACGAGCAAAAAAAGTTGCCTTTCCGAAAAAAACTATGCAAAAAAATTTCATTTCAATATAATTTGTCCTTATTTTTGTCCCCTCTAAAGGTTGTAAATACGAGCATTTAGGAATCAAGTTCAGAACAATAATAAGTCTAACTAAATATCAATCTTATGATTAGCAACAGTATTATTTACATTGTGCTGGCAGCCTCAGTGTTGGCGCTGGCATTTGCTTTCATCTTCTACAAGCAGATGATGAAACAAGACGAAGGTACTGACCTGATGAAGAAAATTGCTGCACATGTCCGTAAGGGAGCCATGGCTTACCTGAAGCAGCAGTACAAGGTGGTGATCATTGTGTTCATCATTTTGGCAGCCATTTTCGGTATCATGGCCTACTTCAAGTTGCAGAACGGCATCGTGTGGTTCGCTTTCCTCACGGGCGGTTTCTTCTCGGGCTTGGCAGGCTTCTTCGGCATGAAGACGGCCACCTATGCCTCGGCACGTACGGCCAATGCCGCTCGCAACTCGTTGAATAGTGGCTTGAAGGTGGCCTTCCGTTCAGGTGCTGTCATGGGTCTCGTTGTGGTGGGCCTTGCCCTTCTCGACGTCTCCGTGTGGTTCCTTGTCTTGAATGGCACAGGGCTGCTTGAAGCTGTTGGAGCCGAAAACGACCTTATCACCATCACCACGACCATGCTGACCTTCGGTATGGGTGCCTCCACGCAGGCTCTGTTTGCCCGTGTGGGTGGCGGTATCTACACCAAGGCCGCTGACGTCGGTGCCGACCTTGTTGGTAAGACCGAGTACAACATCCCTGAGGATGACCCGCGCAACCCTGCCACTATCGCCGATAACGTTGGTGACAATGTTGGTGACGTTGCTGGTATGGGCGCCGACCTTTACGAGTCATACGCTGGCTCCATCTTAGCTACTATGGCCTTGGGTGCTTCCGCTTTTGCCACCGCTGCCGTTGAAGGCATGCAGTTTAAAGCCGTTCTCGCACCTATGCTTATTGCAGCCGTCGGTGTGTTGCTTTCCTTGATTGGTATCTTCTTGGTACGCACCAAGGAAAACGCTGGCATGAAGGAACTTCTTGGCGCTCTAAGCCGTGGCACCAACACGGCCGCCATTTTGATTGCTGCCGCTACTTTCGGCATCATGTATTTCCTCTTTGGAAAAGAGACGGGTGAATACGCCAACATGTGGTGGCAGACTTCACTCTCCGTGGTGGTTGGCTTGCTTGCTGGCGTTATCATTGGTAAAGCTACTGAATATTATACCTCGCAGAGCTACAAGCCTACGCAAAAAGTTGCTGAGAGTTCGAAGACGGGCCCCGCTACGGTCATTATCTCCGGCCTCGGTCTCGGTATGCTTTCTACGGCTATCCCGGTCGTTACCGTGGGTGTAGCCATCGTATTGGCATATCTCTGCGCCAATGGTTTCAATATTGAGTTCACTGCAGCCAACCTTTCAAGAGGTCTTTATGGTATCGGTATCGCTGCCGTAGGTATGCTGTCCACCTTGGGCATCACCCTTGCCACCGACGCTTACGGTCCTATCGCCGACAATGCTGGCGGTAATGCCGAAATGAGTGGTCTTGATCCTGAAGTGCGTAAACGTACCGATGCCCTCGACGCCCTAGGCAACACCACTGCTGCCACGGGTAAGGGCTTTGCCATCGGCTCGGCCGCTTTGACGGCTCTGGCCCTGTTGGCCTCCTACGTTGAGGAAATCAAGATCGCTTTGATACGTATCGGACAAGACTTGCCGAATGGCGTTGAAGCCGCCAAAGCCACTTTGGTTGACTTCATGGAAGCCTACAACGTCAACCTGATGAATCCTGTCGTTCTCGTCGGTGTGTTCATCGGCGCCATGATGGCCTTCGTGTTCTGCGGCATGACGATGAATGCCGTGGGTCGTGCCGCCCAGAAGATGGTGGAGGAAGTCCGCCGTCAGTTCAGCACCATCAAGGGTATCCTTCAAGGTGAGGCCGAACCCGACTATGAGCGTTGCGTTGCCATCTCCACCAAGGGTGCACAACACGAGATGCTGGTACCTTCCATCCTCGCCATCCTCGTCCCGATCCTGACGGGCGTCATTCTGGGTGTTCCCGGTGTCCTCGGTCTGTTGATTGGTGGCTTGGCCACAGGTTTCGTGCTGGCTGTCTTCATGGCCAACTCAGGCGGTGCTTGGGACAATGCCAAGAAGTACGTCGAAGAAGGCAACTTTGGAGGCAAGGGTTCTGAGAACCACAAGGCCACTGTCGTTGGTGACACCGTCGGCGACCCGTTCAAGGATACGTCAGGTCCTTCGCTGAACATCCTCATCAAGCTGATGAGCATGGTGAGCATCGTGATGGCCGGTCTGACCGTTACCTGCCACCTGCTGTAAAGCAGCGTTAACAGAAATGCAATCCCTCAAGATTTTTCTTGGGGGATTGTTTTTTTTGGTACGGTTTTTGAAAGAGGGAAAAATTGTTGGAAAAAATGGCATAATTGAACAACGAACAACAATAATTACTAATTTTGCAACAATTTTAAAATCATAAGCAATGAAGAAAGTGATTTACCTGCTTGGTATCATGCTCCTTATGGCTGGCGTGGCCAAGGCTCAAGACAAGAAAGCAACGATGGGTCCTGAAATCGAGTTCGAGAAAGTCGTTCACGATTACGGTGATGTGCCTTACAACGGCAATGGCGAATGCGAGTTCCGTTTCACCAACACTGGCACCGAGCCTCTGCTCGTGCAGAAGCCCAAGTCAAGCTGTGGCTGCACCATCCCTTCGTGGCCCAATGAGCCCATCCTTCCTGGCGAATCCGATGTCATCAAGGTGACTTACCGTACCAATCGAGCTGGAAATATCAACAAGACTGTTACCGTCACCTCCAATGCCGTTAAGAACTCGACCGTGGTGTTGCGCATCAAGGGCCGCGTGCTTGACCAACCTACAG
Source organism: Bacteroidales bacterium (assembly GCA_017539045.1). GTDB lineage: Bacteria > Bacteroidota > Bacteroidia > Bacteroidales > F082 > Limimorpha. The sequence goes on from JAFYHS010000003.1 coordinate 113,644, forward strand.
AGGCATTGCCAGAGAAGAACAGCGGATTCAGCAACGGTTCACCCGTCAACAACCATTAATTGAATGTAATAACAACGTATGTATCATAAAAGCCGTCTAATCTCGTATTAGATGGCTTTTTATTCAAAAACAACAACTTATGCCACAGATTTCCAATAAAGGTATGGAATTGCCACAGTCGGCAATTCGTAAACTTGTCCCGTTCGCCGATGCCGCCAAAGAGCGCGGCGTCCATGTGTATCACCTCAACATCGGACAACCCGACATTGAAACGCCTAAAGGCGCACTTGCTGCTTTGGCCGATACCGCCCGCGAACTCCCTGCCACCAATGGTGTGTTGGAATACAGCCATTCCGCTGGTATTCCTTCCTACCGTCGTGCGCTATGCAACTACTACCATCGTCATGGCATCGACGTGACGCCCAACCAGATTATCGTCACCACAGGTGGCAGCGAAGCCCTTCAGATGGCTTTCACCGTGTGCCTGAACCCTGGCGACGAAATCATTATCCCAGAACCTTATTACACCAACTATAATACCTTCGCCAAGCTGTGCGATGCCAAGATCGTCACCATCCCGAGCGACATCAAAACGGGCTTCGCCCTGCCGCCCATCGAGGAATTCGAGAAGGCTATCACGCCGCGCACCAGAGCCATCATGATCTGTAACCCCAACAACCCCACGGGTTATCTTTACACCCATGAGGAACTGCTGAAGGTGGCCGGTCTGGTCAAGAAATACGACCTGTATCTCTTCGCCGACGAGGTGTACCGTGAGTTCTGCTACGACGGTCACAAGCACTTCAGCGTGATGCAGCTCGAAGGTTTGGAGCGTAACACCATCCTGTTCGACTCCGTCTCGAAGCGTTACAGCGCCTGTGGCGCCCGTGTGGGCTGCATGGTGACCCGTAACAGTGAGGTCTACGCCATCGCCATGCGTCTGGCTCAGGCCCGTCTGTCACCGCCCAGCTTCGGTCAGATCTTTGCCGAGGCCGCTGTCAACACACCGCAATCGTACTTCGATGGTGTGTATAATGAATACATTGCCCGCCGCAACGTCATCGTCGAAGGCGTCAACAAAATCCCGGGCTGCTTCTGCCCGATGCCCAAGGGTGCTTTCTACACCGTCATTGACCTGCCCATCGACGACAGCGACAAATTCTGCCAGTGGTTGCTCACCGACTTCAACTACAACGGCGCCACGGTGATGTTGGCTCCTGCCACAGGCTTCTATGCCGACCCCGAGAAGGGACGCCATCAAGCCCGTATTACCTATTGCCTCTGCATCGAAGACCTCAAGAAAGCCATCAAGTGCCTTGAAGAAGCTTTGAGGGTCTATCCTGGAAGGACTAGAAAATAAAGTCTAACATAAATGAAAAAAATGCCGCCGAAAGTTTTCTTGGCGGCATTTTTATGTTGTTTGATTAGTACATCAAATATTTTTTCCTAACAGTCCTGAACGCTTCAAGATCTTCTTCCCACGAAGCGCGGATCTCATCTGCGCTTTTTCCGTTTTCAATGTCCCGACGCAGTTGCTTGTCGCCGGCAAGCAGACGGAAATAATCGACGAAGAAATCCTTGCCCTTCAACTGTTGATAGGCCTCTATGATCCATTCCAGATGGAGCTCGTTGGCGTTGTGGGCATAGTCGTGGGCATATTCAACGAGGTTCTCACCACGACAACGCTGGCCTTCCAAGAGGGGCTTGGAAGCGCCACTAGTGCTCTTGGGCGTAAAGGTATAGCTGCCACGCATGTCGGGATGGCCGTAGACCTGGAAAGGCGTCTCAGTGCCGCGTCCGAGGCTGACGATGCTGCCCTCGAAGAAACACAAGGTGGGGTAGAGGTAGACCGACTCCCAGTTGGGCAGGTTGGGCGAGGGCTTCACAGGGAGTTCGTAGATGGCGCTACGGTTGTAGCCTTTAATGGGTATCACCGTGAGGTCACAAGTGATGCCACCCTTCAGCCAGCCTTCGCCGTTCACCATCATGGCGTATTCGCCAATGGTCATGCCATAGACCACAGGCACCTGGTGCATGCCCACAAAGGATTTGTTCTCCGTTTTCAACACCGGACCATCCACATAGAAGCCGTTGGGGTTGGGACGGTCGAGGACGATGACGGGAAGACCGTTTTCGGCTGCGGCTTCCATCACATAGCTCATGGTGGAAATATAAGTATAGAAACGCACACCTACATCCTGCAAATCAAAGAGGATGACATCGACGTCCTTCAGCATCTCAGGTGTGGGCTTTTTGTTTTTGCCGTAAAGCGAAACGATAGGTAGGCCTGTCTTCTCGTCCTTGCTACTATTGACCTTAGCCCCAGCGTCGGCTTTGCCACGGAAGCCATGCTCGGGCGTATAGATCCTACGGATATCGACACCCAAGGATAGCAAACTATCCACCAGATGCGTCTTGCCAATGATGCTGGTCTGGTTGCCTACCACTCCGACGCGCTTGCCTTCAAGCATAGGCAAATAGTCGTCAAGTTGCATGGCGGCACTGACATAGTGGTCTTTATCGACAAAGGCGAGAGGAGCTTCCTCTTCGATGGTGGTCTTTGGCGACTCGATGTCCGTCTTTTGGATTTGTGCATGACATTGCGGAAGCAGCGCACAAAAGAGCAGGGCGATGACAAAGATTTGGCGTTTCATTTCGGTTTTATTTTTACTTTTGCAAAATTATTGAAATTCCTACAAATGTCGGGCCCAAAATTCATAGCTGACCGTATTTTTTCGCTGTCGAAGGAAAATTTGTCTTCGACGGTGATGCGACTGGCCGTCACGAGCGTGGCCCTGGCCATCATCGTGATGCTTATCGCTTGGGCCGTCGTGGTAGGTTTCAAGAACCAGATCCGCGACAAGGTAATCGGATTCGTGGCGCCTATCCATGTGCAGGCGCTCGACAAGAACGAGTCGGTGGAGGAGACGCCTTTTCAGTTGGATTCCATGTTGGTTGATAGACTCAACTCCGTTGAATGCATCACACATTATCAGATGGTGGCCGACAAGGCGGGCATGATCAAGACCGACGACGAGATACAAGGCGTGGTACTGAAGGGCGTGGACGATAGCTACGACTGGAGTTATTTCAGCAAATGCATGTTGGAAGGGGAGACACCTCAATATCAAGCTGGAGAACGCTCCAACGATGTGATTGTCTCCAAGGTGATTGCCGACAAGATGCTGCTCAATGTAGGCGACGATGTGCGGGTATGGTTCATCGACAAGGACCAGCAGGCGAGAGGCCGTAAATTCACAGTGAAGGGCATCTTCGAGACGGGACTCTATGAGTTTGACGAGCGCTATGTCTTCGCGGACCTCAACCAAATCCGTAAGCTGAATGGATGGGAGGACAACGAGGCCGGACTGCTGGAGATTGCATTAGACAAGGATGCCGATGTCGATCAAGTCAACGAGAAACTCTATTATGCCTTGCCCTCTGAGTTGGCTTCATATACCGCCCGCGAAAGCAACCAACAAATCTTCGACTGGCTCGATTTGCTCGATACCAATGTGTGGCTCATCATGGCCTTGATGCTGCTTGTGGCAGGCATCACGGTCATCAGCATGCTGCTGATTATCATCATTGAACGCACCTCTACCATAGGTCTGCTGAAAGCTATGGGTGCGAGTAACAAATTCGTCCGTGAGGTGTTTCTGCGCCGTTCCTTGCGCATCCTGCTCCTCGGCATGTTGATCGGCAACGTCATAGGCTTAGGCTTCTGCTTCCTGCAGCAACACACGGGTCTCATCAAGCTTGACGCAGCCACCTATTACCTCTCCGCCGTGCCTATCGAGTTGCATTTCAGCACGGTGGTCCTTATCAACTTAGGTACCTTCCTGCTTTGGGTTTTGATGTTGCTTATCCCCACTTCGGTCATCAACCGCATCAGTCCCACCAAGTCGATTCGCTTTGAATAAGCGAAAAAAACGCGATTTTTGCTTGACGTTCCAATAATTTGCCTATCTTAGCCGCCGAATCAACAAAGCTATGAAAGACTTTACTATTGTGCCGTTGAAAGGTTACGGCGAAATACCTTTCGGAATGTCGCTTGACGAAACGGTCAAGCTGCTGAATATGCCCGACTTTTATGAGGAGTTGAGCGACATGGAGGAGACGGGCAACCGCTCCATCTATTACGAGTACGATGCCATCCAGACGAACATCTATTTTGAGGGCGTCACCAAGTCGGTGGTGGCTTGCTTCGAAACGGAGAATGAGGCGGCTACGCTGTACGGAAAGAAAGTGTTCGACCTCAAGAAAGACGAAGTCATCAAGCTGATGAAAGACAACGGCTTCAAGGAGCTGGAGGAAGAGACCGAAGACGGAGAGCTTCGCGTCTCCTTCGAGGATGCCATGATCGACTTCTTCTTTGAAGGCGACAGCATCAGCGCTGTGAGCTGGGGCGTGCTTGTCGACGAACAAGGAGACATCATTTGATGAAAACCAAGATCCAACAGAAATACGACACTTTTGTAGCCTATTTTGAGGAACATATGCCTATTGCTGAGACGGAGTTGGAGTACAAAGACCCGTATCAGTTGCTGGTGGCAGTTATCCTCTCGGCCCAATGCACCGACAAGCGGGTGAACATGACCACGCCCGCCTTGTTTGAGCGTTTCCCCACGGCACGTGACATGGCGGAATCGACGGCCGATGAGATCTACACCTATATCAAAAGCATCTCTTATCCCAACAACAAGGCCAAGAACCTGTTGGGCATGGCGCAGACCCTGGTCAGCGATTTCAATGGCATCGTGCCTGATAACATGGAGGACCTGCAGAAGCTCCCTGGCGTGGGACGCAAGACCGCCAATGTAATGATGGCCGTGGCCTTCGACCAACCTGCCATGCCGGTCGACACGCATGTGTTCCGCGTCTCAAACCGCATCGGCCTGACCAAGAACGCGAAGAATGTATTGGCAACCGAGAAGACCTTGGTAGCGCATTTGCCCAAGGAAGTGCTGGCTAAGGCGCACCATTGGCTCATCTTGCATGGGCGCTATGTATGTCTGGCCCGCAAGCCTAAGTGTGGAGAATGCGGCATCATGGAAATATGCGATTATTATCAAAAGAAACAAAAACAACAATAAAATGGAAGAATATTCAGAAGAAACCAAACAACCCAAGAAAAAAAGAGTGGGTTGCAGAATCTTTGCCATATTGGGCTTCATCTTGCTATTAGCAGCCGCAGGCTTTGTGTTCTTTAAGTTTTTCTTTGTTTTCGGCAGCGGCGTGAAGGCTGGGGAATTAAACCTTTTCGTCTATAAAGGCTATGTCTTCAAGACCTATGAAGGCCGTCTCATCCAGGCTGGTTACAACTCCAAGAACAGCAATGCCACCATCCAGTCAAACGAGTTCAACTTCTCAGTAAAAGATGAGAATGTGGCCAAGCAGCTGGAACGCAGTGCAGGCAAGTTTGTGGAGTTGCATTACAAGGAATACCTCGGTGCCCTGCCTTGGCGCGGCATGAGCAAGTACGTGGTCGACAGCGTCTATTCCATCAGTTCCGCAAAAGAGCCGGAAGAATTACCGTTGTCGATACCAGGCGAGGTGTTGTAAAGGCTTAATTGCTTCTCGAAACCTCCAGTTTCCCGATTTCCACTTCGTTGTTCTCGGAGATAATCTCAATCCAAGTGTTGTCTTCGCTGAACCACTTGTATTGTGAGCCGATGCGGAAGATGAAGGTCTTTTCATCTTCGGTGGAGGCGATGGGCAGCACGAAACCACCGTTCTTACCGCCAGCGCCACCGAAGGAGACGATCATCGGGAAGGTCTTCTCGGGATGCGGGTTGCGCACCTTGATGATGATGTAATTGGAACGACGCACCGCCACATCGATCTTGTTGAACTCAAAGCGTTTGGCCTCACCAGCGGCCAACATCAAGGGCTCGCTGTTCAGCTCATACAGTTTGTTTTGTTCGATGATCTCGCTGATGCGGGCAATCATCTCGGTGGGGTAGGTCTCCAGACCAAGTTCCTCTGCCTTGGTGTAGGCCTCGATGGCCTTGTCGAAGGTGTTGGTCTTGAAGTTGGCGTCGCCTTCCTTGACAAACTTCTCGTATTGGCTACGAAGTGCGGCGATACGGTCGCTTTCCGACTTTTGGGCAATGGCAAGCTGTGCAGCGGCAGTGGGGTCTTCGGGCTTGTAGGCCAAGGCCGTCTGATACTGTGCGATGGCCTCTGCAAAGTTCTCGGCGGTCATGGCGCTGTTACCGGCGCTCATGGCCTTGTTGTAGTTGGCTTCCAACTCAGCAGCCATCTGGGCGAAGATACCGTCGATTTCACGGATCTTGGCGGTAGCGGCGGCATTGCCTTCGTCGAAGGCCACGACTTCTTGGTATTTCACTTTGGCGTTGGCATATTCCTGTTGGTCGAACAAGGCGTCGGCGGCGTCCATCATGGTCTTGATGGTCGCTTGACGTTCGGCCTCGGCAGCGGCGAGGGCAGCCTGACGTGCGGCTTCCTCTTCGGCGGCTATACGAGCAGCCTCAGCCTCGGCAGCCAATCGTGCGGCTTCTTCCTCAGCAGCAATACGAGCGGCCTCTTCAGCGGCCAAACGTGCCGCTTCTGCTTCGGCAGCGATCCTTGCAGCCTCTTGCTCTGCGGCAATACGTGCGGCTTCAGCCTCGGCGGCTAATCTGGCAGCCTCTGCTTCTGCAGCCAATCGGGCGGCCTCTTGTTCAGCGGCAATGCGAGCAGCTTCGGCCTCGGCAGCCAGGCGTGCGGCTTCAGCTTCAGCGGCGATACGCGCTGCCTCTTCGGCATCCTGCTCGGCGATGAGCGGGTCGAGGCGGGCAATCATATCGGTGGCGTAGGCATCGCCCTTCACCACGGCAAGAGCACTTTGGTATTGCACCTTGGCTTCTTTGTAAGCCTTGTTCTCATAGAGTTGGTCAGCCACGGCAATGATGCCATTATATTGGTCAGCCACGCCCTTTGCGCTTTGGTATTCGTTACGCTTGGCATTGGCTTCCATGTCGTTGGGGAAGAGCTCCAGGGCTTGGTCGAGCTTGCCAATGGCGGCCTCGTAGTTCTTACGCAGTCCAAACTGACGGGCTTCCTCCATGAGGTTATCGAAACGGGCGACCTTCTCGGTATAGAGTTGTTTCTTTTGTTTGGCTTCAGCGATTTTCTCCTTAGGCAGCTTGTCGTTGGGGAAGATTCCCTTGGCGGTCTCAAACTGCATGATGGCCGCATCGAAGTTGTCCTCGGCCAACAGGGCCTCACCTTGGCTCATGGCCAAATCGTAAGCGTCTTGTTTGTCCTGACGTTCCTGAAGGATGGCACGTACCGCACTGGCTTGTCCGCCAACGTATTTATCCTCGGGGAAGACCTTCAGTGCGGCTTCATATTCCGTCAAGGCCTCCTCGTATTTCTGTTGGCCGTAGTATTGGTCGCCGGCATCCAGGTGGGCATAGAACACCTCCTGACGGGCACCGTCTTCCTGGATCTTCTTCACGGTCTCAGTCAGTTTCTGCTTTGCAGTGGGGTCGCCCGACTTCTGTTTCAGTGCCATCTCGTAATAGGTCTTGGCGCTGATGAAGTCCTTGGCGTTGAATTTCTCGTTGCCTTTACGCATCAACGACTCGTAGGACTCGGCATTTTGGGCTTGAACAACGTTGGCACCCAATGCGAGCGCAGTGCCAAACAACAAGGAGAAGAGTATCTGTCTTTTCATTTTTCGTTCTTATAACTATGAGTTAACGAAAACCGTGCTTTTTTATTATAGGTGAAGTTTAAATTTTTCCGTCTTTTATGGTAATGGTGCGATCCGACATCTGGGCCAGGGTGGGGTTGTGGGTGACGATGACGAAAGTTTGGTTCATCTCATCGCGAAGGCGGAAGAAGAGCTTGTGCAATTCCTCAGCCGATTTCGAGTCGAGGTTGCCTGAGGGCTCGTCGGCCAGCACCACTGCAGGCTGGTTGATGAGGGCGCGAGCCACGGCCACGCGCTGTTGCTCGCCGCCCGAAAGTTGTGAAGGCTTATGGTCCTTTCTGTCGCTTAGGTTCAGATAATTGAGCAGTTGTTCAGCCCTTTCCGTGGCCTCTTTCTTGCCCATGCCTCCGATGTAAGCGGGGATACAAACATTTTCCAAAGCGGTAAACTCGGGCAGGAGATGGTGGAATTGGAACACGAAACCGATCTTCTGGTTGCGGAAGGCGGCCAAATCCGTGTCGTTCAGCTTGCCGACTTCGGTGCCGTCGATGATGAGTTGTCCGCGGTCGGCCTTGTCCAAGGTGCCGATGATGTGGAGTAGGGTGGACTTGCCCGCGCCCGAAGCCCCAACGATGCTCACTATCTCGCGCTTGGCGATGTAGAGGTCGATGCCTTTGAGCACCTCAAGGCTGCCGTAGGATTTGTATATGCCTGTCGCTTGGATCATAGTGGGGTAATTTGGCTGCAAAAATACGGAATTTTTTCATGTGAATGGGAAAAGAAAAAGGACTTCGTTTGAAGTCCTTTCCAAATGGTGATCCGGTTGGGATTCGAACCCAAGACCCACAGCTTAGAAGGCTGTTGCTCTATCCAGCTGAGCTACCAGACCAGCTTTTTGCGGCTGCAAAGATACGGCTTTTTTTCGAAACGCGTATCTTCTTTGGCTAAAAAAATACAAATGTCGCCTTATTCTTCTTGTACCGGCGGCACATATGGGTGGTGCGGACGTCTAGGACGGGCGGGCTTTTCGGGTTTGGGTGGCGTGGCGGGTTGGGGACGCGACTTCTTGACCTGCAACTCATTACCCATGAAGACGGTCTCGTCGGTCTCCACGATGGCCTTGTAAGCCTCATCGTCGTTGGGCATCTCGACAAAGCCGTAACATTTCGAACGGCCAGTTTCGTGATCCATGATGACCTTGCATGACTCCACCTCGCCGAATTGTTCGAACAAGGCTCTCAGGTCTTCCGCAGTGGTCTTAAAAGCTAGTTTGGCGACAAAAATTTTCATAAATTGCTAATTTATAGTGCAAAGATATACAAATATTTTAAAGTTGCGACAAAAAGCCCGACTTTTTTTGAAAAAAGCGCTTATGACACAAAAAAAGCGAAGCCGTAGCCTCGCCTTTGCGTGGGGGAAGGTGGACTCGAACCACCGAACGGATACCCGGACAGATTTACAGTCTGTTGCAATTGCCACTATGCGACTCCCCCAAGAAATGAATGAACCATTTGTCTGTTTTGACGCTGCAAAATTACATCTTTTTTCCTTAGCCACGGCAAAAACCGCGAAATTTTTCGCAACTTTGCCGCATTAAAACCGACATGCCATGAAATACGATTTTGATAAAATAATCAATCGCGCTGATACTAACTGCGTTAAGTATGATTTGAGGAAACAGGTGTTTGACAATCCTGACGTGCTGCCCATGTGGGTGGCCGACATGGACTTTGAGACGCCCGACTTCGTTCGCAAAGCCGTCATTGAACGCGCCGAGCATCCTGTCTATGGCTATCATTTCAAGGACGAGCCCTATTTCCAATCCATCGCGGGATGGCTGAAACGCCGCCATCAGTGGGATGTGCCTACGGAATGGATGTCGTATACCCCTGGCGTGGTCTGTGGCTTTACTATGGCTGTGATGGCTTTCACGCAGCCCGGTGACGAGATCATCATACAACCGCCCGTCTATCCGCCTTTCCACCACGCCGTGAGCAGCCACGGGCGTAAACTGGTTTACAACACCTTGGTGGACAGAGGAGATAGCTACGAAATCAATTTCGACCAGTTGGCCGAACAAGCCAAGACCGCCAAGATGCTGATCCTCTGCAACCCCCACAATCCAGTGGGCCGCAGCTGGACACGCAATGAACTATTGCTGTTGGGCGAGATTTGCCTGAAAAACAATGTGCTTGTGATTTCAGATGAAATCCACTGCGATCTGGTGCTCCCTGGCTACAAACATACGCCCTTTGCGACATTGGGCCATCAGTATGCCATGAACAGCATCACTTTCCATGCGGCCTCAAAGACCTTTAACCTGGCGGGATTGGCCACTTCCACGGCTATCGTGCCTAACGAGACATTACGCAAGACGTACATCGCCTATGTCGAGGATATGGAGGCGCATCTCGGAAATATCTTCGGCAAGGTCTCAACCCAAGCCGCCATGACCTATGGCGACGAGTGGCTAGGGCAGCTCCTGGACTATGTGCAAGGCAATATTGACTATGTCGCTGAATATCTAACCACCCATCTGCCCAAGGTAAAGTTCCATAAGCCTCAGGCCACCTATATGATGTGGCTCGACTTCAACGGCTATGGATTTTCAGAAGAGGAATTGTGGCATAAGATGACTCAAGAGGCGAATCTTGGCTTCAACCGAGGCAAGGACTTCGGTGAGGCAGGCAGCGGATTCTTCCGTATCAACCTAGCTTGTCCCAGAGCGACGGTGGAGGAGGCCATGCGGCGCTTGAAAAGTGTGTTCTAAAAGAGAAGTCCCGTAGTCTCCGCTTCGCGTTTCACCCCAATCATAGCCTCAAACTCGGCTTCGGTGATGATGGGAATGCCTAGCGACTCAGCCTTTTTGCGTTTCTCGGGGCCCATCTTGTCGCCCGCCAACACATAGTCGGTCTTACCGGAGATGCTACCCACATTCTTGCCACCATAGGCTTCGATGGTTTCCTTGATGCCATCGCGAGAATAGTGTTCAAACACGCCACTGACCACAAACGACTTGCCGGCCAGCACCTGTTCCTTATCGGAAACGGCTTGTTCAGCCATGGCAAACTGCAGTCCAGCCTGCTTCAGGCGGTTGACGATCTCAAGGTTGCGCTCGTCATCGAAGAAACTGCGTACCGAAAGGGCGATCTTTTCGCCTATTTCGTTGATCTCGGTCATCTCCTCCACACTGGCGCCGATGATATGGTCGATGTCGTGAAGTGCTTTGGCTAACACCTTGGCCACCGATTCGCCTACGAACTTGATGCCCAAGGCAAAGAGCACCCGCTCAAACGGCACCGACTTCGATTTCTCCAAGGCATCTAGGATGTTTTGGGCGGTCTTTTCCTTGAAACTGACCTTGCGCGTAGCCACGGGCAACAGGCTGAACTCATCTTCGATGGTGATGACTTTTTCCAGACCAAAGAGTTTGTCGTAGGTGAGGTCGTAGAGGTCGGCGACATTACGGACGAGACCTTCTTCATAAAGGAGTTCCACCTTGCCTTCGCCGAGACTCTCGATATTCATGGCCTTGCGTCCGATGAAATGCTCTATGCGTCCTCGAATCTGCGGTGAACAGCCTGAACTGTTAGGGCAATACCATGCCGCTTCGCCTTCGTTCTGAATAAGTTGGCTACCGCATATCGGGCAGGTCTTGACGAACTCCACAGGCTTAGCGCCTGCCTGACGTTTATTGAGGTTGACACCTATTATCTTCGGTATGATTTCGCCGCCTTTCACCACGGTGACTGTGTCGCCGTAATGCAGGTCAAATTGGCGGATAAAGTCCTCATTATTCAAGGTGGCACGTTTCACCGTCGTACCAGCCAATTGCACGGGAGCTAGGTTGGCCACCGGCGTGATGGTGCCGTGACGCCCCACCTGGAAATCGACGCTTTGCAACTCGGTCTCCACCTCCTCTGCCTTGAACTTGTAGGCAATGGCCCATTTCGGCGACTTGGCCGTGAACCCCAACGCCTGTTGTTGTGCATAACTGTTGACCTTCAGCACGATGCCGTCGATGGCAAAAGGCAGCTGGTGGCGGGCCTCATCCCAGTAGTCGATGAACTCAAAGATCTCGTCGATGGTCTTGCAAAGCGCCATGAAATTGGAGATGTTGAAGCCCCATTTGCGGGCAGCTTGCAGGCTTTGGTAATGCGTCTGATAGCGGTCTTCGAGGCCGTCCATCATCATATAGTAGCAGTAGTTGTCCAGACGGCGTCGGGCCACTTCCTTTGAATCCTGTAATTTGAGTGTTCCTGCTGCGGCATTGCGCGGATTGGCGAAGAGGTCGTCGCCTGCCTCGGCACGAGCCTCATTCAGACGGTTAAAACTCTCGAAAGGCATCACAATCTCGCCACGCATCTCGAAAAACTCGGGATAGTCGCCATGCAGTTTCAGCGGCACGGTGCGAATGGTGCGCACGTTGGTCGTCACATCGTCGCCCTGGGTGCCGTCTCCACGGGTCACGGCACGGACCAACAAACCTTTATCATACTGTAGGCTGATGCTGAGTCCGTCGAACTTCAGCTCGCAGCAAAACTCCACTTCCTCATCAATGGTTTTCTTGATGCGGCTGATAAACTCGGCAATCTCCTCACGACTGTAGGAATTGGCCAGCGACAGCATGGGATAGCGGTGTTGCACACTCTGGAATTCCTTGGTGACACCGCCGCCCACACGTTGAGTGGGAGAGGCAGGGGAGAGGAACTCGGGAAACGTCTTCTCAAGCCTCGCCAGCTCCTCGAGTTTCATGTCGAACTCGTAGTCGCTGATAGTGGGCTTGGCAAGGATGTAATAGTTATAATTGTGCTGCTCCAATTCTTCGCTGAGGGCAGCGATGCGTTGACGGGCTTCCTCTTTGGTCATAGCTTGATATAATTCATTGGATTGACACGGAGCGCCATGAGCAACAATCCGACGGCCACGATGGATACCAGCACGCCGATAAGTGTCATCAAAGCGCCTTTAGGATTGCGCCTGACGCAGAGGATCAAAAGGATGCTGAGCACGATGAAAACGCTTTCGTACCATACGCAGATGCCCAGACCGAGCATGATGCCTGCGATTAGGAATGAGGTGCGGTGCACATTTTCGTTGAGGTTGTTTTGCCTCAGCACTTCTTGTCTCAGCACCACGTTGGCACCGTAAAGCAACAAAGGAAGGCCTAAAAAAGCGCTGGCATTCTCGATGATGCCGAAAGCAGGCATCACACAGCTAAAGGCAGGGATGAGCGCCAGAAGCCAAGCGTTCTGTTTGTTAGAGAAGAGGTCGCAGATACGGTAGACCATAGACACGGTGAACAATGACACCATGGCATAGAGGGCACGGCTCAACAACATAAGGCCAGGCCCGGATGATTCGCCAATGCCAAAAATGGATTTCATCTTTTCGAGGAAACCCATGAAGAGTGTGGTATGTTGCAGTTCACGGTTAGAGCCAAAGCCAGGCACAAAGATGACAACGATGATTCTCACCGCAATGGCTATCAGCATCAATGAGGTGAAGGGATGTCTTTCTTTGAATTGTTTGAGTTTTTGGAACATATGGAAAACGTTTATTGTGCAAAAATACGAAAGTTTTACTAATTTTGCAGCATTTTAGTTGAGTCATAACAACAAAAATAACCTAAAAATATCAAAAAAATGAAGAAATTAGCAAGAATTTTCGCTTTGGTCGCCATGATGGTTATCGGTGGCCAGGCAATGGCACAAACCAACGGTGCCTTGTACTTGGGTGCTTCTTTCCCGATGAAGGACTTTGCCAAATATGATGGCCTCAATGAGTTTGCCTTGCAGACGGTTGACGCCACACAAGCTGGCGCTGCCATCGGCTTCAATGCCGGCCTCAAATGGTACTTCAATGTGGGTGTCAAAGGTCTGGGCGTGATGCTCTCCCTCGATGGCTTCTACAACGGTCCGAACTCTGACTTGAAGGCCGACTATCGTAATGGCCAGTGGGGCGGACAGTATGTCAGCGGCAGCTTCTCCTACAACGCCACGCCGAAATACATCAATGTGCCCGCCATGTTGGGTGTCAACTACCTGTACAACATCAACCCCCAGTTGGGTGTCTATGCCGAGGCAGGCGTCGGTGGCAACATGCGTTTCATTACCGAGATGGAAAGCATTGGAACCTTGAGCAGCATTATTGGTGGTGAGTCGAGTGTGAAGACCACCCAAAAGTATGACAACGCCTTCAGTTTTGCCTTCCAGGCCGGTTTGGGCTTCGAAATCGCCAAGAACCTGCGCATCGGTTGCAGCATCTACAACCTGGGCAAGGCTGATGTGAAAGGTGAGGAGACCAAGAAGACTACCATACTTAACGATAATTTTTCGAACACTGAAACGACTTACCGCACCTTCGGTTCCATTCAACCGATCATGGTGCTGGCTCGCATTGGTTTCAGCTTCTAAGCGAGTTTATTCTTCAAACACTGAAAGGCGAAGCGTCGGGTTGACCGGCGTTTCGCTTTTTACGTTATGGCAGGCAGCTTTGAGGCCGAAACGGACAGATTCTTCACCAGAAATGCCGATGGCATGGGCATGGATTACCCCAGCAAAAAAGGCATCGCCCGAACCTGTCACGTTGACGGCTTCCGCTTCAATGGCTTCAAAATGGCGGATTCCTTTTTTGGAGCAGAACACCACACCGTCTTCGCCAAGCGTGAGATAAACCTCCTTAATGCCTTTGTCAACCAGTCGTCGAGCGGCTTCGTCGACTTCATTGGTGCCTGTCATGGCTTTGGCTTCGGCGAGGTTACACTTCAGCACGGACACCGACTTTTTCCATGATTTTTCGAATGCCTCGTTGAGCATTAAGGCGCGGTTGGCCGAAACAGTGTCAACATAAAGCGGAACCAGGCAATGGTCGATGAGAAAGGTAAGGGCTTCGGCGCTCAATAGGGTGTCGGCCACCACCATATCCGATCGGTTGATGGCATCAATCCTGTCGCGCAGCCAGTCCAAATTCAAGTATTGGTTGAGTTTGATGTCTGACATGGCAGACTGCATGTCGCCCATCTCGTCGTTGAAACTGAGGAAGAGGGGACTCTTTACATCTTTGTATTGCGAAGAAAGCGATAGGTCGATCCCTGTTCGTTCACACTCTTCCATCATGCTTTGTGCGAAACTGTCGTCGCCAAACACACTAGCCAAACGTACTTCATGTCCTAAAAGGGCAAGGTTTTGCGCGATGTTGCGTGCCACCCCGCCATGATGGAAGGCGATATCGGCTGGCGTGCAGCCTCCTTGGATCGGATCGGCATGTGGCCTAACCGCGATGTCGATATTGGATTCTCCTATAACGGTGATGTTCATTTCATTTCCGCTTTATGGGTCGACAAAGGTAGAAAAAAATGCGTTTATTTGCTTTTTACGAATTATTTTCGTTATTTCGTGCCATCAAATCAATGGGTTATGGGACAAAACAAGAAAAGAAAACGCCGCAATTACAAATACCATGCGATTACGTTCAAATTGTCGGCGGGTCAGTACCGTTCCTTGCGTAACTACTGCAAGGCGCGTCGTACGACTCCCATCAAGCTGATCAAGAAAAACATTGAACGGTTCATCACGGCATACGAATACGAGGTGCCGCAAGACTTGTACCTCACGGAGAACCAATTGGATCTGTTTGACCAGACCTTATAAACCTTTGTTTTGTCCTTGAACGGCTATTATTTCTTCTTCACGTAGTCGTTCATCTTGGCTTTGCCCCAAATCACTTCCATGATTTTCAAGGATTCCTGCACGTCCATGTTGCCACGGGCTTCGAGGTTGCGTTGGATGAAGACGCAGTCGGTGAGTTCGGCATTGTCGCACACGATGTCGCGGGCCAATGCGTCGCAAGTAGGCGCGCCACAAATACCGCAGTCGGTCTGAGGCAGACGGGCGCGGTATTCGTCGATCTTCTTCATCTTCTCTAAGGCGACGGCAATATTGTCATCCAAAACGAGCATGGAACGTGGATGGATTTCGCCGACTTTCATGTGGCGCATCAGGTAGTTGCGCTCTTCTTCCAACTCGTGGTCTTTGGTCTGTTCGCCCTTACGCTCACGGTCGGCGATCTTTCGGGCGCGACCGAACACGCGCTCGCAGATGAGGAAACGGTTGTCGCAGGTCAGGATGCCGCCGGGACAGCTCTGGTCGCAGGCGCGCAGCTCAAGGAAGTCGACGTCTTCGATCTCTTCGTTCTCCACCTTTTCCAAGAACTCGATGACATTATGGATCTCGTCTATGGAGTAAGAGTGTTGGGCATCAGAGAGACGGCGTTCGCCATTGGTCAACGAGGTGAGCACGCCATCGGCTGAAAGTTGCGAGACGGGCAGTTTCTGCTCCTTGTAGCCATGTCCTTGCTTCTTGATTTCGTGGTAGACGCGGTTGTAAAGCGAGTCCATGTTGATGACACCGTCGACCAACGACTTCTCTTCGCCCACGGGATTCTTAACAGCGGCAATCTTGGCTGCACATGGTGTGATGTAGAAGATGCCGATTTGGTCGTCTTTCACTTCCAGCTCCTCTTTGATCTTACGGCGGATATACATGGCCGTGATGTCGAGCGGGGCGCGCAAGGGGATGAGGTTCTCGGTCAGGCCGGGGAACTTCACCTGGATGAGGCGCACGATGGCCGGACAGAAGGTCGAGATGAGCGGCCTGATGTCGGGGTTCTCGGCGGCGTATTTGTTTTTAGCTGCTGTATAGATAGGGATGGAAGACTCGGTCTCCAACACATGGGTGAAGCCTAGATCCTTGAGGATGCCGTAAATGCGCGACACGGTGATGTCGTTTGGAAATTGGCCCATGAAGACGGCAGGTACCAAGGCGACTCGAATAGGAAAGTTGAATATATCGTCAAAGTCATCCTGGTCGATGAAAATGGAACGGGTGGGGCACACCTTGAAGCAGTTGCCGCAGTCGACACAACGGTCGGGCATAAGGGCGGCCTTGCCATCGCGCACACGCAATGCCTCTGTGGGGCAGATTTTCATGCAGCGCGAACAACCTATACAGGTGTCTTCATCTATCTTTAAGGCGTGGAAGAAAGGAGTCTTTTCCATAATTGAGAATTGATAATTGATAATTGAAAATTACACGAAGTTGACTTCCATCTCGACGGTGGTGCCAACGCCTACAGTGGAGGTCACATTCAATTTGTCGACATTCTTCTGAATGTTCGGCAGACCCATGCCTGCACCGAAGCCCATGTTACGAACCTCAGGCGAGGCTGTGGAATTGCCTTCCTGCATAGCCCAGTCGATGTCGGGGATACCCGGACCCTTGTCCTCCACCTTCAGGACAATTTTGTCGGGTTCTATGTCGGCGTATATCATGCCACCGTAGGCATGAGCGATGGCGTTGACCTCGGCCTCGTATAAGGCGACGACCACCCGTTTGATGATCTGTGGGCTGACGTTGAGCTGCTTCAAGGTCTTCTTGATGGCGCTCGATGCGGCTCCCGCGTTTACGAAGTCCGCTTCATATACTTGGTATTCTAAGTGCATGACGTGGTGTTTTGGTTTGACATCGGTTAGAAAATGGGTAGCATACCCGCCTTGAAGAGTAGTCCGCAGGCCTTGAACATGGAGTAGTCACATTCCATGACCACCATGCCTTCGTCCTCGGCCTCTTCAATCATCTCCTCGGAGGCTTTCTTTTTCCTCACCAGGACGATGATGTCGAGGTTGCCCATCTCGCAAGTGCGAATGGTCTGCATGTTGCTGAGACCCGTTAGGATGACGGGGTTGTAATCGCCTAGGGTGAGCACGTCGCTCATCAGGTCAGAGGCAAAGGCGGTCTCGTGTTCTTCGTCCAAACGGTCTTCACCGCAACGCACCTTGGCGTTCAAAAGTTCTGAAATCTCTCTGAGTTTCATTGTATTAATCGTTATAATGTATTTCTTCCAAATTCTCCTGAATCATCTCCTTCAGGTATTTCATGATGCTGACATCGTTCATCGACATGCCGTCAAGGGCTTCCTTGATCTCGTCGGTGTCGAAGACGAACTCGCCGTCGTCGGTGATGTGCTTGTAGATGAAATGGATGTCCTCGTGGGC
>JAFYHS010000026.1 GCA_017539045.1 Bacteroidales bacterium
AGAACTTCAAGCCCAACCCCAGCCCCGAGGAAAAGAGCTTTTTCAATAAAATCAAAGACTACTTTAACTAAATAAACCGGCGTTTCGACAGGCTCAACGACCTTGCAAGGGTCCCTGAGCCTGTCGAAGGGCCCGTTTTACAATTAAAACATGACTAAAATATCCGTCAACGAGGTCACCAAGTGTTATGCGGGCCACACGGCTTTGGACCGTATCAGCATCGACATCCCGGAGCACTGCATTTATGGGCTTTTGGGCCCCAACGGTGCAGGCAAGACCACCCTCATCCGCATCCTCAACCAAATCACCATGCCCGACTCGGGCCAGGTGCTCATCAACGGGGAGCCGCTTGGACAAAAACACGTGGCCAGCATAGGCTATCTCCCCGAGGAAAGAGGCCTTTACAAAAAGATGAAAGTGGGCGAGCAGGCTATCTACCTCGCCGAGCTGAAAGGCATCAAGAAAGCCGAGGCACAGCGTAGGCTGAAACAATGGTTCGACAAGTTTGAAATCGGCGGCTGGTGGGACAAGAAAGTGGAAGAGCTCAGCAAGGGAATGCAGCAGAAGGTGCAGTTCATCACCACCGTCATCCACGAGCCCGACATCCTCATCTTCGACGAGCCTTTCAGCGGCTTCGACCCCATCAACGCCAACATGCTGAAGGAGTCCATCCTCGAGTTGCGCGACAAAGGCGCCACCATACTCCTCTCAACGCACAACATGGCTTCCGTTGAGGAACTCTGCGACCGCATCACCCTCATCAACAAAGGGAAGAGCATCCTCGAGGGCAAGGTCAGCGACATCAAACGGCAGCACGACACCCACAAGCGTGAGATCGTAGTGCGCACCACGACGCCGCAGGCCATCTATGCCTTGGGCGACACCTATAATAATATAAAGGTGGAGCAGACCGACGTTGAGGACGAGATGCGACTGACCTTGTATAGTGCCACGTCGAACGACCTCATCGCCCAGCTGCTCCAAAACGGACAGCTCGTCTCTTACAAGGAAGTGTTGCCTTCGATGAACGACATCTTCATCCATGAAGTTCAATCCCAAAACCAAGCCTCATGAACAAGATCGGACTCATCATCAGACGCGAGTATCTGACACGCGTGCGCAAGCGCAGCTTCCTCATCATGACCTTCCTCGGTCCCATCCTCATGGCGGCCATCTATATCATCCCTATCATGCTGGCCCTCAACAGCAGCAACGAGAACATGCGCATCGCCGTCGTCGACGAGAGCCATTGGTTTGAGGACCGCTTTCAGGACAACAAGGAACATACCTTCGTCATCCTACCCGGTCAGCCTATCGACTCGGTGAAAAACCTGGTGAAGGAGAACATCTTCGACATGGCGCTTTACGTCCCACCCACCCAGCTCAACATCCCATCCAACGCTATCGTCTACAGCATACGTCAGGTGCCTATGGAAGTGGAGACCTACATCAGCAGGGTGATGCAAAAAGAGATCGAAGACCAGAAACTGATGGCCAACGGCGTCGACCCTGAGATTGTCAGTGCCGTCAAGACCGACGTCAACCTCTCCATCATGCGCATGGACGAGAAAGGCAACGAGAAGGAGACCTTCACCAAGGTACAGTTCTCCCTCGGCATCGCCTTGGCCATGCTAGTGTATATGTTCATCATCTTCTTTGGAGGACAGGTGATGCAAGGCGTGGCTGAAGAAAAGACCAACCGTATCATCGAAGTCATCGTCAGCTCGGTGAAGCCTTTCCAGCTGATGATGGGTAAGATCATCGGCGTCTCCTTGGTGGCACTCACCCAGTTCGTGCTATGGATTGTGCTGACAGGTGCCCTCTACCTGGGCTTCTCTGCCTTCATGGGTCTCAGCAATCCCGAGATGCTCTCTTCGGGGACCGTGATGACACAACAAATCAGCAACGAAAACGTCATGAACAACGAGAGTGTGCAAAGCATACTGCAGATCGTTCACTCCATCGATTTCGGCACCATCATTGCTACCTTCCTTATCTTCTTCATCCTCGGATACTTACTCTACGCGACCCTTTATGCCGCCATCGGCTCGTTGGTCGACAACAACACCGACGCCCAGCAGTTCACTCTGCCCGTCACCGTCCCTTTGATTGTCGCCATCATTTCCTCGTTCTACATCGTCAACAACCCCGACAGCAGCCTATCCGTATGGCTCTCCATGATCCCCTTCACCTCCCCTATCTCCATGATGGTGAGGATCCCATTCGGTGTGCCCATTTGGCAAATCGTGCTTTCTATCGTATTGTTGGCCGGCACTTTTGTGTTGATGACCTGGGTCGCTGCAAAAATCTACCGCACGGGTATTCTGATGTACGGAAAAAAACTTTCCTACAAGGAAATATTCAAATGGTTGAAATATAAATAGATTTTTTTGTATTTTTGCAGGCTCGTAATGAGTAAAATTGACCACTGAGAATAGTTAAATAATTAAAAGTCAAATAATTAAATTAGTTTTACAATGCAAAACAAAGGAGCAATCAGGACGATAGCCATTATCTTCGCGCTGATCTTTCTCTATCAGCTCTCCTTCACTTTGGTGACCAAGAGAGTGGAAAAGAAAGCAGAGAAGTTTGCCGAAGTTGAGGCTACGAAACTTGCAAATGGAGATGAGTCATTAGATTTGAATCTCTTGAAAAATGAGATGGAATCGCACTATTTGGACTCGATGAGCAACGTGAATGTGTACAACTTGGGTTTCAAGAAGTTCACCTATCGCGATGCTAAGGAAAAAGAAATCAACTTGGGTTTGGACTTGAAGGGTGGTATGAACGTCACCCTGGAAGTCTCGGTGAAAGACATCGTCAACGCCTTGTCGGGCAACTCGCAAGACCCCACCTTCTTGAAAGCCATGGAATTGGCCACCATTAGGCAGGAGCAGAGCAAGGGCGACTTCGTCACCCTGTTTGGCGAAGCTTTCAAAGAGACCGATCCCAACGCCAGTCTTGTCTCCATCTTCCTGTATGAATTCAAGGACAAAGGCATCAACATCAATTCCAGCAACGAAGACGTGCTGAAGGTCTTGAAGAGCGAATGCGATGGCGCCATCGACCGTTCTTACCAGATCCTGGGAACCCGTATCGACCGTTTCGGTGTGGCTCAGCCCAACATCCAAAAGATGGAGAACTCGGGCCGTATCCTCGTCGAACTTCCCGGTATCAAGGACCCGAAGCGTGTGCGTAAGCTCCTCCAGGGCACGGCACAACTCGAATTCTGGGAGACCTACAACTTTGCCGACGTGCAGCAGTTCTTCAATGAAGCTGACGCCAAGCTGGCTGAGACCAGAAAGGCCAAGAGCTCGTTGGACGAGACTGAAGCCCCTGTGGTTGTCGACGACAGCCTCGTTGAAGACAACACCCAGGTGATCGCCGAAGAAGGTGCCGAAGTGGCCGAGGCCGACAGCACTGACAGCAGCCTCCTCGACCAACTTGCCGAGAACCAAGAGGAAGAGCAAGTCGCCGAAGACGAAAGCATGGATCAGTTCGCTGAGAACCA
The DNA here is from genome assembly GCA_017539045.1 of Bacteroidales bacterium. GTDB lineage: Bacteria > Bacteroidota > Bacteroidia > Bacteroidales > F082 > Limimorpha. The sequence goes on from JAFYHS010000026.1 coordinate 3,512, forward strand.
TCCTTTGTATGCCAAACTGCAGCCCATCAACGGCGGTTCAGCCCGTGTGGGTATCGCCCAGGTGAAAGACACCGCCGCCATCAACAAGATGCTGGCCGAGGTGCAGGGCATCTTCCCCCGCAACCTCAAGCTCGCTTGGACGGTGAAGCCCGAGACCTATCCTGGCCAGAACGGCGAGAACATCGAAGTGCTCGACCTCGTCGCCCTGAAGATGTCGCGCGAAAACAAATGCGCCCTCGGTGGTGAAGTCATCACCGACGCCCGTCAGGACTACGGTCAGAGCAACCAAGTGGAGGTCACCATCCAGATGAACCCCGAAGGTGCCAAAGCCTGGAAGCGCCTCACCGGCGAGAACATCGGCAAGCAGATCGCCATCGTCCTTGACGATTACGTCTACTCCTACCCTGTCGTCAACGGCGAAATCCCGAACGGTCGTTCCTCCATCTCTGGTGGCGGCATGACCATCGAAGAGGCTCAAGACTTGGCCAACATCCTGAAGGCCGGTAAGTTGCCCGCCCCTGCAAGAATCCTTGAGGAGCAGGTCGTTGGTCCTTCACTCGGTAAGGAAGCCGTGCAAAAGGGTATGTGGTCGATGGTGTTCGCCTTCCTCCTCGTGCTGGTTTACATGGTGTTCTTCTACAACAAGGCTGGTCTCGTTGCCGATATCGCCCTGTTGGTCAACGTGTTCTTCCTGTTCGGTGTGCTGGCTTGCCTCGGCTCGGTGCTGACCCTGCCTGGTATCGCCGGTATCGTGTTGACCTTGGGTATGGCCGTTGACTCGAACGTGATTATCTTCGAGCGTATCAAGGAAGAGATCAAGGCCGGTAAGGGCTTGAAGCTCGCCATCGCCGATGGTTACAAGAACGCTTACTCCGCCATTATCGACGGTAACGTCACCACCTTGATCACCGGTATCATCCTGATCATTTTGGGTACGGGTCCTGTCCACAGCTTCGCCGTCACCCTCTGCATCGGTATCCTGACCTCTCTGGCCACGTCCATCTTCATCTCGAGACTGATCTTCGAACGTATGCTGGACAAGGAAAGAAACATCACCTTCAGCACTGCTTGGACGCGCAACTTCTTGCAGGATAAGCACTTTGACTTCATCGGCATGCGCAAGACCTCGTTCATCATCTGCATCGTGTTCTTGGTCATCAGCTTGGGTTCGCTTGGCATCCGTCGTTTGAACCTCGGTATCGACTTCAAGGGCGGCCGTAACTACGTTGTCCAATTCGACAACCCGAGCATCAAGGTTGAAGACGTGCGTGAGGCTCTGAGCACCGCCGACTTCGACAAGAACGCCATCCACAGTGCTCTCGCCATGAGAGAAGACCAAGAGGTTGACGACTGGTCAGCTCCTGAAGTGAAGACCTATGGTACCAACGGTCAGGTGAAGATCACGACCAAGTTCTTGATCAACAACGACAGCCCCGCCGTCGACTCAGTCATCCAAACCATCCTCTACGACGGTTTGAAGGGTCTTTACAACAATAACCTTGAGATGAGCCAATTCTCTTCGGAAGACGAGACCGTGGGCATCCTGAGCACCCAGAAAGTGGGCGCCACCATCGCCAGCGACGTCACCCGCAAGTCCATCTGGGCTATCATCGTGGCCTTGGCTCTGATGTTCGTCTACATCGCCATCCGATTCAAGAAATGGCAATATGGTGTGGCTTCCATCATGGCCCTGACGCAAGATACCATCATCGTGTTGGGTATGTACTCCTTGTTCTACAACGTGCTGCCCTTCACCATGGAAGTCGACCAGAGCTTCATCGCTGCTGTGCTGACCGTCATCGGTTACTCCATCAACGCTACGGTGGTTATCTTCGACCGTATCCGTGAGAATGTCGGTTTGCATCCGAAGAGCTCCTGGAAGGCCAATATGAACAGTGCCGTTAACAGCACCTTGACCCGTTCGTTCAACACCTCGGGTTCGACCTTGGTCGTGTTGCTCGCCATCTTCATCTTCGGCGGTGACACCATCCGCGGCTTCATCTTCGCCCTGTTGGTCGGTGTGCTGGCCGGTACCTTCTCCTCAGTGTTCCTGTCATCGCCTTTCGCCTATGTCTTGATGAAAGGCAGCAAGAAAGACAAGGTCATCGAAGAAGAAAACGATTCAAAGAAGAAATGATGTAACACCATCGTTCACCTTCTGAACTGATTGAAAATCCCGCTGGTAACGGCGGGATTTTTTTGCTTTTTCTTATCTTTGCAGCGATGAAACGTCCGCTTATCATAGGATTGGCCTTGTTGCTGGCCTGGGCTGCCTGTCATCGGGCAGCGGAAGCGCCTGAGCCAGCGGTCTCCGAACTTGCGGTCCGTGAGGCCCATCGAAGGGTTGAAGGGCTGTCCCCTGTCTTGTCTGCCCTCGACAGCCTGATGTGGCAGCAGCCCGACAGTGCCTTGGCCGTATTGTGGGATTATTTGGACGACGATGGTAGAGACATAGCGCGCTACGTCTCTACAAATGAAACGTTTGATAACCATTACGCCCACCTGCTGACTGCCGAATTGCTCTACAAGAACGACTACGCCCAAACCAACCGCGCGGAATTGCAGCAAGCTGTGGCCTATTTCGACAGCCTCATTCGGCCGACTCCCCCTTTTAAATGGGCCGGGGGGATTAAAAAAGACCTCACCCCCAATCTCGTATTCTTGGATGCCCGCGCCCATTATATTGATGGTGTGGGCTACTACGAGCACGACAGCGTAGTGGAAGCCTGCGCCGAATACCTGAAGGCCTTGGAAACGATGGAGGGGCGTTTCGATGAAAAGGCATTGACGGGACATCGGGCAAGGTTCATGGCCTACACTTTCAATCGGCTTGGGGAGTTGTTCTCAGGACAGTTCATGATGGAGTCGGCCATTGATTGTTATGGCAAATCAGTCGTTTTCAGCAAGATAGAACCTACTTCCATTTACGGGATAGCAAACGCTTATTACCGAATGGGAACCCAATTTGATGCTTTGGAAAAGAAAGACACGGCCTTCGTTTATTATAGGTTGGCCTTAAATGCTCTGCCAGATACCAACAATTCTTATTATCGCGACATCTTGTCAAGCATGGCTTTTCTCGACTATCAGCTAACAAACGACCAAGGCAAGGCTATAGATAAATTACACCATGTTGCAATGCAGGCAATTGACGAGGCTGAAAAGAATACAAGGTATATGGTCATTGGCTCCATTTATTTCATGGAACAAGAATACGATGCCGCTTTGCCGTATCTTGATTCGGCGTATCGGGCCAGTAAGGACGTGGCTGTCCAAATTCAAATGGCGGAAAGTCTGCGCGATGTTTATAGAAACATTGGCAATGAAGGCAAGGCAGAAGAATACGCCAATTTCTTGTCGCAATATGCGGTTTCGAATTATGAACAGAAGACCGCGCAATCGCAACTCTCCAACTTGTATCAGAACTATCACCAGAGGAAGGCTAAGATTCAGAACGAATTGGAAAAAGCAAGGTTGCGGCAGAGGTTTTTCTTGTTCTCGGTGCTGCTTGTGCTTTTGTTTGTTGCGGTCACGGTCTTACTACTTAGACGTAGGCACAAGATAAGAATTCGGGCAACAGAGGAGATGCTAAAATCAGAGGGAATGTTGCATGCAGCCGAATTGAACGACCTCCGCGACATCAACAACCAGTTGCAAAACGAGAACCAAAAACTTGCGAAGCAACAGGAATCCATGCATGCAAAAGCCAAGGAAAAGGAATATGAAGCGTTGCTAAATGAAGAAATCTGCATGGATCTACTGCAACGATTTGGCAAAACAGACATTCTTACCACCATCAAGCCCGAAGAATATGCGGCATTGTCCATTACCCCAAAAGAGAAACAAGCCTTGGCCAAGGCCGTCATGAGGCATTGTCCTGGTTTTGATTCGATAATAAAAGCCAAGTATCCAACAATTAGGATAGCTGATATAGATGTCTGTCGATTCTATTTGATAGGTCTCTCTGAACAGCAGATAGCCGTATTGTTGCAGAAGGACTATTCCACCATTTGGAAACGAACCAAACGGCTGAAAGAGATGATGAATTGCGTGGAACCGAGGATGCATTTGCGGCGGCTGTTGTTTGAATTAGAGGCACAAGAATGAGTTTTTCAGTTATTTTTGGAGACAGAAAATCGTGAAGAAATAATGGTGTAGCAAATGCTTGATTTATAATTATTTAGCATATTATTTGCAATAATTTGCAATAAACAACTCGGCCAAAAACATTGACAGGATTTGGAAACGGCCTACTTTTATCGTCGAAAACTAAACCACAAAATCATGTCAAAAGTCAAACACTACTTCCTTTTAAGCTGCCTATTATTTATGGCGGGTTTCTGCTACTCCAACAACGTCTCGAAGCATGTTTATGATAAAAAAGATGGGCATCCTATTATTATCATTACTCGCATACCTTACAGCGGGGTGGACAAAGGTTCCTCTATCCAAGCTTCTATCGACAGCCACTATCTCGCGGTGTCCTTCACGGAGAACCTCGGCCAAGTGCAGGTGGAAGTGACCACCGACACGGGCGGCTCGGTGGACTGCCTCTCAACGCAAACGCCTAACGGTATGAGCATCTACATCCCCCTCGCGGGAGATTACATCGTCAACTTCACCTTACCTAACGGGGACGAGTACTATGGTGAATTTACAGTAACAGAGTAACAACAACTAGCACAAACCTAAAACAACAGAAAATGAAAAGATTTACAAAGACATTGGTCGTGGCAGCAGTGGCTGTCGCAACAACTGCGGCCATCCTTGTGGGCTGCAAGAAAGAAAAGAACGAGGAAACGGCAAGAAGGGTAAACAGCAGTGAAGTGCAGGCTATGCTGGACAGAATCAAATCTTTCAAGGAACTTCGCGACGCTGTCAACGCGGGTGCGAAGACTGGCGGCTGCATGACAGTCGAGGAGATGCGGCAAATCCTCGACCTGACGACAAACTACGAACACAGCGAACACATGACCTACTGCGTAAACACGGTGCTTGACACATTGCACGTGGCTATGCCTGCCGTCGACGGTGAGGGTAACGTGAACGAAACGGACGTGGTGGCAACCTACAACGCCTTTGAAGCGGCTTTGGAAAGCTGCATGGCCTCCGCCAACGACGGCAGAAACGTGCCGAGCCTATTCAGCATCGTCATGCCCGAATCCAACGCAAAGGACTTTGACAACATCGATATCGTTTTTACAAGAGGCGAAGTTTCTGAAGACGAACAGACAAGTGACTATCCTTTTTCTCAAGGCGCCAATTGGATATGGGGTAGGAATTTAGGCCTGTGCGATCCTGGTCTTTTCAACAGCCAATTGGATGCGGCTGACAAGCTGACCGAGTGTTTCACTTTCGACCGCACCCCACCACAAGAAGGCATGGAATTGATGCTCACGAGTACACATTATGTCACATATACCATCTATCCTAAACAGTATTCGAATTGGTTTTTTTGGGATCCTACTGTCACCACCCCTTGCACGGATCATTGGCTGTTCTATTACTTCGGCCCTGACTCATATGAACCATGCATTTCGTGGGAAGAGCTAAATTGCTATTGGGCCAACATCAATGCCGAGGTAGTCGATGAAAATGCGCCTCTTCACTATCATATTTTCTACCTATCAAATATTCCCTACTTTGAGGCCGAGGTACAGGATGTGACAATTCCAGAGGTTCACGACACCGTATCAAAGATTCATAATCTTAAGGTTATTTATTCCGACTATTATTGGTACACCCCAGGCATTTAATCTTTATTTGACTAAGACCTAAACAATGTCATATAACAGAATCGTTTTACCATTCGCCTTGGCCCTGCTTTGGGGGGCCAAGGCTTTCGCGCAGGAGTGGGAGTACTCACATTCCTACATAAAGGACACGGTGCTATACCAATATCATAACACATACGAGATTCCTTTAACACACAACATCGTCGTGAAAGAAATCGTTGAGCCATGGACGTCTATCTCCACACGGGTGGGACTCTCGCTGCTTTCGCCAGAAGGTGAGTTGATAATACGCACCGAGCATTACAAACCCGCCTTCTGGAGCAGTCAAATGCATTTTCTTCAGAACGACGATGGCGAACTGTTCACGCTGACGACCTACAATCCCGACCACGACTACAGGTCGCCCAACTATTTCATGAACTTCGACACCATCCCCGACTTCGCCATCCTTGGACTTTACGAGCTTGACGACAGTCTAAACATCGTGCGGAGCATGGAACATCGGTTCATCGTCGACACTTTCGAGATGAGGGGCAACGAGTGGTGGGAACGTTCGAAGAATAGGCGGTCGGGCTACATTCATCCCTTTTCGGCCTTTGTGGACGAAGATGGCAACATCGTGGGCAACTATGTCAAGGCCATCAGCTTCGGCCACGAGGACATCGCCAAAGACACCATAGTCTTCTTCAGGATGGACTTCGACGGCAATCTTATCACCAAGGTCGATTATCCCTGCGCTTCGACGGGTGGCGATGTGATTCCTTTCTGCTGGGCCACCCAAAGTGGGAACATGGTAAAAATCAACGACAGCACATATGTGATGTACGACTTAAGTTGTTCCATCTTCGGCGGGGGAGGCAACGTCATCTACCTCGACCGCGATTTCAACGTCACCCTCATCCGACGCATCTCCCACACCAATGCCGCTGATAATTATAGTTACATATATCCATCCATCCTTCGAAGCCCACACAACACCACGTACGTTTCTTCTACGGTAAGCGATGAGACCAAGAACACTTATGACATACACCTTTACGAGTACAACGACACAGACGGATTATGGGGTTATATGCATCCCGTTCACCATATCAAAAGATTTTATAATTGGGATCATACTGCCAGTTTTAAGGGCATAGCATTAGACAAGGCTGGAGACATCTATATTGCATATACTCTGAATCTCGGATTATGTGACTGCCTCGACTCGTGGATGATGATAGAACGGCTCGATGAAAGCATGGACACCATCAGTACCTTATATTACGATATCAACGGGGATGTCGACATCCATAGCGAAGCATACGACATTGTGGCACTGTCAGACGGCGGAATACTGCTCACGTCCAACTCAAAAGACATGAACAATACAAGAAATAGGTGGAACACTGTCACCAAGTTTCCAGCCGAGGCCTTCGTCGGCATCGAGGAGGCGCATGCCAATGGTCTGAAGGTGGCCATCGCCTACCCCAACCCTGGAAAAGATGTGCTGAACATCCGCACAGGCTTGCACAACGCAAGAGTGGAGGTGTACGACACGAACGGAAAACTCGTCCACAGACAAGCCATCACGGAGGATGTGACGCCGATTGATGCGGCAGCTTGGGCAAATGGAGTGTATGTGTGGAAGGTTTACAAGGGCCACACCAAGGCAGAAACGGGTAAGTGGGTGAAGGAATAGGCGCCTATCATTCTTCAGTCTTACCACACGAAAAAAACTTGCATTTCCTAAAAACCTCTTCCCGCTGGTAACGGCGGGATTTTTTTATTGCCAAATCCTTCTCCGATTCACGGAATTGTTGTACCTTTGTCCGATAATATTATCGCGTATTCCGCGTTTGAAGAAAAGAGAATTTACGTCTATGAAAAGATACATCCTTATCCTCATGTCGGCCCTGTTCATTTTCATGAGCAGCGACCTCTATGCGCAGAGAAGAAACCCTGCCAAAAACGCCGACCTCGCCTTTGGGCGCAAGCAATACACCGAGGCTGCCGACCGCTACAAGAAAGCCTACCGCAAGGTGCGCCGCAACAAAGACGAGCGCAACCGCATCAGCTTCCAGATGGGCGAATGCTACCGCCTCATCGGCCTCACCAAACGCGCCGAGCCTTACTACAAGCGCTTGCTGAAAACGGAATACCCCAACACCCATCCTGAGGTCTACCTCTATATGGCCGAGGTCTATAAGCAGAACGAGAAGTTCAAAGACGCCATACAGATGTATGAGATGTATGCACAGAGGGTACCGAATGACCCACGAGGACCCATAGGCATCGAGACTACGCAACAGATCCAGGAATGGATGGAGAACCCATCGAAATATGAGCTCACGGCGTTGAAGAAGGTCAACTCGACAAAAGACTCCGACTTCGGTGCCTGTTGGACCAACAATAACTACAACGAGATCATCTTCACCTCCACGCGCGACGCTGCCACCGGCAAGGAGAAAGACGGCATCACCGGTCAGGAATTTGCTGACTTCTTCATCTCGAAGCAGGACCGTAAAGGCGACTGGAGCACCCCCGTGCTTGCCGACGAAAACGAGAACATCAACACGAACGCCAGCGAGGGCACGCCCTTCATGAATGAACGCTACACCAAACTCTACTTCACACGCTGTCAGAATGGTGCCCACCGTAAGAACGGCTGCCAGATCATGGTGGCAGGCAAGAGCGGTGGTGCCTTCTCTGATGCCCGTCCCGTGGAGATTTCCGGCGTCGACACCTTGGATATCGTCGGCCACCCCACCCTTTCGAGCGACGAGCTCATCATGTATTTCGCTGCTGAACGCAAAGGCGGCTTCGGCGGCAACGATATCTGGGTGGCCATGCGCGAAAACACCAGCGAGCCATTCAAGCATCCCTTCAACCTCGGCGAACGCATCAACACGCCCGGCAACGAGGTGTTCCCGTTCTTGAGATACGACACCACCCTTTACTTTGCCTCCGATGGTCACGGCGGCATGGGCGGTCTCGACATCTTCGTCTCATCTATGGACACCGCAGGCGAATGGGGCGAGCCTCGTAACCTGAAGTATCCCATCAACTCGGTCGGCGACGACTTCGCCATCGTGTTCCACCCCAACGACGAGCGCGGCTTCATCTCATCCAACCGTGGCAACAGCCGTGGCTTGGACAACATCTACTACTTTGAAGAGCCGCCCATCCTGTTCACCTTCTCAGGCGTCGTCAAAGATGCCAAGACCAAACAATTCGTCAGCAACGCCATAGTGCGATTGGTGGGCAGCGATGGCTCCAACTTATCTACCCGCACCAACGAAAAGGGTTACTTCAACTTCAGTGACAGCCAGATCAACAAAAACACGACCTACGATATCAGCATCGACAAGGACAACTACTTCACGCTGACCGCACAGGAGACCACCATAGGACTGGAGTTCAGCAAGGACATCGAGAAAGACTACGACATCGAGCCCATCCCACAGGAGCCCATCATGCTGCCCGACATCCTCTACGACCTGGGCAAATGGGACCTCAAGCCCCAGTTTGAAGACTCGTTGCAAGGCTTGATCGAGACCCTGCAGGTGAACCCGACCATCACCATCGAGTTGGCCTCACACACCGATGCCCGCGACACCGACGAGCACAACGACATCCTGTCGCAGAAGCGTGCACAGAGCGTCGTCGACTACCTCATCATCCGTGGCATCGACCCGCTGCGACTCACCGCCAAGGGCTATGGCGAGAGAGTGCCTCGCACCATCCAGAAAGACATGACCGTTAGAGGGTATACCTTCAAGGCGGGCACACGACTCACCGAAGACTTCATCAACAAACTGCCCAATAACGACGTGCGCGAGGCGGCCCACCAGATGAACCGCCGCACCGAGTTCCGTATCTTGAGCAAGGACTTCGTGCCTCGCGAGCACATCAACGAAGGCGGCACCGTCAACATCGCCATCAACCCACAGGAAGACCAGACTGAGAGCTTCACTGTCAACAACAAAGGCTATTTCACCTTCTTCGCCAACGTGGATGGCTACAACGAGCCCTTCACCTACAGCCAAAACGCCGACTTCTGCGTCTCGGAGAGCCGCGCACTGCAGCTGCTGAAGGACAATCGTATCGCTGCCAGCGACTTCAAGGGCGATGTGGATAAGATCCTCACTACGGGAGGCATCGCCAACAACGCCATTGTTGTCATCAAGGAAGTGAGAATTGCCGGTCGCTCGCTCTACAACGTGGAGTGCAAGGTCGTCAGCAAGATGATCGAGCAATGGGTCATCGGACAAAAGAACATGAAGCAACTCGGCAACTTCGAATTTGACACTAAGGAGAAAAAGTTAAAGTTTAAATAATGGACAATCGCTATAGCCAACGCGGCGTTTCCGCCGAAAAGGAAGACATCCACAACGCCATCAAGAACCTCGACAAGGGGCTCTATCCCAATGCTTTCTGCAAAATCATCCCCGATATTCTCGGTGGTGACCCTTTGTATTGCAACATCATGCACGCCGACGGCGCGGGAACCAAGTCATCGCTTGCCTACCTCTACTGGAAAGAGACTGGCGACATGAGTGTGTGGGAAGGTGTGGCGCAAGATGCCGTGGTGATGAACACCGACGACCTCATCTGCGTGGGTGCCACCGACAACATGCTGCTCTCCTCCACCATCGGGCGCAACAAGAGCCTGATTCCTGGCGAGGTGATCTCCGCCTTGATTAACGGAACAGAGCATTTCCTGCAGAAACTCCGTGACTTAGGCATAGGCATCTACCTGACTGGTGGCGAGACCGCCGATGTGGGCGACCTCGTTCGTACCGTCATCGTTGACAGCACCGTGACCACCCGCATCAGACGCGACGAAGTCATAGAGAACAACCTGCAACCTGGAGATGTCATCGTGGCCTTTGCCTCTTACGGACAAGCCACCTACGAAGACAGCTACAACGGCGGTATGGGCAGTAACGGATTGACTTCGGCACGCCACGACATGCTGAACCATTATCTGACAGAGAAATACGACGAGAGTTATGACCACAGCATCCCGAATGATTTGGTGTATTCCGGTCCGCACAAACTGACTGACCCGACCGAAGTTCCAGGCGTGGACGTGGGCAAACTCATCCTCTCTCCCACCCGCACATACGCCCCGCTGATGATCCCGATCTTGAAAGAGTTCCGCAAACAAATCCACGGCATCATCCATTGCAGCGGTGGCGCCCAGACCAAGGTGCTGCACTTCGTTGATAAACTGCACATTGTGAAGGACAACATGCTGGCGTTGCCGCCTTTGTTCAAGATGATTCAAGCCGCTTCGGGCACCGATTGGCATGAGATGTACAAGGTCTTCAACATGGGTTCTCGTTTGGAAATCTACACCAACGAAAAGGCTGCCAATGAGATGATTGCTATTGCAAAGCAATTCAACATTGACAGTCAAATCATTGGACATGTGGAGGCTTCGGATGTGAAGCGATTGACGATTAAGAGCGAGTTTGGAACATTTGAATACTAATCATCAACAAAACTTTATATCATTTCTGAATATGAAAAAGTTACTTTATCTCATTTGCATTGCCTGCACTATGGCTTTTTATTCCTGCGGTACGACAAAAGCCTATGTCGGTGCCAGACAAGAAAAGGCCTCACTAGCAACTATCAATCAAGGTACTAACAAACTGACCATCAAAAAAAGAAAGACCCAGGAGAGTGCCCTACTTATCCAAGTCGATTCCATTTCTGTGGGAAACTATTTCAAAGGATATCCTAAACATTGCGATATTCTACCTGGAACACATACTGTTGAAATAAGGCATTTCCAACAATGGAACGACAATCAGGCGGGTGCGGCAGCTGTGGGTGGCGTTCTGGGAGGCGCCATCGGTGGTGCCATCGCTGGCAGCATTGCCGAATCGAACAATCCACACAAGCATTATTTAATCACTTTTGATGCTGTAGCGGGCGAGACCTATAACATTATGGCTGTCACCGACCCAGAAACTATGGATGTGGATATCTATGTCACCAATGCAGCCAATGAAGAACGCGTCAAGTCCTCTTATAAATTGAAAGAGGAAGAAAAGAAATAACCTCTTTCCACATCATGGTTACTATCGCAAAACGATAGTCACGGGTATTGTCCGAACCATTTATTGACGAATTTTGGCAAAAACACCATTTTTCGTCAATAATTTTGTATTTTTGTCGGGATAATAACTGCACAATGATACAAAGAAAGACTTATCTTGCTCAATTAGAGGCTGTTTGCAATCAAGACCTCATCAAAGTGGTCACGGGCATACGCCGTTGTGGAAAATCAACCTTGATGATGGAGTTTCAAGAGGTCCTTAAATCAAAAGGAGTTGATGAAAAATGTATCGTCTCCCTGAACTTTGAAGAGCGTGAAAACAGCCAATTTGAAGACTGGAGAATAGTATACGATTTGATTCTAACAAAACTTCCTTCCACCGAGAAAAAGTATGTCTTTCTTGACGAAGTCCAACTCATCCCCCATTTCGAGAAACTTGTTGATGCCTTGTATGTCAAAAAGGACATTGACTTATATATCACAGGCTCAAATGCTTATCTATTATCAAGCGAATTAACAACTTTGCTTTCTGGAAGATACATAGCCATCAACCTGCATCCATTCTCGTTTGCTGAATACGCAACAGCATTTGAAGAGCAAAAAGATACCAGTCGATTGTTCCGCCAATACATGAACGGTTCATGTTTCCCCGAAGCAGTGAACTTGTCGAAAATATCTCCCGAACTTACGAATACATACCTGAAATCGCTGTATGAAACCATAGTCGTAAAAGATATTTCCAAACGGCACCATCTTCGTAAATTCGACACGCTTCAACGCATCATCAACTTCCTTTTCGACAGCATTGGCAGCATTATTTCTCCCAACAACATCGCAGACGAACTAAAGCGGGTTACCAAGGAAAGTTTGTCGCACAATACCGTTCAAAAATACATTCGCTTTTTTACCGAATCCTATCTGATTTATCCCGTACAATTATATAACATCAAGGGAAAGCGTTTGCTGGCAAGCAATTGCAAGTATTATGTTGTTGATTTGGGATTGAAAAACATATTGCAAACCAACAAAGTTGATGCTGACTTAGGCCACAAATTGGAAAACGTAGTGTATTTCGAACTTTTGCGCCGTGGCGGAGAAGTATATGTCGGCAAGTCAGAGGATAATGAAGTCGACTTCGTTGTGAAAAAATATGACGGGCAATTGGAGTATTATCAAGTTGCTTACACCGTTAATGACGAAAAAACCTTAGAAAGGGAATTGTCGTCATTAAGAAGGATTCGTGACAACTATCCGAAATATCTTTTGACCACCGATTTCGACAATTCAATTATTGACGGTATCAAGAAAATCAACCTCATAGATTGGCTATTGGATAGCAAATAATTTTGTACCTTTGCCCAACAATTCTGAAATCGTGGACATCACCGAGAAACTCGAAACGATAAAGCACCGCTGGGAGGAAATGGGCGAACAACTCGCCGACCCTGCTGTGGCTGCCGACATGAAGAAGTTCGTGAAGCTCAACAAGGACTATAAGGACTTGGAGCCTATCGTCATGGCCTTCAAAGAATATAAAACCTTGAAAGCCAACGTGGAAGAAGCCAAGGAAATCCTGGCCACGGAAAAGGACGAGGAGATGCGCAAGATGGCCCAAGAGGAGTTGGACACCGCCCAAACGCGCATCGAGCTATTGGAGCAGGACATCCGTGTGATGATGATCCCCAAAGACCCACAGGACAGCAAGAACGCCATCATGGAAATCCGTGCGGGCACGGGCGGCGACGAAGCCTGCCTCTTTGCCGGTGACCTATACCGTATGTACTCTAAGTTCTGTGAAAACCGTGGCTGGAAGGTCGAAGTGACCTCGGTCAGCGAAGGTGCCAGCGGTGGCTACAAGGAAATCGACTTCACTGTGACAGGTAATGGTTGTTATGGGATTTTGAAGTTCGAGTCAGGTGTGCATCGTGTGCAGCGTGTACCCAAGACCGAGACCCAAGGCCGCATCCACACCTCTGCTGCCTCGGTGGCCGTGTTGCCCGAAGCAGAAGAGTTTGACGTGGAAATCAACGAGGGCGAAATCAAGTGGGACACCTTCCGTTCGTCGGGCGCTGGAGGTCAGAACGTGAACAAAGTGGAGTCGGGCGTGCGTCTGCGTTATATGTGGAAGAACCCCAACACGGGCGAGATGCAGGAAATCCTCATCGAATGCACCGAGACCCGCGACCAACCCAAGAACCGCGAACGCGCCCTCGCACGACTGCGCACGCGTATCTACGACATGGAGTACGAGAAATACATCAACGACATCTCCGCCAAGCGCAAGACCATGGTCTCGACCGGCGACCGCTCGGCGAAGATCCGCACCTACAACTACCCTCAAGGCCGCGTCACCGACCACCGTGTGGAGGGTCTGACGGTCTATAACCTCGCCGCCGTCATGGATGGCGACTTGGATGAGATCATCAACAGATTGATGATGGCTGAAAACGCTGAAAAACTGAAAGAAAACATTGAATCATGATAATCACAAAACCCACAAAACTGTCAAAACAAAAATAGATGCGTTGGCGACAGGCACAACCGTGCCGTCGCCGGAAAGCCGCCAGTTGGCGAGCTTTCCCCAACAAGAAAACAAGTTTTGTTGGTTTTGCTGGTTTTGTGACAAAAAAACACTAATATGAATAAGCACCAGTTATTTGAGCAGATCAAGAAAAAGCAGTCGTTCCTTTGCGTCGGCCTTGACACCGACATCAACAAGATTCCGCAGGAATTGTTGGCTTTCGAGGACCCTGTTTTTGAATTCAACAAACAAATCATCAACAAGACCGCACCCTACGCTGTTGCCTACAAGCCCAACACGGCTTTCTATGAGGTCTACGGCGCCAAAGGGTGGCAAAGTTTAGAGCGCACCATCCAATACATCAAGAACAACCATCCCGACATCTTCATCATCGCGGATGCCAAACGTGGCGATATCGGCAACACCTCGGCCAACTACGCCAAGGCCTTCTTCAACACCTTGAAAGCTGACGCCTTGACCGTGGCGCCTTACATGGGTAAAGACTCCGTGGAGCCTTTCCTCAACTTCGAGAACAAATGGGTCATCCTTTTGGCCCTGACCTCCAACAAAGGCTCTCAGGACTTCCAATACCTCAATGTCGGCGAATGGATGCTGCACCAACAGGTGTTGCAAACGTCTACCACATGGGCTACTTCAGAACAAATGATGTTTGTAGTGGGTGCAACGCATCCCGAGGAGCTGGGCGAAATCCGCAAGATGTTGCCCGACTATTTCTTCCTCGTGCCCGGCGTAGGTGCCCAAGGCGGTGACTTGCAGGCCGTGGCCCACAACGGTTTGAATGACGAATGTGGTTTGCTGGTCAACTCGTCGAGAGGCATCATCTATGCCTCCAATGGCAGCGACTTCGCCGTAAGGGCTGGCGAGGAAGCGAAGAAGTTGCAGGAGCAGATGAGTGTGTTGCTGAAGGAGAAAGGACTCTTTTAAGGTCATGAGATTGCGTTCCGCATTCGCGGAATGAGGGTCCGCAATGACATTTTACCCGGTTAAATCTTTGCCATCAAGACACAACAAAAAAAGCCGCTTCGATGAAGCGGCTTTTTTCATTGCATTCCGCAGACCGATTAACGGGCCACCGAGAAGGTGCGGTTCACCATGGAGCCGTCGTTGGCAATGATGCGGATGAAATACACACCGCTGTTGAGGCTCTGCGTGTTGACTTGAGCCTTGTTGCCATTGACTTCCTGCTTCATGACGCGTTGACCGACGGCGTTGTAGACCTCAATGCTGCTCATGCCCTCACCTTCGACATTCAGGATATTGTTTGTCGGGTTAGGATAGAGCTTCACGCTGTTTTCAAGTTCATCGACGCCTTCCATCCAGGTTTGGAATGTGGTCTCAGGACCATAATAGGTCTGGCCGTTGACGACGGCATAAGCCTTCACCATATAAATGGTTGACATTTCAAGGTCGTCGGTGTAGCCAAGGATGTTCTGGAACTCATTATAGACGCCATTGATAATCATCGGCTCGGGGCTGGTCACCTTACGGCACTCGAAGCCCACTTCGTCAGGATAAACATTGCATTCCATGTGAGCCATAAAGTCGGCATGGTTGTAATCCACATTGGCGACTTCCGTTTGGGTGATATCAACCTGCACTGCACCTGCGACAGAAATCAGCTGCGAGGCAGCTTCGCCAAACTCACCATCGTCTTCATCACCAAAGAGCACGTTGCCTTGGCTGTCCTTGACGATGTAGTAGCCGTGACCGAAGGAGCAGCAGATACCATTGCCCATCTGGTCATAGATAGTGAACTGTACGCATTCGTTGGCGGGTACAGTGACATGCTCAACATGGAGTTGAGTGCCTGTGCCGCTAGCCAGCATGGTGTAGGGACCGCCAGAAGCGAGCACCGTTCCATCGGGAGTGGTGAACTCCCAGGTGATGTGGTTGCCGAACTTGTCTTGCATGAGTTCAAGCGTCAGTTCTTCCTCTTCGCCTTCGATTTCGACCTCAGCCCATTCGATGCAAGTGACCGAGCCAGTGGCATGTTTATCCATAGGCTCACCGTTGGCTTCGGTAAGGTTGACTTGCACAGGATAGGTGCCGAAAGGAACATCCAAGGTGGTGGCAATCTTCTCGACGCCATACTGCTGCAGTTCGCCTTCCCAGTTGATAGTCTTGGTTTCGCCTTCAAACACAACCTCAAACGTCATGGAGGTCAGAACATCCGTACCGATGTTCTGGACATTCACCTCGATGTCCTTGGTATGCGTGCAGGTAGCACCCCCAGCTTGGCTGATGCCCTTGATGGTGGGATAGATGGGAGCGTCGACGCCTTGCACCAATTCAAGTGCGCAACCCGTCAGGATAGGACGATAGGCGCTGCCTTGTTGACGTTCGGAAACCCAAGCCAAGAAATGGATGTTGTTCAGGTCGACGTCGACTCCATTGGGGCTGCCGATGACCTCAGGAATCAAGTACTCATAGGTTTGCGTGATCAGTGTGCCCTGGGTAGTGGGGCTGATGGGATCACCCCAAGCGCTTTGGGAGATGACATCGCGAAGGATGTGGGTGTGGACATACTGGCCATTAAGCCATTGCGTCGGGTTATAGTTGCCGTAGTCGGCTTGTGAGCCAAGGATGCTGTCTTGCAACATGGCCACGGTCAAGAAGTTCTCATCAGCGGAGCTATTGCCCGTGTAGTAGACTTCCACCGTAATAGTAGCAACACGCGTTTCCGGATTGACGACCGCCATACCAGCGATGTTGCATTCAGAAACTTGACTCAATTGTTGGTTGGCAATGCCTGCCCAAGCGCTTCTGCTCTGACCGGCAGCCGTAGTACGGTTGACCACACCAGTAGGATAGCCAGAGATTTGGAAACCACCATGTATGGTGTTACCATCAGGGGTAATCATGTTGGGATAGGAAGTCTGGGCATAACCGCCAGCATGGATGTTGATAGCCCAAAGTCTGCCAGGATTGGCAGCCATAAGCTCATTGGCAATACGGTGACCGTCAGTGCAATAGCCACAGCCACGGCCAGTGAACTCCTCAAGAATGACATTCCTGTTGGCAGGTTCTGTGGATACATACTGCTGTGCTTTCACCGAGAAAGTGAAGGCCAGCAAAGCCATTAAGGCAAAGGTAAATTTCTTCATAGTCGTAATATTTAGTTGATGAATACTATTATTTCACGCTACAAAAATACACATTAATTAAAAAAATGCGCCACTGGGTGACGCATTTTTTCAAGATTTTTGAAAAACTCTCTAAATCAGAGTCCTTCGATGATTGTGGTCCAGCCAAACTCGTCAGGTTCAGTGCCGTATTGGATGCCACGGAGCTTGTTGTAAAGCTTCTCGCTCCACGGGCCCGGTTTGCCGTCGCCAAACTGGTACGACTTGCCGTTTTCGGGGTCGTCGATACGCGAGATGGGGCTGATGACGGCAGCGGTGCCGCAAGCGCCAGCCTCTTCGAAGGTGGACAGCTCCTCTTCAGCAATGGGACGACGCTCGACCTTCAAACCGATGGTCTCAGCCAGCTGCATCAAGCTCTTGTTGGTGATGGAAGGCAGGATGGACGTGCTCTGAGGCGTGATATAGGTGTCGTTCTTGATACCAAAGAAGTTGGCAGCGCCAGCCTCGTCGATGTACTTCTTCTCCTTGGCGTCGAGATAGAACTCGCAGGCATATTGGCCACCGTGGCAAGCCTCAACATGCGGACGCAAAGAAGCGGCGTAGTTGCCACCCACCTTGAAGGTACCGGTGCCCAGCGGGGCAGCGCGGTCGTACTTGCGCGTGATGACGTAGGGGTTAGCCATGAAGCCGCCCTTGAAGTAAGGACCAACGGGGGTCACGAAGACCACGAACAGATATTCGTCAGCGGGTTTCACACCAACGCGGGCACCCGTGCCAATCAGCAACGGACGGATATACAGGGAAGCACCCGTTTCGTAAGGCGGGATAAAGTCGGCATTGAGACGGACAACCTTCTCAATAGCAGCCCAGAACTTGTCGTCGGGGAACTCTGCCATCATGATGCCCTGAGCCGAACGCTGCAAGCGCTTGCAGTTCTCGTCCCAGCGGAACACACGCACCTTGCCGTCCTTGCCACGGAAGGCCTTCATGCCTTCGAAAGCTTCCTGACCGTAGTGCAGACAGGTGGCGGCCATGTGGATGTTGATGGATGTGTCGGAGCTGACTTCAAGTTCGCCCCACTGACCGTTGCGGAAATAGCAGCGGACATTGTAATTCGTTGGATAATAACCAAATGTTAAATTTGCCCAATCGATGTTTTGCATGATATTTAATAATTTTAGTTGTTAAATTCTGTCGTTTCCTAAAAGTCCACGAAATTACGAATTATTTCGATACAAAAAGCATTTCTGAAGAAAAATATTATCTGACTCAATGCCGATTAAATAACTTTCCTATATTTGTGTTCTCAAATGATAATCAACATCAAAAAAAATATGCGTATGAAACTCAAACTCTTACTTTTAACGGCGATGATTGCATTTCTGCAAATCCCTCTTTTTGCAGAACATGTCAGCGCTGACAAGGCAAGTCAGGTAGGCATGAACTTCATGAAACAAAAGCACACATACATCACAATGAGGGGTGAACCGCTCAAGATGTACAAATCGGTCGAACTCACTCAAGTCACCAACAGAAGTGTTGACAATCAGCACTTTTACATTTTCAACCTAAACGACAATCAAGGATGGGTGTTGGTGGCCGATGACGATCGCAGCATTCCGATCTTGGGTTATTCAAAATCAGGTGAGTTCGTGACCGAAAACCTTTCGGCCAACATTGAAGATTGGCTTACAGGCATCAGTTCGGAGATTCAATATATCATTGATAATGATATAGTTGCTGACGAAAAGACCACATCACTATGGAAGGAGCTTTTTTCTGGTGTATCAACGGAGTTTATCAACAGAGACGAAAAAGTTGTCAATCCTTTGGTTCAGACAAGGTGGAATCAAGCACCTTATTATAATGACCATTGTCCTTACGACAACCAGTATGGCGAACGCACTGTGACAGGTTGTGTGGCAACCGCCATGGCGCAAGTCTTGAAATACTGGAACTATCCCGAAGTGGGCAGCGGAAGCCATTCCTACTCAACAAGTTCATACGGTACCCTATATGCCAACTTCGGCGGCACACAATACGCCTGGAATAACATGCCAAACCGCGTCACAAGCCCCAACAACGCCGTTGCCACGTTGATGTATCACTGCGGTGTGAGTGTTGACATGAGCTATGGTGTGGCGGAGACTGGCGGCAGTGGTGCATACGTAATATCAAGCTATACCAACTCGGAGAATTGCGCTGAGTTTGCTTTCAAAAACTATTTCGGATACAAATCATCAGCTCATGGAGAAATGAAAGACAACACCAGCGACAGCCAGTGGAAGAACATGTTGCGTACCGACCTTAACGCCTCAAGACCTTTGGTTTATGCAGGTTTTGGCAATGGGGGTCACTGTTTCGTTTGCGACGGATACGACAACAGCGACATGTTCCACTTCAATTGGGGCTGGGATGGCCAGAACGATGGCTTTTACTCACTTTCGGCCTTGAATCCTGGCAGCGGCGGCGCCGGAGGCGGATCATACAGCTTCACCAACAACCAGCAAGCCATCTTCGGCTTGGAGCCTACCCAAAGCGGCGGAGGTGGCGGAGGTGGCAGCAGTACCAATGCCGACTTACGCCTTTATTCCGAATTATCGGTAGAAAACCAGATATGGTTTGGAAGCGATATTACGGTGACAGCCAGCATTGGCAACTGGGGTGAAGCCGCCTTCAGCGGTAGCTTCTGCGCAGCGGCATTCGATGCCGACGGCAACTTCATCGATTTCATCGACACTAAGTCAGTTAACCTTCAAGGAGGCTTCTATAATGACTACGAGTTCACCACCACCGGTAACATCGTGTTTGTGCCTGGCCAATACCAAGTTGCCTTGTTCTACAAGACTAATGAGGGGGATTGGATCATCATTGACGACGGTAACTATAACAACATAGGCACTTTCCAGATTTATTATGAAGATGACATTGAGACCTACTCAGATTTCACCATCCTCAGCGACAACGGCCAATTGATACAAGGCTCAACTGCGAGGATCAATGTGGATTTGGCCAATACCGGAAGCAACACTTTTTATGGCAACGTGAGAGTGAATCTGTCAACATTAAATGGAGAATGGGTACAAAACATCGAAATCAAAAACATCAGCGACGGCTTAGGGTCTGGATACCATTTTACCAACGGCCTGACTTTCGAAGGAGAGATCACAGCAGAGCCAGGTACGTATCACATGGAATTGGCATATTATAACAACGGTTGGTATTACGCCGGCGCATATTATCATTCAAACCCGATCACTGTGGTGGTGGAAGCTCCTGAGATAAACGCCGATCGGTACGAGGTCAACAACACACTGGCACAAGCCTACAAACTCGAGCTTTCAAACTGGTCAAACAACCAAACAGCAGTTTCAACCACTGGCTCCAATTTGCACGTAGGAAACGACATCGATTATTATAAGGTAGAGTTGCCAACAGGCCGCAGCTACACCATCAACGCACGTCTGCACGACTCATACGCCAGTGGCAACGGGCAATCCTATACTGTTGATGCCATGTTTGCCTATTCAACTGACGGCCAAACTTTTTCAGCTGGTATTGACGACGTGATGGACGAAAGCATTTCTTTTAATGGAGGCACCATATACTTTGGAGTAACACCCTATTTTTCAGGAATGTCTGGAACTTATCTTCTGGAAATCGCCATCAGTATTGGGGGATTCGGTACCGATGAGAATTATGCGACAAGCTTCATCTTATATCCTAACCCCGTGAAAGACATTCTCCATATTAAATGCGACAACATGCAGCAATATGATGTCTTCAGCCTTGACGGAAAGCTGATAAAATCACTGCAAAGAAATAACGATGAGGCTGTTATTGACTTCAGCGACCTTGAAAGAGGCATCTACATGGTTCGAATTACCAGTGACAAAGGCATTGTAACAAGAAAAATCGTTAAGGACTAGTCCTCATTTCGACTGTAACTGCGAGATATAGAAATCACCGGCATTTCAAGCAGATGCCGGTGATTTTCATTTCAGTTTGTTCAGGTGTTCACAAATCCAAAATCGTTTCCAAATAATGCTGCCCGATGCCATACTGGGCCTTCAAATCCGCAATTTGCTGCAAAATTTTCGGCTCTTTCACGTTTTTCGATGTTTTCCTTCCAACCAGCAACACATTTTTCGGCGTATGTTCCATCTCGATGAACTCCATCACTTGAGTCTTGTAGCCGAAATACTCCAAAATCAAGGCGCGGATAGTGTCGGTGATCATCACAGCCTGACGCTCAAGGAAGATACCGTAACGCGTGATAGCGTCGACCTTGCCCGAGCGTTCCATCTCTTGACGGATTTGCTTGTGGCAACAAGGGGCGCAAACAATCAGTTCCGCTCCCGCCTTGATGCCCGAAGCAATGGCATCGTCGGTGGCCGTGTTGCAGGCGTGAAGAGCAATCAGCACATCCAACTTTTCGGGATGATAGGCCTCGATGCTGCTCTCCACAAACGCCAAGCCTTTCAAGTTGTCCGCTTTGATGATCTCATTGATTTTCAGCACCAAGTCGGGACGGATCTCCACGCCTTTGATGTCTACGTCAAGGTTCAAGCGTTGGGTCAGCAGCTCGTGCAAGGCAAAGGTGAGATACCCCTTCCCTGCCCCCATGTCGGCGATGTGGACCATGCCCTCAAAATTCATCGGCTTGATGAGGCTCTCCACAATCTCGGCATACTTGTAGATCTGCTTGAACTTATGCTGCATGTCGGCCGTAATCTTACCCTCGCGCGTGGTCAGACCGAGCTGATACCACCACGGATTCGCCGGATTGATGAGACGGACTTTCTGTTTGTCGTGTTCCAGGTTTTGTTCGCGGTTTTCCTGCACTTTTTTGGTTTGCAGTGTGGCTTTGCCCTTGGCAGAAACAAGCAATGTAACATCCTCATTCACAGTGAAAAGCACAGCATTTTGGAATCTCGAAGGCAACATTTCACGCAGTGTTTCAAGCATTTGCGCGGCATCGTAGTTTTTCACTTCGTCGCGACGCTCGTAGTGGTAGGTGAAGGCAAAAAGTCGCTTTTCCTTTATTAATACGGGCTTCACGTAGACGTTGCGCAATTAGTCGTGCTTGTCGGCGGGTTTGCTCAGCGTCATCTTCACGAGGGTGCTTCTTTCGGCGGCTTCGGCCACGCGGTTCAGGAATTTTTCAATGTTTTCGGGCATCGTTGAATTTTTCGGCAAAGGTAGTGAATTATCGGACATGGATGACACCAAAATCACATGTACTCGGCCCAACGTGCCTGCAATTTCTCCTCAGCCACCTCGATGATGTCCTTCAGGTGGCGACCGTATGACCGATAATAGACCAACCACGCCGTGATGCCATAAACGACAACCTGAATCCAAAGGCCAACTAATTCGGGATGTACGTCACGAAGCAGGGCACCCATGCTGCTGATCTTCACGAAACCGTTGATGCCGAAGGTGGAAGGGAAGAACCACGAAACGGCTTTCCAAAACGGCGGCACGGCGCACGAAGGCCACGAAATGCCCGAAATGAACAGCAATGGCACCGAGGCAAACACAAACATGATGATGAACACCTCACGATTATGGGCAATGCCCGAAATGGTCATGCTGAAGAACACACATGCCAACAGATATGGGAACAGAAACGCCACCAAATCAGTCCAATGGCCTATTTGAACCAAATGGAACAAGCGCGGCACCACACAAAAGACATAGGCCGAAACCACCACATAGATAGCCAAATAAGCCGCTCCTTTGCCCAAAAGCATTTCGATGGGCCGTTTTCCGATGACGTGCGGTTCAAGGATGCCCCGGCGTTTCTTCTCGCGCTCCTCCCCTGCCATCATACCAATGCCCAGTACCATCGTTTGCTGAATCAGCAACACCAAGACCGCCGGAATGAGAAATGAGGCGAAGCCATTCTGTGTGTTGAACATCGGGACATACTCATATTCAATGGGATAAGCGAAAATGGAGACCTGCTTTTCTGTCGCGCCCACCAGCCGTTGCGCCTTGATGTCCTTGTTCATCGCCAACGAGACTTCGGTACACGACGACAGCACCGCCTTGTAGTACAACAAACTGCCCATATCGGAATACAGTTCGACGATGGCCTGCCGACCTTCCATCAAGGCTCGGTCGAAGTCGGCAGGAATGTAAATCAGGCAGTAGGCTTGGCGTTTGTGTATAAGGTTCACCGCCTCCTGCATATCGGCACAATGACCAACGATATCGACATCCGCTGTGGCATCCACCTTGCGCAAAAAGTCACGACTTGTGGACGAGTTGGCCAAATCGACCGCTACGGTAGCAACTTCCCTAACGCTCTCGTTGCCATAAAGATAAGCATAAAGCAAGGGATAAAGCAACGGCACGATGAAGAAAAACACGATAACACCCTCATCGAAAAGCGAGTTGTGCAATTCCTCGCGAAAGATTTCCAGAATATGATGCAACCACTTCATTTCATTTCGTATATTGATATTCCAACAGACACTTTTTCAAACGATTAGGCAGCAAGAATGGCAGAATCAGGAAGGCCACCAAAGCCGCATAGTTCAAGTAAGAATAGTACATCGGCAAGCCATTGAGCGCCTGGTCGACATAAATCAGGTAATAATGCCGCAACGGAAACAAGTACGACAACGCCCGCAGGGGGGCCGGAAACGCGATTTGGGGGAACGAGAATCCTGAAATCGGGAACGACAACACGCCCCAAAGCGTGGCAATGCTCAACGCCCATCGCAACGAGGGCAACAACTCGCACAAAAACACGCCGAACGCCTGTGAGACAAGTATCAGAAGCAAGGCCGCCAAAGCCATGGGCCACAGGCCGCTTCTCAACGGGAAGTCCCAATAGGCGTACAACAGCACAAGATAGGTGCTTCCCATCACAATCCACACCAAAAGCTGAGGCAACAACTTGCCCATCAGCGCCTTATGGATATTGCCCTCGGCCAGTTCCATCCAGCGTTTAGAAGTCCCTTCCTTGACTTCGCTATGAATCGAGTAAATCGTCACCTGAAAGATGAGCAACATCAGCATTGCCGGCAACAGAATGTTGGAAAGATAGATGGAGTAGTTCAGTCCCGGATTGCCGATGGCGTGCATTTCCATTTTGATGGGTTGCAGGACCCCCATCACCTGATCGTCGGTGAAACCTTTGGCATAAAGCGTCTCACGCGCGATGGCACCAGAGGCCAACTCGGCCATCATTTTCATATCACGGTATTCCAACGAGGCGGGAATCAGGTAGGCGGCGTTGGTGTAGAACGACACCTTGGGCTGCTTGCTGGACAACGCCTTTTCGGTCGTGCCTTGAGGGATGTAATAGAAGGCGTAGATTTTGCCCTGTTGCAATGCCTCGCGGGCTTCGCCAAAATTGGCATATTGCTCCACTATGACGGTTTGCTGGAAAGCGTCGAGATTGCGAAGCACCTGCCGCGTGATGGCGGTGTTGTCCTCGTCAACCACGCCCACAGGGATGTCGACCGGCAACCCTTTCCCCATCAAAGTGGTGAAAAAGACATAGCCCACCAATGGCGCGACGACCATACAGAAAAGATAGACCGGCTGCGAAAGCATCCGTGCAACCTCGCGCTGCGCGATACGCCAAACCACCCGCTTGTTGCTCTTTCCGAAACTCATCTCCTGTGCTCCTTCTTCACAATCACACTCATTCCCGGACGAAGGTCGCCCGTGGCCGAAAGAGGTGTGGCTCTCACCTCGAAGGTCTTCAGGTCATATTGTCCCGTTTCCTTGGTGGCCTTCCAAGCCGCGAAGTCGCCGATGTCCTTCATATAACTGACCTTCATCCTTACCGTCCTGTCGATGGCAGGAACATAGGCATCGAACTCCGACCCGATGTAGAAATCCTTCAAATAATCCTCGCGCACATTGAAGCTCGCCCATTGGTCGTCCATTTGAGCAATGTTCATAATCGGTGCGCCCGTTCCAACCAATTCACCAAGGTGCGGAAAGATTTCCGTTACCTCACCATCGGCATAAGCAGTGAGGAAAGTCTCGTGGATATATGAATTCACCTCAGCCACAGCACCTTGTGCCTGAAGCAACTTGGCAGCGGCCATTTCCTTGTCTTCCTCCTGGGCGCCATCGAGTGCCAAGCGGTATTGCGATCGGGCAGCTTTCTCGGTGGCGATGGCAGCATCGCGTTGTGCCTTCACCTCGTCGTATTTCTGGGCACTCACCACACCGTCCTTATAAAGGTTGCTGATGCGGCTGAACGATTTCTCCGCGATTTCAACCCCCACTTTCGCTTTCTGCCACATCTCGTAGGCGCCTTCCTTTTGCGGCTCACGCGCACCTGCCTGTGCCTTGGCACTTAAGGCAAGCGCCTGTTGCTCGACGGCTTCGGCCTGTGCCTTCTTTGCCTCCACTTCGGGGGCTTCGAGAATGGCCAAAGTGTCGCCTTTATGCACCTTTTGGCCTTCTTGCACCTTAAATTCGAGGATGCGGCCAGGCACCTTACTCGACACGCGGTATTCCGTCACCTCGGCCTGGCCTTGCAGGTATTCCGTTTCCTTGTGGAAAGTGAGGATGCCGATGACGCAAACCACCGCAATTACACCTGCCAACACGCCCAAGGCGAGGTAGGTGTTCATTCTTTGTTCTTTTATTGTGGACATAATCAGAGATTTAAGATTTAAAATTTAGGGTTCAAGATTTCATTTTGTGAGGACACCAGCGGCTTTGCGGAGATTGACAGCTGCCATAATGCGGTCGATTTTGGCATCAATGTAGTCTGAATGTGCTTGCAACCAAGCGGTTCGGGCCAAATCCAGAACGGAAGAAGCGACAACGCCTTCGCGAAAACCAGCGGTCGCCATACGGAGGTTTTCGTCGGCATCGTCCAACTTCTCCCGTGTTTGTTTCAATCGCGCATCAGCCTCGTTGAGTTGCGATTCGCATTGCCTCACCTGAAGCATGATCATCTCCTTGGTATCATCGTAAGTGTATTGCTGGATTTTCGCTTCCGCCTTTGCCATTCGCGTCTTGTTGTAGCCCTCGCCCCAATGGAAAATCGG
Source organism: Bacteroidales bacterium (assembly GCA_017539045.1). Taxonomy (GTDB): domain Bacteria; phylum Bacteroidota; class Bacteroidia; order Bacteroidales; family F082; genus Limimorpha. The sequence goes on from JAFYHS010000026.1 coordinate 29,956, forward strand.
GATTTTGGCCATCACGCCGAAATTCCACATTCCGCCAAACTCGTTCTGAAAGCCGTTGAAACACGAAGGGTTGCTTATCATATAGTTGCCAAAAGCGCCAATCGTAGGCAGATAGTCGGAACGCACCACAGCCACCTTTTTGGCATAAATGTCGTTGGCTAAACCAAGACATTTCAGTTCGGGTCGGTTGGCCTCGATTTCGCTCTCCGAAAAGTGTAGCACCTCGTTGGTCACCAACACATCGTCAAGTTTCTCGTCGGCTAAAACAATGTTTGAGTCCAAGGACAAGCCACAAATCTGACAAAGCAGCATTTTCGAGAGTGTCAAGCCGTTTTGCGCCTTCAGCAACGCGGTCTCAGCCTCATTCAGCTTCACCTTTACCGACAGTTGGTCGGAACGGGTAGCCACACCAGCGGCAAGCATCTTGTCCATGTCCTTGTCCAATGTACGCAGCGACTCGGCGTAACTTTCGGCCAATTTCAGCTTGTTGGCGACGGAAACAATCTGCCAATACGCCTTTTCGGTAGTGGCCAGTGTTTCCTGCTGCTGCATGTCCAACTTCGACTCGGCCAAACTTCTCAAGTCCTTGGTAATCTGATTATAAGCCACAATCTTGCCACCAGCAAAGATAGGCTGTTGCACCGAAACGGCACCCGCAATCACGTTCTTGGTGTCGATCTTGAATGCGTCTGAAACCTGTTCACCAATCTGGTTCAGCGACCCTTCCACATCAAGGCTCATCAGATCGGTGACCAACTTGTTCAAGGTCGGGTCATGCTGCAAAAGTGCCCACGAAACCACGGCCATGGGGTCGTTATTGTAAACAGCCAGCACCTGCTCGCGATAGGCATCAATTTCGCCCTGCGCCGTTGTCCCTATGCTGTTGAGCGCAGCCATATTCTCATCGCTCAGCAATTGGAGGTTTCTGCTATTGTGCATATAAGTGCCCGTTGCCGACACTTTGGGCAGGTAATTGGCGTAGGAGGCATACATTTCGTAACGAGCCTTGTCGACCTCCTCCTCAGCCACTTTCAGTTTCTTGTTGTTCTCGAGGGCGAGCCGTCGGCACTCGTCCAAAGTGAGCATCCTTTGCGCAGGCATCGTCAGCGAAACCGCACAAAACACAACCACTAATACACTGTTTTTCAATACTTTATTCATATTCTATTCCTTTTTTGTTCGATACTGCAAAGAAAGGGCTTCTTTTTCGACCAAAAGGAATAATATTTTCATCAAAAAGTATCTAAAGGTCGAAATATTCATATTTTTCGACCAATAATCAAAAAGATTTATCTATTTTTGTCGAAAATTTCAACGAATGAAAACAAAAGGATACAACAGTTTCAGCATTGCGCGGGCAAAGGAATTGTTTTTGACTGACAACATTATTAATATAGGTGACGACTTCATCTTGGCCGAGCGCACCAACGAAGCCAACTACGACCTGTTGCGCTATCCGTGTCGCGTTGACGCATATGTGGCGGCGTTTTGCAAGCAAGGCAGTTTCAAGTGCAGCATCAACTTGAAGGAATACGAGATTCACGAGGGGATGATGCTGCTCAACTTGCCCCAAAACATCATCCGCCTCGAATCAAAACCATCGGAAAAAGCGGCCACTCTGACCATCATTGCCGTTTCGACTCGGTTTCTCGACCAATTCCGTTCCGACATCAGCAAAATGCTCAATGAGGCCATCACCATACTCGATAATCCCTGCTTCACCCTACAAGCCGACGAACTCAACTTGGTGCAAGAGCATATCCGCCTCATCAACAGCATCATACATTCAGATTATGCCTATGCGACAGAAAGCGTTAGCCACCTCATTTCATCGGTTTTCTTCACCTTCGGTAGTTTCCTTAACCAGCGGCTACAAAAACAAAACGAAGAAGAGCGTCCCGCCTCGACACGTCACAAAATCGTCTTTGAACGCTTCGTGGATTTGGTCACGCGCCACCACCTCAAGGAACGTGGTGTGGGGTTTTATGCCGACAAACTCTGCATCACGCCCAAATACCTCTCAAAAATCGTGAAAGAGACCAGTGGGCAATCGGCTCCAGAATGGATCGATCAATATGTCATCCTCGAAGCGAAACAAATGCTGAAACACAGTGACTTATGCATCAAGGAAATCTCCGACGAACTGAATTTCGCCAACCCTTCGTTTTTCTTCAAGTATTTCAAGAAGCACACAGGAATGACGCCGAACCAGTATCGGAACAGCTGAAGGGTTTCATTTCGGCAATTCAACGGCAGGCCAGCCATAGTCTTGCACCATCTTGACCGGAAGGTTGTGTTTTTTCACATAGTCGGCGATGAAGTGCAGTCTGACATCCTCGCGCTTCTCTTGATTACTGTTGAGCTCCCAAAAAGCATCAAAATTATCGCCGAAAATCCTCTTGGCACTTTCCATGTTATCGGCACCGTCCTCCACGGCATCGAAGCCAGTCACCTCAAAGCCCTTGTCGGTCTTCTTCAAGTGCATCAGTCCAGGATGGTTGCCGCCCGAAACGGTCTTCAACGTGTCGCCAGCAACGTTGTAGTTGAACACCCAGAAGTCGCCCCACATCAGAATATCATCCTTATTCACATCATTTGTGCTGATAATCATAGGGCAAGGGATGCAATGCTCAGCCTCAGCGTAATTCTTACCAATCACATTCACCAAGTAATCCTCAACAGTCGCAGCACACGCAACTGCATCAGGCACTTTGACTTCGACAGGGGTGTTTTCCAATTGAGTTTCCTTTGGTTCTTCTTTGGCTTTCTTGTTACCACAGCCAACCAAACTAACGCCGCAAATCAGGATGGCGGCCATCATCCACATTTTCATAGTTTTCTTCATTTTATTAATTGATTTTACAATGATTCAATTGATTGTGCAAAGGTAAGGGTTATTCTCTAATTGGCAAAACTTATTCCACGGATTCACTTCTCCAGCCATTCCAAACCGAAGTTATAGAACACCATCGAGTAGCCCAGTGTGTCGCCGTCAGACTCCTCCACATAAAGGCCAATGCTGTGGTCGGGCAGGATGCAGAGCGAGGAATAAGCCGCATCGTAAGGCACGATGCACTTGCTCACGGGCCAAGTCTGCCCTTCGTCATAACTAACGTAAACCGTAACGTTCTTTCGGCTTTCGGCGCATGGCAAAGAATGGAGTAGGATATTCTTTTCAGCTCCTTCATTCACAGATGAATAACGAATAATATCTCCATTGCAGGCCGTAGCCACGAGGTCGGGCCAAGCGGAGGTTTCGGGGCGCCAAGTGGTGCCGCCGTCTTCGGAAATGTTGTACCACCGCTCGCCCTCGTGGCGGATGCTCATCAAGATGCGGCCATCGGCCAGTTCCACTACCTTAGCCTCGTCACCACGCTGGGAGGCACGGCCAGAAATCTGCCATGTCTCACCGTTGTCGTCGGAATAGACGGCATAGTTGCATGCGGCCCATTCCTCGGTGTCGCGCACGGCGAGAACGAACATGATGCGCCCCGTGGAGGTCAGCAGGCCGTTGCCCGAGGCGAAGAAGGCCGACCACCAAGTGCGGCTCACCTCGTTATCACACTTCGCGCCGTAGAGTTTATCAGTGATGTCTTTGGGATCGGTCCAAGTTTGGCCGTTGTCGTAACTTCGTGCGATGTATGTCCGCAACGGGTTTTCGGGTCTTCCCTGCCAGAAGCCACATCCACCCACGAAAGCCGCCAAGAGGCCGCCTTCGTCGTTGGTACGTACCAAGGCGCAGTCGCCGAAGCCCTTCCCCACCCCTTGACCTTCCATCAAGGTGTAAGGCTCGCTCCATGTGCGACCGCCATCGGTGCTGCGGTTGATGAGAATGTCTATGTCTTCGGGCAGGTCGATGTCGTTGTTTTTCCGCTTGTCGGTGGCGATGACCAAAGAACCGTCTTTGGCCGTGATGATCGCGGGGATACGATAGTTCTTTGAGTTGTAATCGCCTGGACGATAGATTACCGTGCGCAAGTGAATAGAATCGAGTTGGGGATCAGGTGTTTCGACAGGTTGACTATTATTGCCGCTCAAGGTCAACACTAAGCCCAATGCCATTAAGAAAAGTAGGATTCGGTATTTCATAAGTGTTGTATTAAGACCTCAAAAATACAAAATTCTCCGTCTCAACCCAGTGAAACGGAGAATTTTGAAGTTTTATGTTCAGCCGAAGCTTACTGCACCATGACTTTCGCTGTCACTCCCCTACTATCGCCCATGGCTTTCAAGAAGTAAACGCCTTTTCGGCATTTACCGAGGTCAAGAACGGAGCGGCCATCCATGCGGTTTTCATAAACTTTGCGGCCGGTGATGTCGTAAACTTCCACATCCCATTGGCCTTCACCGAGATTGAGGTTGAAGGTGCCGTTGGAAGGATTGGGATAGACCATAACATTGGATTCCGACTCCTCAACTGCGCTAATGCCATATCCGATTTCCGTTTGAGAAGGAGCCTCGCAACCGTCGCTATAAACGGCCATGATGAAATACTCGGCTTCGGCCCCAACAGTAATCGTATCCATATACTCATAGCCCCAATAACCTACATAAGTGGAATCCGCCCAATCCACAGCTCCAATAACCACATTATCACGATACACATCAAATCGCTCTAAATTGCCTGTTGAACCCTCTTCAGGAGATTTCCAATGTAACCAAAGAGGAGATGTATCTTTCCATACAGGTAACTCAATAGAAAATTCTCTCACTGGATTGCATTCTACCACAGGAGTATCACCAATAGGATTGGCTATCTCGGCCAAGCAAGCAATGTTCATCTGGCAATACTGCTGACCCATTTCGAAACTCGTCACACTCGTTCCAATCACATCATTAGGCGTGTGAATGTAAGGACTGTAGTGCTCATAGTCCTCGAATGGATAGATTCCCATGTAGCCGTGGTTATTGAAAGAGGTGTGGTCGCTGTCACCTTGGGTGAAGTTGACATGACGGATGGGCAGTTCGGGATAATACACCTCGCCAACATTCATGTAATAGGTGCCGATAGGCTCCACCGAGTTGGGATAGATGCAATCGATGTGGATTTGGTCGCCATAGAGGTAGCCGTTCATGTCGTTGTTGAAATAGCCGATGATGTCCATGCCCTGTTGTTGACAGCGCGAGGCATAGGCTTCACTGCCATACAGACCCATCTCTTCGCAGCCGTAGGCGCAGTAGATGATGCTGTATTCGAACTCGTATTGGGTCATGATTCTGGCGCTTTCAAGCACGCTGGCCACACCTGTGGCGTTGTCGTCGGCACCAGGAGCCGTGCCGCCGCCCATCATAGCCTCATACGAGAACGAATCGAAGTGGCTGCCACACACCACATAAGTGTCGGGATAGAGCGTACCGCGCTGGATGCCAATGACATTAGGTGCCGCCGCTCCGCTACCCATCCATGTATTGGCATTGAAAGGCTGCTGCTCGACCTCAAGCCCAAGGGCTTCCATACGACTGGCAATCCAATCGGAAGCGGCAAAGGCATTATCGGAGTTCCAAATGCGGCTGCCATAATCCTGCAAGTGCTGAACCGTTGCCTCAAGCGAGTCCATGTTGACTTGATTCAACATCTCGCGGATACGGGGGTCTTCTTCAGTCACCACCGGGAAGTCGCGGGTCAGCTTGGGCAGGCTGGCTTTTTTGTTGAAGATAGCCACGGCGCCGTCGTTCTTGTAAGGCATCGCCGCGCCTTTCACGATGACGTAATCCTGCGTCGAAAGCAGCGCGTCAAATTGCCGCTGTTGGGCTTTCGGGCAATACACCAAAGTATAGCATCCATTGTCAGAGAAAGCATTATCGTCAATCATCACCATGTTGCCGGCATCGAAACGTTCAGCCGTGGCGAAGACCTCCGAATCGGTGTAGAAATGCACCGTCAGATTCGGATCAGAGAAGTGTTTTTCCAGTTCGGCGCGACCCGAATAGGGAAGCATCACGAAATTGCCGGCCAATGTGAGCAACGACAAGGCCAGCGCAAACATAGTAGTAAAGAACTTTTTCATTTCTAGTTATTTAAGGGATTAATAATCAAGAACGGTAAATGTATTAGGTGCAAAAATACACAAGAAAACAACATACGGCAATAAAAAACGCACAAATTGCAATCACTTAAACAACAAAGCGAAAACAGTCAGGTTGCTGTCGCTCTGTTCAAGGACGAGGTTGCCGTTATGCCGTACCATGATTTGTTTCGACAAACTCAAGCCGATGCCCGTTCCGTTCGGTTTGGTGGTGTAGAACGGAATGAAGATTTCTTCCGTCTGGCGTAACGGGATGGCTTTCCCGTTGTTGGCCACACGGATGACGGTTTGGTCCTCCGAGTTCAGGTCGGCGGTAATTCGAATGGAAGTGGCACCTGCCTGCACGGCATTCTTTATCAAGTTGTTGAACACTTGCATAATCTGTCCTTCGTCGGCATAGATGAGCAAGTCGGGCGTATTGGCTTGATAGGTCAAGGTGGCGCCTTGCTCCGCAATCTTGGCCTTGTTGAGGAGCAACACACGGTCCATCAGTTCGTCGACCATCACCGCCTTGCGGACGGGAGGTTGGGCTTGTGTCATGCTGCGGTACGACTCCACAAAACGGATCAAGTCCTTCGATGAGGCCGAAATGGTCTCCAGCCCTGCCTTCACATCCACACCTTCTTCGGTGAGCAAGGCATCACTCAAGGAAGCGATGGGCGCTACGGTGTTCATGATTTCGTGCGTCATCACGCGAAACAGCTTGTTTTGCGAGGACTCCTCGTTGGCTGCGTCGCGCCGTTCAAAAATGCCCTTGATGCGGTTCAAGGCACGGTTAAGCGCCGACTTCTCCTTAAAGTGGAAGTTCAACTCTCCATCTTCCAATGCGTCCATCATGAAGCCTACCTTTCGGGCATCGTTTCTGCGCACGATAAGTGTCGTCACCACAATCGCTGCAATGACGACCACCACCACGACCAATATCCAAATCCAGACACTCATATTCCGTATTCCTTTAGGCGGCGGTACAAGGTAGGACGACTGATTTTCAATGCCTTGGCCACTAGGGTCAGGTTGCCGTTGTAAGTCTTCATCGCGTTGCGGATGACTTGCTCTTCGGCACTTTCGAGGGTTTGATTTTGAGTTTTTGGAACCGTTTCATCCATCAGTTCCGAAGCGCGGAGTTGGAGGTCGGCGGCGCGTATGAGTTCCGCCTCGGAATAGATGACTGCCTTCTCAATACAGCCTTGCAGCTCGCGGATGTTGCCACTCCAGCGGCAGCGTTTCAAGAGATTCATTGCCTCGTCGGAAAGGCCTTGTGCCTTACGGTGGTACTTCTCGGCATATTGCTTGACGAACATCTCTGCCAAAGTGACGATTTCGTCGGTGCGCTCGCGCAAGGGCGGCAGGTGCAGCGTCACCGTGTTGATGCGGTAGAACAAATCTTCGCGGAAACGGCCTTCCTTGACCATCGTCGCCAAGTCCATGTTGGTGGCACAAATCAGGCGAATGTTGATGGGAATGGATTTTGTGTCGCCCACCTTGGTGATGCTGCGGTTTTGGATGACGCGCAGCAGTTTGGCCTGCTGTGCCAGCGGCACATTACCAATCTCATCGAGGAAAAGCGTGGTGCCATTGGCCTGCTCGAACTTGCCAATGTGGTCGGCATGGGCATCGGTGAAGGCGCCTTTCACATGGCCGAACATCTCGCTTTCGAACAAGGTATCCGTGATGGCTCCGATGTCCACGCCCACCATCGGTTTTGTGGCACGACTCGACAGTCGGTGTATCTCGTTGGCCAACACATCCTTACCTGTTCCGTTTTCGCCCGTGATGAGCACCGTGGCATCGGTGGGAGCCACTTTCTCCACCATCGCGCGCAGTTGCTGCATCGCCTCGCTCTCACCCCAGCGCATCGTCGGCGTGGCATTCGTGTAGGGTGGACTCATGCGATGTGTCCCTACACGATGTTTCTTGCAAGCCTCTTCGAGTGTGGCGAGCAGTTTGGCATTGTCCCAAGGCTTCACCACGAAGTCGAAGGCGCCGCGTTTCATGCCTTCCACGGCGAGGGCGATGTCGGCGTAGGCTGTAAAAAGCACCACCTCCACCTCGGGGAAGTCGCGTTTCAGTTCGGAGAGCCAAAAGAGGCCTTCGTTGCCCGTGTTGATGTCGGTCTCGAAGTTCATGTCGAGCAGCACCACATCGGGCTTGAAAGTCCGCATGGTCTCCATCAGCACTTTGGGCGAGGCGATGAGTTCCACCTCGGCGAAGCGCATGGGCAGCAATATCTTCAGTGCCGACCGGATGCCGGCGTTGTCGTCAACGACTAGGATTTTGGATTTGAGTTTACTCATGGCGGCAAAATTACCGAAAAAAACAAAATTTAAAGCGTTTTGGGATTGCTTCGCAAGAAATCCAACAAAATGTATTTCAAAATCAATCAAAATCAATTATTTAGATTTTTAATAAATTTTGATTTCAATTTTGAAAGATTTCTTGCCGTAGGCAATCCTATAGTAATCATTCCTTCTTCAATGCCTCCGCCGGATTTGTCCGAGCGGCCTTCAAGGTCTGCCAAAGGACGGACAAGAAAGCCATCAACATACCGAGGATGGCAGCCACGGCGATGATCCAACCGTAATGCTCGATGCGATAGGCGAAGCGATCCAAATAGCGGCCACAGAACCAAACGGCAAGCGGGATGCCGATGAGAGCCGCGATGCCGACCAAAACCATGTAATCCTTCACCGTTCGCCACAACTCACGCTGGACGTTGCTGCCAAACACCTTGCGTACGGCAATGCTCTTGGTGCTTTGCTCGCTGTAGTAAGTGCTCATGGCCACGAGGCCGAGCAAAGAAATCAGCACCGAAAGCAACATGAACAATTCCAGCAATCGCATGGCCATCTTGACGGGTTGCAGAGACAAATTGTTCAGGTCCTTCACATAGCCGTTTTGGGCGGCTTCCACAAATGTGCCATTCTGCTCCTCTGAATATTCGCGATAAACCTCCAGAATAGCCTTTTCAGTCCCTTTGTAATCACTTGATACATCAATCATTACGCCATTACCCCAAACCAGGTCTTCCGCCTTGGCGATGATGACAGCCGAAAAACGGTCAGGCTCGGAAGCCGATGCTGGCAATGTCGGGATGTTTTCGTAGATGCCGCCCACGGTCTCGGGGCGACTGCCGTTGATGCGCATCCGACGGGCATAATACGAAGCCGTTGAGTCGTTCACCGAAAGTTTATTGGCCAAGGCCTTCGACATCCAGACCGAGTTGGTTTTGGGTACGCCGAAATCTTCAACTACCTGCAAACCAAGCATATCGAAATAGGTCTCGTCGCACAGGATGAGTTGCATGTTCACTGTTTCGCCATCAGG
>JAFYHS010000027.1 GCA_017539045.1 Bacteroidales bacterium
AGTCGTCGGCAGGCACGTAGATGGCCTGCACCGAGGTGATGGACCCGTTCTTGGTCGAGGTGATACGCTCCTGCATCTGTCCCATCTCTGTGGCTAAGGTGGGTTGGTAACCCACGGCCGAAGGCATACGGCCCAACAAGGCCGATACCTCAGAGCCGGCTTGCGTGAAACGGAAGATGTTGTCGATGAAAAGCAGGATGTCGTTCTGCTCGTCGTTTTGGTCGTCGCGGAACGACTCGGCCACGGTAAGGCCCGATAGGGCCACCGAGACACGGGCTCCGGGCGGCTCGTTCATTTGGCCGAAGACCAGCGTGGCTTGTGAGGTGGCGAGGGCTTCCTTGTCGATCTTGGAGAGGTCCCAGTCGCCTTCTTCCATGGCTTTGACGAAAGCGTCGCCGTATTTGATGATGCCCGACTCGATCATCTCGCGGAGCAGGTCGTTACCCTCACGGGTACGCTCGCCCACGCCGGTGAACACCGAGTAGCCGTTGTAGCCTTTGGCGATGTTGTTGATGAGTTCCATGATGAGCACGGTCTTGCCCACGCCGGCGCCGCCGAAGAGGCCGATCTTACCGCCTTTCAGGTAGGGCTCCAGCAGGTCGATGACCTTGATGCCGGTGAAGAGCACCTCTTTTGAGGTGGCCAGGTCTTCATATTTGGGCGGTTCGCGGTGGATGGGGTATTCCGAAGCGCGGTCGAGGCTGCCGATGCCGTCGATGGCGTCGCCTGTCACGTTGAGCAGGCGGCCCTTGATCTGGTTGCCGATGGGGATGGAGATGGGCTTGCCGGAGGGTTTGACCTCCATGCCGCGCATGAGGCCGTCGGTGGAGTCCATGGCGATGGTGCGCACCGAGTCCTCGCCGATATGCTGCTGGCACTCGAGCACCACGCGTTTCCCGTTGGGACGGGTCACTTCCAAGGCATCGTGGATCTTCGGGAGGTCGGCTTCGCCGCCTTCGAAGTAGACGTCGACCACGGGGCCGATAATCTGAGTGATGTGTCCTTTAATCTCTGACATATTCTTGTTGTTGATTTTTATTCTTTCGAGTCAAAAACAAACTGCAAATGTATCAAATATTGTTTTCCGTTCGTCAGTTTTCTACAAAAAAGGGAAAAAAGTTCCCCGAGACGCATCGCCTGTTTTGAAGCAAGAAGAAAACGGTATTGATTGAAGAATAGGGGCGTTATAATGAAAAGTTGATTGTCCCGAAAGGAGAATGGGATATCTTTGTAGCATCGAAAAGAAGCCCCCGATGAAAGTAACCGTCAAAGAAGTCACAACGAGAAAGGAACTGAAAGCCTTCGTGCATTTTCCCAACGAACTCTATAAGGACAATCCCTATTATGTTCCGCAAATCGAGTCGATGGATCGCGATACGTTAACACCCTCAAAGAACCACGCCTTCGAGGTTTGTGAGGGTAAGTATTGGCTTGCTTACGACGAGAATGGCCATATCGTGGGCCGCGTGGCGGGTATCATCAACCGCCGCTACAACGAGAAGACGGGCGAGAAGATTTGCCGCTTTGGGTGGATTGACTTCATTGACAACCAGGAAGTTTCAAGGGCTTTGATGGATGCTGTTGAGCATTATGCACACGAGAAAGGCATGACGCTGATGAGCGGCCCAATGGGTTTCCTCGAATTCGATGCAGCAGGCGTCCTCGTCGAAGGCTTCGACAAACTGCCTACCGCATACGGCAAATACAACGCACCTTATTATGAAGGACATCTCGTTGCCTTGGGCTACACCAAGGACACCGACTACGTGGAGTATCTCATCAAGGTGCCCGAGGTCATACCCGACCGTTATGCCCGTATGGCTGAGCTGGTCTCCATCAAAAACGGTCTGCACCAAGCCCCTCTCATCCATCATAGCGATATAGAGCCTTACCTCGACGGTGTGTTTCGCTGCATGAATGCCGCCTACTCGAAGTTGCATGGTTACTCCGAACTGTCACAAGGACAATTAGAGGATCTCAAGAAACAATTCCTCGGTAATGTCAGCGTCGACTATGTGTCCATCGTGCTCGATGAAGACGAGCAGGTGGTCGGCTTCGGCGTGGGCCTGCCCTCGCTCTCCAAGGCCATGCAGAAGGCCAAGGGCTCGCTCTTCCCCTTCGGCTTCATCCATATCCTGAAAGCCCTGAAACAGAACGATACCCTCGACCTGCTGCTTATCGCCATCGACGACAAATACAAGAACAAGGGCGTCAACGCCATGATCTTTGACAAGTTCGCTCAAGGCATCACCAAAAACGGCATCAAATATATTGAGTCGACGCGCGAACTGGAGGACAACACCAGTGTGCAAAACCTCTGGCGCTATCTCGAACACGACCTCACCAAGAGGGCTAGGACGTATATAAAGCATATATAAATAATTAGTGAGATTCCCTTCGGGAATGGCATTTTCCATTTAGGTTTCCTGCGGCGGCTTGTGACGAATACATTCTGTGGACGTCATTTGCCGCCGCGATGTAACTATATGTAATGAGCTCCATTCCCGAAGGGAATCTTTGCCTAAAATTATTTTTCCCATTTCATTTCTTTTTCTAAAAGGGATTGCTTAATTTTGTCGCCTATTTTCAAGATTAAACAAACAAAACGAAAATATATGCAAGATAAACTGCAACAATTGACCGACAGGCTTTATAACGAAGGCTTGTCGAAAGGAAAACAGGACGGCGAGGAACTCGTGCAAAAGGCACATGCCGAAGCTGACCGCATCATTGCCTACGCTAAGACTGAGGCCGAGCGCATCATCGCTCAAGCCAACAAGGAGGCTGAAGAGCTGAAGACCAAGGTCGCTGCCGACGTGAAGATGGCAGCAACGCAAAGCATCGCCGTGACGAAACAGGAGATCGAGAAAATGGTGGTAACCAACACCGCCACCGAAGGCGTGAAGGCCAATATGGGCAATGCTGCCTTTGTGAAGGAATTGATCACTAGCGTGGTGAAGGCCTTTAATCCCGCGAATGCGTCGCCCGTCGACTTGAACCTCATCCTGCCCGAAGCCTTGAAAGCCGAGGTGGAGCCTTTCGTGAAGAACGAAATAGCCAACCAATTCAAGGGCGAGGTCAAGGTGGACTACTCCAAGAAGATGAACGGTGGTTTCAAGGTTGCCCCTAAGGATGGCGGCTATGTGCTCCAGTTCACCGATGACGAGTTCACACAGCTTATCGCCAATTACCTGCGTCCCGCCACCAAGAAAATCCTCTTCGGCTGATGGATAACTACGTCTATATCGTGGCCGGCTTGCCGGAACTGACCTCGGGCTTCGAGAACACAGGCTTCGACTATGCCGCCGTGAAGGAGTCCATCATGGAGCTGCTCTCCGAGAAAGACCAGAAGTTGGTGGAACTCATGGAGGAAGGCTTCAACGAGGACAGCCTTGGTGCGGAGTTTTACGACAAGGCCGCTGAGAGCAAGAACCGTTTCATTCGCGAGTATTTCGACTTCGACGGCCGCCTGCGCAACATGAAGGTGAACTATCTGGCCAAGCGCCTCGGCAAAAGAGGGGAGGACTACCAAGTGGAACTGCCCGAGGCCGACTTCGAGGAAGGCAAGCAGATAGAGGAAATCCTCGCCGATGCCGACTTCGTGGAACGCGAGCAGAAGATGGACGAGCTGAAGTGGGAGAAGGCCTCCGACATCGCCCGCATGGACTACTTCAACATGAACGCCATCCTCGCCTTTTTGGTCAAGGCCAAGACCGTACAGCGCTGGGCCGAGCTCGACGCCTCCAAGGGACAGGAGATGTTCCAGAAACTCGTGCAGGAGATTCGTGGCACAAGTGCGGATTTGGATTTAAGTGTGTAAATAATAGAAACAACAACATATGAAAACAACAGGAAAAGTTACAGGAATCATTGCAAACCTCGTCACTGTGGAGGTGGACGGCCCTGTGGCACAGAATGAGATCTGCTTCATCGACCTCGACGGCGTCGAGCTGATGGCAGAGGTCATCAAAGTGAACGGGAACAAGGCCTCCGTGCAGGTGTTTGAGAGCACCCGCGGCCTGCAGATTGGCGACAAAGTGGAATTCCAAGGCTACATGCTTGAGGTGACCTTGGGACCTGGTTTGCTTTCGAGCAACTTCGACGGCCTGCAGAACAACCTCGCCACCATGGAAGGCGTGTTTCTGAAACGCGGTGAATACACCAAGGCCCTCGACGAAGAGAAACTTTGGGACTTCACGCCTATCGCCAAGGCGGGTGACCAAGTGGTTGCCGCCGACTGGCTGGGCGAAGTCAAGGAAGGCTGGCTGCCCCACAAAATCATGGTGCCGTTCAACTTCAAGGGCACATATACCGTGAAGAATGTGGTCGCCGCCGGACAATACAAGATCACCGACACCGTCGCCACGCTGACCAACGCGGAAGGCGAGGAGGTGAAGGTGACGATGATGCAGAAATGGCCCGTCAAGGTGGCCGTGGGCGGTTATGTGGAGAAACCACGTCCCTTCAAAGTGATGGAGACGGGTGTGCGTTGCATCGACACGCTCAACCCCATCGCTGAAGGTGGCACGGGCTTCATCCCCGGACCTTTCGGCTGCGGCAAGACCGTGCTGCAACACGCCCTTGCTGAGCAAGCCGATGCCGACATCATCATCATGGCGGCCTGCGGTGAGCGTGCCAACGAGGTCGTGGAGATCTTCACCGAGTTCCCCGAGCTGAAGGACAAGCACACAGGTCGCTCGCTGATGGAGCGTACTATCATCATCTGCAACACCTCCAACATGCCGGTGGCTGCTCGTGAGGCTTCGGTCTACACGGCCATGACCCTCGGCGAATACTACCGCGCCATGGGTATGAAGGTGTTGTTGCTGGCCGACTCCACCTCACGTTGGGCACAGGCCTTGCGTGAGATGAGTAACCGTTTGGAGGAACTGCCTGGTCAGGACGGCTTCCCCGTCGACCTCTCGGCCATCATCTCCAACTTCTACGCTCGCGCTGGTTACGTGAAACTCAACAACGGCCAGTCGGGCTCCATCACCTTCATCGGAACGGTGTCGCCTGCTGGCGGTAACCTGAAGGAGCCTGTCACAGAATCCACCAAGAAGGCCGCCCGTTGCTTCTACGGCCTCTCGCAGAACCGCGCCGACAAGAAGCGTTATCCCGCCGTTGACCCCGTCGACTCCTACTCGAAATACCTCGAATATCCTGAAATCATCGAGTATCTTGATGAGAAGATTGAGAAGGGATGGGTCGAAAAGGTGACGAAGACGAAATACATCATCCGCCGAGGCAAGGATGCCTACGAGCAGATCAATATCTTGGGCGACGACGGCGTGCCGATGTCGTACCACGAGCAATACTGGAAGTCGGAACTCGTCGACTTTGTCATCCTGCAGCAAGACGCTTTCGACGACATCGACGGCTCCACGCCACTCGAACGTCAGAAGTTCATGCTCGACCTTGTGCTTGAAATCTGCGACCGCAGCTTCAAGTTCGACAACTTCGAGGAGTGCACGACCTACTTCAAGGGCTTGATCAACATCTGCCGCCAGATGAACTACTCGGAATACAAGTCGGAACAATTTGAAAAATATCTTGGACAGTTAAAGGAGGAACTGAAACATGAGTGAGAAAGCCTTTCAACGTATCTATACCAAGCTGACCGCCATCACCAAGGCCACCGTGACCCTTGAGGCACAAGGCGTGGCCAACGACGAACTCGCCCTCGTGGCAGGCCGTCTGGCGCAGGTGGTGAAGATTAAAGACAATGCCGTCACCCTTCAGGTGTTTGGCGGCACGGAAGACATCCCGACCAATGCCGAAGTGACCTTCTTTGGTGAGCCGCCTTCGCTGAACGTGAGCGACGAACTCGCCGGCCGTTTCTTCAACGCCTACGGCGAGCCTATCGACGGCGGACCGGCCGTGGAGGGCGAGAAACGCCAGATCGGCGGTCCTTCAGTGAACCCCTTCAAGCGTCGCCAGCCTTCGCAACTGATCCCGACGGGTATCGCCGGCATCGACTTGAACAATACCTTGGTCTCGGGCCAGAAGATCCCGTTCTTCGCCGACCCCGACCAACCCTATAACCAGGTGATGAGCATGGTGGCTCTTCGTGCCGATGTGGATAAGATCATCCTCGGTGGCATGGGTCTCTCGAACGACGACTACCTGTTCTTCAAGAACCAGTTTGAGAGCGCAGGTGCCTTGCATAAGATTATCAGCTTCGTGAACACTACCGACCAGCCGCCTGTCGAGCGTCTGCTGATTCCCGACATGGCTTTGACTGCCGCTGAATATTTTGCAGTGGATAAAAACGAGAAGGTGCTGGTGCTGCTCACCGACATGACGCTTTACGCCGATGCCTTAAGTATCGTGAGCAACCGTATGGACCAGATCCCGTCCAAGGACTCCATGCCCGGCTCGTTGTATTCCGATTTGGCGAAGATCTACGAGAAGGCCGTGCAGCTGCCTGATGGTGGCTCCATCACCATCATCGCCGTGACGACCTTGAACGATGGCGACATCACGCACGCCATCCCCGACAACACGGGTTACATCACCGAGGGACAGTTGTTCCTTCGTGCTGACCCCGACTCGGGCAAGGTCATCGTCGACCCGTTCCGTTCGCTGTCGCGTTTGAAACAGTTGGTGCAGAACAAGAAGACCCGTGAGGACCACAGCGCCGTAATGAATACGTCAGTTCGTTTGTATGCCGACGCCGCCAACGCCAAGACCAAGTTGGAGAATGGCTTCGACCTGAGCGACTATGACCTGCGCTGCCTCGACTATGCCAAGGAATATGCTACACGCCTGCTGGCCATCGACGTCAACATCTCCATCGAGGAGATGCTCGACACGGGCTGGGAGTTGTTCGGCAAATACTTCACCAAGGCCGAGACGGGTCTGAAGGAGAAACTCATTGAGAAATACTGGAAAGAAAAAGCATAAGCCATGGCTATTAAATTCCAATATAACAAGACCTCGCTGAATGAGCTGAACAAGCAACTCAAGACGCGAACCCGTGCCCTGCCCACGCTAAAAAGTAAGGAGAGTGCGCTGCGCCTTGAGGTGAAAAAAGCCAAGCAGCGTTCGGAGGGGCTTGTGGAGCAATTAGAGGCCGAACTCAAGTCGTATGAGTACATGGCCCGGCTTTGGAATGAATTTGAGCCAGGACTGATTTCGGTGACCGATGTCAAGCTGAAGACCGTCAAGATTGCGGGCGTGCCCGTGCCTGCTTTGGAGGAGGTGCTGTTCGACGTGAAGGACATCAACCTCTTCACCAAACCCATGTGGTATGCCGACGGCGTGCAGATACTGAAAAACCTTGCACAGCTGGGCATCGAGTCGGAGGTCTATACCGAGGTGAGCCGCATTTTGGATTACCAACGGAAAAAGACCACGCAGAAAGTCAACCTTTACGAGAAGGTGCAAATTCCTGGCTACAACGAAGCCATACGTAAGATCAAGCGATATATGGAAGACGAGGAGAACCTCTCTAAAGCTTCGCAGAAAATCGTGAAAAACAAACACATAGCAGAAGAAGAGGAGGCAGCCCATGGTAACTGAAATGACGAAATATGATTTCATCCTGCTGAGCGGCGATGCCGATGCCTTCTTGGAGAAGCTGCAATCGGTGGGCGTGGTCGACATCACACGTTCCATGAAACCCATCGACGAGAAATCGGAGAAGCTGTCAGCTCGTGCCGAGATTTACCGCAAGGCTATTTCGGCTTTGAAAGAGGTCGAAAAGGCCGATGACCCGGGTCAGAAGCCTACCGATTTTGCCGTAGAGGTGATGGAGACCGTGCGCGACAAGGATGCCATCGAAGCCCAACTGCCGCAACTCCGCAAAGACGCGGATGAGTTGGTGCCTTGGGGACAGTTCGACTCCAAAAGTTTCGACCGTCTCAAGGAAACGGGTCTGAAGCTACACTTTTACAAGGCTAAGGCCATTGATCCTGAATGGAAGGAACAGTATGCGCTGAGCGAGATTTCGAACCTCGGCGGTTACAACTATTTCGTGGTAGTGTCCGATTCCGACGACTACGACTTCCCGCTGAAGGAACTGCCCGCTCCCGATCGAGACTATGCCGCCATTCAAAAACAGATTGCCGACTTGGAGGCACAGGTGAAGCAGAAAGAACATCGCCTGGCCCAGCTGAAATGGCATGAGCCAGTGTTGCAAGCTGAGATGGACAAGACCTTGTCGAAACTCGACCTGCATCTGGCCCACGTGTCGGGTGAGAAGGCTGCCGAGGACTACATCACTGTCTTCGAAGGCTTTGCTCCCGCTGAGAATGAGCCTGCCCTTCATGATATGCTGGAGAAAGAGAATATCCTCTATTTGGTCGACAAGGCCAAAGTGGATGATAATCCTCCTATCAAACTGAAAAACAATAAGTTTGTATCGAAGTTTGAACTGCTTACCGATATGTACGGTTGCCCGAAATACGACGAGTTTGACCCGACGGTGTTCATCTCCATCTTCTTCATGCTTTTCTTCGCCTTCTGTATGGGCGATGCGGGCTACGGCTTGGTTTTGATCCTCGCTGGCATCTTGCTGAAGAAGAAACTGCCGAGTATTGCGTCTTTGGGCATAGTACTCGGCATCGCCACCACGGTGATAGGCTTATTGTTCCATACCTTCTTCTCAATGGATATGCTTGAGTGGAGTTGGATCCCTGAGGGTGTGAAGAAATGCATGGTTCCTCGAGAAGTCTTCGGTTTCGACGGCACGATGGTGTTGGCCATCCTCGTCGGTATCGTGCATATCTGTCTCGCCATGATTGTGAAGACCTACCAAAGTACCAAGGTGAAGGGCTTTGCCAACTCTTTGGCCACTTGGGGATGGACGCTGCTCATCGTGGGTGGTGTCATTGTGGGTGGTCTCGCCCTGATGGGTGTCATCGACAAGGCGCTGACGAAATGGATTGTCATCGTCATCGGCTGTTTGTCGGCCTTGGGCATCTTCTTCCTCAACGACCTGCACCGCAATCCCTTGCTCAACGTGGGCTCGGGCTTGTGGGAGACCTACAACACGGCTACGGGTTTGCTCGGCGACGTGCTGAGTTACCTGCGTCTGTATGCCTTGGGTCTGGCTGGTGCCAAACTCGGTGAGGCCTTCAATGCCATCGGCTTGCAGGCTCTGGGCGACGGCGGTGCCCGTTGGATCGCCTTCATCCTCATCGTGTTGGTTGGCCACACGCTGAATGTCGCGATGTGTGTCTTGGGTGCTTTTGTGCATCCCCTGCGACTCAACTTCCTCGAGTTCTTCAAGAACTCCGGTTATGAAGGCTCAGGCAGGCGGTATAAACCTCTTACGCAAAACAATGAAAATTAAACAAATCAACAATTAAAATATCAAAACTATGTTAGCAACAATTTTAGGTTATCTCGGTTTAGGCCTCGTTCTGGCCTTGGCAGGTATCGGAAGTTCAATCGGCACTTCGACAGCGGGCAACGCTGCCGAGGGCGGCCTCAAGAAACGTCCCGAGGCATCGGGCAATTTCATGGTGCTGTCGGCACTGCCGGCTACCCAGGGTATCTACGGCTTTGTGGCTTTCTTCATGCTGCTCAGCAAGCTGAAGGCTGACCCAACGCAAGGTCTCATCATCTTTGGTGTGGGCCTCTGCGTGGGTTTGGTCTGCATGATCTCTGCCATCCGTCAAGGTCAGGTTTGCGCCAACGGTATCGTCGGTGTGAGCCAAGGTCACGATGTGTTCACCAACACGCTGATCTATGCCGCTCTTCCCGAGTTCTATGCTATCTTGGGCCTTGTCGGCGCTCTGATGGTGTAATCCAAAAAACAAACGGAAAATCCCTTGTAGAGACGTGGCATGCCACGTCTCTACTTTTTTACCATTTCCATAGGTTGGCGCCTACAGTCCATTCGATGTAATCGATCTTGGTGGCGTGAACCCTCATGCCCACACCGACGAACATGGCCTTGCTCTTGCCAAAGTGGTAGCGGAACGAAAGCCGTTCGTAGTATTTCTGGTAGTGTCTGGGAAGGTATTCGGCGGGTTGCCACACGTAATAGGCGAACGAGAGGTGCCCGATGAAGTTGCCGTAGCACAGCTCACCTGCGATGTAAGGCGCAATGCTGAAGGCGTCGACAGGCTTGTATTGGTCTTCAGCATGGTGGTATTCGTACATGACCTTGTTCTCGCCCGTGTATAACACATCGACGCCACCGCCATAGCGGAAGCAGGGATGGAAGGCCCTCGAATAACCAATCTCAAAGGTGTTGCCAAGGCAATAATGCCCCAGCAAGGTGTTCGACTCGCGGAATCCGATGCCATCGAGGACATAAAGCAGGTTGTATTTCTCAAAAGGATAGCTTTTGTCGTGTTGCTCCACAACACGTCCTTTTGGGAAATAACGCAACCCTACCTGTGCGCCCAGCACGTTGATGCCTTTGTTGGGCACGCGGATGGCACCGTTGGAGGCGTGCGAGAAGACCACACGCGCTACGAGGTCAAAGTTATCGGTCAATTTGAAGACGGGACCAAAGTCGAGATTGAGGTGCACGGTGAGCGGAGAGCTGACGAGTCGGTTATGACCTTTGGGCCAGTATGCCATGCCGATGCCCCAGGTGTAGTCGAACTGGAATCTTGGCCGGTTGATGAGATGACCATTGCAGTAGCCGAACACGGCGTAGCTGTTGCCCAAGTCAATGATTTTTTGGCTCTCTTCGTCGAAGTAGTCTTTCATCGTATGGTGCTCGAAGCGGAAGTCGACACCGATGTTGGGATAGTTGAAGAACGACTCCCAAGCGTGCGAGCCGTCGGTCTGCCGACCAATGCGGAGATCGGCGCCGTACATGGGATAATCGGCGTAGATGGGGAAGGGGATGTGATGGGCGTAGCGGAAGGCGGGTTCAACATAGCGCCCTTGAGCCGACAAAAGCATAGTCAAGCCCAGTAGTAACACTATGAGTAGCCCTCTCTTCATGGCTTACATATCGTCTTTCATTTTCTCGATCAGACGGCGTTCTTTCTTGGTGGGACGGCCTGCACCGCGGTCGCGCCACTCGGCCTTATAGGCATTCATGAACTCGATGCGTTCGTATTCCTCCTTGGGAGTGAGGTCGTTGTAGACCTCAGGCACTTGTTTGGCAGAAACGCGGTTCTTGATGACGGACTTCACCTCCACCACTTTATGGAGCTGACCGACCTGTACTTGGATGACATCGCCTTCCTTGACTTCGCGCGAAGGCTTGACGGCGTTACCGTCCACCTTCACCTTGCCGCCTTTGATGGCATCGGCAGCCAGCGAACGCGTCTTGAAGAGACGCGCCGCCCACAGCCATTTGTCCATCCTGACGATGTTGTCTTCCTCGGCCATTATTTCTCCTTGAAAATCAACTGAATCGGCACGCCGTTGAAGTCCCAGTTCTCACGGATCTTGTTCTCCAAAAAGCGCTTGTAGTTGTCCTTCACGTCCTTAGGAAGGTTGCAGAAGAAGATGAACTGCGGCGAGATGCTCTTCAACTGTGTGATGTACTTGATGCGCAGGAAACGGCCACGCGAAGCCGTAGGTAGCGGCACCGAGTTGATGATTTCCAACATCTTGTCGTTCAGCTCGCGCACGGGGATGCGGCGTTCACGGTTTTCGTAGACCTTATGCGCGGTCTCTAACACCTTATATATACGCTGCTTGTTGATGGCCGAGGTGAAGATGATGGGGTAGTCGGTGAAGGGTGCCGTTCTGGAACGGATCAGCTCTTCGTAGGCCTTATGTGTGTTGGAGTCTTTCTCCACGAGGTCCCATTTGTTGACGACCATCACCAGGCCTTTCTTGTTCTTTTCGATAAGGCGCAGAATGTTCATGTCCTGGGCCTCAAAGCCTTGTGTCGCGTCGAGCATGAGGATGGCCACGTCGCTGTCCTCGATGGCGCGGATCGAACGCAACACCGAATAGAATTCGATGTCTTCCTCCACCTTGCTCTTCTTGCGCAGACCGGCGGTGTCGACGAGCATGAATTCCATGCCGAAGGCGTTATAACGAGTGTAGTTGGCGTCGCGCGTGGTGCCCGCAATGTTGGTCACGATATGACGGTCGGTGCCTAAGAAGGCGTTGATCAATGACGACTTGCCTACATTGGGTCGACCCACCACGGTGAACTTGGGCAGGTCGGTATTGAAATCGGTGGTATCGTTTGGCAGCATCTCGCAGACTTTGTCGAGAAGCTCACCCGTGCCCGTGCCGGTCATGGCCGACAAAGGGTAAGGCTCGCCCAGGCCCAAGGCGTAGAACTCGCCTGCCAACACTTCTTTGCTGGGCTCGTCTATCTTGTTGACAGCCAATACTACTGGCTTCTTCTGTTGTCTAAGGATGACCGCTACATCCTCGTCGAGGACGTGCAGGCCTTCGCGTCCGTCGACGATGAAAACGATGACATCGGCCTCGTCGATGGCCAGGTCCACCTGCTTGCGGATCTCTTCTTCAAAGATGTCGTCCGACCCTACCACATAACCGCCAGTGTCGATGACGGTGAATTCCTTTCCATTCCAATCGCTCTTGCCGTAATGTCTGTCGCGCGTCACGCCACTCGTCTCTTCCACGATGGCCATGCGCTGCTTAAGCAGACGGTTGAACAGCGTCGATTTTCCCACATTGGGTCTCCCCACAATTGCTACAATGTTTGACATTTCTTTGATGGTTTAGTTTTGGGCTGCAAAAATACGAAAAATTAGGCTTCGTAGCCAAACCGCTTCAGCTCCGCTTCGTTGTCGCGCCAGTCCTTGTCCACTTTGACGAAGAGCTCCAAGAAGATGTTCTTTCCTGTAAACTCCTCAATATCAGTGCGGGCCTGCATCCCCAACTTCTTGATGGCGCTGCCACCTTTGCCGATGATGATGGCCTTCTGCGAGTCGCGGGCTACATAGATGATGGCGCGGATATGGATACGTTTCTCGGTTTCTTCGTAACTTTCCACCTCGACTTGCACGGAATACGGGATCTCTTGTTGGTAGTTGAGCAATATCTTCTCGCGGATGATTTCGGTGATGAAGAAACGCATTGAGCGATCGGTGAGCTCGTCTTTAGGGAAATAAGGCGGGCACTCGGGCATCTTCTCCAATATCTGCTTGAAGATGAATTCCACGTTGGCGTTGTATTGCGCCGAGAGCGGGAACACGGTGGCGTTGGGTAGGATCTCACGCCATTGCTCCACGGCTTTTTCCACGGCTTCCTGTGTGGAGAGGTCGATTTTGTTGATGAGCACGAACACGGGGATGTCGGTCGTCTTCAGCCGCTCCACGGTCTTTTCCTCCACTTTCTTGTCGGTGATGTCGACAACGAAGAGGATGAGGTCGGCGTCGATGAGGGCGACGTTGACGAACTGGTTCATCACCTCGTGCATCTTGTAGGCCGGGTCTTTGATGATGCCGGGAGTGTCGGAGAAGACGATTTGGAAGTCGTCGCCGTTGACGATGCCCAAAATACGGTGGCGGGTGGTCTGCGCTTTCGAGGTAATGATGGATATTTTCTCCCCGACGAGCTGATTCATGAGGGTGGACTTGCCCACATTCGGGCGTCCTATAATGTTGACATAGCCTGCTTTATGAGTCATAGCAAAAAATTTTTTCTAAATATCACCTTGCAAAGAAACAAAATTATTATCTTTGCAGCCGATTTCGGGGACGAATTTTTTCGATTTCCGAGGTTTTTCGCACGATGCGGGGTAGAGCAGAGGCAGCTCGTCGGGCTCATAACCCGGAGGTCGGAGGTTCGAATCCTCCCCCCGCTACCAAAACAAAAACGGATGACCCAGGTCATCCGTTTTTTTGTTTTTCTATAGGTTTGTTGTTATTCCACCTCTGTCAAATCACCAGCAACAGTGCCTTCGATGGTGGCGGGAATCGTCATCCCGGAGTACGAGAGATTACCGCTTCCGTTGAGGGTGCCTTGCACGCTAAAGACGGTCTCGTTGACGGTGCCGCTCATGTCGATGGTGGCATTGACGGTCGATCCCTCAAAGTCGAGGACGATGTCGAAGGGCTCCAGGTCGATGGCATTGCCGTCTTTGGTGCCTGAAGTGTTGTAGGTGTTTCCGGCAAAGGTGACGGTGGCGTTCACACGGCCTTCTTCGGCAGCCTCAGAGAACATGATGTCCATGTCATAGTCGATGTTGATGGGATAGGAAAACACCAAGGCTGATGCTGTGGCGTCGAGGGTCACGCTGCCTGCATAGTGTGCTTCAAATTCCGGCTCAGGGGCGGGAATGATCTTGAAGTTGACATTGAGCGAAGCGACATTGTCTTGGCTGTCGGTCAACGTGGCTTTCATGGTGACGTCGCCCACCTGGGTGAGGGTGAAATGCTTCGAGAGCGTGAAATCATCGGCATTATTGAGTTCTTTGGTCCATTCCTCCAGTACGTTGTTTTCGCTGTCAACGAAGGTGATCTTCAGGTCTTTGAGCGCTTTGCCCTCGCCCGAAAGCCCAACGAAGAAGATCTCGCCGGCTTCGACTTCAGAACCTTCAGTGATGCAGGGTTCTTCTTCAAATAATGTCAAGGTGGGGCCATTGTACGGGGTAGGTGCAGGTGCCGTGCCTCTATGGAGGTTAGCGGTGATGGTGCCAGTGGCCGTGTAAGGAAGGGAGAGTCCGCCTTCGGCATAGTTTCCTTGTCCGCTCACACTGCCATTGAGGGCGAGTTCATCTTCATTTGTGGAGAGGATTCCCTTCAGGTCGAGCGTGGCAGCGACGGTGCTGCCTTGGATGCTCATGTTGACGGTGATGGGTTCGAAATCGACTTCACTGTTCTTGACAGTGCCCTTGGTCGTATAAGTCTCGTGAACCTCTTCATTGGTGTATGTGAAGATGACCTGATCCTTTGATTCACCTGCTGCCAGGTTGATACTCATAGGGACGGTGATGTTGTTGAGTTCTTGGTTGTAGGAACCAGTAGGCAAAGATATGGTAAGAGTGATGTTGGCCACACCGTCGCCGTACCAGTCGCCGATGAATTTTTCATTGGGTTTTTCCTTGTTGCAGGCGGTGAACAGCGCCGTGAGGCAACATAATGCAATGATAAGGTGTTTTTTCATGTTGTGTAAGGTTTTGTAAGTTTGTTTTCTTGTTAACCAATTAGAATGATATTGCAAAAATAAGGCCAAATTGCTTTGATTAAACGTTTTTTCTTCAAAAAATTGTATTTTTGAGCCTCATTTTGCACCTCATGAAGAAGAAGTGGATAGCTTGGGTAGCAGTGCTTGCAGTTTTGGCATTGGGAATCGTGCTGCTTTATGTGCTTGGTCCCATAGCGGGTCCGATGCCGTTGTGGATGTCCATTCTTCCGCCTTTGGTGGCTATCGCGATGGCCTTATTAATAAAAGAGGTGATTTCGTCACTTTTTGTAGGCATCCTGACGGGCACCTTCCTCATGGCTTTGTATGGCGGTGCAAGTCCGGCTTCGGCCTTGGGCGGTGGATTGCTGCGTGTGGTTGACACCTACGTCGTGGGCTCGTTGTTCGACGCCGACCATGTGACAATCATCGTCTTCACGCTACTTATCGGTGGCATGGTGCGTATCATCACGGCTAATGGCGGCATGCAAGGTGTTGTCAAATGGCTCTCGCGACGGGCAAAAGGTCCTCGTTCCGGACAGCTGATGACTTTCCTCATGGACCTCTGCATCTTCTTCGACGACTACTCCAACACCCTTGTGGTGGGTAATACGATGCGGCCCATCGCCGATAGACTCAAGGTGTCGCGCGAAAAACTGGCCTACATCGTCGACTCCACCTCGGCACCTGTCGTGGCCGTGGCTT
Organism: Bacteroidales bacterium; assembly: GCA_017539045.1. Lineage (GTDB taxonomy): Bacteria > Bacteroidota > Bacteroidia > Bacteroidales > F082 > Limimorpha. The sequence goes on from JAFYHS010000027.1 coordinate 15,736, forward strand.
TCGTGACTACCTGGATTGGCGCAGAGCTGAGCTATATCCAAGATGGCATCAACGCCATTGGGTTGGACACCTCGGCCTATTCGGTGTTCTTCAATTCTTTGGCTTATAGCTTTTATCCTTTTCTCACGCTTGGTTTCGTCTTGATGATTATCTTCAGCGGTCGCGACTTCGGCCCCATGCTGAAGGCTGAACGCAAGGCTCGCATGGCTTCTTCCCTGGAAACAGATATGTTGAACAGCGTGTCGAAACCTGCCTATATCATCGATGCCTTGATTCCTTTGGCCGTGTTGATTTTTGGCACCATCATCGGCCTGTTTGTGACGGGTTACGATGCTTCGGCGTGGCAGGCTGGAACGGGTTTCTTTTCCAGCCTCTCAGCCACCATAGGAGCAGCCAATTCATACAAAGCCTTGCTTTGGGCTTCGGTGCTGTCGTTGCTAACGGCCATCGTGATGACATTGCTGCGTGGCGACATGAAGTTTGGAAAGATCATGGAGGAGATGGTAGAAGGCTTCAAGGCCATGTTCAACGCGGTGCTGATTCTGACTATGGCTTGGTCCATCGCCTTGGTGACAAAGGATATGCATACGGCAGAGTTTGTCTCACAGCTACTGGTACAGTGGTCACTGTCACCCGTGGTGGTTCCTGTGTTGACTTTCCTCTTGGCCGCTTTGATCGGTTTCTCCACGGGCACCTCGTGGGGCACGATGGCCATCCTTTATCCCTTGATTTTGCCGGCTTCGTGGCTGCTTTGTCAGGAGCAGGGCTTGAGTGTTGACGCAACGATGCCTTTGTTCTACAATGTGGTAGCCTCGGTGTTGGCGGGTTCCGTCATGGGCGACCACTGCAGCCCGATTTCCGATACGACGATCATGAGTTCCCTTGCCTCGAGTTGCAACCATTTGCAGCACGTCAGGACGCAAATGCCCTATGCACTCACTGTAGGTGGTGTGGCTATGCTATTAGGCGTACTGCCTACGGCTTTAGGTTTGCCATCTTGGGTGGCATTCCTGGCGGGTTTTGCCGTTTTGTGGCTGGTGGTGCGTTTTGTGGGGAAGAAGGTCTAATTGCAGCGTTGTCCCTCATACTGCTGCACCTCGTCGTATTTGTATTCTAACTTGATGCCCACTTGCTTGAACATCTCCTCGGTCTCGGCGCCGTCGTGGTAGCGACGTTCGCACACCACGCGGACGATACCGCAGTTGATGATGAGCATGGCGCAGGTGCGACAGGGGGTCATGCGGCAATAGAGGGTGCTGCCATCCAGAGCGATGCCTCTACGGGCAGCCTGGCAGATGGCGTTCTGCTCGGCATGGACGGTGCGCACGCAGTGCTGGGTGACGCTTCCGTCTTCATGGATGACTTTGCGGAATAGGTGGCCCACATCGTCGCAATGGGGTAAGCCCTTGGGCGAGCCGACATAGCCTGTCACCAGGATTTGTTTGTCCTTCACGATGACGCAGCCGCTGCGTCCACGGTTGCAAGTGGCACGCTCGCTGACGGTGTCGGCCAGGTTGAGGAAATAATCATCCCACGACGGGCGCACATGAAGCTGGGTCAACACCTTCTCCACCTGTTGGTGTAGCTCTGGGATAGTGCCGTCGTTCATGAAAACGAAGTCAGCCTCCTTGATGCAGGCACCGAGGTTCTGCTTGTTAGGGTCGGTGGCGGTCATCTCGCGCTCTTCGTTGGCGACGAAGGTCTCGAAATCAATATGGTCGGTTTCCGAGCCGCGTAGGTAGATGCGGTCGTAGCGGATTTTACGGTCGGCGTCGACAGCGAAGAGGTAGAACTCGCCTTTCTCACGCAGCGAATGGATCTCGCCGGGCGTGCGTACGCTCTCGATAACGGCGTTCTTGCCTTCGGCCTTGGCGCGTTCGAAGAGTTGGTCGGTGATGTAGCTCGGACAATGTGCGGCGCGCAAGTCGTTGCCCACCATGGTGAGGGTGTCGCGGTTTACCTCAAGCCCGCGGCGTTGACATTCTTCCGTGATGTAGGCCCGCACCGAGTAATGTACGAAGCCTTTCTCCTTGACGAGGTAGTCGACGATGGTGCCTTTGCCAGCACCCAGCGTCCCTGTTATACCAATAATGATCATATTCTCTAAACTCTAAGTTATTTCACTTGTTCTTTGATTTCCACCACCCACTTTGTCACATCCGCAGGCTGGAATTGTTCCATCTTTGCCAAAAGGTCTTTCGCGTCATTGCTCACGATGAGATTTTCGGCATGTTCCTTGCGCATGAAGCCTTCTTTAGCCATGTGGCCAATGAATTCTACGAGGCCGTCATAATATCCGTTCACATTATAGAGGGCGACGGGTTTGTCGAAGACGCGGAGTTGGCTGAGCACGTAGGCCTCGAAGAACTCATCCATGGTGCCAATGCCGCCCGGTAGGGCGATAAAGCCGTCGGCCATGTCCTCAAGGATTTTCTTGCGTTCGGCCATGGTCTCCACCACAATCAGCTCGTCAATTTCGGGATGCCCAACGCGCATATCCAAGAGGTGCTGGGTGATGGTGCCCGTCACCTTGCAGTGACGCTCCATCATCACGTCGGCAACGATCTTCATCAGGCCCACACTACCACCACCATAGAGTAGCTCACAATTGTGGTCGGCAAGCACACAGCCCAATTCAGAAGCTTTTTCCTTATAGATGGGGTCGAACCCCATACTGCTACCGCAAAAGATGCAAATCTTCTTCATTCGATAAATTTTTGCAAAGGTAAGATTTTTTATTTTTGCAACTCAAAATAATAAATATGATGAGAAATATAGGCGTACTCGGCGCCATGGCGCAGGAAATCGACGAAGTGAAAGCCCTGTTGACGGAAAAGACCATCGTAAAAATCGCCAACCGCGAGTTTGTGGTAGGCAAAATCGGTAACGTTCGTTGCGTGGTGGCTTTCTCCAAATGGGGCAAGGTGGCCGCCACCATCACTGCTACTTTATTAATTCAGGAGTTTGCCGTGACGGATCTGCTCTTCATCGGCACGGCAGGAGCCTTGGCCAACGGCCTCAAGGTGGGTGACATCGTGATTTCAAAACGGCTCGTACAGCACGACCTCGATGCGCGCCCCATGATTTCGCGTTTCGAACTGCCTTTGCTTAACCGTGTTTATGTTGATAGCGACCCCGAGCTGACCGAGCTTGCAGGCAAAGCCGTGACGAATCTGTTGAACAAAGGCGTGGAGAATATGGTGGGTGAGGAAGCCGTGAAGGAGTTCAATCTGGCTCCAAGCTTGTATTTCGGCGATATCGCCAGCGGCGACCAGTTCGTCAACAGCGACGAGAAACGTAACGAAATCATCGGTTTGCTGCCCGACGTGCTCTGCGTTGAGATGGAAGGCGCCGCCGTGGCGCAGGTCTGTCTGGAATTCGGCACGCCCTTCACGGTGATCCGCACCATCAGCGACACCGCCGACCACAATGCCCGGGTTGATTTCAACAAGTTTATTGTCGAGGTGGCGAATGCGTATTCGAGGGTAATTATCAGTGAGATTCTAAGGTTAGTCTGATTATTTCCCAAAACATCCCCATCCCGATTTCCAGAATGTCATCAGGGAAATCAAACATCGGGTCATGAAGCGCAGGCTGCTCTATGCCTGAACCCAAACCGAAGAATCCTATCGGACAAACGCTACCAAACCTTCCAAAGTCCTCCGACCAGCGGAAAGGCTCTTCCAGATGACCGAGGCTTAACTCAAGGTTGGTGGCGGCTTGTTCAATGGTTCTCACGCAGTTGTCGTCGCTGTTGGTGGCGGCGAAGGCCTCATGCATTGAGAAGTTGAAGTCGAAGAGATGGTCTTTGGCTTTGGCTCGACAGAACTCGATGATTTCCGTCGACATCAGTTCCAGATTGCGGTCATTGAAGCTACGCAGGGTGAGCCAAATCTCGGCATGGCCGGGGGCGACGCCGAAGGTCTCCTCGCCTAAGATGGCATGCGTGATGACGAAGGTGGTCAAAGGCTTCACGGCCTTCAGCTGCTCGCGTTTTTTCTCCAAATGGTGGATGAGTTGGGCAATCAACTCCGACGGACTATGTCCCGTCTCAGGTTGAGAGGCGTGCGCGGTGCGACCGTCAAAACAGAGTTTCAATCCAAATGATGCCGCAGCAAAACAACCATCTTTGACCATGATTTTGCCTTTCTCAAAGCCAGGCAAGTTGTGAAGTCCATAGGCCATGTCGGGTTTGATTTGTTCAAACTGCGGGTCGCTGAGGATGGCTTGAGCGCCTTGACCGGTCTCCTCGGCAGGTTGGAACAACAGCACCACTTCGCCTTGGTCGGGACGTTGCTCGCCGAGCCATTGTGCCAATCCGCAGAGGATGGTGGCGTGACCGTCGTGTCCGCATTTGTGCGAAACGCCTTGGTTTTGTGAGCGATAGGGGAGATCGTTCGGCTCGGGAATATGCAAAGCATCAATGTCGCCACGGATGAGGATGCGCTTGCCGGGCTTTGCACCTTTATAAACAGCAGCCAATCCGTAGCCGCCGTTTTTTTCGATGATTTGGTCGGGGTGGGTCTGCTTCACCCATTCGTTCAAGATCTTGTTGGTCAGCACTTCTTGACCGGAAAGCTCGGGGTGGGCGTGAAGGATATGTCGCAGTTCGATGAGGTCTTGCATGGTTTGAAATTTGGCACAAAACTACGGAAAAATGCAATGTGTTTCGGATTTAGTCTTATCTTTGCCACCAAATTTCAGAAGCACAATGCAAACCGTACTCTATCCCCTTAAGTTTAAGCCCATCTTCAAGGACAAGATTTGGGGCGGACGCAAAATCAAGGAACAACTTGGCCTTGACTATGGTCCGCTGCCCAACTGCGGTGAGGTGTGGCTGCTCTCTGGCCTTTGGGACGAGCAGAGCGAAATCGCCAATGGCGACTTTGAGGGCGATGAGATCAACGACCTGGTGGAGACCTTCATGGGTGACTTGGTGGGCGAGAGTGTCTTCGACAAATATGGCGAGCAATTCCCTTTGTTGCTGAAGATCATTGACGCCAACGACTGGCTCTCGGTGCAGGTGCATCCCGATGATGAGTTGGCCGAGAAGCGTGGCTTAGGCAACGGCAAAACCGAGATGTGGTATGTGATGCAGGCCGACAAGGATGCCGAACTCGTTATGGGCTTCAACCGCGAGATGACGCAGATGGATTATGCCAATATCTTGAAGGACAATGGCTTGCAAGGTGTCTTAAACCACGAACAAGTGAAGAAAGACGATGTCTTCTTCATCCCCGCAGGCCGTGTCCATGCACTTGGTCCGGGCATCATGGTGGCCGAGATCCAACAGACAAGTGACACCACCTATCGCATTTACGACTGGGACCGTATCGACGTGGCAGGCATGCGCCGTGAGTTGCATGTCGCGCAGTCGGTGGAGGCCATTGACGGCAGATTGCCTGAGCAATACAAAACCGAGGTGGCCAATGTGATGAATCGCACCGTCCCCGTCGTGGATTGTCAGTATTTTGTAACCAACCTCCTCCAGCTGCAGGGTGAGATGGAGAAAGACTATGCCAACCTCGACTCTTTCGTGATTTTGATGCCTCTTGAAGGTTTTTTTACACTGAATTGGGAAAATGGCGCGATATTTGTAACGGCTGGAGAATGTGTCTTGATACCTAACCTCATCAAGAAGGTTGTCATCAGGGCAGAGAAGTATTGCAAAATGCTTGAAGTTTATTGCCAATTAGAAGAAAACGAATATTAATTAGTTGAATATCAAATTTTAGATCAATGAAAAAACTTATGACACTTTTGCTGATGGCTCTTATGGTGACGGGCCTTCATGCGCAAACGAAATCGGATCTTCCCAATGTCACATTGAAGGACCTGAATGGTAAGAATGTGAACATCGCAAAACTCTCCAACAATGGCAATCCTATCGTCATTACATTCTGGGCCACTTGGTGCGGTCCCTGCATTAAGGAGCATAATGCCTTGAATGATGTTTATGAGGATTGGCAGGATGAGACGGGCGTGAAAATCTATTCCGTTTCTATCGACGACTCCCGTTCGACGGCCAAGGTGAAGCCCGTTGTGGAAGGCAAGGGCTGGGATTTTGAGATCCTGCTCGATGTCAACAGCGACCTCAAGCGTGCCATGAACGTCAGCAACCCGCCCCACACTTTCCTGATTGACGGCAAGGGTAAGATTGTGTATCAGCACACTGGCTATTTTGAGGGTGCCGAGGACGAACTCTATGAGCAAATCCTGAAAATCTCCAAAAAGAAAAAGTAAGTGACAAATCTTCTTGCATAGGGCTTTTCCCGTAACCATCCGGGGGAAGCCCCTTGTGGGATTAATATGATACGATATGAAGAAAAGGTTACTTTTGTTTTTGTCCTTTAGCATCTTGGGCGGCCTTGTGGCACAAGCCCAAGATTTCATTGAGAATGCCCAAGTCAGCGGCAGTTTCCAAACCGATGCGCAATACTATATGCTTGACAAGGGTATAGGTATCACCGACCTCAATGGCAAAAAACTGGGCATCAATGGCTTTGGCAAGGTAAACTACACCAATGGCAACTTCTCTGCCGGTATGCGGTTCGAGGCCTTCATGCCTGAGCTGAACGGCTTCCGTAACGAACTGAATGGCGTGGGCCTGGCCAATTTCTTCGCCACCTACGACAATGGCTTCATCGGCATGACCGTCGGCGACATCTATGACCAGTTTGGTAGTGGTTTGACATTCCGCACTTATGAGGAATGGTCGCTTGGTATGGATAATGCCCTGCGCGGCGCTCGTGTGGTGTTGCGCCCTGCTCAAGGCATTACCTTGAAGGCCGTTTATGGACGCCAGCGTTATTTTTGGGCACCTTATTTGGAACGCGACTTCAATGCCGACGACTATCGTGGCATCGTGCGTGGTGCTGATGCCGAGTGGGACCTCAACCAGAGCATCGCAGCCCTCAACGAGTCGAAATTCACCATGAGACTTGGCGGCAGCTTCGTCAGTAAGAAACAAGCCGACCAGAGTTCCTTCTATAACATCCCTGAAAACGTGAGTGCAGCTGCTGCTCGCATCAACCTCGGCTACGGCAACTGGGCTTTCGGCACGGAATATGCCTATAAGATCAACGACCCGTCGGCCATCAACAACTTCATCTACAAGGAAGGCCGCGCCCTGTTGTCGTCGTTGAGCTATTCGCAGAAAGGCTTTGGCGCCGTTCTTCAGGTGAAGCGTACCGACAATATGAGCTTCAAGTCAATGTACACGGGCAAACAAAACGATCTCGACATCAACTTCATCCCGCCCATCAATTACACGCACACTCATAGCCTGCCTTCGATGTACACCTATTCGACCCAGCCCAATGGCGAGATGGCTGCACAGTTGCAGATCAACTACACCATACCGAAAGGCACGGCTCTTGGCGGTAAGTATGGCACCAAGCTCGCCTTCAACATGAGTCAGGTGAACGACATCGTGCGCGATTCGGTCAGTTTTGGCAACGCGATGGCTTTGAATCAACCAGGCACCTTGGGTTACACCTCCAAATTCTTCGCCGTCAGCGACCACCGTTTCTTCCGCGACATCAACTTCGAGGTTGATAAGAAGATCAACAAGGACTGGCACCTCACCGCGCAATACATCAATTTGTATTACGACATCGAGACCATCGAAGGTCATGCCGGTTCGCCTGTGGTGAAAGCCAACATCGGTTTCATGGACGTGACGTATAAAATCAACAAGAAGCAGAGCCTACGTCTCGAGCTGCAAGGCTTGTGGGAAAACGAAGTCCATAAGGGCTATGAGGTGGAAGAGAGCGAGAAGAAGGACTTCCAGAAGCGTGGCGACTGGGCCTTTGCACTGCTGGAGTATTCCATCAACCCGCATTGGTCGTTCTCCATCGCCGACAAATGGAACTACGGCAACCCCGTTGAGGAATACCGCGACCATTACTTCACTGGCACGGTCACCTATATCAAGGATGCTACCCGTGTCATGCTGAGCGCTGGTCGCCAAAGCGAAGGCGTGGTTTGCGTGGGCGGTGTTTGCCGCACCGTGCCCGCCTCAAGTGGCGTGTCGCTTACCGTTTCAACGAGTTTTTAATTGATGTTTAAACCTAATGATTAGAACAATGAAAAGAATACTAAGAATAGGTATGGCATTGCTGACCGCCGTGTTGTTCATGAATGCATGCGATATCGAGAAAGAGCCTTATATCCAAGGTGTTGAAGACGAGAAGTCTATTTTGACGTTCAGAGTGGATAGCGTTTATGGCGCAATTGACGAAGACACCAAGGTCGTGAGACTGGATTTCTCTGCTGGAACGGATGTGACCCATCTGGTACCGACCATCACCATTTCAAACTATGCCACCATTGAGCCTGAATCGGGTGTTGCCCAAGACTTCACCAATCCCGTTTATTACACCGTCACTGCCATGAATGGCACCACGGCACAGTATATGGTGGAGGCAGTGGTTCACGATGCCGAGAACGAAAAAAGCATTTTGTCGTTCCGCTTTGATGCGCTGGATGAGGACGGCGTAATTGATGAAGTCGCCCGTAAGATTGATTTCGTGCTTCCTGCCGAAACCGATGTCACCCAACTGGTTCCTACTATTGAAGTGTCGGAAGGCGCCACGGTGGAGCCCGCCTCGGGTGTGGCCCAGGACTTCACCAACCCCGTGGCCTATACCGTGACCGCTCAAAATGGCACGACGGCAGTCTATACCGTGACGGTCGTCGTGGAAGGCGGCAATGTGGAGCCTACGGGTAAGACGGTGCTTATCAAGGACTTCACTGGCGCCCGTTGCGTCAATTGTCCTGCCGCTGCCGAATATGCCCATAACCTACAACACCAGCTGGGCGAGGACCACATCTTCATCATGAGTGTCCATGCTGGCTATTTGGCCCAGCCTTTGGGTCAGTTCCCCGATTTCCTTACCGACGAGGGCACCGCTTGGTATAACAACCACGACTCCAACCCCTTGTTCTCTGTCGACCACGTGGCTTTGACTGATGGCAACACACTCAAAGTGGAGCAGATTGATGCTCCTGTAGCGGCCGCTTTGGAAGAGGACCAGACGTTCGAGATTGTAGTTACTCCCCAATTCGACGAAGCCACTCGCCAATTGCAAGTGGGGGTTCAAACCCTTGCTTTGGAGAATCTTGATGGACAGTTCTCCATCACGGTTTGTTTGGTCGAGGACCATATCATCGGTTGGCAGACCATCCCTGGTGGCGTTGACAAGGAATACGACTTCCGTAATGTGTTCCGTGGTACGCTCAATGGTGCCAATGGCGAGGAGTTTGAAAGCATACATGTGGATGCCAACGACTCATTCCGTTTCAGCTACAGCACCGAAATCAATGCTGACTATAATGCCGACGAGTGTTACCTGATGGTTTACATCTCGCTTGGCGACAAGATTTTGCAGACTGCGGTAAAGAAGATCAAATAAACTGTAGTTGAGGGTCTTATGGTATTCAATTCCATAGAATTCCTCATCTTCCTGCCCATTGTGGTGCTGCTGTTCTACTTGCTGCCCCACAAGTGGAGATGGCTGATGCTGCTGGCGGCCAGCTGCGTGTTCTACATGTGGTTTGTGCCCAAGTACATCCTCATCTTGTTGGTCACCATCGTCATCGATTATTCGGCGGGTATCCTGATGGAACGTTATGCCGACCAACACAAACTGAAGAAAACATTTTTCGTCATCAGCATCGTGAGTACGCTCGCGGTGCTGTTGGTTTTCAAGTATCTGAACTTTCTTACCGCCAATCTCGACCAACTCTGTGCCTCGTTGGGTATGGAGACCCATCTCTTGACGCATATCATTCTGCCCATCGGCCTGTCGTTCCACACCTTCCAGAGCATGAGTTATGTCATCGAGGTGTATCGCGGCCACCAAAAGGCTGAAAGGCATTTCGGCTATTATGCGCTCTATGTGATGTTTTTCCCACAGTTGGTTACTGGTCCCATTGAACGCCCGGGCAACCTGCTGCACCAACTCCACGAGAAGAAGGAGTTTCGCTATGAGAACATCTCCAAGGGCATGCGCCTTATCCTGTTCGGCTTCTTCGTCAAGATGGTGGTGGCCGACCATTTGGGTGAATATGTCGACGAGGTGTATGGCCATCTTGACGAGTATAATTCTTGGAGTGTACTGGGTTGTATGTTTTTCTACAGCTTCCAGATTTATTGTGACTTCTTCGGCTATTCCACTATTGCCCTTGGTAGTGCAAAACTCATGGGCTTCGACCTGATGGACAACTTCCGCTCGCCTTATCTCTCCAAGAATATCGCCGAGTTTTGGCATCGTTGGCATATCTCGCTGTCGACTTGGTTTCGCGATTATGTCTATATTCCTTTGGGCGGCAGCCGCGTCAAGTTCGGTCGATGGGCCTTCAATATCTTGGTCGTTTTCGTGTTAAGTGGCATCTGGCACGGTGCGGCTTGGACTTTCCTGTTATGGGGCTTCGCACATGGCTTGCTCCACATCATCGAGAAGGCCTTGCGTAACCGTTTCCCAAGCAAGGGAATTCAATCGAAATGGTTGAAAATCAGCGTTGACGCACTATGCGTACTCAAGACTTTTGTTCTGGTTACCCTATTTTGGGTTGTGTTTCGTGCCACGGACTTGGAGCATCTGAAGGCCATCTTCGTGACCGCTTTCACCAACTTTGGTGGTGGTGAGCAGATGTCGGTCAAACCTGGTATGTGGATCTATCTCGGCCTGTTCATCCTTTCCGACATCGTGCTTCGTAACACCCGTTTCGACGCGTGGTGCGAGGGCAAGCCAATGGCGGTCAGGTGGTTGATTTATGCCGTGCTTGTCTTTATGGTC
>JAFYHS010000043.1 GCA_017539045.1 Bacteroidales bacterium
CAATGCTTTTTCCTTCCCTTTCAGTCAACAACTTCCCACACAAATTAATTATTAACTAACTAATAAACAATTTGTTATGGGTTATTATTTCACTTCAGAATCCGTCTCCGAGGGTCATCCCGACAAGGTAGCCGACCAGATTTCGGATGCCGTATTGGACGAGATTCTACGCTATGATCCCACCTCCAAGGTGGCCTGCGAAACCTTAGTCACGACCGGACTTGTCGTGGTGGCGGGCGAAATCCGCACCAACGCTTACGTTGAGATTCAAGATGTGGCCCGACGCGTCATCGACCACATCGGCTACAACAAGTCGGAGTATCAGTTTGACGCGCAGTCGTGCGGTGTGCTCTCTGCCCTTCATGGACAGTCGAACGACATCTACCAGGGTGTCAAGCGCGAAGACGACGAAAACCAGGGCGCTGGCGACCAAGGCATGATGTTCGGCTTCGCCTGTAAGGAAACCGACAACTACATGCCCCTCACCATCGACCTCGCACACATGCTCTTGCAAGAACTCGCTGCCATCCGCCGCGAAGGCAAGGAGATGACTTACCTCCGTCCCGATGCCAAGTCGCAAGTGACGGTGGAATACGGTGAAGGCTGGGATCCTTTGCGCATCGACACCATCGTCATCAGCACACAGCACGACGAGTTTGCCGACGACGCAACCATGCAAAAGAAAATCGAAGCCGACGTGCGCAACATCCTCATCCCAAGGGTGAAGAACAAACTGCCTGCCAAAGTGAAGAAGCTCTTCGGCGACGACATGAAGCTCTACGTGAACCCGACGGGCAAGTTCGTCATCGGAGGTCCCCACGGCGACATCGGCCTCACCGGCCGCAAAATCATCGTCGACACCTATGGTGGTCGTGGCGCCCATGGCGGCGGTGCCTTCTCGGGCAAGGACAGCTCGAAGGTGGACCGCTCTGCCGCCTACGCTGCACGCCACATCGCCAAGAACCTCGTAGCCGCTGGCGTTTGTGACCAAGCCTTGGTGCAGATCGCCTATGCCATCGGCAAGGCCGAGCCCGTGGGCTTCTACGTCAACACCGACGGCACCTCGCATGTGAAGATGAGCGATGCCGAGATCGCCTTGAAAGTCAAGGAGATGGTTGACTTGAGACCTTACTTTATTGTGAAGCGCTTTGGCCTCACCAACCCCATCTTTGAGGAGACGGCGTCCTACGGCCACTTCGGTCGCAAACCCGAACCCCGCAAGGTGGAGGTGTATTACGAAGACGAGGAGACCTTCCGCGAAGACAAGCACATATACAAAAATGTGGACCTCTTCGGTTGGGAAAGACTCGACCTGGTGGACAAGATGAAGGAAGCCTTTGGCTGCTGATGTTTCACCATCTGACAACGAAAAAAGCCTGCAGGAAATCCTACAGGCTTTTTTGTTTGAACTTGACTGATACTCATTCTTCGGTTTCCACCGACACGGTATCTTCGACCGTCGTTTGCGACATGATCCTATCCATAATCTCCTCAGGAGTCAAGCCGAGGTATTTGATGGACATCTGGGCGTCGTCCACCAACTCGCTCTCAGGATAGCTGTCGATAAGTTTCTGGAATGTCACGTGGGCTTTGGCCGTGTCGTTGAGTTGGCTGTCGTAGACATAAGAACCCAGAAGGAACAGACTCATAGGCGCCCATTCCGACTGTGGATACTGCTTCACCAGCTGGTCGCTAAGCTTGATGCTCTTGTCGGCATCTTTCAGAAACACATTGATCTCCATGGCACGATAGAGCCATTGGGCAGCTGCTGAATCATCGGGATGCTGTTTCACGAACCGGCAGTAGGTATCTGCCACCTTAGGTGCCTCGGCCTCGTTGACAGTCTGGTCTGCATTGAACAAGGATGCCTCGGCCGTCTTCAGATCTTCTTGGGTCACTTCTTTTCCGCCACATGCCATCATGCCGATAGCCATCATAGCGAAAAGCATTACTTTCAGAGTGTTTTTCATGGTATATTTCATTATCTGTGTTTTTTCTTATGCGGGAAAATCATTCGATAGTCCACGTCGCATTTGCCCTCGGAGATGGCGCGCAGCTTGCTCTGCAGCAAGGTCTTACGCAGCGGAGCGATGCGGTCGACATGGACATGGCCTTCCAGATGGTCGTACTCATGCTGGATGATACGGGCGCGAATGCCTTCAAAGACGTCCTCATGCTCTTGGAAATTCTCGTCGAGATACTTGATACGGATCTTGTCGGGACGCACCACCTCTTCATAGATATTGGGTAGGCTAAGGCAGCCTTCCTTGAAAGGCACCATGTCGCCAAAGGTCTCAATCATTTCAGCATTGATGAACACCTGCTTGAAATCCTTGGCATCCGGATAATCGGGATAGAAGGGGTTGCTGTCGACAAGGAACAGACGGATAGACTTGTTGACTTGGGGTGCGGCCAAACCGACACCTTCAGAATGCGCCAAGGTCTCCCACATATCCTGCAACAAGGTTTCCAGCTCGGGATAATCGGGAGTGATAGGCTTCGCTATGGCTTTCAGCGTGGGGTGTCCGTATGCTACTATGGGTAAAATCATCTTGATAATTGATAATTGATAATTGACAATTGATAATTGGGTTAATTCCTCGTTTTGATGGATTCCATATAGGATTGGAGGATGATGGTGGCGGCAATGGTGTCGACAAGTTCCTTGTCCTGGCGGCGCGACTTGCTGAGGCCTGCATCGATCATGGTCTGGTGCGCCATCACCGAAGTGAAGCGCTCGTCGTAACGGACGATGCTCATGTCGGGCAGCAACTTCTTCAGGCGGTTGACGATGGGCTCGATGTATTTCGAACAGTCGGAAGGGTTGTTCTTCATATCTTTAGGCTCACCTATGACAATACGCTCCACCTCTTCGTGCTTAACATAATCAAGCACGAAGTCGACAAGCTTATGCGACTCCACCGTCGTCAGCCCGTTTGCAATGATTTGCAAAGGGTCGGTGACAGCGATGCCACTGCGCTTGCGTCCCAAGTCGATAGCCATTATCCTTGCCATTTCCTTCTAATTAAGGTGCAAAAGTACACATTTTTTGCTTTCCAAGCCTCTAAAACAAAAAAGAGGTCCTTTCGAACCTCTTCCTTTCTGGGTGGGAGATGGGATTCGAACCCACGACCCTCGGAACCACAATCCGGTACTCTAACCAGCTGAGCTACACCCACCATCTGTTCCGCATCTGCGAAATCGGCTGCAAAAATACTACTTTTTTCCAAAACGACTACTAAAATCAATCAAAATTTTCATTTTTTTCATTTTCATCTCGAAATCAGAGGCGAATTCCGTATTTTTGACAGCTCAAACGCAGACGCATCATGGATGGCAAGCCGACACAACAGCAATCCCCAAGGGCATTGGCTTGGAAACGATTCCGCAGCAATAAACTCGGAATGATTTCCTGTGGCTTCGTGCTCCTTTGGGCTTTCTTGGCTTTGTTTGCCTACCTCATCATCCCCGACAAGACGCCCAACGCCAACAGGCAGATCCTTGAAATCAGCACCAAGAAACCTGGTTTTGAGGTCGACATGCTGATGCTTCCAAAAGAAAACCCCAACCCTAAAACGCCGTTTTTCCAGTTCTTGTTCAACGGCCGTCCTGACGATGTCATCTACCTGCCTTTCGATAGCATACACGTCGATGCCCAGGCCACTACGGTATATCTCTACCAGTCAGAAGAGAGCGTAAGCACAAGGACGGAAATCATTGACAATCAAGAATTAATACAAGTCGGCCCTTCGACAGGCTCAGGGACCTTTGCTTTTGATTCTGCGGAAGAAGCCGACGCCTATATCAGAAGCCATTGCGTAAAACATCGCAAATTCCTTTTAGGTACCGACCAGTTTGGCCGCGACTTCCTCAGCCGTTTGGTCTTGGGCAGTCGCATCAGCCTTTGCGTAGGCTTCATCGCCGTACTGCTCAGCCTGATGATCGGTATCGTGATGGGCAGTCTGGGCGGCTTCTTCCGTGGCAAAGTCGACGACGCGGTGGTGTGGTTCATCAACGTGGTGTGGTCCATCCCTACCCTATTGCTCGTCATCGCCATCACTTTTGCCTTGGGCAAGGGCATCGCACAGGTGTTCATCGCCGTGGGTCTGACCATGTGGGTGGAGGTGGCGCGCATCGTCCGTGGACAGATCCTCTCCATCCGTGAGACCACCTTCGTAGAGGCAGGTCGTGCCTTGGGCTTCAAGGACCTGCGTATCATCTTCCGTCATATCCTGCCCAACATCCTCAACCCCATCATCGTGGTTTCGGCGGCCAACTTCGCCTCAGCCATCCTGCTTGAGGCAGGCTTGAGCTTCTTGGGCATCGGCGTCCAGCCTCCCATGCCTTCATGGGGCAGCATGATCAAGGAAAACTACGCCTTCATCATCCTCGACGCAGCTTATCTGGCCATCCTGCCCGGCATCGCCATCATGCTCTTAGTGTTGGCCTTTATGCTCATCGGCAACGCTTTACGCGAGGCTTTGGACGTGAAGAACTAAGTTTTTTACACCTTATTAAATAAAATGTTGTATCTTTGCGCCCTCAAAAACGCAACCACATGCGCGGGTGTGGCGGAATTGGTAGACGCGCTAGACTTAGGATCTAGTTTCTCACGAAGTAAGGGTTCGAGTCCCTTCATCCGCACAAGTTACAGAAAACCAATATATTAAAATGAACATCACACAAAGCAAAAAAGGAGACAACCTGATCTCCATCAAAATCAACGTTGAGAAAGCAGACTACGAAGAAATGGTTGAAAAGACCTTGAGACAGATGCGCCACAAGGCCAATGTCCCTGGTTTCCGTCCCGGTATGGTGCCCATGGGCATGATCAAGAAGATGTATGGTGCCAGCGCCAAGATGGAAGCTCTGAACAACATCGTTTCTGAGAACCTCAACAAGCATATCTTTGACAACAAGCTCGACCTGCTGGGTTATCCGCTCAACGACACCGAGCTGCAGCAGCCCACCGACCTTGAGAAGGAAGACAACATCGATTTCTACTTCGAGGCTGCCCTGCGTCCTGAGATTAACGTCGACTTCACCAACACGATGGTCGACTTCTACCATATCGTTCCCACCGACGAGGAAGTGGACAAGGTTATTGAAGACCTCCAACAGCGTAACCCCAACACAAGCCATCCTGAGACCGTTGGCGAAGACGATCGCCTCGAGATCAAGATCCGCGAAGCCAAGAATGGCAAGGAAGTGGAAGGCGGCTACGAGAAAGACGGCGTCTATTTCAATATGAGCCAAATCAAAAACAAGACCCAACGCAAGAAATTCATCGACAAGGAAGTGGGGTCAGAGTTCGTCGTCAACTTCGCCAAGGTGTTCGGTTCGGAAGAGGAAGCTGCCAAGGTTTTGGGTAACGACGCCCCCGCCGCCAGTGACTTCAACATCATCATCGATGATGCCATCCGCAACGAGAAACCCGAACTGAACGAGGAGTTCTTCGAGAAGATCTTCCCCAAGAAGGACATCAAGGACCTCGACGCCTTCAAAGCTGCTGTCAAGGCCGAGATGGAAAAACAGCATGAAGCTGAGACCGACCCCATCCTCTTCAACAAGATGATTGACGAACTGGTGGCCGCCGTTAAGTTCGACCTGCCCGACACCTTCATGAAGCGCTGGATCGTCGAGAACAGCCAAGGCAACATCAGCCCCGAGGACGTGAAGAAGAACTACGAGAAAGAATACGTGAAGGGTCTGCGTTGGCAGCTCATCGAAGACAGCATCGTGAAAGCCAACCCCGAACTCGTCATCAAGGACGAGGAAGTGAAGGACTTTGTGCTGAAGCAGATCTTCCCTGGCATCGACTACGCCTCCCTCGAAGACGACATGAAGGCCAACCTCGACAAGATTGCT
This sequence comes from Bacteroidales bacterium, assembly GCA_017539045.1. Taxonomy (GTDB): domain Bacteria; phylum Bacteroidota; class Bacteroidia; order Bacteroidales; family F082; genus Limimorpha. The sequence continues at coordinate 5,869 of JAFYHS010000043.1, forward strand.
GCCAACTACCTCAAGGACGGCAAGCAAGTGGAGCAACTCAAGAACCAATTGGCCGACATCAAGATGACTGCCTTCCTGAAGGGTAAGATGAACATCAACTATACTGAAACCACGCCTGCCGACTTTATGAAGAAGCTGGAAGGTGACGGCAAAAAGAAAAAGAAATAAAACCAACACACCATGAATAACGAATTTTTCAAGTATGCGACCAAGCACGTCGGTCTGAACACCCTCGGCCTTGAGCAGTACATCTCCAAGATCAACAACAGCGGCTACATCAGCCCTACCGTCATCGAGGAGCGTCAGCTCAACGTCGCCCAGATGGACGTGTTCAGCCGTTTGATGATGGACCGCATCATCTTCCTTGGCACTGCCATCGACGACTATGTGGCCAACATCATCCAAGCCCAGTTGCTCTTCCTTGAGTCGACCGACTCGAAGCGTGACATTCAGATCTATCTCAACTCCCCTGGCGGTAGCGTGTATGCCGGTTTGGGCATCTACGATACCATGCAGTTCATCAGCCCCGACGTGGCCACCATCTGCACTGGCATGGCCGCTTCGATGGCCGCCGTGTTGATGTGCGCCGGCACCAAGGGCAAGCGTTCTGCACTGCCCCACTCGCGCATCATGATCCACCAGCCCATGGGCGGCGTGGAAGGTCAGGCTACCGAGATTGAGATCACGGCACGTGAGATCCAGAAGCTGAAGAAGGAACTGTACGAAATCATCGCCAAGCACTCGGGCCAGACCTACGACAAGGTGTGGGCCGACAGCGACCGCGACTACTGGATGACCGCCGCCGAAGCCAAGGAATACGGCATGATCGACGAAGTGCTCATCAAAAACAAACAAGCTTAATTTATGGCCAAGAAGTCAGGCGTTTGCGCGTTTTGTGGCAGAAAAGCCAGTGAGGTAAGGCTGCTCATCCAAGGCATCGATGCCGAGATTTGCGACATCTGCGCTGAACAGGCTCATGTCATCGTCAAGGAGCAGTTCGGCGGGGAAAGCAAGGTGTATACCCCTTCCGGGATGACACTTAAGAAACCCGCTGAGATCAAGGCTTTCCTCGACCAGTATGTCATTGGGCAGGACGAAGCCAAACGCACCCTGGCAGTAGCCGTCTACAACCACTACAAGCGCATCAGCCAGAAGGTGGAAGCCGACGAGGTGGAGATCGAAAAGTCGAACATCATCCTCGTGGGTGAGACCGGCACGGGCAAGACCCTGCTGGCCCGCACCATCGCCAAGATGCTCAACGTGCCTTTCGCCATCGCCGACGCCACCGTGCTCACCGAAGCCGGTTATGTAGGTGAAGACGTGGAGAACATCCTCGTCAAGTTGCTACAGGCTGCCGACTACGACGTGGCCGCTACCGAGCGCGGCATCGTCTTCATCGACGAGATCGACAAGATCGCCCGCAAGAGTGACAATCCCAGCATCACCCGGGACGTGTCGGGCGAAGGCGTGCAACAAGCCATGTTGAAACTTTTGGAAGGCTCTGTCGTCAACGTGCCGCCACAAGGCGGACGCAAACACCCCGAGCAGAAGATGATTGCCGTCAACACGAAGGACATCCTCTTCATCGCCGGCGGCGCTTTCGACGGCATCGAACGCCTCATCGCGGCCCGTAAACGCACCAACGTGATTGGCTACGGCACCGGAGGCAACGAGGCTATCGACAAGGACAACATGTTGCAATACCTCTCACCTGCCGACTTGAAGAAATTCGGCTTGATTCCTGAGATCGTTGGCCGTATGCCTGTCATCACCCACCTCAATCCCTTGGACAAAGACGCACTGAAACGCATCCTCATCGAGCCGAAGAACGCCCTGGTGAAGCAGTTCCAAAAGCTCTTTGCCATGGACAAGATCAACTTGGTCATCAAGGACGAGGTGCTCGACTTCGTAGTCGACAAAGCCATCGAATTCAAGGTAGGTGCACGCGGACTGCGTTCCATCATGGAGGCCATCCTCAACGATGCCATGTTTGAGATGCCTTCCGACATCAAGGCGACAGAGTTGGTGGTCGACCGCGCTTATGCCGAGGCCAAGATAGAGAAATCGGGGTTGCAAAAACTCCATGTAGGCGACTGATTCTTCGATCAGTTTCTTCAAAAAAAAGCATCGGGTTTCGGCTCGATGCTTTTTTTGGCACAATACTTGCATATCCATGAGCGTTGAACAATAGAAAAATAATGAACGTCATGAAAAGAATAGTCTTAGTTGCCTTGATTGCCTTGATGAGCCTGACCGGTTTTGCCCAGTTGATTTCCAAAGCCGACCCCACAAGAAAGAAAGTGGTGCTCGTCAAAAAGCAAGATGCACAGCCCAAGTCGTCGGTGGTCGACTTTTCGAATCCTACCGAACCTGTCAAAGGCTCCGTGGTTTATGGCCGCATCGAAGAGAATGGCGATACTACCCTCATCGTATACTTGCCCGAAGTCGACATCGACCTGATGCAACGTTACCTGCAAATCATCGAGACGAACAAGGGACGCCGTCTGGCCAACAACGTGAAGAAAGTGTATCCTTATGCGAAGCTGGCCGGGACTAAAATGCAAGAGTACGACTCCCTCTTGGCCAACATCCCCAGCAAAACGGAACGCAACCGCCTGATGAAACAGGCCGAGACGGAGATCACAGAACAATACACCGAGGAGCTGAAGAACCTGACCATCACGCAAGGCCTTATCCTCGTCCGCCTCATCGACCGCGAAACCGGCAACACCAGCTACAAAGTGGTACAGGAACTGCGAGGCAAAGTACGCGCCTTCTTCTACCAAGGCTTCGCCCGCCTGTGGGGCTATAACCTGAAGACGGAATATGACCCCCAGCACAACCCCGAAGACGATGAAATCGAGACCATCATGACCTTGCTGGATCGTGGGGTGATTTAAGAGGAGGATATTATAAAACTAAACGGTTTGGAGAGGGGCCTGAGAGGGCTCCTCTTCTTCGTTTTGCAAGTCGTCGACGTAGCCTTTCACCAGGTCAAAGCCTCTATAGACATAGGGCACCGTCTCTTCGATGTAAGGATAGAGTTTGGATTGCTCCCTTACCTCTGGCTTCACAATGCCAATCAGCTGGAAGTTGTTGAGCACCATGACCATGATGCTGCAGAGCAGCACACCTTTGGCCATGCCAAACACCGCGCCACCCAATTTGTTGAAAAAGCCCAAGTTCATAGCCTGAATCAGCTTTGTCACCATCCTTCCAATAATATTCACTAAGATGACCAACAGGATAAAGGTGAGCACAAAAGCTGTGGTGTTGAGGTATTTCGGATTGATCTCCATGAATTCCTTCAAATGCTCAGCTGTGAAGTCGGAGAAATGCATCGCGCCATAGATGCCCACGGCAAAAGCCAATAGGGTGACCACTTCTATAATGAGGCCTTTGCGGAAACCCTTGACCCCAAAAAGAAGCAGGATGATGGCGATGATGATATCCAGATAATTCATTTCGAATAGTATAGTATCATACGCTCAATGGCACGTTGACAGACAGGACAAAACTCATGGCCATTGAAGGTCTTCATCAGGCAATCCATGTGGGGGCTGTAGACGCCCTCGGCCTCATAGCCTCCGCCTTCGAAGACGCCTATCGTGCTTTCATATTTCTTCTCACGCGGCGTCGGCACCGGGGTCTTCCTGTCCACCATATCCTTCCACTTTGCATCGAAATCGACCATCGTGGTGATATTGGGCTCCCAAGGCTCCAAATCGTTGTTATACATGTCGCCATAAGTGTCGTCATTGTAGTATTCATCGGCCAAGCCCGCAAAGCCGTGCCCGAACTCGTGGATGATGACATCACTCGAGAAGCCATTGCTGCTGGCGCTGGAGCAGTAAAAGTTATAAATGCCACCACCGCCATATTTCTCCGTGTTGATAAGAATATAGATTTGATCGTAAGGCACCTGACCCGCCAAGTCACGGATGTCGCGGTTGTCGGTGCTCATGCAATAACGTTCCGAGTCGAAAGTCCAGAAGCTAAAGCGCATGGCCGTGTTCTTGTAGATATGGTCGCCAGGCATGGTGCAGCCGCTCTCAGCCGATGGTGCCATCACCCCACGGATATTGAAACTCTCGCGATACCGGTCGTAAGGCGCATAGCTGAACATGCTCTTCACAAAGAAGTCGCAGTCTTTAATGAACTTGCCCATCTCGGCTTGGGTGTAGCCTTCGGGAAGGATGACGATATCGACAGCCTTGGTAATGTCCTTGTTGCCAATCCAAGCCTCATAAACGGGCAAGTCAAGTTTGTCGTAGTCGCGAATGAAATAGTCCGTGGGGCTGACGCTAAAGCGCATGCCTTCCTTGAGTTCACCTTCCCAAGTCTTGTAACATAAAGCAATATCGACCTTCACCTTGGGGAAAGGCACAACGACCGATTCGTCGAAGGTCTTGGTGACCTGCTTGGCTTCGTCAGTGGTCTGCCATTCGCCATAAAGGTTCTGATAGCCTTTGGAGAACAAGAGATGGTCCGTCCCTGCCTCAAACACCTTGACAATATAGCTTCCAAACTCCAGGTTGTCGATGAGGTTGGTCTTCGAGCCACTCCAATAGGGCTCGTGGATAAGCTCCTTGAGTGAAAACGAAGTCTCCTTGCTGTTGCCTGTCAGACAGTAGTCGACGCGCAAGGAGGATTCGCTGAAATAGGCATCAAACTGGGCCCAAGCCATCATGGGAAGCAAGGCAAACAGGATAAGAATGATTTTTCTCATAACGCTGAAATTTTGTACAAAGGTACACTTTTTTTGTTAGAGTGAGATTCCCTTGGGAATCTAAGTTTTTTACTACCTTTGCCACAAATTAGCGATAGATGCCGACGCCCTTGTTATCCATTAAGAACCTCCGAATCTCTTTCAAACATGAAAAAGAATGGGTCGAAGCCGTGCATGGCATCGACTTGGAGGTGTTTGCCGGCCGCACACTTGGTTTGGTCGGTGAGTCGGGTTCGGGCAAGTCGGTTAGTTCGTTGGCCGTCATGCGCCTGCTGAACGAAAGAAACAGCCAAATCAAAGCCGATTCCATACTGCTGGGCGACGACGAAATCAAGGACTTCAACGAGAGTCAGATGGCAACGGTGCGTGGCAAACGCATCGCCATGATCTTCCAGGAGCCGATGACCTCGCTGAATCCTGTCTACAAATGTGGCTATCAGGTGTCGGAGATGATACTGCAGCATGAAGGCAAGACGGCCCTTCGACAGGCTCAGGGACCTGTGAGCAAGAAAGAAGCCAAAGAGCGTGTCATCAAACTCTTCAAGCAGGTGATGTTGCCTCGGCCGGAAGCCATCTACGACAGCTATCCTCACGAACTCTCGGGCGGACAGAAGCAGCGCGTGATGATCGCCATGGCCATTGCCTGCCAACCTCAGCTTCTTATTGCGGACGAGCCCACCACGGCCTTGGATGTGACGGTGCAGCTTGAAATCCTAAAGCTCTTACGCCAGTTGCAGGCCGAAACGGGGATGGGTATGATCTTCATCACCCATGACCTTGGCGTCGTGGCCGAGATTGCCGACGATGTGGCCGTCATGCACAATGGCGAGATTATGGAGCGCGGCGCCGTGCAGCAGATCCTCAGCCATCCAAAACATCCTTACACGCAAGGTCTTTTGGCCTGCCGCCCACCTATGGACGTGCGTCTCAAACGGCTTCCCGTCGTCAAAGAGTTTCTTGACGGTCAATGGCAAGGTGGCAAGGAACAGATACTGAATGACCTGCAAATCACCGACGAAGAGCGTCAAGCGCATCTTAAGCAGCTATACAGCCATTCGCCCATACTAAAAGTGGAGCATCTTCAAACATGGTATCCCTTGCGTAAAGGTGTGTTCAGCCGTGTCTATGGCCATGTGAAGGCCGTCGACGACGTAAGCCTTGAGGTCTACGAAGGTGAGACCCTCGGCCTCGTTGGCGAGTCGGGCTGCGGCAAGACCACCTTAGGGCGCAGCATCCTGCGTTTGGTTGAGCCCACAGGCGGCAAAGTGTGGTTTGACGGCATAGAAGTAACCGCATTGAAAGGTCAAGCCTTGCGCGACTTCCGAAAACAGGCACAGATTGTATTTCAAGACCCCTACTCTTCTCTCAACCCACGCATCACCATCGGAGAAGCCATCGCCGAACCCATGCAGGTGCATGGCATCGAAAATGATGCTGGCAAACGCAGGAATGCGGTATGTGATCTGTTGGAACAAGTGGGACTTCAAGCCGAGCATTATGATCGGTATCCTCATGAGTTCTCGGGCGGACAGCGGCAACGCATCTGCATCGCGCGCGCTTTGGCGGTGAATCCACGTCTGGTCATCTGTGATGAGTCGGTATCGGCCTTGGATGTTTCAGTGCAGGCACAGGTCCTCAATCTGCTCAACCGTTTGAAAAAAGAACGAAATCTTACCTATATCTTCATCTCGCATGACCTCAGTGTAGTTCGCTTCATGAGCGATCGTGTGGTGGTGATGTATAACGGGACGCCCGTTGAGATGGAGGATGCCGACCAACTCTTCGAGCATCCTCAGAATGCCTACACCAAGAAGCTGATCGCTGCATTGCCCGGGCGAGGCATTCACGAGACCTATTGAATCCCAAAAGACAAAACAAAGAAAGGCAACCCGTTTGGGTTGCCTTTCTTGTTTTTATCGGTGCTGTAGAGACGGTGTGCACACCGTCTCTACATTAACCGATTGTCATTTATTGCATGACAGTGACGCGCTTGACGGTCATACCGTTTTCAGTGTAGACGCGGACCATGTACATGCCGGCAGTGAACTGTGACATGTTCATGACGTAGGTGTCTTCGCTGACTTCGGTGTCGTAGACCACCTGGCCGAGGACGCTCACCACGGTGATGCGGCTCATACCAGTAGCCTCGATCGTCACGTTGCCCTTTGTCGGGTTAGGATAGAGGGCCACGTTGTCGCTGTTCTCGTTCACTGCGTCGACGCTGGCCGTCACATAGTTGTGCGTCGGGTCGTCGGCGGCAAGAGCGGGTTCGGACTCGCAGTCGTCGTCATACAGGGCGCGCACCTGGTAGTAGTAGCTACCGGCACCAGGAGCGTCGACGTACTCGTAGTAGGTCTGACCCTCGACGTAAGGCACCGAGCCGATCATCTCGTAGGTCTCGTTGTCGGTCGAACGGTAGACGTTGTACTGTACCATCGTGGCACGGACGCGGTTCATCGGGGCAGGACCGCCAACCTTGGCAACGCCAGCGTTGGCAATCACGCCGCCGGGAGTGCCGTTGCCCTTCTCGTCGAGAACGGCAACCTCACCCTTGGCCTGGTTGCTCACGAAGCAGCGCAGGTTCCAGGTGCCGCTGAGCGAACCGCTAGTGGCTTCCTCAAGCGTGTACCAAGTGCTACCGTCGGTCGAGATCATCGTGCCGTTCGGGTCGCCCGTGTAGTTGCCCAAAGAGGCCACATACTGGCCGCTAGCGTTGTTCATCACGATCCAGAGGTCTTGCGTGTTGTCGAAGGCCACGGCCGGGATGGTCCACTCAGCCCAGTCTTCGGTGCCGTTGGCAGTGTAGTTGTACGTGCCAATCAGCGTGCCAGGACCATTACCGTTCGAACCGTTGTAGATGCGGACGGTGCCGGTGTGAGCTGTGTAGTCGAAGTAGGCGATCTTCGTCACTGAGCAGTCCACGTACTGCGACAAGGAGGCAGCCGGGAACTTGATGCCCCAGTAGAACGAACCACCAGTAGTCAGACCGATGGCGTCGACGTTGGCGCCGTCGTCATAGTACAGCCATTCCTCGATGGGTTGCGCAGGCGGCAGAGGAGCTTCGCCCCACCACACCGTAACCTCGTCGGTGGTGTTGTCAACCTCGGCGTGGATCGGCTCGCCAG